>JAZQYL010000025.1:0-46394 GCA_045633485.1 Acutalibacteraceae bacterium | reverse complement strand
ACCAAAAGGAGAATGTTGCGATGAAAAAGCTATTATCTTTAATAATGGCAACGGCAATTATAATTTGCGCTGCGCCAATAGGCGCATTCACATTAACTGCAAACGCGGAAACCGACGGTTACTATACCTATGAGGTAGTCGACGGTAGCGTTACCATCACCGATGTTGACACGTCAATCAGTGGTGATATAACTATACCATCAACCTTAGGCGGGTATCCTGTAAACAGTATAGGCGAGGGTGCGTTTGCAAATTGCTACAGCCTTACAAGTATAACAATCCCCGATAGCGTAACCAGTATAGGCGAGGATGCGTTTTCTTATTGTGAAAGTCTTACAAGTATAACAATCCCCGATAGCGTAACCGGTATAGGCAAGGGTGCGTTTTCTAGTTGCGCCAGCCTTACAAATGTAACGATCGGTAATGGCGTAACCAGTATAGGCAATTATGCGTTTTCAGATTGCGCCAGCCTTACAAGCATATACTACCGGGGCAGCGAGGAAGACAGGGCGAAAATAACAATTGGTATCGGTAATACATATTTAACCGACGCTACCTGGTATTATAACAGTTGTATTAATGCGCCGGAGCATTCGTATGATAATGATTGCGATGCTGATTGCAATGTTTGCGGTACTGTAAGAAATATCAATCACGTCTATGATGATGCTTGCGATGCCGATTGCAATGTTTGCGGTACTGTAAGAAACGACAATCATGTCTATGACGACGAGGAAGACACAACCTGCAACGTTTGCGGTTTTGAAAAACCAAAGTACATATCGGGCGATATAAGTAATGATACCCAAATCAACAACAAAGACTTAGGGTTACTTATGCAATATCTTAACGGATGGAAGGTGGAATTGCAGTAAACTGCAATTCCAATTGAAAGTTGAAAATTGAAAATTAAAAATTAAAAGAAACGGATTGCCACAGGGTTTAGATGCATCTATATGTACGTCATTGCGAGTGACGTTAATCATGTGGCAACCTAAAAGATAAATTTTCATAACAAGTTTTTGGCTTTTAAAAAATAATTATTTACGGACGAGCGCCGCTCGTCCGTTTTCGTTATAAATAAAACGGTAAGGATTTAACCTTACCGTTTTATTGTTATGTTTTAGTTGTGTAATTGTCTTTTAGCGGTCCGCCCTTGCGAATGTCCTCAATTTTTACGCTTGAGGTGTGGGGAATGGCTTTCCACTCAACCTTTTTGAACAACGCTATTAGTAATGAGAATTTGCCGATAATATCAAAAATAGGGAAGGTTAAACAATACCAAACCTTTTTGAAAAACGGAATATGTTCAATACGTTTGCGCTCTATAAAGTAAATATAAACTGCCGTAAAAATGTTTTTAAAATAACTTACAAATGAGGCGTAAAACGCCGAAAGCGTCATAATACCTACGACCGACCATTCACCGTGCGCCGAGCTGTCAAAATGCAGGCCTCCCCAAAGAGTAAGCCCAAATGTTTTGATTTTAAAGAAATCAAAATCATAACATTGCCAGCCAATAAGGATTAGTGAAAATATAAGATAATACTTTGCAATCCTTTTAAACAAAATCATCAGCGAGCGCGGATATACAACCGAAAGCATATCAAGACTCATAAAACGAAGTCGTATATTGTTAAACAACTTTTTGTACCAGGGCGCGTCAGGACATTCACGATTTGCAGCGCCGCCGGTTACAAAAATATGTTTTAGCAGTTTGGGACCTGTCTCAACAAGCGCTTGCAAATGACCCTTTGACCAACGTATGCGTTGGCGCCACGCAACCTTCATATCAACCGGTTGCTCGTCATAAAATTCGGCTGCATTGTTATAAGAAATTTGATACCCCTGTGCTACCGCATCAGCGCAAAAAGCGCGGTCTTCGGTAAGGGATACATAGTCCCAACCATCTTTTATAAGCTCGTGCGCAAATAAAAATCCCGTACCTTGAATACGTGTTGCCAAATGAAATAGCGAACGCGCGCGATGCTCTTGACGAACGGTGCGCAGCCAATGTATGCCATACGATGCTGAAATCCAGTTATCACCAAAGTTTTTGGTATTGCGGTAAGAGGTAATGATTTTTTGCCCGGCATCAAACGATTCGTTCATTCGGGTGATATAATCCTCTTTAAGCAGATTGTCGGCATCAAAAATGAAATATCCGTCAAAACTTTCTACACCGTAGTCTCGTTTTATGTTTTCAACCAAAAACTGTAGGGCATATCCCTTGGTGCGATGTTCGGTATCAAATCTTTCGTAACATATTGCGCCCAATTCGCGAGAAATTTTTGCCGTGTTATCAGTACAGTTGTCGGCTACTACAAATACCGTAACAAGCTCACGTGGGTAATCCTGCTGATTGATGCTGTCGATCAAATTGCCGATAACCGTTTCTTCATTTCGGGCCGCGACAAGTACTGCATACTTGTGATTGTTTTTTGCCTCCCCCCATTTTCTTGTGAAGAAAACGCCGGTTAACTTGTATATAAGCTTGTATTTAAGTAGCTTTCCGATAAAGCCTGAGACCTTGTCGATGATTTTGATAATCAGTTGTAAAATTTCCATATCAGTAGCATTATAACATCGAGCGCTCAAAAAATCAATAGACGTATATTTTGCTTGTATTTTTATCAATAATGTTATATAATATACTAAATATATTTAGATTGGGGTGTTAGTGCTTGTTGATTAACGCTATCAAAGGCGGTTTGTCTTTGTCCGAAATTATAATATACGTATTATCTTCGTTTGTGGTTATATTTTTAACCTTGCCTATTCATGAGTGGGCGCACGGTTTCACATCTACACGGCTAGGTGACCCTACACCAAGATATCAGGGCAGATTAACCCTTAACCCAATGGCGCACATCGACTATTTAGGCGCAGCCGGTATTTTGCTTTTTGGTATTGGTTGGGCAAAGCCTGTGCAGGTTAACGCAAGGTACTACAAAAATCCAAAGTGGGGCATGGCTTTAGTAGCGCTTGCAGGTCCTGTATCTAACGTCATTGTCGCATTTATTGCAATAGTTTTATGCAAAATTACCGAATTGATTTTTGTGATTGGAAATCTAACAACCGGAAACGAAAATTTAATTTTTGTAATAACCTTATTCTTTTATATAATAGCTAACATAAACGTGCATCTTGCGGTGTTTAATCTTATACCGATACCGCCCTTTGACGGTTCAAGAATACTTTTTGCCTTTTTACCGCAAAAACATTATTTTAAGATTATGCAGTACGAAAGATATATATTTATCGGTATATTGGCGTTGCTTTATACCGGAGTACTTGACCTGCCGATATCATTTTTGTCTACAAAACTTTTAATTCTTGTGGAAAATCTTGCCTTATTACCATTTAATTTACTTGGAGTGTGAAAAATGCAGCAATCGGTTACACTGTCTTATAAAACCGAAAATTTTGAAGGACCGCTTGATTTGCTTTTGCAACTTATAGCGCGTAATAAACTTAATATTTATGATATTCAACTATCTGTCTTAATCGAGCAATATCTTGCACAGATGGAGATTTTTCGCACGCAGGAAATGGAAATAGCAAGCGAATTTTTAGAGATGGCGTCACGTCTTATTTATATAAAGACGGTCAGCCTTTTGCCGAAGCATGACGAAATTGTGCGTCTTAAGGAAGAACTTACGGGCGAATTGCTTGAATATCAACTTTGTCGTGAAATGGCGGCAAAGCTTGGACAAATGACGGCAGGCTTTGACAGATATATTCGTGTGCCTACCGAATATGATTTTGATAAAACGTACGAGCTTGTGCATGATAGCGACGTTATGTATCAGTATTATCTTGCGGCGGTTGGTCGCGGACAACGCAAGTTACCGCCCAACGTTGCCCCCTTTACCAAAATTGTTGCTAAAAAGATTGTATCGGTATCTACAAAAATTGTTTTTGTAATACGCAATCTTGTAAAGGGAGGCAAAAGCAAGTTAAGCTCGCTTTACAAAACGGCTCGCAGCCGTTCGGAGCTTGTTGCAACTTTTTTGGCGGTGCTTGAACTTTGCAAAGCAAACCGTGTGGAAATCAGCGGTGACAGCGCCGAAAATGCAGAAATTAAGATAGTTAAGGGGCATAAAAGAGGATGAACAAACAACAAACAATTTCAGCAATCGAGGCAGTTTTATTTGCATCGGGCGACCCCATAAGCATAGACCGACTCTCACAAACTTTTGAAATAAAACCCGAAGAGGTTGAAAAATATATTGGCGAACTTGAAAAAAGATATGAATCACAAGGCAGCGGTTTTTACGTTGTAAGACTTGAAAACACTTATCAACTTGTAACCCGCGAGGAATTTGCGCCGTATATTAAAACCGCATTCGATATTAAACGCAGAACACCGCTTTCTCCCGCAGCGTTGGAGGTTTTGGCGGTTATCGCGTATAACCAACCGGTAACACGAGCTTTTATTGAACAGGTTCGTGGTGTTGATTGTTCGGGTGTTGTGTCAACACTTGTTGAAAAAGGACTTATAGAAGAGCGCGGTCGCCTTGAATTGCCCGGTCGTCCTTTGCTTTACGGTACAACTAAGGTCTTTTTGCGTAGCTTTAGTTTAAATGATTTAGGTGATTTGCCACCATTACCAAAGGATAACCCCGAGGTTAACGATGTCGGCGAACAACTTACAATAGGTGAAGAAATTACTGCAGAGGAAATACCTTCGTGAAGATAGCACTTATAATTATTGTTGCAATTATTAGTCTGATACTTTTGTTGTTGTTTTTACCGCTAACGGTTGATTTAACCTATAAAAAAGAGTTTATGTTAAAAATTAAATATTTGGGCATAACAATTTTTAGCAACAAAAAGCGGACAAAAACTAAAAAAAATAACAAAAAAGCATCTGCATCATCCGATAAAAAGTCTGCTAAAAAAGAGGATGGTTTTGTAAAAAAAACCTATAAACAAAAGGGATTGTTAGGTACCATATCCTATTTTAGCGAGATATTTACAATAGTGTTTAAAAAACTTTGGCGGGTAATAAAGCGTTTTGAAATAAGACGCTTTAAGTTGAATTTAACAGTTTCTACGTCTGATGCCGCAAATACTGCCATTAAATACGGCGAAGTGTGCGCCGCAATGTATCCCGCTTTGTCGCTTTTGCAGGCAAACACCGATTTTAAACCAAAGAATATTAACATTAGCGCGGATTTTGATAAAACAAAGTCGGAATTTAGCATTTCTTTTTTAATTAAGACCAAGCTTTTTTATTGGCTTATTGCCGTATTTGGCGTGTTAAAACAATTCTTAAAACTACAACGCAAGGAACGTGAAAAATATGAGCGAAAACAATCTTAAAAATGTTATGGACACCACAATGGACAAACTTCGCGCAATGGTTGACGCCGACACAATTATTGGCACACCGGTAGTTGTGGGTAACGTTACGTTGGTGCCTGTGTCACGTGTTTCTTTTGGTTTGGCTACGGGTGGTAGTGATTTTCCAAGCAAAAACGGTCAACAACTTTTTGGCGGCGGTGGTGGCGCGGGTGTTACTGTTAATCCGGTAGCATTTATATGTATTAATGGTGATAATGTTCATATGATGCCCGTTTACAGTGAAATGAATACAATAGACAAGGCTATAAATATGGCGCCTGAGCTTATTGATAAGGTTAAAAGTCTTTTTGAAAAAAAGACAGAGATAACCTTTGAAGACGAAAAATAGTTAACATATAACAAAAATCTCACACATAAAATTAATGGGTGAGTTTTTTGAAAAGATATATTTGTCTTTGTTGGTGCGCGTTTGTTTTGGTAAATTCTTGTGTTGTATCGGCATACAACACATCTGCAATAGCAGCGGTTGTTATTGACGGATATACAGGTGAGGTACTGTATTCTCAAAACAGTGATAGCAAATTACCAATGGCGAGTACAACCAAAATTATGACGGCGCTTTTGTTGTGCGAACTTGGCGGCGACCTTTCAAAAGAGATAGTAACCACTCGTGAAATGGTAACGGTCGAGGGGTCTTCTATGGGGTTGCAAATTGGCGACACTGTCAGTTTGCACGATTTGCTATATGGTATGATGTTAGCATCAGGTAATGATGCGGCAAACACAACGGCGATTTCTCTTGCAGGCAGTGTTTCGCAATTTGTTAAGCTTATGAACGAGCGCGCAAAAAAGATGGGGCTTGCCAATACCAATTTTGTTACTCCATCAGGACTTGATGCGGAAGGTCATTATACTACGGCGTACGAACTTGCACTTATTGCGAAAGAGGCGCTAAAAAATCCGTGCTTTGCACAAGCGGCAGCCTCAAAAACGGCGAGGCTTTGTTATGGTAATCCGCCATATAACAGAACACTTACAAATCATAATAAGTTACTTAAGATGTACGATGATATCGTGGGCGTGAAAACCGGATTTACAAAAAAATCTGGTAGATGTTTGGTTTCTGCCGCAAAAAAAGACGGCAAGTTTGTTATTGCCGTAACATTAAATGACAGCAACGACTGGCAAGATCACCGAGCGTTACTTGATTTAGGATTGTCTTTGGTTGAAACAAAGGTGTTTGCGCCTGTTAAAAATGAAATTGCGCTTGATATTGTGAACGGAAAAAGTATTATGTTATCAGTTCCTTCGGCACAGATAAACGTTACCGAAAATTCAAAGGTAAATTATTTAATAGAATTACCGCACTTTTTGTATCCGCCAATTGACGAGCAATCGGAAGTGGGTAAAGTTAAGTATTATTGTAACGATACTGTAGTATGCGAATTGCCAATAGTGGCAGGTACTGAGTTTGATAATAATCACAACAAGCTTATCTTGTTTTTTGAAATATTTAAAGGTTTATTACTGAAGTTATAGGAGCAAAAGAATGAAGGATAATAAAATAAGACTGCAAAAGCATCTTTCGGCATGCGGCATTGCTTCACGTCGTAAGGCTGAGGAACTTATTGAGGGCGGTAAGGTACGTGTGAACGGCCGAATTGCTTCTTTGGGTGATAAGGTTGACCCTAAACGTGATAAAGTTACCGTAAGGGGTAAAACTGTTATTTCGGTTACCAAAAAGGTATATATAATGTTACATAAACCTAGAGGTTATGTTACAACGCTTAGCGATGAGTTTGATCGCAAAAACGTTGCTGATTTGGTAAAAGACGTCGGTATTAAGGTTTTTCCTGTAGGACGACTTGATCGTGATTCTGAAGGCTTGTTAATAATGACAAATGATGGCGAGCTCGCAAACATAATTACTCATCCGTCAAGCCACGTTAACAAAACGTACCGCGTTACCGTTGGGGGCGCAGTAGATGATGATCAAATCAAAAAATTGTGTGAGGGCGTAATAATAGAAGGTAAAAAAACTTTGCCTTGCGATGTTTTTGTTGTTGAACGCCGTGAAGACAGAACTATATTGAACTTTATAATTCAAGAGGGAAGAAATCGACAAATCAGAAAGATGTGTGCGGTAGTAGGACTTGATGTTTTGCGTCTTAAACGCATAGAAATTGCCGGCGTTAAACTAGGCGGACTAAAACCTGGTTCTTGGCGTGAGTTAAACGAAAGAGAATTAACCCGTCTTGAAAGCATTTCAAAAGAAAGGCAAGAAGAACAATGATAAGTGTTTTGCCCCTTCGCGACAAAGCGGCAATTGAAAAACTGTTTAATTTGCATAATATTAAAACCGATGAATTTTCGGGTTGCGTAACGGCAACGGAAAAAGGTATCCAATTGGGCTATTGCCTTTACAGACTTACCGAAAAAACCATGACTGTGTTTGTGGTAGAGCCACAGTCAGATATCCCACTCGCTGACGGTATTTTACGCAGCGCACTACACGTTGCAGCCGAGAATTTTGTGCTAGACGCTTTTTATGATGATATGGCATCGGTACAACTATTTGAAATGCTCGGTTTTATTAAAAATGCCGATGAAAAGCGACTAAATATCGATAAGCTTTTTGGCGGATGTAATTGTCATAAATAAAATTTTAAAAAACACTTGCAAAATTATTAACTTTATGATATGATAGTTTTTGCGAATTTTATCGGGTAACCGAATTATATATTTGGGAGGTTTAAAAATGAACGTTTGGGAAATTATTTTAGGCATAGTTATGATTTTAGTATCCGTTGGTCTAATCGGTGTTATCTTGTTACAGCAAGGACACAGAGCGGGCGTTAACGGTGCAATCTCCGGCGCGGCAGATACATTCCTTTCTAAAAACAAGGCGCGTACAGTTAATGCAAAACTTGCTCGTTTCACAAAGTATGGTGTAATTCTTTTCTTTGTACTCGTGCTTGTTGCAGGCGTTATTTCACTTAACAAATAATTTTAATTTTTAAAATTTGAGTCTTATCGTACGATAAGACTCTTTTTTTTAAAAATCTATTGTTTTTTGTTTTTGAATATGCTATTATATTAAGGAAATATATCAATTGCAAGGGAGAACGCTTTATGAAAATAGGTAATATGATACATTTTGCAGAAAAAGAAAAACTTGAAAAGTATTTTGAACAACTTGTATTTTTTGGTTTTGATAACTGTCAATTGGGTTCTTGGAATCCAAAAGATTGGACCGATGAAAATGCAGATATGGTAAAGGAACTATGCGAAAAATACGGTATAACTATTTCTGCTTTTTGGTGTGGATGGTCAGGTCCTGTTGTTTGGGATTTTTATGACGGTCAATTAACCCTAGGTTTGGTACCGCCTGAATACCGCGCAATGCGTGTAAAAGAGCTATGTGATGGCGCTGACTGGGCTAAAAAGCTTGGCGTTACCGATGTTATAACACATATGGGCTTTATTCCTGAAAACCCCAATGATCCACAGTTTGCTCCTTTTTGTATCGCGGTTAGAAGTGTTGCAGGTCACCTAAAGAAAAACGATCAGTGGTTGCTCTTTGAAACCGGTCAGGAAACACCCGTTACAATGATGCGTTGCTTTGAAAAGGTTAATATGGATAATCTTGGTATAAATCTTGATACCGCAAATCTTATTCTTTACGGCAGAGCAAACCCTGTTGATGCATTGGATGTATTTGGTAAATACGTTCGTAACATTCATGCTAAAGATGGTTTTTACCCAACAAATGGTCATTCATTGGGTCAAGAAGTTCGTCTTGGCGATGGTAAGGTTGACTTTGTGGCGTTGTTTAAAAAGCTTAAAGAGCTTGAATATGACGGTTATGTAACAATCGAGCGCGAAATTTGGAATGAGCAACAACAACCAGATATAATTCACGCGCGCGATTATCTAACCAAAATTATAAATGAGGTTTACGGAGGATAACGTTATGTTAAAGGTTGGACTTATAGGTGTCGGTGGTATAAGTGGTGCGCATATTCCCGCATGGTTGGGACTTGATGGTGCAGAACTTGTAGCTCTTTGTGATGTGCGACCAGAACAAATGGAAAAATATCCCGAAATAAGACATTATACCGATTTTGACCAAATGCTCGCAAATGAAGAATTGGACATTTTAGATATTTGTCTTCCTACATATTTACACGCAGATTATTCCATAAAAGCTATGGAAAAAGGTATAAACGTGTTGTGTGAAAAACCGATTTCCCTAAAACGTGAAGATGTTAAGCGTGTTTATGAGTCTGCCAAGAAAAATAACGTTAAGTTTATGGTAGCGCACGTAATTCGTTTTTGGCGTGAGTATGAATTTGTAAAAAGTGTTTATGAAAGCGGTAAATACGGCAAGCTACTTTCAGGTAATATGAAACGTCTTAGCGCGTTTCCTGCATGGAGTTGGGATAACTGGATGCGTGATGAGGCTCGCAGCGGTTTTGTGCCTTACGACCTTCATATACACGATCTAGACTTTTTGGTGTATGCTTTTGGCGCTCCTAAAAAGACCAATTCATTCCGCAGTAAATTGCCAGATCAAGACTACATAAACGTTACTTATGATTTTGGAGATTTCTTTGTAAATGCAGAATCATCCTGGTACGCAAGTCCATATCCGTTTACTGCGCAGTTCCGTTTTCAGTTTGAGGATGCAATCATTTCAAACGAAGGTCAGGGACTTAAGATTTATGAAAAGGGCGGCAATGTTGTAAGCCTTGAAGAGGCGGCAACGGGTGACACAGGCGAAATTAACCTACCAAAGAGCGGCGCCTATGCAGAAGAGATTATCTACTTTGCCGATTGTGTAAAGAGCAACAAAACAGCCGACAAAGTAAAACCCGATGAGCTTGAAACGGTTATTGATATTTTAAATAATTTATAATTCTAACAAAACGGATTAAAAAAGCACCTATCATATGGATTGTGATAGGTGCTTTTTGTTATTGTTGAATATAAAATACATCAATCACCGTTTGCAAAAGTGATTCTTCGTCGGCGTGAAATTCCACCCACTTTTCTCCTTGAGCGAGGGTGCCTTCTATTTCTTTATAATCCAGCGAATCACCAAAATTTGCTGTCAGACAATTTTGCGCAAGATAGGTTATTTGAGCAAACGAAACGTTTGTATTATAGTATGGTTTAAGTGTATTATAGTATTTGCCAAGATTTGTAAAGTCATTCAGTATGGAGTTTCCGGTTTTATTCATAAGGGCCGACAAAAACTGCTTTTGTCGCAACATACGACGAGCGTTGGCTTCGGTATCGTTGCCGCGATACTGTATATATGCTGTTGCTTGTTTACCGTTTAGGTTAAGATTTTGCCCCTTTGTTGCCATTAATCTCAAGGTTTCGATATCTTCAAGACAAGTTAAATTTATACCGCCTACCAAATCTGTCAGCTGCTCAATACCGGTCATTTCAATTGTAAGATACGAGTTAATGTTGATACCGTAAAGTAGTCGTTTTACAGAGGCCACAACATTTTTGCTGGAGTTTTCGATAGTATTGCCGTAAGCATAGGCAAGGCATAGCTGTTCGCGACTTGTTCCTGCAAATTTACCCTCGGCAGTATATAGGTTTATATCAACCATAGTTTCGCGAGATATTGGTATAATACAGGTCTTTTTAGTTTTTGTATCAATAGTCGCAACAAAAACAACGTCTGCCTGACCGTTTTTACCACTACCTAAATTTTCGCCAAGGTTTCCTCGATCTATTCCCATAACCAGAACGCTTATTATGTCTTTATTTAAAATGTATTTTTCGTTGTTATAAACTATTGTATTATTGTCTTCAACCTCTACGGCATCGGTTGAGATGTGGGTATCATCCTTGTGAAACTGCGATTTTCCGATATAGATCAGCGTAAAAAATGTGCCTACCACTGCTAGTATAAGGGCAAGCAGTACCGAAAAAATAATTATTAATATTTTTTTGCTTTTTTTCATTTTATCACCATAATTGTAAATAATATAAAGGACTGGTAATAGCCATAAAAGCAGTACCAAGGCATTAAGTTTCGTCTTTTGTAATTATTATAAATATCCCGTGCGACAATGTCAATGTTTACTTCCTTAAGAAATAAGCTATAGATGATATATAATGCTTGACAAAATGCCTAAAAAGATATAAAATACGATATATATGTTAAGTGATTTAACAAAATTGTTTATATGGAGGAATTAAAATGGTTAGTGCCGGCGATTTTAGAAATGGCGTTACTTTTGAAGAGGATGGACAGGTTTTACAGGTTGTTGAATTCCAACACGTAAAACCGGGTAAAGGTGCCGCTTTTGTAAGAACTAAGACAAAGAATGTTATTACAGGTGCGGTTATCGAAAAGTCTTATAACCCAACTGCAAAGTTTCCAACTGCTTTTATTGAGCGTAAGGATATGGAATATTCATATCAAGACGGTGATCTTTACTACTTTATGGATCAGGAAACATACGAGCTTGAGCCTATCAATGCTGCTGAACTTTCTGACAACTTTAAGTTTGTAAAGGAAAACATGGTATGTAAGGTTCTTTCTTACAAGGGCAAGGTTTTCGGTGTAGAGCCACCAACATTTGTTGAACTTACTGTTACTGCTACCGAACCTGGTTTTGCAGGTAATACTGCTACAAATGCTACAAAACCTGCTACACTTGAAACAGGTTGTGAAGTTCGCGTACCGCTCTTTATCAATGAGGGCGAGGTTATTCGTATCGACACTCGTACAGGCGAGTATATGGAACGCGCATAATTGTTTAAGGAGAATTTAAATGGATATTTGTGAAAAGATTGCATATATCAAAGGCCTTGCGGAAGGTCTCCAACTTGATACCGATAGTAAGGAAGGCAAAATAATTGCTGCTATCGTTGATCTTTTGGGCGATATTACCGCAGAAATTTGTGATATTGAAGATGCTTGTGATGATATGAGCGAGCAAATCGATGCTGTTGATGAAGATCTTGCCTCTTTGGAAGATGTTATCTATGGTGACGATGAATGTGACTGTGATTGTTGTAATGACGATTGTGATTGCGATTGTTGCGACGATGAACTTTATGAGGTGGAGTGCCCTTCATGCAACGATATTATTTATCTTGATGCTGAAATGCTTGAGGATGAGGGTATCGATTGTCCAAACTGCGGTACACATTTAGAGTTTGATTTTGATTGCGATTGTTGTGATGACGATTGTGATTGCTGCTGCGAAGATGCAGAATAATTTTTAGTAATTGATTAATGCCGCGCTGATTTCGTGTTTTACGGAAAAGTGCGGCTTTTTTAAAAGGATAGATATGAATTTAACCGAAACAAAATTGCAATATAATATTTGTTCAAAAAAAGATGGCGCAATTCCCGTTATAATTGTTGCGGCTGGCAAATCTACGAGAATGCAGGGCATAAACAAGCAGTTTATGCCTATTTTGGGTGTGCCCGTAATTGTGCGTACTTTAATGGCGTTTGAATGTTGTGCCGATATTTCTAAAATAATTGTTGTAACCTCCGACGAAAACGTTAAACAATTGCAACTATTGTGTGAAAAATATATGATAAGTAAACTTTCCGATATCGTTATAGGCGGAGAAAATCGTCATCAATCGGTTATGAACGGTATTAAAAGACTTGATAATAACGAAAATTTAGTGCTTATTCACGATGGTGCAAGACCATTTGTTGACAAGAACACAATAAGTGAAGTAGCAACAGCGTTAAACACAGTTGATGCTGCGTTATGTGTTTGCAAAATAAACGACACTGTTAAACAAGTTTCGCAAGAAGGGATAGTGCTTTCTACCGTTGACAGAAGTATGCTGTATGCGGCACAAACACCTCAGGGAGTTAATGTTGCAAAGTATCTAACAGCCTGTAATACTTTACAGAATGTCGAGGAACTGACCGACGATGCTTCCATAATGGAAGCGGCAGGCTACACCGTTAAGGCGGTGGTTGGATCTCCGAAAAATATTAAAATTACAACACCTGACGATATTACTATTGCCGAGGCATTGGTAAAAGGGGAGGAAGAGATATGAGAATCGGTCACGGTTATGATGTTCACAGATTGGTAGAAAATCGAAAATTAATTTTAGGCGGTACAGAAATTTCGTATGAAAAGGGTTTGCTTGGACATTCCGATGCCGATGTTTTGCTTCACGCCATATGTGATGCACTATTAGGTGCCGCTGCACTTGGTGATATTGGTAGGCATTTTCCCGATACCGACCCTCAATTTAAAGGTGCCGATTCGCGAGAATTATTGCGACGGGTTGTAGAGCTTATACATCAAAAAGGCTTTTTAATCGAAAATATTGATAGCACTGTGATTGCTCAAAGCCCCAAACTTAAGGATTACATCGAATCAATGCGGGCAAACATTGCAAACGATTGCAAAATTGCTATATCCTGTGTTAATGTTAAAGCCACAACCGAAGAGGGTATGGGCTTTACGGGACAGGGTGAAGGTATAGCCGCTCACGCAGTTTGTATTTTGGTATAATAGTATTAATCACCTCATAAAATTTATGGGGTGATTTAAATTGAAACCATATGTAACCTTTACCAAAAAAAGATTTTTAATACTATTTTTGTCGGCGGTTTGCATTTTTTTGATTTGCGGTGAGATGTACACAATAAGTAATAATAATGCGGATGCTAAGACAAATGCCGATAGAATAATTTTTATTAATAATTTGGGTTACGAGGTTATAAATTCACAGCCTGATACCAAAACTGTATTTATACCTGATGTTTTTTACAATGTGTATGAAAATTACAACTCTTTACAAAAATCGGCTGGATATGATCTGTCGTTATATAAGGGTTGCAGTGTAAAAATATATACGTATAAAATTAATACGCCTGTCGGCTACGAGGGTGAATGCGTGGCAAATTTAATTGTATACAACGATAGAATAATTGGTGGCGACATATCTTCTGTTGCTTTGGGCGGATTTATGTTGCCGTTAAAACGGGTGATATATTGAAAAAACAAAGACTAGACAAATTTATTTCGAATCAGCTTATAATTTCAAGAAGCATTGTAAGGGTAGGTGTTCAAAGAGGAAAGGCAACGGTAAACGGTGTTGTGACACGCGATGCCGCAATGCAAATAGATGCCGATAATGACGTTATTACCTACGATGGTAATGATATCGGCTACAAGGAATACGTGTATATACTTATGAACAAAGCCAAAGGAGTTTTGTCTGCCGCGAGTGATAAAACGCGCCAAACGGTAGTCGACCTTGTGCCCGAGCATTTAAAACGACAGGACATAGCTCCTGTAGGCAGACTGGACAAGGATACTACGGGTTTGTTGCTTATTACTGATGATGGTATTTTTGCGCATAATTGTATTTCGCCCAAAAAGGATGTTACTAAAACATACATAGCAACACTTGATGGTGATATAAATGATGATATAATACAAAAATTTAAAGATGGTGTCATATTAGCCGACGGAACACTTTGTCGGCCGGCAGTTCTTGAGTATGTTGCGAAAAACACAGTTCGGTTAATAATTAGCGAGGGAAAATATCATCAAGTAAAGCGTATGTTTGGTACTGTTGGGCTAGGCGTTAACGGGTTACACAGAGAAGCAATTGGCGGACTAACGTTACCCGATAACTTAAAAGAAGGCGAATGTGTAGAAATGACAAAACAGGAACTTGAAAGTAGCATTTTTAACAAATGATGTAAAAAGGTTAGATACTTTTACCAAAAGTGTGAAAAAAACATTGTGGGAAATAATCATAGCATTTGTGGAAAAAGTTTGTTATAATACTAAAGTAATTTAGGAATTTTATCAGGAGGTCCATTTTTATGGCAAGTTTATCTCTTCGCAACGTTTACAAAAGATACCCCGGTGGCGTAACCGCAGTATCTGACTTCAATCTTGAAATCAAGGACAAGGAATTTATCGTTTTCGTTGGTCCTTCAGGTTGTGGTAAATCTACAACTCTTCGTATGGTTGCAGGTCTTGAAGAAATATCTGATGGTGAGGTTTACATCGGCGATCGCCTTGTAAATGACGTAGCACCTAAGGATCGTGACATCGCAATGGTGTTCCAGAACTACGCACTTTATCCACACATGACAGTTTTCGACAATATGGCTTTTGGTCTTAAACTTCGTAAAACACCGAAGGATGAAATCAAACGTCGTGTTGAAGAGGCTGCTCGCATTCTTGACATTGCTCATCTTCTTGAGCGTAAGCCAAAGGCTTTGTCAGGTGGTCAGCGTCAGCGTGTAGCACTTGGTCGTGCCATCGTTCGTGAGCCTAAGGTATTCTTGCTTGACGAACCTCTTTCAAACTTGGACGCTAAGCTTCGTGCACAAATGCGTACCGAGATTTCTAAACTTCATCAGCGTTTGGGTACAACCTTTATTTACGTTACACATGACCAGACCGAGGCTATGACAATGGCTACTCGTATCGTTGTTATGAAGAGCGGTGTTATTCAACAGGTTGATACTCCACAAAATCTTTACCTCTATCCTTGCAACCTTTTCGTTGCAGGCTTTATCGGTTCACCACAGATGAACTTTATTGAGGCAAAAATTCTTAAAGAAGGCAATGACTTCTTTGCTGAATTTGGTTCTGAAGATACAAAAACACGTGCAGGCGTTAAGTTTAAGATTAAACTTCCTGCAGAAAAGAATAAGGACGATGTTCTCGTTCCTTACATCGGCAAGGAAGTTATCATTGGTGTTCGTCCTGAGCATGTTCACAACGAGGAAGAACTTCTCGCTGCAAATGCTGACGGTATTGTAGAAGTTGATGTTGAAGTTACCGAACTTATGGGTGCTGAAACATATCTTTACACCAACTGTGAAGGTCAGGCAATCAACGCTCGTGTTGCTCCTACCAACACTGCACGTCCTGGCGACAAGATCAAGATTGCTCTTGAGCCAAGCAAAATTCACATTTTTGATAAGGATACCGAAATTACAATTTGTAACTAAGGTTCTTAAAAAGGGGTGCACCGCAATAGCGGTGCAGTTTTTTTACTCTTGAAAAAAATAATGCTGTATTGTATACTACATAATAGATAAAAATATTTTAGTCGGAGGTATACAGTATGAAAAAATTGTTTGCTGTCATTTTGTCTTTTGCTATTCTTTTATTATTTCCGGTTATTCCTACAAGCGCAGATACTGCGACGGAAGGATACTATACATATGAGATTGTAGACGATTACGCTGTTATTACCGATGTTGACGACGCAATTTCAGGACATATAAATATACCCTCTGCATTAGGTGGATATCCTGTAAAATGTATAGGTTCTTATGCTTTTAGCTTTTGCAGTGATATAACAAGTATAGCAATACCTAATAGTGTGGAAATTATTGATACTGCCGCTTTTATGTTTTGTGATTTTACAAGCGTTACAATGACAGATAGTGTTGTAAGTATTGGTAACTCTGCTTTTGATAACTGTGATAAGCTTGAAAGCATATATATTTCGAAAAATCTTACTACATTGGGTGAGATGGCTTTTTACGTATGCAGAAATTTAAATTATATAAATCTTCCTGCAACAATAACCTCTATTGGTCGAGCATCATTTTATTATTGTGAAAATCTTAAAGGTATTAACGTTGATGAAAACAATGCAAATTATTTCTCAAAAGACGGAGTGCTTTTTAATAAACAACAAACTAAATTAATTCAATATCCGGCAGGAAAAATCGATACTTCATATTCTATCCCCAATACGGTTACAGCAGTAGGGGAAAATGCGTTTTTTAACTGCAGTAAATTAAAAGCAATTAATATTCCTGATAGCGTTAACACGCTTGAAAATTCAGCATTTTCGTGGTGTTATAACCTTACAGATATCGTTGTGCCAAACAGTGTAAAAACTATTAAACCATATGCATTTTGCGGTTGCACACGATTAAAATCTATAAAGTTGCCTGACGGTATTACGACCATTGTTAGCGGTTTATTTTACGAGTGCCGCGGTTTTACTGAATTTGAAATACCCGATACCGTTACAACGATAGAAGCGTTTGCTTTTTCTGAATGTAATGAATTATGTGAAATTAATATCCCTGATAGCGTTACGCAAATTGGTGACAACGCATTTGAAAGTACTAAAATAAAAAATATAAACATTCCTGCTAGTGTTAAAAAATTAGGAAAAGAACTGTTTTACAATTGTTATTTGCTTCAAAATATAAATGTTGATGTAAATAATACCAATTATTGTTCTGTTAATGGTGCTTTGTTTAACAAGGCAAAAACCGAGTTAATACAATATCCTATAGGTAACATAAACGAAGTGTATACAGTTCCCGCAAGTGTCAAGACTATAGGCGAGTGGGCATTTTTTAACTGTTATAACATAAAGAAAATAGAACTGCCGCAAACATTAGAAAAAATCGGCTCATACGCATTTGCATTATGCGGCAGACTTGAAGATGTATCAATACCTGATAGCGTCATAAGTATTGGTGAATTCACGTTTGAATCTACCGAGTATTATAAAGATAAAGCTAATTGGGAAAACGGCGCTTTATATAACGGTAAGCATTTGATTGACGTTAATCATAACGTAGTGTCGGGAGATTTTACGGTGAAAGACGGCACAAAAACCATTGCAGCCCTTGCACTTTATTGGTGCTATAATCTTGAAAGTATAACACTACCTGATGGGGTAATAACCATAGGGGATAGAGCTTTTGGAAACAATGACAAGCTTGAAAGTGTTGTAATACCTGCAAGCGTTGTTAATATAGGGCCCGATATAGTTAAAGAAAGCCCCAACGCAATACTTACCGTTTATGAAAATTCAAAAGCTAAGGATTATGTTGTTGCCAATGAGATACCATATGTTGAAATAAAGCAGATTGTTCTTGAAAGTAACAATGTTAAACTGTGCGCTTATGAGGATGTTATACCGTTGGACTCTAAACTGGACGTTTTAGCGGCCGAATGGCCCGATAATGAAAACGAAAAAAATATTATTAAGTATGATATAACTTTACAATCGGGTGAAAACAATGTTGAACCTAACGGATTTGTCAAAATTTATTTGCCGGTATCCGAAACAATAGACGTTAGAAAATGCGGTGTAGGCTATATCGACAATGACGGAAATATTGTTAAGATTGCGGCAAAATATCAAGATGGTTATATGGTTTTTGAAACCGACTGTTTGGCTACATATCTGGTTTTTGAAAAAAATTATATATCTGGTGATATTAATGCGGATGAATCAATCAACAATAAAGACCTTGGTTTACTTATGCAACATCTTAATGATTGGGATGTCGAAATTGTTTCGGCAGCAACCGACGTTAACGCGGATGGTTCCGTAAACAATAAAGATTACGGCTTACTTATGCAGTACATTAATCAGTGGGATGTAACACTTAAATAAATTTAAACGCCTATCATAATTTATGATGGGCGTTTTTCGTTACATATGTGTAGAAATAGTTGCCTTTTTAAAATTTTTGTGATAAAATGAAATTGGAAAATTGTTTTTTAAAAAAGAAGGGTATAAAATGAAAAAAATATTTTCGTTTGTTTTATGTTTAGCTTTATTATTCACCGTAATTCCCACTACCGGTGCAAATGCCGTTAATACCGAAGTTTTACAGGAATTTAACAGCGCTATTAAAAGCGGCAGCAGCATGGCGGCATCTTATTGTGGCGGCGCAGTTAGTGAATATACTGCAGATGAAAAAGAGGTTTCGTTACTTGATCCTTCTAATGCGAATTCACAAAGTAATCCGTATATAATTGAAAACGCTAATCAAATGTATGTGCTTATGTGTGGTTTGTGTGAAAATAACGGTGTGCTTATTGATACCGAAGGCGCTTACTTTAAGGTTGCTGACGGAATAAAGGCGATGTATATGAATGGCGGCGAAACGCTGGCTTCGATGACAACAGTTGAAGAAATAAAAGGATATTTTGAACGCACCAATGTAAGCTCACGAAAGGTGTGGGCTGAATCTTCCAAACCTTTTAAAGGTGTATTTGATGGTAATGGTGTTGTGATTTATGGTATTCGCAGTGATAATTCGGCTGCAGGTTTATTTCCGTATGTTGCATCAAATGCTACCATAAAAAATGTTGCCGTAAGAAACAGTTATTTTAGTGCGGTTACTGCTGGCGGAATTATCGGTGATGGAAATCGCGGTGCTGCTGGGGCATATACAATAAGTAACTGTGAAGTAAGTAATTGTTTTATTCAAAACACGCGTAGTGACTCAGGCTCAGGTGCGTTAGCCGGTTATTTGTACAATACATCTATGGGCAAATATATAGATTTAATTGTAGAAAATTGTTTGGTTTACAATAATACGGTTACAAGTACAAGTGGCAAGGTTTGTACTGCTATTGGCGGCTCATTTAACTCGGCAGGTAATCTTTTCAAAAATTCAATATTTTTAGGAATTGCTCCGTTTAATACATCTGCTTATAATACCAAGAAAGCAGACTCGTATTTTAATTGCTACACTGACCAGAATATTTCGAATGCCGGTGTAAATTACAACGTAAATCAGCTTGTTAAAGTTACAACAGTAACAGGTGAATCGGTAAAAACAACAATGCCTAATCTTGATTGGCAAGCCGTTTGGGCTGCAAATGCGGGAATACCAATTTTGCGTATTTTTCATAATATAATTGCTGGTAGTTGCGATTGTGATATTGAATATTTTGAAGAATATTGCGCATTGTATGGCCATACTTTAAGTTCAGAAGTTATAGAAAATGAAGTCGAATTAACCTGTACAGCGGCAGGTTCGTACGACCGTGTTGTGTATTGTACTGTTTGTGACAAAGAAGTTTCAAGAGAAACTATTGTCACCGAGCCTGAAGGACATATGGTTCAAACAACACCGTCAAGCAGTGAGTGCTATACGGTTACAAACGCTTCTTCAAGCAAATTTAGTGTTAGCGGCGGTGTTTACACGTCTACAAACAAATCACATAACTCAAGCTCTACGGTTACAATCCGTGCGGTTTATGATTGTGAAATATCACTTACATATTCGGTATCAAGTGAGTCTAACTACGACTTTTTAACCATCAAACATAACGGTACTCAATTAGCAAAAATTTCGGGTAGTGTATCTAATAGCAAAAAAACCGTTTCAATGTCTTCGGGTGATAACATAACCATTACCTATTCAAAAGATATTAGCGTAAACAGTGGCACCGATAAAGGTTGGTTTAGCTTTACCTGTACACCGGGCGTTATAAGCGTTCCTGCTGAAACGATGCAGCCAACTTGTACCGAAGCGGTTATATGCACGGTTTGTAATGCAGTGGTTTATGATGTATTAAGTCATATACCCGGCGAAGAAATGGAGGAAAACCGCATTGAAGCCACATGTACAACAAACGGCTCATACGATTTAGCGACATATTGTGAAGTATGTGACAATGAAGCTTCAAGAGAAACAATAATTATTCCGGCATTAGGTCATTATGTAGAAATAGAGGATATATCATATGATTGCTATACAATAACCAATAATTCTACATATCCTTTTGTTTATGAAGACGGCGTTTACACATCAACCAATAAAAATCATAGTTCATCTTCTACAATAAAAATTACGGCAACAAGTGACTGCACTATTGATTTAACGTTTTCAGTATCAAGTGAAGGCGGATGGGACTATTTAACAATCATGCGAAACAACACCCAAATTGCGCAAATTTCGGGTACTGTTAATAATAATACTCAAACTGTTTCGCTTTCAGATGGCGAATATATAACCGTTACTTATTCAAAAGACGGTAGTGTGCACAGCGGTACAGACCAAGGCTGGTTCAGTTTTACCTGTGTGGGCACTTCTTCAACAATAGTACCTGCAGAAGATTTGGAAGCTAGTTGTAATAACCCGTATATTTGTTGTGTTTGCGGTGATTATGCGATTGAGCAACTTACGCACACAGAAGGCGCTACGCAAGAAGAAAATCACATAAAGCCTACTTCAACACAAAACGGATCTTATGATGAGGTTATATATTGTGTTGTATGCGGCGAGGAACTTTGGCGTGAGACAATAATTGTGCCAAAACTTCAGCTTGATTCAGATACGGTATTATTTACTGTCGGCGATGCTACCAGTGTGCCCGGCGGACAAATTACAGTTCCAGTGTCAATATCAAATAATCCCGGTATTACTTTTGCTCAAATTTCTATTGAGTACGATGAAGCTATATTTGAAGTTGTAAGTATTGATCCTTTAATGTTTGATGGCAATCTTACAACTCACAGTCCAACAACCAGGAATCCGTTATTGATTACTTTTGCTGATTGTTTGAAAGATAGTACCCAAAATGGTGTTCTTGCAAACATTACCTTTAAAATCAAAAGCACAGCACCTGTTGGTACATACAGGCTTATTGTAGGCGGTGTGCAGGATAATATATTCGATGTAGCATTTAATGATGTGCCGTATACTACAGTTGATGCTGTAATCACGGTTAATAACTGTTTGCATACATACACATATACTGCTGAGGAAAACTATATCAGTGCTACTTGTACCGAGGACGGTTCGTATGATAGTGTTGTGTATTGCAATATGTGTGAACAAGAACTTTCAAGAATGACATATGTTTTATATAAAACAGGTCATGTGTTCCCGTCGGATACTCATCCCGACGTAATGCCAAACCCTTGGGAAATTTGCTATGCAAATTCATATACACATACCGAATCGTGTCTGTACTGTTATGTAACAAGGGATGTTACAATGTATGGTGGTCACGATTTTGCGGATCCTGTGATAGAACATTATATTGAAGCTACCTGCACTGAGTACGGCTCTTATGATGAGGTGGTGTATTGCTCGTGGTGCGGCTATGAATATAGCAGATTTACAGTCACTATTGATCCTGTAGGTCACGATTATTATGACGAGGTAATTGCTCCTACGTGTACTGCGGAAGGATATACGCTACATAGGTGTTTAACATGTGACGATATTTATAGTGATGATTATGTTGATGCATTAGGTCACAATGTGATTATAGTTCGCCGTCAAGAACCGACCTTCGATTCAACCGGCTGGACCGAGGGCAGTTATTGTGACAGATGCTATGAAATATTTGTTGAACAGATTGTAATTCCTGCGCTTAATGAGGAAATATCGTTTTCTTACGAGGCAACCGGTTTTAACGGTAGCGATGTAGCAGTTAATTCGGGTTATGTAACACTTGATATTTATATGAACGTTAATACCGATATTGCAAGACTTCACGGTTGGAACTTTGCTCTCTCATTCGATGAGCATCTTACACTCGAAAATATTGTTTGGGGTTCTGCATTCCAAGTTAATGTCTTTACACCACTTGATATTGCAAATGCTGAAAACAACGTTATATTGCTGCAAAATGTAGGTATTGCGCCTGACGCCGAATTTACAAAGGGTAAATATCTGCTTGCAACCCTTGCGTTCAAGGTTTCGGACGATTATTATAATGTAGATGCGGCTTTCCGGGTAAGTCTAAGCGATTGTGCTTTTGCGCGTGATACCAAATACATTAATGAACTTTATGTTGATTTTGGTTGTGATACATATATTTATGTTGAAAAGGCCATAAGCGGTGATGTAAATAATAATAACCGCATAGATAACCGTGATTTAGCATTGTTGTTGCAATATATTAACGGATGGAATGTTGATATTATATTTGCTGCTTCGGATGTGAATGCAGATGGTGAAGTAAATAACCGCGACTATGCTCTGCTTTTGCAGTATGTCAACGGATGGGATGTAAAGTTATCATAAAATAAAAATGCCGCTTTTGTCAGATAGACAAGAGCGGTATTTTGCTGAAAATTAGATTCACGAATATTTGCGTAAACAAGGATAAAAACGACCAAAAGTAGTATAAATCAAATTATCTATCCACTTCTGCTCTTTCAAATTTGATTTTATAAGTAAAATCTTCGGGATCAGAATCAAAATCCTGCAATTCTATTTCCAATGTATAATAATCGCCATGGTCGACAAGCTTGTCTGACAACCACCATACTTTGTCTCTACCCATTAAAGAGATCTGATCTGTCAATATTTTATAATTATAGAAACGAATTTCCTTAACGCCATTATCATATAATGCGCCTTTTGAGTTGATTTTCAAAGCAAATAAATTTCGATTATATTTGTTCTTTTCTCCATCAAATTTGTTGTAGTCAAAAGGAAATTCAAAAGATTCTACGCCTACAATACAAGCGTCATGCAAACCGCTAACCCAATACCATTTCGGAGGATTGTCCGGATGAGTTGAAATATATATTTTGCCTTTGGACATTACTTTTACTCCTTTTCCTTTAGCGTTTTACAACTCGCTATTAACATTCGTCTGATTCGACCACAAAGATTACGATGAGTTTTGAATGTTTCCTCATTTATTGCTTGTGTTGAACAACAGTTGCAATCATCCTTCAGTTTCGCCGCATTTTTTAAGCGCAATTTTAAATTTAGAAAGCAGATCCACTTTACTCTGCCCGTAGTTGGCTTCCCGGATGTTTGCACCGATGGATGTGCCGCTTCTGCCAATTTGGTTAGAGATGATAGACTCTCGTTTTTCTTTCAACTGTTTGACAAGGTTGATGATGGACACTGCAAAATCCATAGATTGAGTTCTCAACTTACTTTCAGACACAATGACACCTCCACTTCGAACTTATTATATCATAAACGAAGCATCGCTTCACGCACCGAAGGTGTGCTTATTGTGCCGCAAGGCACACTTAGTTTTAAAAAAGAGTCTTTTGACCGGTGGACAAAAGACTCTTTTTTCGTGGAGCAGGTGATGGGAATCGAACCCACATAGCCAGCTTGGAAGGCTGGAATTCTAGCCATTGAACTACACCTGCGTTGCTTGTGGGGTATATAATACCACAAAAAAATTAATCAGTCAAGACCTTTTATAAAAAAAATTTGCTATATATTTATTATATTATATATATAACATTTGACTTTTATATAACTTTTTGGTATAATACAATGAATAAAATAAGCTAATTATGTGGTGATTTATATGGTTACAAGTATGACCGGTTATGGTCGCGGCAAGGTTACTGAGCAGGATTTTAACATTACTGTCGAAATCAAATCTGTAAACCACAGATATTTTGAATACAGTTCTCGTATGCCACGTTCTTTTCAGTTTTTAGATGATACGCTAAAAACTCTTTGTCAACAAAAGATTTCTCGCGGCAAGGTAGAACTTAACGTTCAGTTTGAAGATACTTCTTCAAAGTCTATTGAGCTTGCTGTTAATAAAGTATATGCTGATGCGTATATTTCCGCTTTGCACAAATTTGCAAAGGATTATAAATTAAAGGACGATATTAAGGCCTCGTCAATTGTAGGGAATAACGAAATATTTACTGTAAAAAAACGCGACTTGGATGAAGAACTTATAAAATCTGCGGTTACCGTCGCAACAAGTCAAGCGATTGATAATTTTGTTGATGCTCGCGCGTTAGAGGGTCAAAGACTTGTTGCCGATGTTAAATCTCGGGTTGAATATATACTAAATCAGGTTGATTTTATTGAAGAGCGTTCTCCGCAAACGGTTCGTGATTATCGTGAAAAAATTGAAGCAAGAATGCGCGAACTTATAGGTGACGTTCAAATCGACGAGCAACGCTTAATTACTGAAACCGCTATTTTTGCCGATAAAATTGCCGTTGCCGAAGAAACTGTAAGACTCCGTAGCCATATAGCCTCGCTTTGTACTATGTTGGATGAGGGCGGAGTTATAGGTCGTAAGCTTGATTTTATAGTTCAAGAAATGAATCGCGAAACCAACACAATTGGTTCTAAATGTCAGGATATGGAAGTTACCAAGGTTGTGGTTGATATTAAATCGGAAATCGAAAAAATTCGTGAACAAATTCAAAATATAGAGTAAGAGGTGCTTTATGCGACTTGTAAATATTGGTTTTGGCAATCTTGTTTCGGCTAACCGTATGATTGCGATTGTTAGTCCCGAATCGGCACCCATTAAACGTATTATCCAGGATGCTAAAGAACGCGGAACACTTATTGATGCCACACACGGCAGACGTACGCGAGCTGTTATAATCACCGACAGTGATCACATAATTTTAACCTATCTGCAATCGGAAACAGTTGCGCATAGACTAAGCGATGAAAATGCAGTCGACGATGAGGAGGAGACCGATGACTAAAGGCAGAGTTTACATTATTTCAGGGCCCTCGGGTTCTGGAAAGGATACCTTAATGAAAAAGGTATTTGAAAAAAATCCCGATTTGGCATTTTCAATTTCATCAATAACACGTGATATGCGACCGGGTGAGGTTGAGGGCGAGAAATACAACTTTGTGTCTCGCGAACGCTTTGAACAGATGATTGCAAATGATGAGTTGTTAGAACACAATGTTTTTGTGGGCAATTATTACGGCACCCCGAAAGCACCGGTTATAAACTGTATCGAAAACGGTAAGGATATGCTTATTGAGGTGGATGTTAACGGCGCGGTGCAAATACGCAATAAATTGCAGGATGTAATAAGCATTTTTATTATGCCGCCCTCACTTGAGGTTTTGACTAACAGGCTTACAGGCCGCGGAACCGACAGTAAAGAGGTTATTCAAAAACGTCTAGGTGAAGCACTACGTGAAATCAGCAGCGCAGTTGATTATGATTATATTGTTGTTAACGATGACCTTGAAACCGCTGCAAACAATTTTGTTGAAATAATGTCGGCAGACAAATTTAAAACTGATCGTAATTTAGAGTTAATTAATAAAATTTTAGATAAATGATTTTTGAAAGGAACGATTAATTATGTTAAATCCCGCTATTGGTAAACTTATTGAGGCTTCTGGAAATAGATATGCACTTGTAACCGAGATTGCAAATTGCGCTCGTGAAATTTCTAGTGAAGCTGAAAAGAATGAAGAAATTATTATTGAAAAGCCTGTTAGCATTGCAATCAACAAGCTTGCAAGCAAGAAAGGTTTAATCTAATTTAAAGGCATTTTAAGAAAAGGGGGAGTCGGTGTGTGTCGGTTTATTGCAGAGGTTGTAATTGACGGTGCTACCGGCTCTTTTGACAAAAAGTACACCTATTCAATTCCAAACGAGTTATCCGCTATTGCGCGACCCGGATGTAGAGTAATGATACCGTTCGGTAAGGGGAACATAAAAAAACAAGGTATGATTCTTTCGGTTACCGAAGGGGATATTACACCCAAAACAAAAGAAATTATATCTCTTACCGACAATCAACCGATTTTAAGTGATGAAATGCTTAAATTGTGTGAGTGGCTAAAGACCCACGTTTTTTGCACTTACTTTGATGCTATACACACTATGCTTCCCGCAGGGTTAAATTATCGATTAAGCGATTTTTATCAGATAAATGAGGAATTTTGCACAACATCACTTTTGTCGGAGCAAGAGAAAAATCTTTTTGAATTTTTGCAAAAATCAGGCGAACAGCCATTTAAGAAAATTGAAGAACTTTTTACCGACGCACAATCCTTGCTTGATAGTTTGCACCAAAAAGAAGCTGTTATAAAAAATCAAGTTCCTACACGGCGTATGCACGATATGACAAGGCGTTGGGTTAAAATTAATACCGATAAGCCCAGCAATATAAACCTTACGGTACGTCAGCAAGAAATTGTTGATATTGTTGAAGTTGCCGGTAGCGTATCGGTAAAGGAATTGCAATATTTTACCGGTGTTTCATCGTCGGTAATAAATTCTCTTGAAAAAAAAGGTGTTTTGATTTCCTTTGAAAAACAGGAGTTTCGCTTGCCTTATAGCTGTGATGTAAAAATAAACCGTGAAGATATTGTCCTTACAAAAGAGCAGCAAACGGCGTTCGAGGGATTAGAACATCTTGCTAATTCACAAAATGCCGAGACTGCACTTCTTTACGGGGTAACGGGCAGTGGAAAAACAAAGGTTTTTTTAAAGCTTGTAGATACTGTGTCTCAGCGTGGCGAGGGTGTAATAATTATGGTGCCCGAGATTGCGCTTACTCCTCAAATGATAAAAATTTTCAGTGAAAGATACGGTAGTAAAATAGCCGTTTTTCACAGCGCAATGTCATTGGGGCAACGCATGGATGAATATAACCGAATAAAACAGGGCAAGGCGCTCATTGCTATAGGTACTCGTAGTGCCGTATTTGCGCCTTTTTCAAAGTTGGGTTTGGTTATTATTGACGAGGAACAAGAGCATACATATAAATCTGAAAAAACACCCCGCTTTCATGCGCGCGATGCGGCAAAATTTAGAGCCGCTTACCACAAATGTCTTTTGTGCTTAGCATCGGCAACCCCATCAGTCGAAAGCTACAGCGCTGCACAATCGGGTAAATATAAACTGTTTCAACTTAAAAACCGTTATGGAAATGCTATTCTTCCAACCGTTAGCATTGTTGATATGAAAAAAGAACTTTCCGATGGTAATTCATCCGATATAAGCCGTGAACTTTGCATAAAAATTGACCAAGCATTGCAAAATAAAAAACAGGCTATAATTTTACTAAATCGACGCGGTCACAATACTTACGTCAGTTGCTCTGATTGTGGTTGGGTTGCAACTTGTGAAAATTGCAGTATCTCGCTGACGTATCATTCGGCTAACCGCAGGCTTATGTGTCATTATTGCGGTTCATCACACGAAATACCAAGCAAGTGTCCCGAATGCTCAGGAGAAATTTTTCGTTTTTCAGGAGCAGGTACTCAAAAGTTAGAACAGGAGTTAAACCTTTTGTTTCCAAAAGCACGAATTTTACGTATGGATGCCGATAGCACCGGCACAAAGGATTCCTATTCTAATTATCTTACCGCATTTGCAAACGGCGAATATGACATAATGATTGGCACACAGATGGTGGCAAAGGGTCTTGACTTTCCTTGTGTTACGGTTGTTGGCGTTATTGGTGCGGACAGGGCGCTTTACGGTGATGATTATCGTGGGTACGAACGAACCTTTTCACTACTTACTCAGGTTATTGGTAGGGCGGGTAGGTCGGATAATCCCGGAGTTGCCGTAATACAAACCAATGATACCGAAAACAACATTATAACGCTTGCGCAATCTCAAGATTATGATGCCTTTTTTAAAGAGGAAATTGCCAACCGTCGTCTTATGATTTTTCCGCCTTATTGCGATATTTGTATGGTTTATACGCAATCGTCTGATGCAACTATCGCATTGGATACTATTGGTGAGATATTTAATAACATTAAAGAGGCTACGGCTAATGAATTCAGCGACGTTAAGCTTATTATTTTAGGACCTTCGCCGGCAACGGTACCAAAGGTTAATAATAAGTATAGATATCGCATTATAATAAAGACAAAAAACACCATTCGTTTTAGGGAAATGCTCAAGTGTGCTACCGATATTAAATTAAAACGAGATACTTATATAGGCGTTGATATCAACCCTGAAACAATAATATAAAGGGGATTACTATGGCAAAAAGAAATATTGTAAAATTGGGCGATGATGTGTTGCGAAAAATATGTCGTACACAACTTACCTTTGATGAAAGATTGCATCAAGCTCTTGACGATATGGCCGAAACCATGTACGAAGCCGAAGGCGTTGGCCTTGCTGCGCCACAGGTAGGCTTGCTAAGACGTTATTGCATTATAGATGTGGGTGACGGATTAATTGAATTGATAAATCCTGTAATAACCGAAAAAAGTGAAGAAACACAAACAGGGAATGAGGGTTGTCTTTCGATTCCCGATAGAAGCGAGGTTATCACTCGTCCAATGAAGGTAAGTGTCAGAGCACAAAATCGTTACGGTGAAAATATAGTTGTAACAGGCGAAGGCTTAATGGCTCGCGCACTTTGTCATGAGATTGACCATCTGGACGGAGTATTATATATTGACCACGCAAAAAGGAGATAGTAATTTTATGCGCATTGTTTTTATGGGCACTCCCGATTATGCGGCAGTAACCTTACAAAAACTAATTGACGAAAAGTTTGATATTGCAGCAGTTTTTGCACAACCTGACAAACCCGTAGGTAGAAAGCAAATATTAACTCCGCCTGCGACAAAGGTTGTAGCACTGAAAAATGATATTACAGTTTATCAGCCTAAAACCCTACGTGACGGCGAGGCTTTTCGCATTTTAAGCGAGATTAATCCCGATGTAATTGTAGTTGTTGCGTATGGGAAAATACTACCAAAAGAAATTTTGGATTTACCTAAATACGGATGTATTAACGGCCACGCATCCCTATTGCCAAAGTTGCGAGGCGCTTCGCCGATACAATGGGCAATTGTTACGGGCGAAGAAAAAACCGGTGTTTGTACAATGCTTATGGATGAGGGTATGGATACGGGTGATATTTTAGAGACTGTTATTACCGATATCAATACGGATGAAACCGCTGAGGAGCTTTTTGAACGTTTGGCGGATATGTCGGCTGATTTAATGATATCGACCTTAAAAAAAGCGAAAGAAGGCACCTTGTCTCCAATTAAGCAAAATGAGTCGGAAGCTACCTATGCTCCAATTATAAAAAAAGATATGGCACATATTGATTTTACAAAAACCGCCAAAGAAATTTGCAATGCTGTACGTGGATTTTATTCTTGGCCATGCGCCTTTTGCTTTATTAATGGAAAGAGAATAAGGGTCATAAAGGCTAAAGAGGCGGATATTACCGCCAAAGAATGCGGAGTAGTAGTAGATAGTGACGATAAGTTGATAATTTCCTGCAAGGATGGCGCGGTAGAACTTTTAACCGTGCAACCCGAGGGTGCAAAGGTAATGACTGCACAGATAATGCTTAACGGTCATAAAATTCCTAAAGGTACGGTTGTAGAATAATGGCTAATGCTCGAAAGATTGCTTTAAACGCTTTGTTGCAAGTCAGGCAAAGCGCATATTCCAATATAACACTTAATAAAATTTTAACTGAAGCCGATTTATCAAAAGATGATAAATCGCTTGCTACGGCATTGTTTTATGGTGTGCTTGATCGCACGATAACATTGGATTATGTGCTCTCTAAGCATATAAAATCATCACTCAAGAAGGTTTCACCTTTCGCGCTTGAAACGTTGCGCATCGCGTTGTATCAAATAATGTTTATGGATAAAATACCTGATAGCGCAGCGGTTAACGAAGCGGTTAAACTTATAAAAAACTCTAAGGCAAAGCATATGTCAGGCTTTGTAAACGGAGTTTTGCGTAATATACTGCGTGATGGAGTGCAAATTCCTCAGGGTAGTGATGTTGCGTCTTTAATGGTTAGATATTCCTGTCCAGAATGGATAATTAACAGTTTTATTAATGACTACGGTATGGAAGATACCGTCAATTTATTAGAATCTTCCTTGCTTGCACCGCCAACTACTTTAAGGGTAAATACTTTAAACACCGATATCAACAGTTTAATTAATAATCTGTTGCAAGAAAATATAAATGCGATTCCCGCTAAAATTGAAAATTCATTAGAGATTGTCGGTGGGATCGACGTTACTAAAAGTAGTGCTTATAAACAAGGCTGTTTTCATGTTCAAGATATAGCCTCGCAAACAGTGGTTAATATTTTATCACCAACCGCGAACGAGCGAGTTCTTGATGTTTGTGCCGCTCCGGGCGGTAAAACCTTTACTATGGCGCAGTATATGAAAAACAGTGGCGAAATTGTTGCCTGTGATTTATATGATAAACGTATCGAACTTATTAAAAAAGGCGCAAAACGTCTTGGAATTACCAATATTAAACCCATTCAAAATGATGCCACACAAAATAACGATTCACTTGGCATGTTTGACGTAATACTATGTGACGTTGTATGTTCGGGATTGGGAGTCATCCGTCGAAAACCCGAAATTAAATACAAGGATATAAGCGAATACAATGACATAACCGTTGTTCAAGAGCAAATTCTTGAAAATTCTGCTAATTATTTATCTGAGGGCGGACGCATTTTATACTCAACCTGTACTTTAAGAAAGTGCGAAAATGAGGGTGTTATACAGCGTTTTCTTGACAAACACCCCAAGTATGAGTTAAAATATCAACATACCTTTATGCCGCACAAAGATGGTAGCGATGGTTTTTATTGTGCGCTATTGCACAAAAGCAGGTGATATTATTTCTGAAAAGCTTGATATACGCTCCTTTAATTTAGAAGCTATAACAGAACTTGTGATAAGCTTGGGCCAACCAAAATTTCGCGCATTACAATTATTTAAATGGTTGCAGTCAGGCGTTGAAAGTTTCGACGAAATGACAAATATACCTAAATCATTATGCGAAAAATTAAACGAGATTGCTTATATAGCGTCAGTAAAGGCTTTGCGTAAATACGAATCCCGGCTTGATGGCACTGTTAAATATGTTTATGAACTTTGCGACGGAGAACTTATTGAGTCGGTGCTTATGAAATACGAGCACGGATATACTGTGTGCATATCTACACAGGTGGGATGTCGTATGGGATGTAAGTTTTGTGCATCGGGCATTTATGGACTCACACGAAATCTTACGGCATCAGAAATGCTGGCGCAAATTACGTATGCGCAAAAGGATAATAATATTCGCATTTCTAACGTTGTTATGATGGGTATGGGCGAGCCGCTCGATAATTTTGATAACAGTATTAAATTTTTAAAGCTTGTTAGTGATGAAAATGGTTTAAACATAGGCTTAAGGCATATATCGCTTTCAACTTCAGGTGTTGTCAGCGGTATAAACAAACTTGCTACATACAATTTGCCAATAACGTTGTCTATATCATTACATGCTCCAAACGATGAGATAAGAAGTCGTACAATGCCCATTAACAAAAAGTGGAATATTAACCAGTTGTTAAAAGCTTGTCGCGATTATCAAAAGGTGACCACCAGGCGTATCTCGTTTGAGTATGCTTTAATAGATGGTGTTAATAATAGTGATGCTAATGCTCAAGAACTTGCCCAAAGGCTTAAGGGCATAATGTGTCACGTTAATTTAATTCCTGCGAACCCAATTAAAGAAAACACATTTATAAAGCCTGACCGTAAAGCTATTATTGCTTTTCAAAAGAAGTTGGAATCATTAGGTCTTACAGCAACGATAAGGCGTACATTGGGCGCTGATATTGATGCTTCTTGCGGTCAGTTAAAAAAGAAAACAAAGGAGGAAATAAGCGATGCGAATATTTGCTAAAACCGATATTGGCAAAGTGCGTAGTGTTAATCAAGATGCGTATTCTGTCAATGTCTTTCCGGACGGCACAGGACTTGCGGTTGTGTGTGACGGTATGGGCGGCGCAAGTGCGGGTGATATTGCCAGCAAAACGGCGGTAGATGTTATATCTACCTATATTTTAAATGCATATACGCCCAAGTTAACAACCGAACAAATTACTCGCCTTATGGGTAATGCTATTTCCTCTGCTAATATGGAAATTTATTCTATTTCGAAGAAGGATGAACAACTTCGTGGAATGGGTACTACAGTTGTGGTTGCGCTTGTTCGTGAGGATCAGGCTGTGATTTGCGGAATAGGTGATAGTCGCGCATATTTAATACGTGACGGTATTACCCAAATTACCAAGGATCATTCGATGGTTCAGTCTTTGATAGAAAGCGGTAAAATTTCTCCCGAAGAGGCTCGACTACATCCCGAAAAAAATGTAATCACCAGAGCACTCGGTGTTGAAAACAACGTTTTAATTGACAGTTATTGTTTTGATGTTAATAAAAATGATAAAATTTTGTTGTGCACAGATGGTCTTAGCAACTGTGTGGACAATGATCTTTTGTTGCGAATTATTAAAAATAATATACCCGCTGATGCGGTAGAATTGTTAATAGAGCAGGCAAATCATAGCGGTGGTCGTGACAACATAACCGCAGCTATAATATCCCACCTATAGAAAGGAACTATAATTATGGATAGATTTGTAGGTAAACGTTTAGATGGACGTTATGAAATTCAAGAAATAATTGGTATTGGCGGTATGGCCGTTGTATATAAGGCTCACGATAATGTGGAAAATCGTACCGTTGCAATTAAAATTCTAAAGGAAGAATTTGTATCAAACGAAGAATTTATACGTCGATTTAAGAATGAGTCAAAGGCAATTGCAGTGCTTTCACACCCTAACATTGTTAAGGTATACGATGTTAGCTTCGGCGATCTTATTCAGTATATCGTTATGGAATATATTGACGGTATAACATTAAAGGAGTACATTGAACGCCAGGGTAGCTTGCGTTGGAAAGACGCTGTGTATTTTACAATCCAGATTTTAAAGGGTTTGCAGCATGCGCATGACAAGGGTATAGTTCATCGTGATGTAAAACCTCAAAATATAATGGTATTATCGGACGGCACTATAAAGGTTGCCGATTTTGGTATTGCACGTTTTGCAAGAAATGAACAGCGCACAATCACCGATAAGGCTATCGGTTCGGTTCATTATATCAGTCCTGAGCAGGCAAGGGGAGAAAAGACTGACGAAAAGGCGGATATATATTCTGTTGGTGTTATGCTTTACGAAATGCTTACAGGTCAGTTACCGTTTGAGGCTGAAAGTGCAGTTTCAGTTGCTATTATGCAATTGCAACGTGATCCAAAACTTTTAACCGAAATAAATCCTTCTATACCGCTTGGACTAGAACAGATTACAATGCATGCCATGCAAAAGACCCCTGAACGCCGTTATCAGTCTGCGTCAGAATTGCTTTGTGATTTAGAGCAGTTTAAAAAGGATCCCGAAGCAACGTTTGACTATTCATATTTTGTTGATAACGCACCTACAAAATTTGTTGACACTCTTATTTCTTCTACACCTGCATCTGCTGCTGTTATTGAGGAAGACGATGATTCTGAGGAAGAAGTAAAAGAAAAAAACAATATGATTCCAATACTTGCCGGCATTGCATCTGCGCTTGTTTTGGTGCTTATTATTGTTGGTATATGGGCGATTAAGCAGTTTAATAAAAAGACAGATGAAATTGTTTGTCCCGATTTCGTTGGAAAGACGATTGAAGAAGCTAAGGAAAATGAGCATTTTTCATCCTTTGCTATTAAATGGGAATATGTTTCAAATGACGAATACGAAAGCAATATTGTTTGCGATCAGTCACAATCTGCAGGAAAAAGACTTAAAAAGAACGATCAAATCATTCTTTACATCAGTATGGGCAAAACAAATATTAAGGTTCCGGATGTTTATGGAAAAACAGAGTCTTATGCTATTTCAGAACTGAAATCAAAAGGCTTTGCTACAACTGTTAAGATAGAAACTCATGACGAAGTACAGGAAGGTCTTGTAATTAAAACTGATCCTGCTCGCACTACAACAGTAGCCGAGGGTGCTGAAATTATTGTTTATGTAAGTGCTGGTCAAGAGGTTAAATTAAAAGAAATTCCTAAGCTGATAGGTCTTACTAAGGAAAAGGCAAAAGCGCTTATAGAAAAGGAAGGTCTTATTCCTAAATTTGAAGATCGTGATTTGACTGCAAGTGATAAATTTTACGAAAAAGGATATGTTATAGCACAGGATCCGGATTTTTCTTCAAGTGAAAAGGTTCCGGAGGGCACTACTATCACTGTGTATATCAGTACCGGTGTTACCAATTACACATATACACCTACCGTTGCTATAAGAAGTGATTTTACCGACTATGCGGCTACAGGCTATGTTTCTTTATGGTCTAAGGGCAAAATGATTAAAGAAAGCGGTAAAATTAACTTTGATGAAGTTGGTAATAGCTTTGCTTTTGAAAAGATGACCGGAAATGAAAAAACTGTTGAATATACAGTTAAGGTCCGTTTTGATGCTCCTGATAGTGAATATTACACCTATGCTACAATAAAGATTGATGCAGCAAAGGATAAAACAACCGAGGTAACTCAAAAAACCGATTATAGAAAATATGTTCCCGAACAACCTGAGGAACCTAAAACTACCAAATGTGATATTTGCGGTGCCGAGATAAAAGATGGTGAAGAACAACATCCCACCACCGACCACAAATATTGCGATGACTGTAAGATTATTTATGATGCTGATGAAGAGCATGAATGTCAACCAACCGAAAGCAACAATGACGAATAAAGGTATACTTATTAAAGCAATTTCCGGCTTTTACTATGTCAACTATGACGGCAATGTATACGAATGTAAAGCTAGGGGAAACTTCCGCAAGGCGGGAGTTTCCCCTGTTGTGGGTGATATAGTTAAGTTTTCATTAACAGACGAAACACACGGTGTTATTGAGGAAATATGCGAACGTAAAAATTTATTTAACCGACCAATTGTTGCAAATATTGATAAATTGTTTATTGTGTCGGCATATACAACCCCTGCGCCCGATACCTTGATGATTGATAGGCTGACCGCACTTGCGGCCTTTAATAATATTGAGCCTATAATTGTGTTTAACAAAGCTGATATGGGCAGTTTTGATGAATTTTACAAAATATATACAAAGGCCGGGTTTAAAACCTTTGTGGTATCTGCAAAAGATGGTAACGGTATTGATCTGTTAAAGGAAGAAATGAAAAATAGCGTATGCGCTTTTTCGGGTAATTCCGGAGTAGGAAAATCAAGTATATTAAACGCATTGTTTCCGCATCTTCAATTAAAAACAGGTGAGGTTAGTGATAAATTAGGGCGCGGAAGGCACACAACGCGACACACCGAACTCTTCTTTGTTGGGGATGGTGGCTATGTTGTAGATACGCCCGGATTTTCTACCGTTGACACAAATGAGGATTTATACGATTTTAAACTTTCGTTAGCTGACTGCTTTATTGATTTTAGTGAATATATCGGGGGATGTAGGTTTACATCCTGCTCTCACACAACCGAAAAGGGTTGCGCAATAATTGAGGCAATGAACAATGGTGATATACAAAAATCCCGCCATGACAGTTACATTGCACTTTGGTCAGAATTAAAGGATGTTACTGCTTGGAATAAAAAGCAAAAATAATAATTTGGGATGGAATTTATGTTTATTACTGTTTTCTTAACCGGTATCGGTCTTGCTATGGATGCCTTTGCGGTCTCTATTTGCAAAGGCTTAAAGATGCAAAAAATCAATTACAAGCAAATGGGCTTAATAGCTTTATTCTTTGGTGGTTTTCAGGCGTTGATGCCATTTATCGGTTGGGCGCTTGGAAAAAGCTTCGAAGCTTACATAAAAAGCGTTGATCATTGGGTTGCTTTTGGGTTGCTTTTGTTTATTGGTGGAAAAATGGCAATCGAAGCATTTAAGGAAGACGACGATGATTGCTGTGACAAGTTTGATATCAAGGAATTGCTCGTTATGGCAGTTGCCACCAGTATTGACGCATTGGCAGTTGGTATTGCATTTGCGTTGCAAGATATAAACATTTTTGTCGCAATTGCGGTTATTGGCATTGTAACATTTGTTTTATCAGCCATTGGTGTGCTTATCGGTCATAAGTTTGGTGCAGTTTATAAATCAAAGGCAGAACTTGCTGGCGGTATTATATTAATATTGATTGGCTTTAAAATTTTGTTAGAGGATTTAGGAGTAATAACTTTAAGTTTGTTCTAAAATATGAATGTTTTTAAACGACCTATGCTTTATGCGGCAGTTATTTGCTGTGTTGTTGCATCTGTTTCACTGTATTTTAAGGAATTTGCATATATTCTTTTGGCAATAGCGATTCTCGCTTTGTTAGTATGTATTTTTAAAAAGCAATATCGATATATTGTTATTTTAAGCGCAGTTTTTTTCTTTGGTGTAAATCTCACAATACAATTTTGTAATATATCAAAAATTGATTTGTTAGACGGTAAAAAAATTGTCGGAAGATTTATGGTTGTAGAGGAAACCGTTAACCACGGAAATTACAACACGGTTACGATTAAGGAATATAACTGCGATGCATTGCCTAAGGGTTCAAGAATTTTACTTTTTGATTATCAACAAGAAAATTTAACAATGGGAGATATCGTTAATGCTACATTGGAAATTGATTCTATAGATAAATTTGATAAGTATAGAAATTCAAATTATGGTGATTCGGTTTATGCTACCGCATCAACAAAGAAAGTTGAAAAAACCAAACAAATCAGTTTGTTTTATAAAACAACGGGTCGCATTCGTAATTATGTAAAACAAACCGTGTCTTCATTTTCGAGCGGCAATACGGCGGGGCTTTTACTCGCCCTTACAACCGGAGATAAAGATTTACTAAGCGGTAGTTTTTTGGCTAATGTAAAAACCACAGGTATAAGTCATATTATAGTGGTATCAGGCATGCACCTTGCTATTATTATGTCGGCAATATTCTGGTGCCTGGATAATTTGTTTTATAATAAATACATTCGCACTATCACAGCAACCTTGGTAGTTATATCAATTGTTGCAATTTGCGGGTTTACTATGTCGGTAGTAAGGTCGGCTGTTATGTTTTTAATTGCGGCTTTTGCGCCTGTTTTGAATCATGATAATGATTCGCTAAATTCAATCTTTGCAGCAATTACTGCTGTGGCAATTGCAACACCATTTGCGTTCTTTAATATATCTTTTCAATTGTCCGCATTATCAACCTTGGTAATTATCTGGATTGTACCGGTTTATTATAATATAATTGTTACTCGATTTTGTATAAAATCAAAGATGCTTAAAACAATATTGGGTGTGTCGCTTTCTTCGATTTTTGCCGTTATTTTTACACTACCTGTAACAATTAAAATTTTCGGATATGTATCAATTATATCGCCAATCACAAATTTGCTTATTACTTATCCTACAACCGTAGCTTTAATTGCAAATATTTTGGCACTTGCGTTATCGGCACTTCCGTTAGGATATTTTTTAAGCTATCCGTTGTTTTGGATATCTGCGTCTTTGTCAAAGGTTATAATATATGTAGTTAACAATCTTGCAAAAATGCCTATAACGGTTATGGTGCTTCCGAAAAGTTCGTTTTGGTTATCCATTGCGTTAATTTTTGGTGTTATAGGATATTCCACTTTATATGAAATTAAAAAGAAAAGGAGGGGATGAAATGCCAATAGTATATGAAGATGATCTACGAAAGGATATCTCTTCAACACACTTTGCGCCTGTGTATCTTATTTTTGGTGATGATTCATATCTTAAAAATCATTATAAGGACACCTTGGCAAAAAAGGCATTTGATGGTGACCCCTTCTTTAATCTTCAAAAATTTGAAGGAGATTCCAATTTACAAGAAGTTTTTGATGCTGTAAATCAATTTCCCATGATGGCAGATTGTAAAAGCGTTGTGCTTGCCGATTTTGATTTCGAACATAGTGCCAAGAGCGATTTTGACCGATTTTTAGAACTAATTTCTAATGCTAATGACAGTTGTGTGCTTATAATATGCTTTGATACGATATTGTTTGATGCAAAAAAAGGAAGCAAAGAAAAAAAGATACTTTCCGCTGTAGAAAAAATTGGTGGAAAATGTGTCGAAATTAATCATAGAAGTATTTCTGCGTTAATTAAGCTTCTTTCAGACGGAGCAAAGAAACGTGGCTGCACATTTGGTGAGATTGCATGCAGATATTTGATTGAGGTTTCGGGTACCGACTTAAGCACTTTAAGAAATGAGTTGGATAAACTGTGTGCATATGTCGGTAGCGGTGAAATAACCAAGGACACAGTGGCTGAAATTGCCGTAAAATCAGTAGACGCATCGGTTTATGAATATGTAAAGCAAATACTTGACGGAAACGTCTCTAAAGCGCTTATGCAACTATCCGATATGTTTTTTATGCGGATAGAACCAATGATTATTTTAAGTGTTGCAGCTTCAAGTTATGTGGATATTTACAGAGCATATGCGGCAGGTATTAAAGGCGTAAGCAAAGTCGATGTTGCTGCAGATTTTAAATATCCAAAAAACAAGTTGTTTTTAATTGATCGAGCAACGCAAAACGCCAAAAAGTTTAACAGAACAAAATTACAGTTAAGTCTTGAAGCGATTGCCGATGCCGATAAGTCACTTAAAAGTTTTGGTGCTGAACCGAAGGCTTTGCTGGAACAACTAACAATAAAACTTGTATACATTCTTGCAAAGGGTGAAGCGGTTGATTAAACTTAAGCAGGCTATAATAGTAGAAGGTAAGTATGACAAAATTACCCTTGAAAACCTTATTGATGCAACCATAATAGTAACGAATGGTTTTAGTATTTTTAACGATAGCAAAAAGCGTGCTCTTATACGCAATCTAGCTGTCAAGTGCGGTTTGATAGTTATTACAGATTCGGATAGCGCAGGCGCTCTTATCCGGTCGCATTTAAAGCAGATTTGTCCCGAGGATAGTATTACAAATGTGTACATACCACAACTTTTCGGCAAGGAGAAACGCAAGGACAAACCCTCAAAGGAAGGTCTGTTGGGGCTGGAGGGAATGTCGCAAGAAATAATTCTTGAAGCGCTTGCGCGAAGCGGTGTTGTGGGTGATATCGTTTTTAAAAAAACCGATAAAAAAATTACTAAATCACTTCTTTTTGAATTTGGCCTTTCGGGCGGTAAAAACAGTTCATTTTTGCGAAATGATTTGGCGCAATATCTTAGTTTACCTAAAGGTATATCCGCGAACGCATTTTTAGATTGTGTTAATGCGATATATGAACAAAACGAGTTTATTAAGGCGGTGAAAAAATGGCAGAGAAGCAGGCAAGACGCGGACAAAAAGTAAAACTTTTATATATTATTAAAATTCTTACCGAACTCACCGATGAGGAGCATCCACTGTCGGCTACCGATATCTGTGAAAAATTAGCAGGTTATGATGTAACCGCTGAACGAAAGGCGATTTATGATGATATTAATTGCCTTATTGATTTCGGTTACGACATTGTTCAAACACGCGTTCCTAAAAACGGTTATTTTTTAGCGAGCCGAGATTTTGAACTACCGGAGGTTTTCTTGCTAGGTGATGCAGTTAGAACGGCAAAATTCATCAGCAAAAAAAAGACACGCGAACTTACTGCAAAACTTGATAAATTGCTCAGTAAATATCAAGCCAAAAGTAATCTTCGCGGTATTTATATCGATAATAGCAATAAAACCAACAACGAGGAACTTTTTTATAACATTGACCGCATAAATACTGCTATTCAAGAGGGAAAGAAGATTAAATTTACTTACAGTAAAAAAATTCTTCATGAGGGCAAAAAAATTGTTACCGAGTCGAAAACCCGTGTTGTAAGTCCGTATGCAATGACTTGGCAATTTGATTATTATTACCTCATCGGAAATTATGAAAAGTATGATAATCTTATGAATTTGCGTATTGACCGAATTCATTCGGTCGAAATAACCGATAATCCTATACGTCACTTCAGTGAGGTTAGTGCATATCGCGATACATTTGATGTTGCTGACTATACCAAAAAATTATTTGGTATGTTTGGCGGTAATACAAAAGAGGTTAAGTTGCGTTGCAGTAATAAAATATTAGAACAAGTAACCGATAGATTTGGAGATAATATATTTATTACAAATGTAACTGCCGATACCTTTGATTTTACGGTACAAGCAGCAATAAGTGATGCTTTGGTAACTTGGATAACAAATTATACCGATTTAATAAAGGTTATAAAACCGCAAGAACTGTGTGATAAGATTGTTGTTCGCGCTCAAAAAATATTAGATATTTATAACTGTTAATTGGAGTATTAAAATGAAAAAAATATTATCTGTAATAATAAGTATGGCATTGATTTTATCAGTTGTATCCATTACAACTGTTAGCGCTGTAGCCACCCCAACCATTACCGTTTCCAATGTTTTGGGTAACCGTGAGCAGGTGGTAAGTGTAAATATTAAAATTAATAACAATCCCGGTATTTTAGCAATGGCATTTTGTGTTCAATACGATAGTAACGCTTTCGAATACAAAGGTTACAGAAGCGGATATCTTACCGATTATAATATTATGGATCATGCCGACAAGGGGTATGTTTCTTTTGTAAGTGTAGAAAAGAATGACGTTGCAAAAAACGGAACAGTATTAACAATTTCTTTCGCAGTTAAGCCGACCGCTGAATTTGGCAGATATGATATATCCATATTAAATAATAATCCAGAAAAGTATGGTGATAGCCTACACAACAGTTTTGCTAATTCCGCCGAGGACTTCATTCTTCCCGTTGTAAGCAACGGTAGTATTACTGTTACAGAAGAACTGATTTTAATGTCGGGTGACGTAAATAGTGATAATAACATTAATAATAAAGATCTAGGACTTCTTATGCAGTACATTAATAATTGGGATGTACAAATTAATGTTTATGCGGCCGATGTAAATGATGATGATGCGGTTAACAACAAGGATTACGGTTTGCTTATGCAGTATGTTAATAATTGGGATGTAGAACTACAATAAATTATTTCTTAATATTGTTTAATAGTTAAAAAGCATGGAATATTGGAGTATTCGCATAGGGAGAAAATATCCCTATGTGGGCACTCAATTACCACGCTTTTTTTGATTTTTATAGGTTTACGAATCAATGATATAAATCTTGCTTTTTGATTTAAAAAATGATAAAATGTACAAGGAGTATAATAAAGTAAAAGAAAGGACGATTTTATGAAAAAACTTTTATCCTTTATTTTGGCAATTTTAATTATTTGTATGACCATGCCGATTGCATCACTGGGTGTATTAGCCGAAGCGGCCAATCCGATTTTTTTGGTTAGTGATGCATCTGGAAAACCGGGGGATACTGTGTCGATAGATATATCAACCCGTAACAATCCCGGAATTGTTGCATTAAAATTAAATGTAGAGTATGACAGCAATGTCTTGGAATTTATGGGTTACGGCGAAGGTAAATTCAACGACGTAACAGTCAATGGTGAAAATAATCCCATAGTCGTTTTGTGGGTTGATGTACTTAAACCCAACAATAACACTAATGGTGTTATAGCGTCACTTGATTTTAAAATTAAAGACGGTATGTATGACCAATATACTCCGGTATCTGTCTGGTATGACGAGGGCGATGTTTATGACAACGCTTTTGAAAATGTATATTTTGATTGTATAGAAGGTTATGTTACCACCGCTGCTTGCGAACATACTAATTCGGTAACGGAAGTCATTGGTCAAATGGATTCAACTTGTACCGAAGACGGTTATATCGAAACGATAGAATACTGTGTTGATTGCGATCAAGAGCTTGGTTCTTCTTATGAAATTCTTGACTCTACCGGTCATAACCTTGATGAAGACCGTATTTGCATTAATTGCGGCGCTTATATTGAGCAACCATATATTATTTTAGAAGATTTTAATGCAAAACCTAATAGCACGGTTGATCTACCTATCAGAATTATCAACAACCCCGGTTTTACCGGTATGGCGTTAACACTTCATTATGATTCTTCTGCTTTTACACTTGTTGAAACTTTTTCAGGTTATTATGGCGATGTAGAATTTGAATATCCAACCAACGATTCTGTGTATATAAAATTAGCCGAAGTTGCCCAGTCGGATATTTATTATGACGATATATTTGCTACTTTGTGTTTTACGGTTAACTCTAACGCACTGGAGGGTGACTACTTATTCGCTGTTGTTTATGACACCGATAACACCTTTAATTCTAAAGATCAGGCAGTAGATTTTTCAGTTCAAAATGCAACGGTAACCGTATATTACTGCGATCACAATAATTGTTTTTATCAAGAAGAAAATAAGGTGGCACCTACCTGTATTGATGACGGTCAATATGACTGGGTAGAATATTGCGGTATTTGTAAAAAGGAAACCTCTCGCCAAACATTTTTCGACTATGCGCAGGGTCATCAGTTTGTAACAATTGATGCCGTTGCGGGCAACTGTACCAGCAAGGGTGTTGTTGCGCACCAAAAATGCGAAGTGTGTGGAAAACAGTTTGCAATAGGTGCTGATCCTTTCGTGAATTTTAACCAAGCGCTCAGCGATGAAGAATTGTACACATCATACGTTCATTCCGAGGGTAGTGACGGTTATTGTACGATATGCGGTGAAATAGCCGTAAATTCACCGTTGATTTACGTTGACAAACCTCAGGGTAGCGTAGGTTCAACTGTAGATGTAAACATTAATATTAAAAACAACCCTGGAATCGTTGCTATGAAACTTAGCATTAATTATGATTCAGACGCTTTAGAGCTTATCGGACGTGTAGCGGGAGACAACTTTAGCAAAACAGCTTTTGGTCCTTTAGATGGTAATCCCTTTATCGCAAACTGGGTAGATACTATAAATCCCAATAATACGAGTAATGGTGTTTTTGTAACACTTAAATTTAGAATTAAACAAGGCGCAAGCGATGGCTACACACCAATTACAGTTACATATAATGCTGATGACGTTTTCAACAAAGCGGGTGTGAACGTTGAGTTTGCAACCATCGACGGTGGTATAAATGTTCTTGAGTGTCAGCACCGTAATACCGAGACGATTACAAATAAATGTGATGCTACCTGCACAGAAGACGGTTATTATGAAGTTGTCAAAAATTGTCTTGACTGTGGCGCGGAAATATTAAACGAATACATTGTTTATAAAGCTATCGGACATTCACTTGATTCTGAAAATATTTGTGTAAACTGCGGTGAAAAGGTTTTATCACCAACCGTTATAATCGGTAGTGTTTCGGGTAAGCCGGGTGATGTTGTTACGGTGCCCGTTTCTATAATAAACAATCCCGGAATTGTAAGTATAAAACTTTCACTCTATTATGATTCGGATGTTTTGGAAGTAGTATCCGGCAGCGCGGTAAATTTTGCCAAAGTTACGTTTGGACCGACTACTGCAAACCCATTTATTATTAATTGGGTTGACGGTATTAACGGTGACAATGCTACTAACGGAATTCTTGCAAATGTTACTTTTAAAATTAAAAATAATGCCCAAGGCGGTAATTACCAATTGTTTGCGGACTATGACCCCGACGATGTATTTAATGATTCGCTTACAAACATTGATTTTGAAATTGAAAATGGTTTATTAGGGGTATACACCTGTTCGCACAACTTTACTCGTACGGTAATTGAAAATCGTGTTGAGCCTACCTGTACGCGTGACGGAAGCTACACCGAGATAGTTTATTGTAACGACTGCTCCGAACGTATTTCCATTACTGTTAATAATATCGCTTGCGAGGGTCATAACTTTACCATTGTTGAAGGCAAGGCAGCCGATTGCAATAACACTGGTATTTTAAGACACAAGCATTGTAATAATTGCGGTAAAAACTTTAATGTTAATGCCGATATTTACGTTGCCGATAGTGCTGAAATTTCGGTTATAATACCAATTGCACATAATTTGGATTCAAGTGGTAAATGTACAATTTGTGGCGAATACATTTATGATAATCCGACAATTGTTGTAGGTAATACAAGCGCTTCAAGAGGCAAGACGGTTACTGTTACAATATCACTTGCAAAGAATCCTGGTATAGTATCTTCAAAAATACTGGTGTATTATGATTCTAACATTTTAGAGCTTATAGGCAGAACGGCAGGAGCAGATTTCAGGGGAATGGCATTTAGCCGATATTTTACTGATAATCCATATACTATAAACTGGGTTGATTCACTAAATCCTGATAACACCACAAACGGAATATTTGTAACTCTTACCTTTAGAATTAAGGATGATGCACCGATTGGTGTTTCACCAATAACGGTTGCGTATGATCAAGCTGATATCTACAATTCAAATTATGACGATGTTTATTTTGATGTTATTGACGGCAGTGTAGAGGTTTTGGCATGCGACCATCTTCATACTACCGAAATTATTGAAAATGAGATATCCGCTACTTGTACTAATGATGGTAGCTACGATAAAGTTACAGTATGTGATGATTGTGGTCACAGACAAATTACCCATATTGTAATCCCGAAATTATCTCATCGAGAGGGCGCACCTGTAGTCGAAAATTATGTGGCGCCTACCTGTACTACTAAAGGTTCGTACGACAGTGTTATTTACTGCGCTGATTGTAATGCGCAAATTTCAAGAACATTGGTTATCGAGCCCGAAGCTCCTCATATAAACGGCAGTCCTATCGTGGAAAATAGGGTAGATTCTACCTGTACTTCCAAGGGCGCATACGATTCGGTTATTTATTGCGCTGTGTGCGATGCTGAACTTTCAAGACAAAAGGTAGAACTTGAACTTGCGCCGCATACTAGGGGCGAAATAAAAACCGAAAATCGAAAAGAGTCTACCTGTGTTACAAACGGTTCATATGATTTGGTTACCTACTGTAAAGACTGTAACGCAGAAATGGAAAGACAAACGGTAAAACTAAACCTTGCAGATCATACTTCGGATACTGCAAAGGTTGAAAATCGTATAGAGTCGACCTGCCTGGTTAAAGGTTCGTATGATTCGGTTGTGTACTGTAAAGTATGTAACGCGGAACTTAGCAGAAGCAAGGTAGAACTAGAACTTGCAGGACATACCGAAGGAGAAATTAAAGCTGAAAATCGTATAGAGTCAACCTGTGTGATTAAAGGTTCTTATGATATGGTTGTTTACTGCGAAGTATGTAATATAGAACTTAGCAGAGAAACTACCGAACTTGGACTCGCAGCGCATACCGAAGGGGAAGAAACAATAAACGTTGTTGTTGAACCTTCATGTACTAATGTTGGTATTATAGAAAAAATTGTAAAATGTACAGTTTGTGATGCAAAAATTACAAGCGAAACTATTAAAACCACATATGGACATATCTTAGACAAGGATGGCAAATGCTCTGTATGTAAAAAAACAGTTGGCGAGCCAATGTTCTACGTTGTAAGCACGTCAGCAAACGTAGGTAAAACCTTTACCGTTGACGTAATGATGAAAAACAACCCCGGAATAGTATCTGCTAAGTTGGAAATAGACTACGATGCGACAGTATTTGAACTTGTAGATGCAACGGGTAACGGAATATTAACACCGGTTACATTTGGACCAAAGGAATCACCCTTCTACATCAACTGGGTAGATAGCATAAATCCCGACAATACAAGCGATGGCGTAATCGCAACACTTACCTTTAAGGTAAAGGATGATGCGGCGCTTGG
>JAZQYL010000024.1:0-10892 GCA_045633485.1 Acutalibacteraceae bacterium | reverse complement strand
AAAATAATACCGTTATAATAATCATTTTTAGCGTGTGTTGTAAAGTTTTCTACCGTTTTAGGTGCTTGCTCAGGAAATAGTTTTATTTCAATATCACCCATATTGGTATGCATTACCGCAACAGTATCACCACTTTTAACGGCCTCAAGTTGTAAACAAGACATAAAAACACCTCATCATCTTATATTAATACATTTATTTTAACAGTATTTGCCCGAACTTTCAATAGTTATTTTTTATAAACGTTTTATTGATATTTTTTTCGTATTATGATATATTAACTTTATATTGGATTAGGATGAGTGCTTTTATGATGAATATGCTTAAAAACAGTATTTGGATAGGTGCTGAAAAAAGTATTGTATCCCCTATTATCATGCGTAAATTTGATATTACCACATTTAATAAAGCGACACTTATTATAACTGGGCTTGGTTATTTTGAAGCGAAAATAAATAACAAAGCGGTAACCAATTATTTGTTTCTACCCGTAGTTTCTGACTACGAGCCACGTGACCTCTCTCTTTGCGCGCACAAAAACACCGTCGGTACAACAACCAATCGAATATACTTTTACGATTTTGATATTACAAATCTATTAAATAAGGGTGAAAACATTTTAACGGTTCAACTCGGCAACGGTTTTTATCGTCAAGAAGAACGTGTAGCCGAAGGTAAATTGTCTTTTTCCGACACACTTAAATGCATTTATAAAATAATTATCGAAACCGAAGACGGTACTATAGAAATTTGCTCTGACGGTAGCGAAACCTACCGTGACAGTGCAATACGTTTTTCTAATATGTATTTGGGTGAAATGATCGATTACAGCATAAAACTGCAAAACGAAAAGCAGGTTAACGTTATTCCAAACGTTAACACTGTTTTATGCCCTGCAATCGGCACACCCGACAAGGTTATCCGCACAATTACCCCTAAAAAAATTGCAACTGTAAACGGCAGACACATTTTTGATGTGGGTGAAAACATAACCGGTGTGGTATCGATAAAAACCAATAGCACAGTTACGGTTCGTTTTGCCGAAAACATCAACGAAGATATGTCGCTTAATTTCACTTCAGCGGCGGCCTCATATCGCACAACACGAAGCGGTGAACTTCAAATTATGTCTGATACATTTATATCCGACGGTACACCTCGTACATTTGAAGCAAAGTTTATCTTCCACGCCTTTCGTTATTTTGATGTATATGGTGATTATGATGAACTTTTAGTTAAAGTTATCCACGCTAATACACCCGTAACGTCAACCTTCAATTCAAATCATGAGGGTATGAACTTTTTATACGATGCGTTTATTCGCACCCAGCTTAATAATATGCATGGCAGTATTCCTTCTGACTGTCCACAACGCGAACGACTCGGCTATACAGGCGACGGCCAACTTGTAGCCCCCACTGCTATGATGCTGCTTGACTCTAAAGAGTTTTACAAAAAATGGATTAGAGATATACTCGACTGTCAGGATACGGATGGTCACGTTCGTCACACAGCGCCATTTATGGGCGGCGGTGGTGGTCCCGGCGGTTGGGGTAGCGCAATTACCATTGTTCCCTATACCTACTATAAACAATTTGGCGATACCGATATTATAAAGCAATGCTACAACCAAATGAAACTTTGGATAAATTACCTGCTTTCACGTCAAGAAAACGGTCTCGTGACAAGCGAGGATCCGGGCGGTTGGTGTCTTGGTGATTGGGCATCTCTCGAAAAAATGGAGATTCCGGAACCTTACGTAAACAGTTGCTATTTTGTGAAAAATTTACTTCTTCTTGAAGAAATGGCAGCTCTTATTGGCAAGGATGATGACATACCTTATTATCAGTCACTTCGTGTTGTTACTGAAAAAGCTATTAAAGATACCTACTATAACGCCGCAACAAATCACTTTGCGGGTGGCAATCAAGGTGCCGATGCATTTGCCGTTTGGTGCGGATTGGCGGGTAAAAAAACCGCAAAAATGCTTGCCGAACGATATACCGAAATAGGCTACTTTGATACGGGATTTTTGTGCACCGATATTTTATGCGAGGTGCTTTGCGACTATGGATATGGCGATGTTTTTCTATCGCTTCTCGAAAGCGAAAAACCAGGCTCTTTCCTTTATATGAAGCGTCACGGTGCTACAACGATTTGGGAATATTTTATAGGCAAGTGCTCGCACGACCACCCGATGTTTGGCGCATGCACACGGCAATTATTTTCAGGAATTTTAGGCATCAAACAACGCAAGGGTACAGCAGGATACCACGATGTTATTATAAATCCCGTGAAAACCACACGCAAATTAAAAATCAACGGAAGCATAACAACGCCAGACGGCGTTATCCACGTATTGCTTGACACCACCGGAGATAAAGTTATAATTAATGTTGATGCACCAAATACTATAAAAATCAAAATTAACAGAGGTTAAAAATGACATATATCTATCTTGTGCGCCACTGTGAAGCAATGGGTAATCACAAACGTCTTTTCCAAGGGTCGACCGATTGCGATATAAGTGAAACAGGCGCAAAACAACTAGAATATTTGAAAGAACGTTTTAAAGATATTAAACTGGACGCTGTTTACTCCAGTCCGCTTATCCGCGCACAAAAAACAGCGGCGGTTATAGCTCACGACAAAGGACTACAGATTATCACACGCAAAAACTTGGCCGAGCTTGATGGCGGCGTTGTAGAGGGCAAACCGTTCCAAGAGGCTTTTAACGCAATTCCCGGTCTTGCAGATGCGTGGAATAATCATCCACAAGATTTTGCTCCCGAAGGTGGCGAAGCAATGCGTGATGCGTATGTTCGCATCTACGACGAGATTATTACACTTGCACATCAAAATCGCGGCAAAACTATTGCAGTAGCATCTCACGGTGGAGTACTGCGTTGTCTTACCTGCCGAATTCTTTATTACGATATTACACGTCTTAGGGATGTACCCTGGCACGAAAACACATCGGTCACACTTATTAAAGTTGATGACGACGACAAAATTACCATAGAATTTTTCAATGACTATAGTCATGTACCTAAGGAATATATGCCAAAACGCAACCGAATCGTAACCAAAGTATAGTGAGGTAAAAATTATGATTATCATGTCAGTCGACTTGGGGAAAGCACGTACAGGTATTGCGGTATCAGACCCTAGCGGCACATTTGCCTTTCCAAAAGAGGTAATTACCGAATATCACACCGACCGACTCATTGAAAAGTTATGTGAAAAAGCCAAAGAGTTCTCCGCAGAGCGTATAGTTGTGGGCTACCCTAAAAATATGGATGGAACGCTTGGCGAGCGCGCACAAGAATGCGCCGCAATCGCCGAACAAATAAAGTCAAAAAGCGGCATTGAAACAGTCCTTTGGGACGAGCGTTGCACAACCGTTACCGCGCATAACTACCTTAGTATGAACAACGTTCGTGGTAAAAAACGCAAACAAACGGTTGACGCCGTAGCGGCAGTAATAATACTAGAAGATTATTTAAGAAGTTTGTAAAACACGGACGATTATCAATCGCCTGTCATATATCCGTGTCAAAGGCACACCGCAATTTTTTATTTTCAACTTTTAATCTTCAATTAAAAAAGACGGCTTTCGCCGTCTTTTTTTAGTGTGAGATAACATTTACTGTTGAATAAACTTTAAAAGACTCAATGCTTCTAGGCTCGTTACCATATGCATTAAGTAGTGCTTCCTCGTATTCGGGGATGCTTTCTACCCTACCCGACACATAATCCAAAATTCTTCTTCTGCAAGCGTCGGTGCGATGAATCAAACCTCCTATACGGTGGTCTTGCACGTCAAATCCCTGAGGTTTATTTTCTTTGTACCACTGCTTTTCAAACGCGAAACCAAACTTACGCATAGCCTTTGCAACCTCGACATAATCTGTTTTAGCAAGGCGTAGAAGCTCTGCTTTATCGCCCTTTTCGTAAGCGGCACGTGTCTTTTTACCAAGCTGATACTTATATTTCATAACGTCGCAAATTTTTGCCGCCGCATCAAAAAGATAACCATATTTGCGAGTCTTTTTGGCAACCGCATAAAGCTTTTTAGCAACATCGTCATAATACTCATAGGCGTTTACATCATCGCGTACCGTAGCATCTAAAAAGTCGCTAAAATAATCAGAATAATACATATACTTAACCGGATTTGGCGGTAGTTTACAGTTAGTTCGCATATCTACCTGATTTGGTTTGTCAAGAAGCATAAAGTCATCGTAATCTACGCCTGTTATGCGTTTGAATTTTGCTTTGATTTTTTCTTCATCGGTATTACCTTTTGCATATTCCGCAATGTATAAAAGCGATGGCAATAATGCGTAGTTAGAGCCCTCACAACCGTCATTGCCCCACATTGTAATAAAGACATTTTTTATTCTGTTATTTTTGCATGCATCTATTGCAGGAATTGACGTTTCCAGCGTATGACCGTTAAACGGTGTAAAACCGTGCCAACCCCAAGCGCCACCCGCAAACCAAACGTTTTTAGATATTTGCTTGTGATTCTTAATCATATCACCATAGTGCTTTTCGTCCTTACTGTAATAATCCCAATAAACAGGAATAACGTCCGGATGCATAGCATCAATAACATCTTGCGGCACCTTTTTTTCGCCCTCGATAAAACAGTATTGACCGTTGTTCCAAGAACGAAAATACATATCTGACCATATGACCGGTATGTAATCGTATTTTTTAGCAATTTCGCAAACTGCCGCCAGGTGACGCTTTAATATTTCGTTGGTGCTTTCATAACCATGAATATCAAGATGTTTACCGCGACCAATCATATGAGCCTCGTCCATACCGATGTGTATATACGGTGATTTAAAACATTTTTTAAGTGTTTTAAACATTCTGTCAATAATGTCGTAAACCCTTTCATCATCAGTTAGCATAATATCATCACAATCAACAGGAATTGTGCCCCAACGAAGTGCTTGATTAAGATGCGCCAAAGTTTGAATGCAAGGAATAAGCTCTATTCCCAAATTGCTTGCATATTCGTTAAGCTCCTGCATTTCAGCTACCGAGTATCTGCCACGCATATAACCAAAATATGGCTCACCCTCTACCTCGTAGGTATCTTCGGTATAAATCATAACCGAGTTATATCCCATTTTCTTAAGCAAAACAAAATATTGTTTCAAAGAATCCACAGTCATAACTGCGTTACGAGACATATCAATCATAACGCCAAATCTTTCAAATTTTTTCAAAAAGACCGCCACCTTTCATAGAAATTATAACATTACAAAATGTAATGTCAATAAATAATATCTTATATATTATTTTTTAAAATTTCGAATTAATATGTATACTATCTTACAAAAGATAATCCATATAACAAAAACCACTTGTTTTTTTGTAATAAATATCATATAATAAACAGGCCGACAGTTCGTTAGTACCATCCTGTCGTTAAACAAAACCAGGACTGCCAATCATTAATAAAATGACTGTAGCGGCTTTGTGTTTTGCAAAGTCGCTTTAATATTAGGAGTATAAAATGAAACATACAGATTTTATAAAATTTATAAAACTAGAGCAAAAAGAAACCACCCTTTTGCTTAAAAGTATTCCTGCCACGGTAGTATCGTTGTTTGTTGTTAGCGTTATTTGTATGAATCTTCTCGCTAATAAAACACTTGTGCAAACTAGGTGGATAGCCCTTGATGGCGGAATATTAATTTCTTGGTTATCGTTTATGTGTATGGACATAATTACTAAACATTTTGGCCCAAAAGCATCTAATAAAATTTCTATTTTAGCCGTTGGCATTAATTTACTTACTTGCTTAATATTTTTTGTAGCAAGCACTATCCCCTCTTGCGCAGATGATTATACAGCCTTTGATAAAATATTCGGCGGCACGTGGTTTATTCTGTTTGGCAGCACAATAGCATTCCTTTCATCAGCGATAATCAACAACACATTAAACTGGATGATTGGAAAATCGTTTCAAAATAAACCTGACGGAAAAACCGCCTATGTAGCAAGAAGTTATATCTCAACATTTATAGCTCAGTTTTGCGACAACTTTATTTTCTCGGTCATAGTATTTATGTTTTTTGCCCCAAGATATTGGAATGGTTTTCATTGGACATTGTTACAATGCACTATGTGCGCTGTGACCGGCGCTATGGCGGAACTTGTTATGGAAATTATTTTTTCACCTCTAGGCTACCGTATATCAAAAAAATGGAAACAAGAATCGGTAGGAAATGAATACTTATCTTTTATTGAAAGGAATGATAAAATATGAAGGTTTTAATTACAGGAACAGCACAAGGCATCGGCTATGCCATTGCCAAACATTTCTTAGCGGAAGGCCATAACGTAATTGGCATTGACCGACAAGACAGCAGTATAACCTCAAAACTTTATACCCATTATAAATGTGATGTAAGAGATAAAAATAATCTTCCCGAAATAGATGATGTTGAAATATTAATTAATAACGCAGGAACGCAAAACGAGGATGATATTGATATCAATTTGAAGGCGTTAATATACATTACCGAAAAATATGGAGTACAGCCAAAAATTAAATCAATCCTAAACATAGGTTCCGCGAGTGCCCATACCGGTGCCGAATTCCCCGAATATTGCGCCAGTAAAGGTGGTGTTTTAGCTTACACAAAAAACACTGCTCTACGTGTAGCTACATACAAAGCCACCTGCAACAGTTTAGATCCGGGAGGTGTTTTGACACCGCTTAACAAGTGTGTTATAAACGATCCAAAATTATGGGCTGAAATTATGAAAGAGACACCTCTAAAAAAATGGGCAACCCCCGAAGAGATTGCGCAATGGGCATATTTCCTTACAGTAACAAATACATTCTGCACAGGACAAAGCATACTTGTTGATGGTGGAGAGTCAATAAACTACAATTTTGTTTGGAAATAATACATCCATAAAACAGTCGTTTACAGTATATTTTCCATGCATATTTTTTGTGGAAGCAATCCGCATTTTTCGTAAAAGCGAAGTGCGGACGGATTACAACTCCATACATTTAAAGTTAGATTATAACAACCCTCTTCTTTAGCAAATTTAAGTGCCGCTTCATAAAGTTCTTTTCCTATATGCTTTCCGCGTAAGTTTTCATCTACACACAAATCATCAATATAAAGTGTTTTAATATCGGTCAAAACTGAATCGTCTATATGCTGTTGAAATACGCAAAAACAATATCCCATAACATTATCCAACTCATCCACCGATACAAATATTGGACGACTCTTGTCGGTTAAAAGTTCTTTTAATTCAGACTCATTATATTTTGTACCGACTTTAAAGATATCCGGTCTCCCATTATGATGCACTAAATCCACCTGCAAAAGCAAATCCAACATCTTTGGTATGTCTTTTGTTTTTGCAAATCTAATCATTTAAATTCCTCACTAAAACAGTAAATTTACTAAATAATTGTAACATATGCGTACCAATTTCGCAAATGTTATTTTAAATAAAATGCGCAGTGTTATTGATGATATTAAGACTTTTAAACGATTTGCGATATACAATCAACGGCAGAGAGAAAAAATCTCTCTGCCGTTAGTTACTTTAATAGCAAACAAGTTGACATTTCAACTTGTTTGTGGTATACTATAAAAGTTGTAATTTCAACTTTTGCTTTTTGGAGGGAATATGTATTAATGTTAGAGAGATTTGAACGATTTTCTTTTGCTATTTCTGAGATTTCTCGTTGTTGGCGAAAGCTCGCATCCGATGAACTTGCGAAATACGGATTAAAAAGCCCTCACGTCACCTATCTCACCACTATGTACAAATACCCAGACGGCATCACTGTGCCCAAACTTTGTGAGGTTAGCGGCAAGGATAAGTCTGATGCTTCCCGAATGATTGCTATACTTGAAGAGAAAGGACTTGCGTGTAAAAATGATGTTGACGGAAGTCTTTATCGTGGACTTTGGGCGCTTACCGATGAAGGAAAAACTGCTGCAGAACAAGTAAGCCTTCGTGCAAGTAAGGCGGTAGAACTCGCAGGCAAAGACCTTGACGATCAAACAAGAGATATTTTCTATAAAGCACTTGAGTCTATTACATCTAACCTAACAACACTAAGTAAAGAAGGAATACCTAATTAAGGAGAATAGTATATGAAAACAAGAATTATTGTAGATTCCACTGCGGATTTAATGCCCGAATACAAAAGTCGCGTGCATGTCGTTCCACTTACCGTAAATTTTGGCACAGAGGAGTACATTGATGGTGTTACCATTGACCACAATACTTTCTATGAAAAACTAATAGAAAGCGACGTATTACCTACCACAAGTCAGGCTACTCCCGATGCTTTTATAAAAGAATTTGAAAAAGCTAAAGAGGCCGGCGAAGCAGCGGTGGTAATTACTCTTGCATCTAAATTTTCAGGCACATATCAAAGTGCAACTATTGCCGCCGAAGACTACAATAATATTTATATTGTCGACAGCGCAAGTGCAGCTATGGGAAGCGGTATTTTGGTAGAACTGGCTTTTAGACTTTTGGATGCAGGTAAGAACGCAGAAGAAATTGCTAAAACACTTGAAGAAGAAAAGAAAAAGATTGTTATTGTTGCGCTTGTTGACACGCTTGAATATCTCAAGAAAGGTGGTCGTATTTCAAAGGCGGTTGCCTTTGCCGGCGGTGTATTAAACATAAAACCTGTTCTTTCTGTTATTGATGGAGAAATTGGTATGCTTGGTAAAGCGCGTGGTTCTAAGATGGGCAACAACTTGCTCGTTCAGGAAATTGATAAAGCAGGTGGCATCGACTTTAGTAAACCTGTTTTGCTAGGCTACAGCGGAATTTCTGATTCCTTACTACTAAAATACATTGAAGATAGCCGTCACATTTGGGAAGACAATCTCGATGAAGTACGTTATACAACCGTTGGTAGCGTTATCGGTACACACGCAGGTCCGGGCGCTGTTGTAGTTGCATTTTTTAAGAATTAAAATCACGGTAGAGTCGACTTTACCAGTAGTAGAGTCGCTAGCAGCGACAGTAGGTAGCGCAAAAAAGCCTTGTATGGTAGTATAATCAAAAAATGCAGAAAGGCAGTTACAAATGATTATAGAAAAAAACAATCTGCACTGGGTACGCCTTGATAATGCAGCAAAAATATATCCGGCTGCAAGAAGAAAAAATTGGAGCAATGTTTTTAGACAATCTGTAACGCTTTACGAAAAAGTGGATACGGAAGTATTGACATCCGCCTTAAACATTACCATAAAACGATTCCCCACTATCGCGGCTCGACTAAGAAAAGGTGCTTTTTGGTATTACTTACAGCAAGTAGAATCTGTACCCGAAATAAAAGAGGAATATAGCTATCCCCTAACCTATATGAGCAAAGAAGAAATGCGATGTTGCGCTTTTCGTGTTATTGTTTATAATAACCGAATCGCTGTTGAGTTTTTTCACTCATTAACCGATGGTACCGGCGCGCTTATTTTTCTTAAAAATCTTGTAGCAGAATATCTTGAACAAAAGCATAATATCAATATTCCATTTGAAAACGGCATTCTTAACCGAAAGTTATCGCCTACTGACGAAGAAATGGAAGACTGTTTTCCCAAAAACGCCAGCAAAGTTCCACTTAGTCGTAAGGATACAAACGCATGGCATATGTACGGCGAACCAGAAAAAGACGGTTTTTTAAATCTTACTTGTTTTAAAATTTCAGTAAAAGAAGCGCTAGATATTGCACATCAACATAACGCCACCTTAACAATGTTTATGAGCGCTGTAATGATGATGGCGCTTTACAATCTTCAAAACGAAAAAAATCCTATAGCAAGTCGCCAAAAACTAATTAAATTGCTAATTCCTATAAACCTTAGAAATCTATTTGCATCTAATACTTTAAGAAATTTTGCAATGTATACCATACCAGAAATCAATCCGCGTCTTGGCGAATATTCTCTTCAAGAAATTTGCGAAATCATAAAGCATAAAATGGGATTGGAGTTTACCGCAAAACATATGAGTCGCGTTATTGCAACCAACGTTAATGACGAGCAAAACCCACTTGTGCGTTTAATTCCGCTTCCACTAAAAAACGCTGTTATGAAAGCTATTTTTGATAGTGTCGGAGAGAAAAAATCTTGCCTTTCATTTTCTAACATAGGACAAATAAAGCTACCTGCTATTATGGAATCTTATATTGAACGTTTTGATTTTATTTTAGGTGTGCAAGCGGCAGCACCATATAATTGTGGTATGTTATCCTTTGGTGAAACAATTTACATAAACTTTATACGTAATATTAAAGATGCCGAACTTGAACGACATTTCTTTGCAGTATTACAAAGTCTTGGCATATCGGTTACTGTAGAGAGCAATCAAAACACGAGGTGAACAACTATGTATTGTATAAATTGTGGCGTTAAACTTGCCAAAACAGAAAATAAATGTCCTCTATGCGACACCGTTGTATACCATCCCGACTTTAAAGAAACACCGCCGCAAACACTATATCCCAAAAATAAAATACCAAAAAATGTTTCGGGATTAAAGGCGCTTGGCGGAGTAATTATTATTTTGTTTTTAATTCCACTGATTATAGCTTTTGCTTCAGACTTTCAGCGTAACGGAAAACTTGATTGGTTTGGTTATGCAGCTGGCGCACTTGTCGTAGGTTACGTAGTATTTGCGCTACCACTATGGTTTAAAAAACCCAATCCTGTAATTTTTGTGCCTTGTGGTTTTGTGGCCGCAATACTTTATTTGTTATACATAAACATAGCAACAAACGGCAACTGGTTTTTAAGCTTTGCTTTTCCCGTAACAGGGGGACTTTGCCTCATAACTTCCGCCGTAGTTACACTTATGTACTATCTTAAAAAAGG
>JAZQYL010000023.1:0-10716 GCA_045633485.1 Acutalibacteraceae bacterium | reverse complement strand
GAGATTTTAAAAGCGTTAAACAAATAAAGTTTCAAGGCTCTGCATAGCAGAGCCATGTTTTTTTGTGTAAAGTTGTCAAAATTTTATTTTTTTCCTTAAATATTTCTTAATATATTAAACCTTGTTTTTTATATAAAAGATGATATAATATAAGTTAACACTAAATTAACAAATTCATATAATTTTTATCTTAGAATACAGTTGTGAATATTTTCACCTGAAAGGAAAGCGCTTAAAATGAACAGTGGAAAGGTATGTAATACCATATCGAATTTTTTTACCACCGCACTTCCCAGCTTTTTAAACACAATAAAATGCTTTTTACAAAACAATTTTGAAACAAGCAGTAATAAAAAATCAAAAATAACAGGCTCTGCTTTTTGTGGCGCACTGTTGCTTTTTGTTGTTTTTTTAAACAATCAATTTCTTAAACTTGAATCATCAATCAAATGGTTGCTTTTCGCATTTGCAATTATTGCGCCATTTATAATTGGTTTGTTTATTGCGTTTAACACAAAAATAAAAAACGACATATTAAATAAAATTTGGCATTTTGTATTTTTCTTGCTTATGCCCATCATTACGATGACTATGACCGAATGCCTTAACAATATATTTATTTACAATATGACTTATCTTGGCTTTTTTGCAAACTATATGGTTATATTGCTATTACAATTTTTAATTTTTGCTATTTCGGGCAGTTTTAGAATTTCTTTACTTATAGTTAATGCCATTTGTTATGGTTTTGCCCTATCGCATTGTTATGTAATGCAGTTTCGCGGCACTCCCTTTATACCAATGGATTTTTTTGCCATAACTACCGCGGCAAATGTTGCTAACACATACAATTACACGCCAACACACACCATAATTATCGGTACGCTAATATTCATTTTTATAGTGGTTGTAGGCATAAAAACTAACACTCCAAACTATAGCATAATAACGAAAATTATATCACGCACTTTTATGGGTACGTTTTTTGCCAGCTTAATGTTTTTGTTCTACTTCACCTCTATTTTTGCAAATGCCGGTGTTAAACCTGACTTTTGGAATCAATCTCGTGGTTACCGAAACTATGGCTTTGTCTTTAGTTTTTTCTGTAACACAAAATATCTTTATATGAACGAACCAAGCGGTTATGATGCTGACAGTGTCGGTGATTATGTTTCCAGCACGGTTGACAAAGACGAAACACCTGTGATTAAGCCTACAGGCAACGAGCCAAACATTATATGTATAATGAATGAATCCCTTTCAGATTTGAGTGTACTTGGTGAATTTACTACAAATCAGGATTATATGCCCTTTATGCACAGTCTTACTGAAAACACCGTCAAGGGAAATCTTTATGTTCCTGTTATAGGGGCCGGTACGTCGAATACCGAGTTCGAGTTTCTTACGGGTCACACAACCGCATTTCTTCCTTCTGGAAGCAACGCGTATATGCTTTATGTTAAGAATCCTCTTGCATCTCTTGTTTCAACACTTGAAGCTCAAGGCTATTCTTCTTGGGCATTCCATCCGTATTATTCTACCGGTTGGAACCGAGTAAATGTGTACAATAATCTAGGATTTAATTCACATAGCTTCCTTGAAAATCTTATTGATGTATCAATTTTGAACGAATATATCCAAAACGGTAGCGATGCAGATTATCTTCAAACTCTCGTTGATACCTATTACCCCGATCGTCAAAATATGCTTACACGCCAATATATAAGTGATAGCTATAACTATGACGTAATTATAGAAAACTACGAAAATCGTGATAAATCGATACCATATTTCGCCTTTAATGTTACCATGCAAAATCACGGCGGTTATTCAAACGGAGCTGCTAATTTTGACGAGTGTATTCAAATTACCTCCAGCGCAACATATTACAACAAAGCAAGCAAATATTTATCTCTTGTAAAGTCAAGCGACGATGCCTTTAAGGGACTTATTGAATACTTCTCTAACGTTGAGGAGCCTACGGTAATTTGTATGTTTGGCGATCATCAGCCATCCATCGAAACCGAGTTTATAGCATCACTTCTTGGCGCAAACAACATAAATAATCTTTCTATAGAACAAGAACAGGCTCGTCATGTAACCCCATTCTTCATTTGGGCAAACTACGATATCGAAGAAAAGCAGATTGACAAATTAAGCGCTAACTATCTATCTTCGTATGTACTTGATGTTGCAAATGTTAAACTTACCGATTACAACAAATACTTGATTAAGCTTTCACAAACGCTTCCCGTAATTGATACGGTTGGTTATATCGACTCTAACAACACCTATTACAAGTGGAGCGACAAGAGCGATTACACTCAAATTTTAAGTGAGTATGAAAAAATTCAGTATAATAACATTTTCGATTCAGAACACAAGGATAATGAGATTTTCTTCTTAGAAGGCTACGTTATGCCCGAAACTTTAGAGGACAACGAGGAATACAAAAAATGATTAACACCACCCTTTGTTATATCGAAAAAGACGGTAAATATCTTATGCTTCATCGCATAAAAAAACAAAATGATCTTAACAAAGATAAATGGATTGGTATAGGCGGTAAATTTGAGGATCGCGAAAGTCCCGAACAATGCGTCCGACGCGAAGCATTAGAGGAAACAGGGTTAACCCTTAACAAATGCAATTATCGTGGAATTATCACCTTTGTTTCTGACGAATGGCCCACCGAATATATGCATCTTTTTACCTGTAACGATTTTAGCGGTGTAATTAAAGATTGTGATGAAGGCGCATTAGAATGGATAAATAAACAAGATGTGTATAACCTTCCTTTATGGCAGGGTGATAAAATATTTTTAAAGCTTATCGAAAACCCTTCTACCCCATTTTTTTCGTTAAGGCTTGAATACGAGGGTAATATCCTTGTAAGCGCTATTTTAAACGACGAGGTAATTGTATGAAAATTTGTATATACGGCGCTTCATCAAACGCCATAGATAAATCATTCCTTAATGCAGGCGAAATCTTGGGAACTGAAATTGCCAAAAGCAATCATACGGTTGTGTTTGGCGGCGGTGCCGCTGGTCTTATGGGTGCAGTAGCACGCGGAGCACACAGTCAAAATGGTGAAATCATTGGTATTTGTCCATCGTTTTTTAATGTTGACGGCGCCCTATTTACCGAATGCACCGAAATGATTTACACCGAAACTATGCGCGAAAGAAAGCAACTGCTTGATGAAATGTCCGACGGATTTATTATTACGCCCGGTGGCATCGGTACTTTTGACGAGTTTTTTGAAATATACACCCTTCGTCAATTAGCTAACCATAAAAAGCCTATCGCAATTTATAATACCAACGGATATTTTAATCCGCTAATAGATATGCTCAATAACGCTATAAGATTAAACTTTATGCCCGATACAAATATGAATTTGCTGTTTATATCTGATAATCCAAAACAAATAATCGAGTATCTTGAAGACTATAATCCCGAAGATTACTCGGCGGCAGAATTTAAGTTTATTAAATAATAAACCATAAAAAAATGGTAATGCTCACAAAGTGAGCATTACCATTTTTTAATTTAAACATTTACTTTAATTCAACATCCCAATTATTAAGATACTGCATAAGCAAACCGTAGTCTTTGTTGTTAACGGAATCATCACCGTTTACGTCTGCCGCATCTTCGGATATTACTACATCCCATCCATTAAGATACTGCATTAAAAGACCCAGGTCTTTGTTGTTTATGCTTCCATCACCGTTTATATCGCCCGAAACACTCGTTTTTTTCGCGCCGCAAATATTGCAATCGTCATCCGATGAATCGTCATAAACATGCGGTGGAACCTCACGCATGTATTCACAATTATTGCACACAGCATCGCAATCGTTATCATATGTATGTTCTACGCCCGGCGAGCAACTGTTAAAGTGCCAATTTGCCTCAAGCAACGGATCGTTATTATTGGCTATAATAATATTTTGATAGTCATCATAACTACCCGCATACCATATATCGGTTAGTCGCTCACAGTCATAAAACGCATATTCACCAATTTGTGTAACGCTGTCCCAAATAAATACATCGGTAACAAAATCACTGTATGCAAAGGCAAAATCACCTACTGTTTGGACACCGTTCAACAAATAAATATTATCAAAAGTGTTTCGGTAAAATCCGCCTTCTGAAATGTCGTTTTTCACCTCAAGTGAATCTACTAATTGACCGGTTAACTCAATAACAACATTATCGATGTATAGCGAACTATCGCTCAGTATATTAAGCGCTACCCATGGTGTTGTTGCGGTAAACGTGCATTTGTACTGGGTCCATTTACCGACAGTGTCACCCGTTGTAATGGGTTGGGTGAGTTTGTCTTCTGCCAAATAATCGGGATAAGTCTTGTGAGCAAGCGTTATCTGTGGACTATTTGCATCGTCTGAAGGCGCTACCCACAACGATATGGTATAACATTGCCCCGCAGTAAGCGTTTTTTGATAATTAAGCAGCAGTGTTGATAATTGATTGTCGCCCGACATAAGCTGCATAGAATTAGTACCGCTATGGACAAAGGCACTATCATATTCCGGTATATTGTCCGATGTGTTATATCTCCAGAGTGATGTATCGCAATCCCATATGGTATATGGATATTTTTCAAAATCCTGTGTTATTGATACCTCTGTCCACTCTGCATAAAGTGTGATATCTCTTGCTAAAAAATAATCATATTCGTATTCGCATGTAAGGTCATCAAACGCATGCCATGCAACAAACTTGTAGCCCGGTCTTTGCGGTATGGGCAACTGAAGTGCTTCATACGGTTTACCGACAATATCCTCTACCGTAACGTCTAAGGCATTTGTTTGGAAGCTGATTTTAACATCGGGTATTACAAAATATTTGTCCGAAAACAGTTGTGCGTTTCTATCCGCTTTATCGAAAACACGAAGTACCGGTGTGCCATCATTTTCCACACGCCATATATTTTCCCAATCAAGCTGGGACATAGCCGCCTTTGCCTCTTCACCGACACGCCACTGTGGGCGTTTTACATTATTAGTACCAAATATATGCTTGTTGCCATGATAATACACATTCTCAAGATGAACACAGTTTGAAGCAATGCTATCAACCCATTGTTGATTACCGCCAATGGCCTTATTATCGGTTTGTGTAAACGAATACGAATTATAAACACGTGAACAATTTGCCCAGTTTGGTCCTAAAAGTCCACCCTCTCTGCTGTCTGTTTGTCCCACAAGACTTGCCGTAACATAACAATTGCGAATAACAATTGCCGCGCCGCCAGCACAACCAATGCCGCCAACTGCGGAAGCCTCGATATAACAGGTATGGTCAACAAAGCAATTTTCAATAGTTGGTAGTTTTGTAGGGATTGTCTGACCCGGCACTAAAAACTCGTCGCCTTCGGTATCGTAAGGCCTGTTTTTATTACCATAAAAATCATAAAAGGCATTACCCATACCAAATATTCCGCCTGCATATACACTGCTATCTTCTTTAGTAGCCTTAATATATGCCTGTGATACACCAAGATTTTTTATGGTTGCAGAGCCTGAAAAACGTGGTATTAATCCCATGTATGAACTGCTTGGTGTGTTTTTGAAATTGTAGTACATACCAAAAACAACGTAACCGTCGCCATCCAAGTGACCTTTAAAGTGTCCTGCCTCGTGGGAATTTATCCAGTTTAATGCACCGCATTTGTTTTGCCAAAGTTCATCGTTTATATCATTCAAATAAATATCGCACCCAAGTTTAAAATACTTTTCGGCATAATTGTTTGCTTTTGTAACAAGTAACGCAAGTTGCTCGGCTGTTTCTATAATATACGGATTAGTACTGCTACCATTACCTTTTGTAAAACTTGTAGCAATTTTTCCGCTCCAAACTTCACCCTTTGTGCCGTTGTAGGATTTTACGCCGCCACGAGGCTCGGGTGTGTTATCGGTTGTAAGTTTCCAAAGTGCGGTAAAATCTAACGCTTTTAAGTAGTTTCTTGATGTTATGCCAATCATTTCGTTGGTATTTAACACAATAACTCCATTTTGCTCGGTCGGTTGATTCGTGTAAATGTTTTTAGCGCTAATTGTGTCGCTTATTGCAAACGGTAATATGTTCATCGAAATGCTTTCATAAGCATCAAGCTTACCTGTAACATTTTCAGATATACCATATGCATTTCCTGTTGTTGTAACACTACCTCTGAACAAGCAATTCTCAACTATTGCTCTTGAAAATCCGATTCCTGCAATAATACCGCCAACATTTGCTTCGCCCGCAAAAACAACGTTATCATACACTATGCACGCGTCAATAACCGCTGCCACGGAAGCATTATCCTCTAAAACGCCGGCAATGCCACCCAAATATGCTCCCTTAACGCCAACAAAATAAGAGTTATCCAATTTTACTTTTTTAAGCTGCGCTTCGGTACCTAAAATCGGTATTAATGCAGCATACTCATTTTGAAGAGCTGCATTACAGTAAAGGCCGTATATTTTATAATCGTTTCCATCAAAACAACCCTCGAACGCTGTAGAAACATCCACAGACGTATACCACTCTGACGCATTGTTTTGCCAATTAGAAACGGTAGTATCATTTATATAAATATCTGCAGTTTGTTTATAGTATGCGCCGCTATATCCATGAAGCAGCATACGCGCCAACATTTCAGGCGTGTTTATTTGATAAGGATTAGACTTAGTACCGTTACCGCCAGCAAAAGACATCGCAACCTCACCAGACCATGCTTCACCAACAATACCATTATCATTTTGTTGATTTCTGGGCATTGGAATTGTGGTTGTTGTAGTCCAAGCATAATCCCAATTAAAGTTAGGACAAGTGGTTTTGGCAGTCTCTCCCTGAAGGGAGCTGTTTGCCACAACGTTTATCCCCTCAACTACAGATTCACCTATATCAGACGGTATTGTAGCATCGGTATACACATCCAAATACTTGGCGTTATATGATGTTGCCGAAGCAGATGCGGGATACATTCCTAAAGAAATACTGTTTTTTATAGTAGCTAGGCAATTATCACCGTTTGCCAAAAATGCCGCTTTGTATGACGAAGTACTACCGGAAGAAATTTTTCCGCCCGACAAAATGCAGTTGTTTATATATATATCCGAAGCATTTTCAGCATTGCAAACAAATCCGGAGGCGCTTGTTTTGCCCGACACGTCGCAATCAATAATTGCTACGTTTTTTATATTAATCAAACAGTTTTCTTCGACATTGCCTACAATAACGGCAGCGCCCTTTGCAGATGAACTACTTGTCTTAAAATAAGAATATCTAACAGTAAAGTTTTTTAATGCGGCGTTACCAACACGGGCAAATAAACCCGAATAGTTACTACTAACCGAACGAACACCATGTATTATTACACCGTTACCATCAAAACTGCCGTTAAAAGTTTTATTTTCATCATAGTTATAACTATTGCCGCTAAAAAACCACGACGATGAAAAAGAGCTCATTATCGAACTATAACTCTTACCGTCAATATTGTTAAAATAAAGGTCGGTTACACCTGTGGCAATTTTGTAATACTTGTCTTGCTCGGACATTGTAACCATACGATAAAACTCTTCGCAATTGGCAATAAGATATGGATCCTCAAGTGAGCCATCACCTGCAGCAAAATGAGATGCCACAGAACCGTCCCATATATCTGTTGTATATTTAGGACCGCCATTTTGATAATATTCTTCGCCCGTTGGCACTACATATTCACGCATTGGCACGGGATATCCGCCCTCTACCGAACGCCATGTATAAGCCCAATCAAAGTTGGGTATTGTTTTTTCTGCTTGAGTGCCGATTAATTTTTCCGCATCAACAATCGTTACTTCGCTATCAGTAAAACTTAGTTTACCGTAGGTGGAATGATTAAATGTATACACGTTGCTAACCGTTGAGTAAACATTTTTAAATGTATATGTATGACTTACAGATGGTGTTTTTTTGCCGCTCCACATTTCGTCGCGTCCGGCACCATAAATCGGATATCCTACAGCGAGCACATTTTCTATATTTACGGTTGGGTTAGTAGAGCCATACGGCATATTTAAAATCGCGCCCTCCACACCCTGTGTTTCGCTTGTAGAATTAAGGGTAATATTTGCAGTCATACAGTTAACTATATATGGTTGACATGCATTTGCCGCAGCAACAAAAGCAGAAGTAAAATACTTTGCTTCAACATAAGCGTCAGTAATATAACAATTATTAATTGTAAAATCTACGGTATTATAGTCACCGTCACCAGCAGAGGTACAATTGGAATAAAGAACACCTGCCGAGCCATACGCACCTGCGTACCATACTTTTTCACCCGTTGTTGCACCGGCATCCTCTTGATCGTTTGAGTTTCCCGATGTATTTACAACATATGAATATTTAAAACTAACATTTTTCACAACCGCATTATGACCAACGTTTGGAAAGAAAGACGCCGAACGATACCCATATGCATACAATCCGTAAATGGTATGACCGTCACCATCAAAGTTGCCGTAAAAAGTGCGATGACAAAACACATCCTGATACTCTGCCCAGTTGTTAAGCGTGGACATATCAAATCCGTTCTTGCCCCAACTTGCATAGTTGGAAATATCATTTAAATAGATATCACAAACAAGTTTATAATATGCGGGCGTATTGTTGTTAAATGTACCTTCAATCGTACCAAAATTGTAGACCATTTTATAAAGTTGGTCAGCATTTTTAATTATGTACGGATTTTGCTCAGTACCATCACCATCTATAAAACTTCCATTGCCTGCCGCAGACTTAAGTCCGCCCCAAATGTCATCGGGAGTAGTGGTTGCAGCAAAAGCATCAAAAGCCTCTTGTGGTACAACCGCCAATATTAATAATAATGATAAAATTACAGAAAATATTTTTTTCATATTATTCTCCAATTATAAGTATATATACATTGTTATTTTAACACACATATATGTTTTACGCAATAATTAATCGACATTTTAACATGTTAAATTCGAAAAATTGTTTTAATAAAAACAAAAAAGGCACTGTGTGCCTTTTTTACTTATCTTAATATTAAAACATATACCGTTTAATTTATTGAATTGTAATAGTCCTTCATTTGCTTAACATCTTCCGCTTGTGTGCCATCAGACTCACAAATAAATGTTGGCGAACAGCCTTTTTGTACAACTAAATCAATTACCGGTTCAAAATCAGGCCCGTATACGGTGTCCTCAAAGGTTAGATGCTTTTTTTCGCCACCGGTTGTGTACTCTATTTTAGAAAAATGCGAATGAAAAGTTTTTAATCTATCGTATCCCAATGCATTTTCGATCTTATCAAAAACGGTTTTGTAATCGGCTTTTGATTTAAAATAGCCCAAATCCCTTGCATTAAGGTGACCAAAATCAATACATGGTATAAGTCGGTCATCAATTTTACAAAGCGTTAACACCTCATCTAAAGTTCCCAACTGATTTACCTTTCCCATAGTTTCGGGACAAATATGAATATGACCTAAACTCGCTTCATCAAGAGCATTTAGCGCCTTTTTCATTGTATCAACAGCAAGCTCCAATGCTGTTTCACGGCTTATCTTCCCGCAAGAGCCTGTATGCACAACGATACGATTACCGCCCATAAAATTAACCGCACGAGCTGATGACATAATATAATTTATTGAGTTTAGCCGTTTTTCTTCTTCAACAGAGGACATAGAAATATAGTATGGAGCATGAAGTGATAATGTAATATTTTTTTGGGCAGCTAATGTACCCAACTCGCGCGCCTTCTCTTCTCCGATATTTACACCGCGACCACACTGGTATTCAAACGCATCAAGACCCATGCGCTCCACATAATCAGGAATATTTAAACTTCCTTTATATCCCATCTCAAAAAAACTATTTGAATTACCTGCGGGTCCGAATTTTGCTGACATAATTATCCCTCATCCGTTAAATTATATTTTTTATATAACTTTTTCTCTAAATTGCGACGCAATTTGAACGACCAACCTTCTTCTAGCTTTATAGGCGTCAACAATATTGTCTTCACGCCAACTGCATTTCCGCCCAAAACATCGGTAAAAATCTGGTCTCCTACAATAGCAACATTTTTTCGCTTTTCCTGTAATGCCTTTACTCCTCGCAAATAGCCGGTAGGCAGCGGCTTGCAACCTAGACTTATAAACGGCAATCCAATACGAGCAGCAAATGGCTCTACCCTAAAACGTTTTGAATTGGAAAGCACCATAAGTTTAATTCCGTTTTGCTGCATTTTGGCAATCCACTCGGTAAGACCATCGGTTAAAATTGTACCGTGATGTGTAGACATGGTGTTGTCAACATCCAAAAGCAACGCTTTAATATTATATTTATTTAAAAGTTCAACGGAAATATCGGTTATTCCGTGAAGCTTGATATCTGGTTTTAGCAGCATATTCAACCACCTTAACAAAAATTAAAAAGGCGACAAGGGTGTTCCCCTAATCGCCTTTTAAGTGCCGTAAATTAGCGGAACTTTCTCTTACGAGCAGCTTCCGACTTCTTCTTACGCTTTACAGAGGGCTTCTCATAGTGCTCTCTTTTACGAACTTCTTGAATAACGCCGTCCTTTGCGGTTTGACGCTTAAAGCGACGAAGTGCGTTATCGAGTGATTCGTTTTCTTTTACTTTTACCTGACTCATTAACATTCCCTCCCTCCGC
>JAZQYL010000022.1:0-66842 GCA_045633485.1 Acutalibacteraceae bacterium | reverse complement strand
TATTCCAGAATGTGTTACTGCAATTAATGACTATGCTTTTGAAGAATGTACTGCGTTAACCGAAATAACAATTCCGGACAGTGTAACAAGTATCGGTTATCGTGCTTTTTTAGAGTGTATAAAATTGAAAGATGTAGCGCTGTCAAAATCGTTGTCTTATTTAGGTGCTGATGCATTTTATAATACCGCAATCGAAAGTATAGAAATTCCTAAATCATTAGATAGTTGCGGAAGCTCTAGTAGTTATTTTTCATATAAATTGAATAATGTTACATACAAGTATATATATGGTGGTCCGTTTGCTCACTGTGAGAGTTTGAAAAACGTAACATTTGAAACAGGGACAACACAAATTGCAAATAATTTGTTTGATGGTTGTATCGGACTTGAAAAAATTATTATACCGGATACTATTACTATAATAGAAGGTTGTGCATTTGAAGAATGTTTAAATTTAAAAGAGGTATATGTTGGTAATGCAGTTACAACAATAGGTGACGCGTCGTTTAGACGGTGTGTTTCTATGGAAAAAGTTGTTATTCCAGAATGTGTTACTGCAATTAATGACTATGCTTTTGAAGAATGTACTGCGTTAACCGAAATAACAATTCCGGACAGTGTAACAAGTATCGGTTATCGTGCTTTTTTAGAGTGTACAAAATTAAAAGATGTAATACTGTCAAAATCGTTGTCTTATTTAGGTGCTGATGCATTTTATAATACCGCAATTGAGAGTATAGAAATTCCTAAATCATTAGATAGTTGCGGAAGCTCTAGTAGTTATTTTTCATATAAATTGAATAATGTTACATACAAGTATATATATGGTGGTCCATTTGCTCACTGTGAGAGTTTGAAAAACGTAACATTTGAAACAGGTACAACACGTATAGCAGATGATTTATTTAACGGTTGTACAGGTCTTGAAAAGATTGTTATACCAGACACTGTTACCATACTTGAAGATAGGGCGTTTGAAGACTGCTTTAATTTAAAAGAAATAATAGTGGGTAGTGCCGTAACAATAATTAATGGCAATGCATTTTATAGATGCGTATCTTTGCCCGAAATTACGTTGCCCGACAGTTTAACAACAATTGAAGGTTACGCCTTCCAAGAATGCACATCGCTTAAAAGCATAGAAGTCCCCGATAGTGTAACTGCTATAGGCTCATATTGCTTTGACGGTTGTACTGCGCTTGAAAGTGTAAAACTACCAAACAAACGTCAGAATATAATGGATCATATGTTCCGCAACTGTATCTCGCTTAAGACAATAGATTTTCCAAAAACGGTTACTACAATTCAAAGTTATGCATTTGAAAATTGCAGTTCACTTGAAAGTTTTACCTTTAGCGAGGGTAGCAATCTTAAAGAAATTCAGCGTGATGCATTTTATGGCAACACCGCGCTTAAAGAGGCTATATTGCCCGAAACTACGTATAGAGTAGATTATCGTGCATTTAAAAACTGCACTGCGCTTGAAAAGGTATATATTCCGCAGTCTACCAAGCTGATAGAAGAGCAGGCGTTTATGGGTTGCGAAAGCCTTACCGATTTAACCTTTGCCGACTATAGCATTACCGAAATTATGGCAGATACCTTTAAAGATTGCTCTAAGCTTGCAAAGGTTGTATTGCCAAAGGGTCTTAAAACAATAGGTAGCCAGGCATTTATGAACGACTATTCGCTATTAGAGGTTGTTATTCCCGAGTCGGTTACAACCATTTCTACAACGGCATTTTCTTACCCAAAAAAGACAACTATTTTTGGTAAAAGCGGCAGTTATGCGCAAACCTTTGCCGACAAGTACGGATTTTTGTTTGTAGATAACTGCGTGCCATCAAACGGCATTGCGCTTGAAAGCGGAGAAAAGTATATTATCATAGACCGCGGCGAGACATACCGCGCTGTGTTTGAAAGCGATCCGCTAGACAGCACCGACGTTATTACACTTACCGCAAACAATGGTAACGTCAGCTTTAATGGTCACGACATTTATGTGCGTTATAGCGGTGATACCGTGATTACGGCTACGGCGTCAAGCGGTGTTACATATCAATTTACGCTACACATACGTGATGATAAAAATCTTACCATTACAAATCTGCCTACAAAGCTTGACTACGTTTTGGGTGATGAGCTAGACCTTAGCGGTATGACCGTGCAGGTAAATTATTACGATAACTCATATAAAGAGGTAACAAATTATACAGTAAGCGGTTTTGACAGCAGTGTAGAGGGTGCTTGCACCGTAACTGTTGAGTGGGTTTCTGCCGACGGCAATACTTTGCGCTCAACCTTTACTGTAAACGTTGTAGACCCAAGACCAAAACTTACCGGTATTATTGTAGACACAATGCCCGATAAAACCGTTTATGACTGCCGTGAAGAGCTTGACCTTACAGGTCTTGTGATTAAGGCAACCTATACCGACGGTTCACAGGTGGCTATTACCGATTATACCGTATCGGGTTATAACTCGCTTAATGCAGACGTGCAAACCATTACGGTAACGTACGGTGACTTTACTACAAGCTTTGATATTATTGTAGGCATCTGGATTACCGACATTGCGGTAGAGACACTGCCCGATAAAACCGAGTATTATATCGGTGATGGAATTGATACTACCGGATTTACCATTAAGGCTACGTACAGCAATGGTCATACACAAATTATTGATAGTGGATTTACCTGGGTGGCAAACACCGAATCAACCGGTCAGAAAACAGTTAATGTTAACTATGATGGATTTACCACAAGCTTTGAAATTAACGTTTCAAGACCTACGGTAACCCTTTCATCAAGCAGCAAGATTATAACAATCGGTAACACCGAAACACTAACTGTTGCTACCACACCTGTTGATATGGACGTTATTTGGTCATCTACCGATAATGACGTTGTTACCGTGCATGATGGTGTTATCACTGCAGTGACACAGGGTACGGCAAAGGTTGTGGCAACATTAAGATATAATGGTATAGAATATAAAGCAGAATGCCGAGTTGTTGTAGAACCTCAAGATGCTGTTTATATTTCGCTTAATATTCATACTTTGCCAAACAAAACCGTTTATAATTTGGGCGAAGAACTTGTGCTTGATGGTCTTACCTTAAAGCAAAATTATAGTGATGGTTCCCATAATATTATAAGCGATGGCTATACAACACTTGGTGTTGATACTAACACTCCGGGTGTAAAAAGAGTTACCGTTATTTATCAAGGAATTTCAACCTATTTTGAAATTACGGTAAATGCGCCCGCTTTTGATGAGAATTCGCCAATATTTGTAATAGAAGACAAAGCGGTTCGCAGGGGTGATATCTTTAGCGTAAAGGTTAATTTACAAAACAATCCGGGTATAATCTCGATGCGACTACTCATAGATTATGATCCAAATGTATTTGAATTTGTTGCAATCGGTGAAGAAGATTTTGCCGACATAACATTTGGACCGGCTACCGCGCATCCGCTTGTTATAAACTGGATTGACAGTATTAATCCCGATAATACAACAAACGGCGCAGTAGCAACGCTAATATTCAGGGTTAAAAACAGTGCTCCTTCGGGAGATGCATCAATAACAGTAAATTATGATTATGACGATGTCTATAATTCAAATTTTGAACATGTTATTTTTGCAACTCAAAACGGTGTTATTACAATTGCTGATTCTATTAAAGGTGATGTAACAGGTGATACCCTTGTTAATAACCGAGACCTTGGTGTATTGTTACAATATATTAATGGTTGGGACGTAGAAATTGATATTAGTGCCGCAGATGTTACGGGTGACGGTCAAATTAACAATAAAGACTACGCATTACTTATACGTTATGTTAACGGTTGGGATGTAGAGTTAAAGTAAAAGTTTATCATTTAAAAAGGCTCCTTATGGAGCCTTTTTTGTTGATTTTACTCGATTAATGTGGTATTATGTATTTTGTAAATTTATTAATAGGGGATTTTTTAATGGCAATTAAAAAAAGAGAAGATATACGCAATATTGCGATTATTGCGCATGTTGACCACGGTAAAACCACACTTGTTGACCAATTGCTCCGCCAAAGCGGAACTTTTCGTGATAACGAAGCGGTTGATGAGCGCGTTATGGACTCAAACGATCTTGAGCGTGAGCGTGGTATAACAATACTTTCTAAAAATACCAGTGTTATGTACAATGGTGTGAAAATTAATATTATTGACACTCCCGGACATGCCGATTTTGGCGGTGAGGTAGAGCGCATTTTACAAATGGTTGATGGTGTATTGTTGCTTGTGGATGCCTTTGAAGGCTGTATGCCGCAAACACGATTTGTACTTAAAAAAGCATTGGCGCTTGGTAAAAAAGCGGTAGTTGTGATTAATAAAATTGACAGACCTATGGCGCGTCCCATTGAGGTTGTTGATGAGGTTTTGGATTTGTTTATCGAACTTGGTGCCGACGAGGAGCAGATAGAATTTCCCGTTGTATTTGCGTCGGGTCGCGATGGTTATGCAACATATGCGCCGGATATTGCCGGTCAGGATATGAAACCTCTTTTTGAAGAAATTGTAAAAGAAATAGAACCTCCTGTTGGTGACGCTGATGATGCATTGCAAATATTGTTTACCAATATTGAATACGATGACTATATTGGTAGAATTGGCGTCGGTCGTGTGATTCGCGGTACGGTAAACGTCGGACAAACGGTCGCATTGTGTCATAAAGATGGTACAAGCACACGTGTTAAAATTGCAAAACTATTTATGTATCGCGGACTTAAGCGCACCGAGGTAGAAACGGCTACGATTGGCGATATCATTCAGGTGGCTGGTATTAGCGAGCTTGAAATAGGTGAGACCGCATGCGATATAGATCGTATCGAACCTCTACCTTTTGTTAAAATTGATGAGCCTACTTTGGCAATGAATTTTATGGTAAATAATTCGCCTTTTGCAGGTAAAGATGGTAAGTATGTAACATCGCGTAATTTGCGCGAGCGACTTTTTAAAGAAGTGCTTACAAACGTAAGTCTTCGTGTTGAGGAGACAGATAGCGCTGATACGTTTAAGGTATCGGGACGTGGGGAACTACATCTTTCTATACTTATTGAAACCATGCGCCGCCAAGGCTACGAATTTCAGGTTTCTCCGCCAAATGTTATTTACAAGCACGACGAAAGCGGTAAGCTGCTTGAACCTATAGAATTACTTATGATTGAAGTGCCCGAACAATATGTTGGCGCTGTTATGGAGCGACTTGGTACAAGGCATGCCGAACTACAAAATATGGGTACTCGTGAGGGCGGTATGTCACATCTTGAATTCTTAATTCCCGCAAGGGGATTGCTGGGTTACCGTTCTCAATTTATGACCGACACAAACGGCAATGGTATTATGAATCATATTTTTAATGGATATGAGGAATATAAGGGCGATATACTTGGACGTAGCACAGGATCTATTATTGTTCACGAAACTGGCGAAAGCACAGCGTATGGACTGTTTAATACACAAAGCAGGGGACGACTTTTTATTGGAGCGGGCGTTCAGGTTTACGAGGGTATGATAGTGGGTGAAAGTCCTAAAAGTGAAGACATTGTATGTAATGTTTGTAAGGCGAAACATCTTACCAATACGCGAGCATCCGGTTCGGATGATGCACTTAAACTCACACCCCCGTCTGTAATGAGTCTTGAACAGTCACTTGATTTTATTAAGGATGACGAATTGGTAGAAATAACACCAAATAATATACGTATCAGAAAGCGTATACTTAATAAGGAATTACGAATGAAACACGAGGCGAAAAACCGCTGATGCATTATGTAATACTTGATATGGAATGGGACAGTGTCTATCACAAACTGCACAAAAGATTTGTAAATCAAATTTTGCAAATAGGCGCTGTTAAATTGGATGAAAAATTTAATATAGTAGATATTTTTGATGTTACGGTTAAATCATCAGTTTCTAAAAGAGTATCAAAGCGCTTTACCGAACTTACGGGAATAACCAAAGAGATGATGCTTGAAGGAATGTCTCTTGAACAAGCTGTAGAGGAATATAACAATTGGTTGGGAAAGGATACAATCACAATAACTTGGAGTAATTCCGATCTTTACACTATTGCTGAAAATGAGAAAATTTTGCTTAATGGCCAGAAATTTAAAATAGACAAATATCTAGATTTGCAAGTTTTTATTCAAGGTGAACTTCGTGCATTAGGACATGATATTAAGTCTCAAATTTCTCTTGGTGGCGCTGCTGAATTGTTAGGCATTACTACCGATATTTATGATTTGCATAATGCAAAAGATGATAGTTTGCTTTGTGCCGCGTTGCTTAAAAAGTATTACAACGGGGCAGCCTTTGATAATTTGATTAAAGATACCTCTAACCCCGAGTTTTATAAACGATTGTATTTTAAACCCTATTATATTAGCCGTATGAACGATGAGCGAATAGAAAAGGATACACAAATTTTTTATTGTGAAAAGTGCGAGTCAAAACTAAAGCGACTTACTAAATGGAAATACCACAACAATTGGTTTAACGGTAATTTTGTTTGTAACGATTGCGGGAAAAAATACATTTGCCGAGTAAGTTATCGTCAAACCTTTGATAGATTAGTGGTAAGACGTCGCATTTTGGAGCCTAAGCTAAAACCCAAGGAGGATGGTGAAAATGCAGTGCAATCTGTGCCCACGACGGTGTAACGCTATACGCACTGCCGACGGTAACATTGGTGGTATATGTGGTATGCCCGATGCACCTGTAATTTCACGTGCTGCATTACACTTTTGGGAAGAACCGTCTATTAGTGGACAAAAAGGTTCCGGAACGGTGTTTTTTAGCGGTTGCTCGCTGCATTGTGTTTTTTGTCAAAATAGTATCATTAGTACCGAGAACAAGGGAATGTGTGTAACTGTTAATCAATTAGCCGATATATTTAAGCGTCTTGAAAACGAAGGCGCGCATAACATAAATCTTGTTACACCAACGCATTTTGTTGATGCTATTATTGGAGCTCTTGATATTTATAAACCTAATATACCCATTGTTTATAATTCAAGTGGCTATGAATGTGTTGACACACTTAGGCGACTGGAGGGTTATATCGATATATTTTTAATGGATTTTAAATATATCGATTCACAAAAATCACAACTTTATTCTAACACCGTTGATTATCCATCGGTGTGTAAAGAGGCCTTACTTGAGGTGTATCGCCAACAAAGTAAATGTGTATTTAAAGGTGATATTATGCAAAAGGGTGTTATTGTGCGTCATCTTTTAATGCCTCAATCAACTAATGACGCAATAGCTGCTTTTGACTGGGTGCGCAATAATTTGCCTAATGCGTATTTTAGTATAATGAGCCAGTATATACCAATGTACAAGGCAGAAAATACACCAAAAATAAATCGTAAAATTACACCAAGAGAGTATGAAAAGGTTATAGATTATATAGAGAATACAGAATTTGAAAACTGTTATATTCAAGAAATTTCCAGTGCTAACAAAGAGTTTATACCGGAGTTTGATTTAACAGGAATTATTTGATATCCCGATTTGCAATAAATCGGGATATTTTTTTAATTTATTGTAATTTTTTGTTGACGATAACGCTTATTGTATGGTACAATAAGTTGAATAATTGGATGGATTGTATCTACCACAAAAAAATTGTCTTTTATTTAGGAGGAGTTATGGAAAAATTAAAAGCTTTCTTTAACAAAATTGGCAAACTGTTCAAAAAGGCTTGGGAAGTTGTAAAGGCTAAAAAAGTTCTTTTTATAATTATTGCTGCGGCTTTAGTTGTTGCAATAGTTTGTGGAGTAATTTTTGTTCCGGGTTTATTCAATTTTAAAGGCAAGGATAATGAAACTGAATTTGATAGACCTCAAGGTGACACTCTTTATTCATTGAGTATTAAAACTGCAGGCGGTATGCCTATGTCGGGCATTGATGCTTACATATATACCGATGATACTATGAGTGATATGATTGACTACACAAAAACAAACGACAAGGGTGAAGCAACATTTAATCTTGATGAAAGTTCGAATTATGTAATTGAATTACAATCGGTTCCAAAGGGTTATAATGTAGAAAAGTTTTATAAATTTAACGATCATAAAGTTGATATAGTTTTAACATCATCGCTTATTACTGACGAGGATATTTCAACCGCCACATTGGGACTTGGTGATGTAATGTATGACTTTACAGTCATGAAACCGGATGGCACGGAGCTCAAACTTTCTGAAGTTTTAAAGAGCAAAAAGTTGGTTGTTCTTAACTTTTGGTATACAACATGTAGCTGGTGTTTAGAAGAATTCCCGCTTATGGAGGAAGTTTACAACGATTATAAGGATGATGTCGAAATCATCGCCATTAATCCAATGGAAGACAACAATGTAGTTGACGGATTTCAAAAACAATATGGTTATTCTTTTAATATGGCTGCATGTCCTGCATCTTGGTCAAACACATTTAGTGTACAAGGTTATCCTACATCGGTATTTATTGACCAATATGGTGTTATTTGCGTATTAGAATCAGGCGCTATTACAAGTAAGCGCCCTTGGGTATGTGCGTTTGACCATTTTACAGCTGATCCGTATAACCAAAAGGTATGTGAAAATGGTATAGGTGATCTTGTAACACAAATTAAACCAACCTATGAAATGCCGTCATCTGACGAAATTGCTGCTACAATAAATGTAGGTAACATAAACGTGAACTACAGACCCGAAACCGAAGATGAAAATGCAGAGTTTATCTGGCCCTTTATAATTTCCGAAAAATCCGGACGCTCTTGTGTAAAAGCTTCAAATACTGGTATTGATAGTTCATATGCAATCCTATATGCGGATATTGAACTTAAAGCTGGTCAGGCAGTGGGATTTGACTACCTTGTTTCATCGGAATTAGGTTGCGACATTATGTACGTCATAGTAAATGATGAGGATATTTTCCAAATATCCGGCGTATCTTCTCCTGAAGAATGGAAATCATGTTATCCTTGCGTTGCGGATAAAGACGGTACGTACGAGATTGCGCTATGCTTCCTTAAGGACGAAGATGGTTCTGATGGAGATGATACGGTTTATATTGATAATATGCGTGTTGTAGATCAGTCACAAATCGACACAGCAACATATCTACCTCGTTATGCAGCAGTTGCTGATGAAAACGACAAGTACACTTATGTTGATGTAGTATTTAACGAAAATGATGGTTACTATCATGTAGGTAACGCAAACGGTCCTTTACTACTTGCTGATCTTATGGGCTTTACACCATTTAGCGAGGAAGAATCGGTTCAAACAATCGTTACAGAAGGCGATGCCGATGAAGATGGTGTAAGTCTTTACGACAAAAAGGAAGAAAATGGTCTTGGTATGGTGCAATATTTCTCATATGCATCTAACTCAAGAATCAATGGTGTTTGTACTGTTAATAAAGAACTAGCCGAGATGCTTAAGCAGGTAGCTAGAGTTGCAGGTTTTGAAGATGATGACAATGAATGGCTTAAGATGTGTAAGTATTATCAAGCATATGGTAAGGGTGCTACACAGCTTGAAGACCCAATTAAAGGTCTTGCAACATTTAGTGCTTTTAAAGTAACTCTAGGTAAAAACATACCGAGCAATAATTTCTACTATGACCGAGCTATAATTCCAAGAGGTATGTTTGCCGAGTTTGTGCCATCACAGTCAGGTGTGTATCGCTTTACTTCAAAGAGCGATTACGAAGAGGGCATTGAAGCTTGGATTTTTGACAAAGATGGTAAACTCGTATATACATATGAGCACGACGAAAGAATGTTTGCCGATGATAAAAACTGTTCTATGGTTTACTATATGAATGCCGGAACACCGTATTATATAAATATGGCGTTTTGGGATGTATATGCAACCGGTACAATTAATTATGATGTTGAATTTATTGGTGCAACATACAAACTTTTAAGATTGGCAGCTCCGGGATATTTCACATATGATACCGACGCTACCGGTAATGCAATGTATGATATTATCACAGGTGGTATTAAACCAAAACTAAAAGACGGAAAATATTACGATAGTAAAGATGGAAGTTTGATTTATGCCGACTTTACAGGCATCACACCTGTGTTTAGTCAATCTATTGTTCAGATGATTCAAATGGGCGGTTTTGATTTCAGTAAGTCAGAAACTGATGGTGAAATTTTGGCATACTTGAAGCAGAACGACAACGATATAGAAAAAACAAGAGAATATCTTAAAAAACTTTGGGGCGACGAATATGATGAGAATGCTGAAATATATCAGTTAGATGATGTGTTTGCCGGTAGATATCATGGTGATGGTGATGATTGCACTGAAGATATTAAAAAGTATATAAGTAAAATTGACAAATCGGGAACTGAGATTGATGGTTGTGTAGTTGTTGATGAAGAACTTGCTGAACTTTTACAACAACTTATGGACAAATATACGTTTGACGATGTAGAAAATGCATGGCTCAAGATTTGTTATTATTATGATTCTCTTGGTCCAAACAATTAATTTTAATGAAAGTATGATAAAAATGAAAAGCATTAAAAGATTAATTTCAATCCTTCTAGTAATAATCATTACAATTTCTCTTTTCACTCTTGCCGCATGCGGCAAGGGTGAAAAGGATTACACGGTGAATGTTAAGGATGCTCTAGGCAATCCTTATTCATCAGGTATAGTAGTGAAGTTTATGCAGGATGGTAAACAGGTTGCAATGCAATCTTGCAACGAGCAGGGTGCCGCAATAAAATCATTAATTAACGGAAAGTATGATGTTGTTCTTCAGTTTGCTGATGAGAAAATCCAATATCATTATGATAAAAACATAAAGCTTTCTCCACGAAAAAATGAGGTTGACGTTATTTTAGCCTATAAAATCACAGGGAAGCCCGAAAAATTATATGTTGGTTCTGATGAATATGATGCGTATACAATAGATACGGGTTGTACCTATGTAGAACTGAAGTCGGGAAGTCGTAATTATTTCCTTTTCACACCTAGTAAGGAAGGAAATTATGAGTTTTCGATTCCGGAAGGCAAAAATGCTACAATAGGCTATTACGGCGCACCGCACTTTGTTCAAAGCAATTCGGCAACTGAGGTAAAGGATAATAAATTTACCATAAATGTTAAATCAGGTATGATTGGTACGAATGGTACTGGTACATCAACGTTTGTAATTGGTGTTGATGCTGATAAAAAAGCGAAAAACTGTATTATTGGTATTAATAGATTAGGAGATGCTATAAAGACGGTTGAAGATGAACCATGGACTGTCTATCAAAAATCGGTTGAACTTCAAGACTATATTTTACCTAATAATCTTGAAATAAAAGAATTTGATTTAACCGCTTCAACCGATGCATATAAATTGGTTTTGAATGAAGATGAAGGTTATTATCATTTGAACGATGCAAATGGACCGATAGTGCTTGTTCGCCTTGCCGAGGATAACGAGTACATTGCTTGTTTTAAAACAATACTTGATCGATCAGGTGTTAATAAGTATTTCTTTGATGAAAACAATAACTTTATCAAAAAAGAAAGTTATTCGGAGTGCTTGCTTGAATATATAGAATACGTTGACGAAGACAATGGTGTTTACCCACTTACAGAAGATTTAAAATATATTATTCAACAACGTGGTGAATATGTTGGTTGGTGGGATATTGAAAACCCAACCTATATGTTTAAAGATGATTCGGGCAATAATATGACAGATATAAACGCAGAAATAGCATGGTTATTTATGTGTTGTTATGCTGAGTGATTAATATGAACAGATATTTTTTAAAAATTGTTTCAATAATTATATGTTTATTACTTGTTCTTTCGTTAATTGGTTGTAAAGCTACGGAAAGAAAAGTCAGCCTTGTGGATAATCCATCACTTAATTTGTGTGATTATAAACTTGGTGATTTAATGGGTAATCACAGTCTTACGGATATAAACGGTAACACATATAAGTTCTCTGAGGTTTTCAAAGAAAAAGAAGCGATAGTTCTTAACTTTTGGTTTGTCGGCTGCGGACCCTGTCAGATGGAATTTCCTTATTTGCAAGCAGCAGCTGATAAGTACGATGATGATGTTATTGTTTTCGCTATTAATCCGACTGATGATGAGCAAAGAGATATTCAAAAATTTGCAGAACAAAATAATATTACATTGCCTATGATAAAGGGAGAGCAGGATTGGATTTCCGCTTTTTCTTTACAAGGATTTCCGACAACGGTTGTTATAGATCGTTATGGCTCAATCGCTTTTATGCATATGGGTAGCATAACTGAGGAAGGTGTATTTGAAAAAATATTTGCTTTCTTTACGGCTGATAACTATAAACATACAACCATTAAAAATGTAAGTGATATAAAATAATGATATAAAAGGAATGGTATACATGAAAAAACTCATAGCTCTTATTTTGGCTTTAGTTCTTACTTTTTGTCTTTGCGGTTGCTTTGGCAATGATGAGAAGACTATTTATGATGGTGTAAGTAAGTCCGAAAGTGCCAAGGATGAAACATCTTCCGATGATGAAACAACTTCTAAATTCGAGGTTATTGTTACAGATCAAAACGATAGTCCGGTTAAGGGTGTTATGGTACAAATTTGCAAAGATGTTTGCACCCCTGCTATGACGGATGAAAACGGTGTTGCAGTATTTAACACAGTGATAACCGACGAGCACAAATTGTCAGTAATGTCTTGCCCTGAAGGCTATGAATATACAGGGGAAGAGGAGATTTATCTTGAAGATGATTTAACATCTTATACTATTGTTCTGAACAATACAATAGCTTAACTTTTCCATAAAAGAGGTATTCCAAATGAATAAAAATTTATGCAAAAAATTTGTTGCGTTTTTATTAATATTATGTTTTGTTTTATCATTGACATCTTGCCGTAAAATTGGCGGTAATCAAGGTGACGATTATTTAAGCACATCATCCACCGGTAGTATTACGTATGATAGTGTTGATATTATAAATGATAACGAAAGTAATCTTGAATCTCTTCTTGATGAAACGTCCGATACCACAGAAAGTGGTCAACAAGGCAATTCGAACAATAATTCAAATAGCAACAATAATTCTGATGGTGATGTCGAAAATTCCGACAACAATGATAACAATAACGACTTTACCAACAATACCCAGACACCACCTGAAATACCCGACACACCTCAAGTTGGAAGCGGTAATGGTGAAACGACCGATACCGCGTATGAAGCATTCCTTTCCGAGGATGGAACATTTTTAACACATGAAATTCCGGCAGGCAAATCATTGTTTTATAAGGTTCGTGGTGCTGCCAATAGAATTTTAATCATTAATAGTCCCAATGCATATGTTGTTTATAATGGTGAAAAACATACGGCAAACAATGGTAAATTAACCTTCTTCGTAGAAAGCGATGCAATGTCCAATGAGTTTATTATGCTTGAGTTTGGTAACGCTGGCTCCGCACCTGAAACTTTTAGTGTTATTTTCCAAGCTGAACTCGGAACTATTGATGCTCCGGCACAGATAAAATCGATTGATGAAAGTATTAAGCGTCATTTAGAAGATGACGATAATCAAGGTTATGTATATCAGTACACAGCAAAACAAGATGGAACTATTCGTTTTTATCTTTTGAGTGGAACAAAAAAAGGTCAATTAATGGTTCAAAATCTTCGTAATTCTGCATTAAGAAGTACTGAAGCAACAGAAGAAGGCGAGGTTAAGTCTGATGATCTTGGTACCTATGTAGAGGTCGAGGTTAATAAAGGTGATGTTTTAAGAATCACGGTAGGAATTAAGCCTGATAAGCGTAATCAGTATAAAGCAACAGATATTGAATTTTTAATTAAATATGCATAAAGCACATATTATAATTTTTTGGAGTAAATTATATGAAGAAAATATTTAAAATCGCTGTAAGCGCAATGCTAATAATGGCCCTTTTATTATTGCCAATGACGGTTATGGCGGAAGAAAATTATACTATTAGTTCGACTGTACTAACGGAAGGCACTAACGTGTATACTGTAGAAACTTCAACTGAATATACAGTATACATACTTGCACCTACCAATATTGGCGAATACACCATTACAACAAATGATGGTCTTATTGGTATTGTAAGTTATATTGATATGTGGGTTCAAAATGACCCTACTGCAGATAATGTAAACGCCACTACCATAACTTGGGAATGTAATGATATAGGTCAGGCAATAATGATTGCTTTAAATTCAGAGCTTGCTGAGGCTACCATTACAGTTACACGCACAGACCTTGATTTAAGTGGCGAAATACCGTGGGAAATTTACCAAAACGTTCAATCTCCTAAAAAATTCACAATGCCATCTAATGTAGATGTTGAGTCGCTTTCTGACAATTACATTGATTTTGAAGATGAAATAATAGATAATGCTGTTTTAGGCAGTGACGGATGCTATCATCTTAATGATGAGAATGGCCCTGTGCTTTTCGCAAATTTACATGATGAATATATGATTTCGCTTTATAGTATGGTTTCAAATGGTAAAGTGTCGGCTGTATATTACGATGATGACAACAAGGTAACACGCAAGGTTGATTACACTGCTGCTTTGTATGAATATTTAGATGCGCTTACCGATGATGAAACCGGTACAATACCGTCATTTTATTATCCGCTTACCATCGATTTGATTGAAATTTTCAAAGAAGTCGGTGATTCTAACAGATGGTATAGTGGCGAGGATGCTTTTATTTATGATTCAGATGACGCATGGTTATTTGCTTGTTATTATGATGAAGATGTGACAGCAATGTGTTTCTTTAAACACACAGAAAGCGCACCAACCAAAGAAAAAGAGGTTCCAGCTACCTGCACACAAAACGGTTCTTATGAAAATATAATCATTTGCACAGTATGTGGCGAGGAAATATCTCGTGAGGTTGTTATTACCGATGTATTACCTCATACCGAAGGTGCGCCCACACAGGAGATTAAAACTCCTGCAAACTGCACAAACGAAGGATTGTGTGATATGGTTGTATACTGTACAGTATGTAATGAAGAATTATCACGCGAAGCCGACGTTATCATATCGGTTGATGCCGATGCTCACGTATATGATGACAATGCTGATACAACCTGCAATGTGTGTGGATTTGTAAGAGCGCCCTTTGAAATCGGCGATATAAACGGCGACAGAAACATTAACAATAAGGACCTAGGTTTGTTGATGCAATATCTTAACGGCTGGGATGTTGAAATTATTACCGAAACAGCCGATGTTAATGATGATAAGGCAATCAATAATAAAGATTACGGTTTACTGATGCAATATCTTAATGGTTGGAATGTGACTTTAGGACCTAAGGTTCCGGAAGAACCCGATGAACCTGTTGTTCCAGAAGAACCTGATGAACCTCTAGTTCCTGAGGATAAGCCAAGTAGTGCTGACAAAAACATTAATCAAGGCCCACTTGTTTATTTCTAAACAATTTAAAAAACACAAACAGCAATTAATTGCTGTTTGTGTTTTTTTGTTAGTCTTTTAATATACTTTCCACCGATTGCTTAAGATCTTCGTAGTGTAAAGCCTTAACAAATATTTGACGTATTACGCCTTCTTGATCGATTATTACGGTATATGGGTATGCGCCGCTTCCACCAAGATTTAAATAATATTTTCCATTAAATACATCGTTTTCATCGGGAATATCATTTGCAAAAACAAGTTTACTGTTGGGGTAATGTGTTTTAACATACTCAGTAGAGGTTTCTTTGCTGGCGCTTGAATGAATCGCTACAACCGTTACTTCGTCTGTATATTCACTTGCAATTTGGTCGAAATAGGGAAGCTCTTTCACACAAGGAGTACACCAAGTTCCCCAAAAGTTTATTATCGTAATTTTGCCTGTTTTCGCAGGATTAATTGTGTTATCACTCACACCGTCCGGTGTTACAACAGGGAGCTCAGCGCCGTAACACAACTCACCAATCTCTGTACCGTAATTTGTTTTGGTACTACTGTCTTTCCAAAAATAAATTGACGATGTAACGATAATGGCAACCATTAAAACTGTAGATATCGCTCGTGTAATTATTCTTGATTTTTTATGGGATATTATATCATCTGTCGAAATTTTATTCTTTTTAATTCCTTTCCAAACAATAGCATCGGTAGGGCAAACATCAATGCATTCGCCACAACTTATACACTCGCTGTCGCCTACATGGGTAATGTCCATTTTGCATTTGTTTTTACACAAATTACAGTTAATACATTTACTATTATCAAGTTTAATTCCAAAAATAGAAATTTTGTTAAACAAGCCGTATAAAGCGCCAAGTGGACAAATAAAACGGCAAAACATTCTAAAAATAAATATACAAGCCACAACTATGCTTATAAGTAATAAAAATTTCCATGTAAAAATTGGACCCAGCATTGAAAAATAACTGTCGTTTACTTTGTTCGCCAGAAGACTTAATCCGCCTTCAAGTGTTCCAGCCGGGCATATGTACTTGCAAAAAGCAGGGAAGGGAGTATCTTTTAAAGCGTAAGCAATAGGAATTATAAAAACAAAAAATGCCAGTATAATATATTTAAAGTATGATAATATTTTTGTTGCTCGATTCTTTTTAAGTTTTGGAGTTTTGATTTTGTATATGAGCTCTTGTATAAGTCCAAACGGACAAAGCCAACCGCAAACAAACCTTCCAAACATTATTGAGTAAAGAAGCAATATACCGCCCACATAAAACAATGTACTTTTGTTTGCGCTAAATGAGCCTTGTAGTGAGCCTAATGGGCAGGCACCTACGGCACCGGGACATGAATAGCAATTTAGTCCTGGAATACAGGCGATTTTTGTGTTGCCTTGATAAATATTTCCCGAAACAAAACCTTTAAAATTCACATTAAAAAGTAGTGCTGTATAAAGTTGAATTATTTTTCGTCTTGTGGGTTTGAGTTTTTTTATTTTTTCAATTATTTTATTCATAATACAACTCCCTAACCAAGACCGATACATTCGGTGCAGATATTAACTGCTTTTGTTAGAACATCGTTATAACCACCCGCTAAGAAACCACCTATCAAGGCGATTATGGCAACACCAAGAATACAAAGCTTAATAATAAAAAGGTGTTTGCTATCTGTGGGTTGTTTGTTCTCGGTCTTAATTTTTTTAACCGATTTAAAATCTTTGTCGGTTGGCGAAAGCAACTCCCAAATAATATCACCTATAATTAGCGCCAAGCACAAATAAACGGGGATGTTAATTTTGGAAAATGTGCTTGCTACTAATTGTCTTGAATATCCGTTGCCTGAAAAATATATTGTAACACATCCGACTATAAGGCTTATTCCGGCAATAATAATCGACGCACTTAGCAGAATTTTATATATTTTACGAAAATAAACAGTCTTTTCTTTTGTCATGTCATACTACCCCAAACTAAAGAATTTGAATAATTATAGCATAAAATTCCCCAAATGTAAATCTTATATATTAAATATATATTATATATATTTTGTTCTTGCTTTTTTAAGTAAAATAGGGTAAAATAAATTGAATATATATATCTAGTATGTATAACAAAATTATAAGGGAGCTTTATAAAAAATATGAAGTGCTTAAAATTACAAAAATTATTAAAAGGTATGTCAGCCGCAGTATTGTCTGTTGTGATAGCGGCAGCATCACTACCAATGTCGAGCATCTATGCATTATCGGATAAATCTTATAATTCCGATATTAAAAAAATAGATAATATAGCGCTAGATTATTCAAAGTATTTTGATGATACGAAAGTTTATCAATTGCCTGAAACAATTAATGACAATGACGAAATTTCCGTAATAATAACAACAGGTGATAAGGCTGTTATTGATGTTTATGAGGGTACTGATAAAACAATGAGCTTATCAGACTTTGCTTCAAATGGTGATTACGCTAAAGTGGCAAAGCAGTCTCTTGCCAATGGTAAGGAGTCGGTGCTTGCTATACTTGATGAGAAAAACATTTCTTATAAAACAGGCGAAGAATATTCTACTATAATAAATGGTTTTGAGCTTCTTATTAAAGCTTCTGACTTTGAGAAAATTTGTGATTCCATAAGCGACGATATGAACATAATTGTTGGCGAGGAATACAATACTTGTGAAACAGAACTTGTTGAAAACGCCGTTGACGTTTTTGATACCGGCATTTTTGATAGCTCTGATTCGGGTTACGATGGTTCAGGTATGGTTGTTGCTGTGCTTGATACAGGTATAGATTCAAATCATACTGCGTTTTCGACAGATAATTTTACAAGCAAAAAATTGGGTCTTACATATGATGATGTTGCTGCAGTTATTAAGGATACTGTGGCAAGCGAGCAATTAGACGGACTTACGGTTGATGATGTTTATATAAACGAAAAAATCCCATATAACTTTGACTATGCAGATGTTGATTCTGATGCATATTCAACACATAACAATCACGGTACTCATGTATCGGGTGTAATTGTTGGTAACGATGATACAATACGAGGCGTTGCTCCTAACGCTCAACTTGTATCCATGAAGATATTTTCCGATGTTATGGATACCGCACGTACCGCTTGGATTTTAGCTGCTCTTGAGGACTGCATTGTTTTGGGCGTTGATGTTATTAATATGTCAATCGGTACTGCTTGTGGTTTCAGCCGTGAAAGCGATGAAGAAGCGGTTGACGGAATATATGATAAGCTTCGCGATTCTGGTATCTGTATGGTTGTAGCGGCTTCTAACAGTTATAGCTCAGCATATGGCTCAGAAAAGAACGGTAATTTAGGTCTTACCTCTAATCCCGATACCGGTACTGTTGGCTCGCCTTCAACCTATGACGGCGTTATGTCGGTAGCTTCTATTGCCGGCGCAGAAACACCATATATTGAATTTGATAATAAAATTATTTACTTTGTTGAATCGACAAATGGTTCCGCAGAAGAAAACAATTTTTACGATTCCTTACTCGGTGATAAAAAATCCATAAAGATTGATTATGTGTTAATACCCGGCGTTGGCCGTAGTGCCGACTATACAGGCATGAATGTAGAGGGTAAGATTGCGCTTGTTCGCCGTGGTTCAAACACATTTGAAGAAAAGGCAATGATTGCGCAACAGCAAGGCGCTGCAGGTATTATAATTTATAACAATGTATCCGGCGATATTAAAATGAATGTTGGAGATGCGACACTTGCGGTATGTTCTATTTCACAAGACGATGGTGAATTGCTTGCTGCTAAGGGCAAAGGTACCTTAAAGATAAGCCGCAAGCAAACTTCGGGTCCATTTATTTCTGACTTTTCATCGTGGGGGCCTACACCAGACCTTAAAATTAAACCTGAAATTACGGCTCACGGTGGTAGCATACTTTCTTCAATTACCGGCGGTAGTTATGACCGTTTGTCAGGTACATCAATGGCATGTCCTAACTATGCAGGTGTTGTTGTGTTGCTTCGTCAATACGTTGTGGAAAATTATCCCGAAATTGCCGATGATAATCAAGCTGTCAACACAATGGTTAATTGTTTGATTATGTCTACAGCAGATATTGCGCTTGCGAAAAATGGTCTTCCGTACTCGGTAAGAAAACAGGGCGCAGGTCTTGCAAACCTTACAAATTCTATTAAATCACCAGCGTATATAACCGTTAAAGACGAAGATGGTGAAATAACAGATAAAGCCAAACTTGAACTTGGTGATGATCCAAGAAAATCAGGCGAATACACCATGACGTTTACCATAAACAATACCGCAAAACATGCGGTATCATACGATATTGATGCGTATGTAATGACCGAGGGTGTTAGTGATACCAAAACTGCCGCAGGCGAAACAACCATTACCGAAGAGGCGCGTTTGTTAGACGGCGCAAAGGTTAAGGTTGTGGCTATTAATGGCAAAAAATCGAATAAAAATACCGTACGAGTTAAGAAAAACGGTCAAACAGAAGTTACTGTGAAGATTACTCTTGGTAAAGAAGATAAAGAGTATTTGGACAAGTCGTTTGAAAATGGTATGTATGTTGAAGGATTTGTTACTTTAGAGGCAAAATCCGGTACAAAGGTTGATCTTAATGTTCCTTATCTTGCATTTTATGGTGATTGGACACAAGCTCCGCTTTTTGACCTTACATACTATGATACAAATGCTGATGAACTTGATGATGGTATTGATGAAGAAGATAAAACAAAAGCCGACGCATATGCTACTCGTCCTGTAGGCGGCGTTAGTGATGACTATGTAAGCTACCTTGGTTCATATTATTTCTTGCAGGATCCTGATGACATGGTTATCTCTGCAAATGAAAATTATGTTGCGTTGTCAAACCAAGTGGGTACAATACATTCTCTAAGATTTGTTTGGGCAGGTCTATTACGAAATGCTGCAAAAATTGAAATAACAATAACCGATGACATTACTGGTGATGTAGTATTCGAAAAGGTAGAAAATGATATCCGCAAGTCTTATAGTGACGGTGGTGCGTCAATTTATCCTTCGAATGTAAAAATAGAATTTGACACTACCGAATATAATCTTGAAAATAATAGTGAATATACAGTAAGACTTGTAGGTTATGTTGATTACGGCGATGGCGGACTTCAAACAAATAAAAACAATGTTTTTGAATTCCCACTTGTTGCCGACTTTGAAGCCCCCACAATCACCGATGTGGAATACAGATATGAATATGATAAAACCTTAAAGAAAAACAGATTATATGCTGATGTAATGATTTATGACAATCATTATGCTATGTGTTCACAAATTGGTTATGTTACCGAAGAAGCTGATGCGGACGGTAATGTTGGTCCTGCTATGAAAACATTAGAGCAGTATATGACACCTGTTTATTCTGAACGCAATGATACAACTAAGGTTACATATGAACTTACCGATTATATTTACGATATTAAAAATAATGCTACTACTAAGAATACGTTCGTAATTAATGCATATGACTATGCTCTGAATTACGCAACATATGAATTGTCACTTCCTGATGATTTTACCGACTTTTACTTTGAAGGTGTTGAGGACGGAATTACTCTTAGTCCAAACGAGGTATATACACTCGAACCTGTTATTGTTCCCGATACAGAGTGGGCGGAGTTATTAGAATATTCTTCTTCTAAACCGAGTGTAGTTCGTGTTGTTAACAATAAACTTGTAGCGGTTAAGAGTGGTAATGCGATTATCAAGGCACAGGATCCGCTAAACAATAAAAGTATAACCTTTAATGTTACTGTTCTTGAAAAAGGTGATGATGGATATCGCCGATATGATAAACCGGTTGCCGATGTATTTACATTAGATGGTTTTTATACCAACAAGGCGTACTATATTCTTGAAAATGAAGATAAAAAATTAGGTGATACCGGTAGTACAAACTTCTTTGAAGGAAATTACAAATTGGAAATGTATCCTTCGGAAGAGGTAGCGCTCAACTTCTCGTTAGATTCATTCTTTAAGAATGATACATCTGTATCGTTTGAAAGCAGTAATGAAAATATTGTAAAGGTTGACAATTCAGGTTTGGTTACAGCTCAAGCAGAAGGCTTTGCCTCTATCACAGTTAAGGTATTGCTTGATGATAAGAGCACATATTATTCTGAAACTGTTAATGTTGAAGTTAAGGATCCATATGTGACAACAGGCGCAAGTCTTACACACTATTATGGTAACGGCGGTCTTGTTAATATACCGGAGGATCTATCCTTAACTCAGATCGGTCAGTTTGCCTTCTCTAATTTCGAATATATTATGAAAACGGAGGAAGAACTTGCTTTTGACGATGCCGAAACATCAAAGGCTTGGTTTATTGGTGATAATACCATCACAAAGGTTGTAATACCTGAGGGTGTAGAAAGCATTGCAAGTTATGCCTTCGCTAATTTGACTGCGTTGGAAGAGGTTGTATTCCCATCAACCCTTGAATCAATAGATTATGGTGCGTTTTATGGTTGTACTGCTCTTCAAAAAATTACTTTCAGCGGCGAAAATAATCTAAAGATAATTAACCAAAACGCATTTGAAAATTGCGATTTACGCGATACGTTAAAACTACCATCTGTTTGTGTAATTTCTGATTATGCATTTGCAGGTAATCAAAAATTAAAAGGTATTGAACTTGGTGAAAATCTTTATTCTGTTGGCCAATATGCATTTGCAGGCTGCAAAAAGCTAAAAGATGTAAAAATTGATGCTAAAAAGGTAAAATACGGTCCTTATGCATTTACCAGCTGCGAAACACTTAAAGAGTTTTATGTAAATTCTTCAGTTCTTCCTGAAGGTATGTTCTACGAATGCGATGATATGAAAAAACTTACCATAGGTCCTGATGTTAACGATATCGGGGTATTCGCATTCAGAGATACAAAAATTTCAGAATTTGAAATTGAAAAAGGAAATAAAAACTTTAAGGCTCACGATAAGGCATATATACTTTCTTCTGACGGTAAAAAACTTATTGCCGTATCACCTCTTATTGAGGGCGAATTTACCTATGATAATATAGGTGGTAAAAAGGTTAATGAAATTGCTAAAGGTGCTTTTTCACACAACCAAAAAATTACATCGGTTTTGATGGAAAAGGTAACTGCAATTGGTGAGTACGGTCTTGCGTCTAATGAGGGATTGATTTCGGTATCTCTTGGTGAACTTAAAGAAATTGGTGATTATGCATTTTTTGAAACATCAATTACTACAATGCCGAACCTTGATAAAAAGGTAAAAATAGGCAAATATGCATTCTCGTTTACTAAATTAACATCGGTTACAATTCCTGATAAGATGGAAATTGCAGAGGGAACATTTAGTGAATGCGTAGATTTGACAACCGTTGTTATAGGCGATGATGTTAAAATTGGAAAATACGCCTTTAGTATGGACAAAGATAGAGCATTCAAGGTAGAAATGTATATGAACGGTGAACAAAAACTGTTCAGATATGTATTTTCATCACCATTAATCTCACTTACTATAGGTAAAAATGCTCAAATCGGCGAAAACGCGTTTTCAAATGCCGCAAGTCTTGAGACCGTTACTTTAGGTGAGGGCGCAAAACTTGAAAAAATGGCATTCTATAATACATCAAGCCTTAAGAATATTGATTTATCAAAGGTTAAAGAAATTGGTGATTATGCGATTTCGGGCGATGTGTATTATGCTTGTCTTGATGAAAATATGACCGTTGCAGCGGTTAATTCAAATGGTTATTATCATTACACATATCACGGACCGCAAATAACAAATGCCGATATTTCGTCTGCAGAAACTCTTGGTGAATATGCGTTCTCATATTGTCGTCAACTTGTTCAAGTTGAATTAAGTGATGATATAAAAGAAATTAAACCCTATACATTTGCAGGTTGTGATGCGTTAAAGAGTATAAATCTTTCCAAGGTTGAAACAATCGGCGAGTACGCATTTATGGAGTGCGGATTAGAAACTCTTGATGTATCCGCAACCGAAAACATTGATAAGTATGCATTTGTATCTAACCGTTTGCTTAAAACTGTAAAGTTTTGCGAAAAAACCGAACAGATAGGTGAGGGCGCGTTCTCTTATTGCGATCCGCTTGACATAGTTGATAATCTTAACTGTGTGGAAAACATTGGTGATTATGCATTTGCATATACAGCAATTACATCAGCTGATCTTACCGCTGCTGTTAATATTGGTAGAAATGTTTTTATCAAAGAAACCCTGACACCATTTAAAGTTGTTTTGGGTAAAGATATTGAAAAGATTGCGGACAACCCGTTTGCTATGTGTAAACTCGAACCTTTTAGCACTACACAAAAGCAAAAAGTAAATGGAAAAGAAAAAGAGGTAACGGTTTACAATTATGAAATAAGCGATACCGTATTTGTTATTGAAGGTTCACTTTATTGTATGAATGAAAAGGGAATGGAACTTATAACATATTCAGGTACAAACAACAACGATGTTGTTATTGCTGATGATACCGTACGTATTACCGCTTATGCTTTTGCAGGTAGCGATGTTGTCAGAGTAAAAATGCCATTTAGTACTACCGCAATCGGACACAAGGCTTTCTATGATTGTAATATGCTTGATATGGTTACTTTTGGTAGTCATACCGTACCAAACTTTGAAGAAGAATTTGATCCTTCATACTACGGTAGTTTTGAGAATATCCCGGGTACGGGTGATTTTGGAACTTATACCGACTATGATGGTAACGAGGTTCAGATAAACGGTTTGGGCATAATTCCGTTCTTTATGTGGAATGCAACCGGTGAGATGTATTCTAACGTATTTTACGGAGCAACATTTGTTGACTACGTAGGTAAGGTTGAAAATAAGCTTACAATGGTACGTCCGATTAACGGCGTAGGATACGATTCGTTTATTTGTAATCAGTATTTTGATTTAGTAATTGATGGTCCTGCTGCGCCGGATGATGTAGCGGTTGATGCCATAAACGCTATTAAGGCAATTCCAGAAAGAGTTAGCTATGACGACAAGGGTCTTGTAGAAAGCGCACGTGCTGCTTACTCAAAAATAGCAACACTTGAGCAACAGTCACTTGTAAAGAACTATTCAGATCTTGTTTCGGCCGAGCAACGTATAAAAGCGCTTGATCCTGATGCGCAAAAGAATGAAGAGACAAACGATAATAAAGAAGGATTTAATATCGGTATTTTAGTTTTGATAATTGCGATATTTGCAACAGTTGTTTTAGCAGCAATTTTGCTTATTAAAAAGTTTAAGCAACATATCGTTAAGTTTACAAAACCTGTATGCGATAAAATCTCAGCGTTAGTTAGTCCTTTAATTCAAAAAATTTCAAAATTTATTAAACCTATTTTGAATAAGATAGTTGTTTTTTGTAAGCCGGTAACCGATAAAATGGCAGCTTTTTGTAAACCTATATTTAAAAGCACAGCAAAAATTTTAAAACCGATTTTTGCTAAAGTTATATCAGTAATTAAGATTTCTATTGCCTTTGTAGCAAAACTTGTTGTTAAAATTTTTGTGGCATGTAAGGTGTTTTTTGTTAAGATATTTAACGTTATTAAACCTTTCTTAATTAAATGGACAAAAATAATTGTGCAACAAGTTGTTAAAATAGCAAAATTGATTTTTACAAAGGTAATATCATTTGTAAAATTCTTGTTTTCAAAAATTTCTGCTTTTGTAAAAAATATTAAACAAAAAAAGCATCATAAGGAGGAAGTACTGGAAAATGAAACAGAAAATTAAAGTATTTACATTTTTGCTACTTATAATAGCTTTTGTGACTGTGCTTTCAGGTTGCGCAGAAAATGCTACTCCATATGATACTAACAACAAAGACGGTTACACCGTTAGCGTCAAATTTGACGCTAACGGAGGTACCTTTACAACAAATACTTCGGTGATTGTTGATTCCTTTAAAGCTGATAAAGAGTATATTTCGCTCATAGCGCCAGATGATTCAAGGCGTGATAACGATGCTTTTACCGCCACCAAAAACGGTTATTTTCTTGCGGGGTGGTATAAAGAGAGAATTGAAAAAACCAATGATTCAGGCGAAACATTTTACGAATATTCGAATAAATGGGATTTTGAAAATGATGTTTTAAATATTGATAAAGAGAAAGAATATTCAGCTGATAAACCTGTGCTTACTCTTTATGCTGCGTGGGTACCAATGTTTGAGATTGAATTTTATTCGCTGCAAACTGGTGAATTAATTGATAAAATGCAATATGATCCATCCGGTGAAAAGCAGCTTAAAATACCTGCTTGGAATGAAGAAACAGGTGCCGTAGATATGTACGATTTCCCGAAAAGAGAGGGTTATACATTTAATAAAGCTTATTTTGATTTAGAAGCCACCAATGAACTTACAGGGGAGATACTTACACATCCCGGTACTGTAAATGTTGAAAATGCTACGGCAACAGATTCGGTTTTAAAACTCTATGTTGATTGGACAAAGGGTGAATGGTATCGTATTTATAATACGGATCAGTTTATTGAAAGCGCAAGTTTAACGGGTAATTACGAGTTGTTTGCAGATCTTGATTTTACCGATAAAATATGGCCAACAAGTTTTGTTTACGGTAATTTTAGCGGTGTAATTAAGGGTAATGGTTATACGATTAAAAACGTGCAAATAACACAAACGAATAACTCTAAGGTTAATGCCGGACTTTTTGGATATGTTTCTGATGAGGCTCAAATTTTAGATGTTAATTTTGATAATATAACATTCATTATTAAATCGGGTGCTCGCAAGGCCGGTACTAATTACGGTTTGCTTGCAGGAACGATTTCTGACAAGTCAGAATTTAACAATGTATGTATTTTAAACAGTCATTTAATGATTGATTCGGGCAGTTACTTTGCTACTGATGATTATTCGATAGGTCTTGTTTGCGGTATGGGTGATTTTACAAAACTTTCAACCGCACAAATTGACTGCACTGCTACCGGAGATAAACCTGAAAAAGTTAATATTACTGTAAGTGAAAATACAGTAACATTAGATTTTAAAAAGTAAAATATTTATTTATAAAGGAGCGCGACACTTATGAAAAAAAGAATTATTTCTCTCTTGTTGTGCGTGGCAATTTGTGCCGGCATGCTATCTTCACTTACCGGTTGCGGTGCAGGTGGAGCAGATGCTCTTGTTATTATGACAGAGCAGTTAGACGGATTGTTTAATCCATTCTTTTACACAGCAGCTGCCGATGGTACAATTGTTGCTATGACACAAATTGGTATGCTTGGCTCTAAGTATGTTGACGGTGAAGTTCAGGTTGCATACGGTGAAGATGAGGCTGTTGTTACCAAAGACTACGATATCGTAGAAAATGACGATGATACCGTTACATATAATTTTGTACTTAAAAACGGCATCAAGTTTTCTGATGGTCAACCACTTACCATGGAAGATGTACTCTTTAACTATTATGTATATCTTGACCCTGTGTATACCGGCTCAAATACATTGTATTCTACCGATATTTTAGGCCTTTCGGAATATCGCACACAGACCGTTGGTTCAGCTTCGGATGACAGCGATGACTTGATTTCATCACAGGCTATTTCAAGAGCAGAGGCTCGTATAAATGAGCTAATTAACCTATATATCTCCGAAAGAGACAATTCTTCTACTAATGAAGTAGGTTACGATGCAATGAAAAAAGCAATCAATGCTTACACAGTTAGCAGCGGTTATCAGTCGGCTATATCAAACAAACCGGAAGAGGTTACTAACAAAAATCTTTTAGAAGATTACGAATATGCACTCAAACTCTTTAAAGAAGAACTTGAAGATGATTACCTAGGCGCTCAAGAATCATATGTTGATGAGCCATACAAGTCATATGAAGAATTTGATGATGAAATATTCTGCTTTATGTATAACGAAGGTTATGTAGAGGTTGAATATGAAGAGGGTGAGGACGGAAAAATTGACCGCACCAAGATTAAGAAATTAACACCATCATATCCTAACTCAATCAAGTCAAAAGAAGATGCAATCGATTATGTTTATAATGATCAAATTGCAGGAAATCTTGATGTTATTTTGTTGTACTGGGGTACAGCAAACACATTAAATACTGAATTTTCAGCAAAGGCAAAAGAAGTAATACTTCACGAAAATGTTTCCGATGACGGAACTTTAGCTGTAGAAAACATTTCAGGTATTGTTTCACTTGGTCATACCGATCAAGCCGGTGAAAAAATCGAAATTAACGGCACTGAATATACCATTGCATCTGCACATAACGATGATGGTACAGTTAAAAATCCGGATGAATATGACGTTCTTTCTGTAACAATAGATGGTATTGATCCAAAAGCAATTTGGAACTTTGCAATTACCATAGCTCCACAACATTATTATGGCGAGGGCAGTAGCGTTGATGTTGATATCGAAGACAATAAATTTGGCGTTGAATTTGCAAGTTTTGATTTTATGACCGATATTATACAGTCTACAAGAAATATTAAAATTCCAGTAGGCGCAGGTTCTTATAAGGCTACTAACAATAAGAACAAGGACAATCCTTCCGAAAGTGAATTTTATATTAATAATGTTGTATACTTTAAATCAAATGAGCACTTTAATACTGTAGGTAGTGGTATTGAAAACGCTAAGATTGAAAAAATTCGTTACCAAGTAGTTAGCTCGCAAAATGCTATTGCAGCATTACAAGAGGGTAATGTACACTACATTTCTCCATCACTTACAACCGACAATTACGAAAAACTTGAAGGCCTTTCAAAAAAAGGTATGGTTACACTTACAACCGATCAATTAGGTTACGGTTATATTGGTATAAACTCTGCAAAGATTAATGATATAAATCTTAGAAAAGCTATTATGTGTGCTATGAATACATCACTAGCACTCGACTATTATCGTGCAGGTACCGCTGAGCAAATTTTCTGGCCAATGTCTAAAGTAAGTTGGGCATATCCAAAGGGATCAGATGCGGAGGATAACGGTTTTGATTATCCACCAATTGGCTCTTGGAGCAAAGAAATCGCTGTTGCTAATGTTGAAAAATATATGCAAGAAGCTGGTGTAAGCGCAGGCGATAGTGATCTTAAGGTTAAGTTTACAATTGCAGGTACAAGTTTGCAGGATCATCCTACATACAAAGTATTCCGTGATGCAGCAGCATTGCTTAACGACTTGGGTTGGGATGTTGAAGTTGTTTGCGATACACAAGCACTTACAAAAATCAACACCGGTTCACTTGAAGTTTGGGCTGCGGCTTGGTCTTCAGCTCTTGACCCTGATCTTTACCAGGTATATCATAAGGATTCTACAGCTACAAGTACACTTGCATGGGGCTATAATTACCTTAAAACAAGCGGTACTCCTGAAGAATTAGATATTCTTGATGAACTTAGTGAGCTTATTGACGAAGCTCGTGAAACAAACGATCAGGAAGAGCGTTCGGATCTATACAAGGATGCAATGGAACAAATTCTTGATCTTGCTATTGAACTTCCTGTTTACCAAAGAAGCGTTCTTTACGCATATAATTCAAAGGTTATAAGCAGCGAAAGTTTGCCTGATGAAAAAGAAATGAATCCTTATTCATCACCACTTGACAGAATTTGGGAAGTTGAATTTGCAAAATAATTTGGAGTAACTACTAATGTTTAAATATATATTAAAAAGATTAGTAATGTCCGTATTTATATTGCTTGGCGTTTCAATGATTATTTATTTTCTTATCCGATTGATGCCCGTTGATTTTATCCAGGATAAAATCAACGCCATCAATCAGGGTGGCGCCACCGTTAGTGAAGAAACGGTTAACGCAATGTATGAAATGTACGGATTAGGGGACAACAGTCTCTGGGGCATCTTAAAGGGTTATTTTAGTTGGCTTGGAGCATTAGCGCATTTTGATTTGGGAACTAGTTTCGTGTACGGAATTCCCGTTGCTGACGTAATTTTTGAGCATATGGGTATTTCGTTTGCAATAGCTCTTGTTGCGACTATTTTTGAGTTTTTAATTGCAATACCATTAGGTATTACTGCGGCAACTCATCAGTATAGTTTTAGGGATTATCTAGTAACCGTACTTGTAATGGTTGGTATATCATTGCCATCATTCTTCTTTGGACAAATGTTAAAAGATTTATTGGCGCTGAAACTTGGTTGGTTTCCGGCGTCAGGTCTTGTAAACGCTACTGCTTCTTATACGGGAGTGCAGTTGTTGCTTGACTATGTAAGACATATGTTCATACCAATTCTTACAATTGTAATACTTAGTATTGGCGCACGCATGAGAATGACACGTACAAATATGCTTGAGGTTATGAATTCCGATTATATACGTACAGCTCGCGCAAAAGGTCTTAGTGAAAAAGTGGTTGTTAATAAGCATGCGTTCCGTAACACACTCATTCCACTTGTTACTTCACTTGCAGGACTTTTACCATCACTTTTTTCAGGTGCAATCATTACAGAGCAAGTATTTGATTTGCCTGGTATCGGTAACATAGCTCTTGATGCTATGAATCGTGGTGATATACCGTTTATAATGGGATATAATATGTTTTTGGCACTTCTTAGTGTTATAGGCGTATTGCTTGCAGACCTAATGTACGGCATAGTTGACCCGCGTGTTAAATTAGAGTAAGGAGGCGCTTTATGGAAGAAATTACTAAAAATGAAGTAGTTGAAGAAACTGCTATTGAAGAAGTGCCTCACGAAAAAAATGTGCGTTTAATGTCGCCGACAAGAATGGTAATTCGAAGATTTTTTAGATCAAAATTAAGTATTGTCGGTTTGATAATGGTTGTGGGTCTGTTTTTGTTTAGTTTTTTGGGTCCATTGGTTTATACACAGTGGGGCGAAATCGAGCTTGACGAAAGTGGTAAAATTGAATATTCAACATCTGAAACTACATATAGCGTAGACGGTCAGGAATATACAATTCATCAAACAACCGAAAAATCTCTTAAAGATAATTTTTTGGCGTCGCCATCAAAAGATCATATTTTAGGTACCGATAACGAAGGATATGATATTTTTGTGCGCCTTATGTATGGCGGTAGGATATCACTTATAGTTAGCTTTATTGCAGTATTTTTAATCACAATTTTAGGTGTAATTTTAGGTGGTATTGCGGGCTATTTTGGCGGCGCGGTTGATAATATCATAATGCGACTTTGTGATATACTGATTTGCTTGCCGGGCGTCCCGATTTTACTTATTATAAGTACCATATTAGATGCGTCGGGTATTGATGCAAAATATCGTATTTATTTACTTATGATATATCTTACATTCATTTCTTGGCCCGGTACGGCACGTCTTGTGCGTGGACAGATTCTTTCACTTCGTGAACAAGAATATATGGTTGCGGCCGAGGCTATGGGTTATTCTACATCAAGAAAAATATTTAAGCATTTGGTTCCAAATGTTATGCCACAGCTTATAGTTCAGATGAGTTTAAGCCTTGGCAGTATGATTCTTTACGAAGCAACCTTGTCATACCTAAATCTTGGTGTAAAAGCACCATATGCTGCATGGGGAACAATGATTAACATTATTTCTACCAATCAAGATATACTTCAAAACCATTTGAATGTTTGGGTGCCGGCAGGTATATGCATTGTTATTGCTGTTCTTGGATTTAACTTTATTGGTGATGGTTTACGTGATGCGTTAGACCCAAAGGCAAGGAGGTAGTTTAATATGGCAAAAACGGAAAAAAACTACCTATCGGGCAAAGAAATTCGTGATATTGCTCGAGAAAACAAAAAGATTATGAAGCGCCTTGAGGCGTACAAATATCGCAAAGCTGATGAGTCTGAATATTTAACAGAAATGAAAAATCGAGAAAATATTCTTGAAATTGATCAGCTTAATACTTACTTTTTTACCGAGCAAGGTGTGGTTAAAGCGGTCAATGGTGTATCCTTTGATGTGCCGCAGAATGCTACGGTAGGTGTTGTGGGTGAGTCGGGATGCGGTAAATCGGTTACTAGTATGTCGGTTATGCGTCTTTTACAGGGTCCCACAGGACAAATTTATTCTGGTGAAATTCGTTTTAAATCTAAGGATAAAAACGGACAGGAAAAGGTTTACGACATCGCTAAAATGCCGATTGCTGATATACATAAAATTAGAGGCAACCAAATTGCTATGATTTTCCAAGAGCCGATGACATCTCTTAACCCTGTTTTTACAATAGGTCAGCAGCTAGATGAGGTTACATTCATACATAATCCTGATGCCACGAAAGATGATGCAAAGGCAAAATCAATTGAGATGTTAAATCTTGTTGGTATCGCCATGCCGGAACGTGTTTACAATGCGTTTCCACACGAATTGTCTGGTGGTATGCGTCAACGTGTTATGATATCAATGGCTCTAGCAAGTGATCCTCGTCTTATTATTGCGGATGAACCTACAACTGCACTTGACGTTACTATTCAAGCACAAATACTTGATTTATTACGTGATCTTAAGGATAAGATTGACGGTTCTATCATGCTTATTACGCATGACCTTGGTATAATTGCTGAAATGGCAGATTATGTGGTGGTTATGTACGCGGGCAAGGTTATTGAAAAAGGAACGGTTGATGAGATATTCCACAACCCTATGCATCCATACACAATTGGTCTTCAAAAGTCAAAACCGACTTTAAATTCTGATAGTGATACACTTTATAACATTCCGGGTAATGTACCCAATCCAATAAATATGCCTACACATTGTTATTTTAAGGAAAGATGTTCAAATTGCACCGAAAAATGTTCAGGAGAATATCCTAATATGATTCAGGTAACTCCTACTCATTTTGTAGCATGCCATTTGTACAATGAGGAGCAAAAATAGTATGGAAGAAAAAATTACACAGCAATTTGACCCGAATGCTATTTTAGAGGTTAGAAATCTTCGTAAGTGCTTTCCTATAAAAAAGACAATTACAGGTAAGGTAACACAGGAACTTATTGCGGTTGATGATGTTTCCTTTAAACTTATGCCGGGTGAAACTCTTGGTATTGTTGGCGAGTCAGGTTGTGGTAAAACAACCTTAGGAAGAACCATTCTTAAACTCCACGAATCAAATGGCGGTCAAATTATTTTTGAGGGTAAAGACATTACAAATCTAAAATCATCTGAAATGCGTGAAATTCGTAAGCGTATGCAGATTATTTTCCAAGACCCATATTCGTCTTTGCCTCCGCGTAGTACTGTAGGCGGTATTTTGTCGGAGCCTGTAGAGGTTCATAAAATTGTGCCTAAGTCACAAGTTAAGGATTATGTGCTTGATTTGATGGATAAGTGCGGTCTTCGTGATTATTATTATGAAAGATATCCGCATGAGTTTTCTGGTGGACAAAGACAACGTATTTGTATAGCGCGTGCATTGTCAGTAAATCCAAAATTGGTTATTTGCGATGAACCTGTATCGGCACTTGATGTATCAATACAAGCGCAAATTATTAATCTGCTTAAAAAGTTACAAAAAGAAATGAATCTTACATACTTATTTATTTCTCACGATCTTTCTGTTGTAAAATTTATTTCAGATAAAATTGGCGTAATGTACTTGGGTTCTATGGTAGAATTTGGTACCAAGGATGATATTTTTGATAATCCTTTGCACCCATATACTCAGGCGTTGTTCTCGGCAATACCACAGCCTGATCCAGATGTTAAGATGAACAGAATAATACTTAAGGGTGATATTCCGTCACCGGCAAATCCACCCAAAGGATGCCGTTTCCACACTCGCTGTCCAAAGGCTATGGATATATGTAGTGAGGTAGCTCCGGAATATCGCGATTTTGGTAATGGCCATTGTGCAGCGTGCCATTTGTTGAATCAGGAATAATACTATGAGTAAAAAAAAGAATAAAGAAAAAATAATCTATATCGATGACGGTAGAACAATTGCGGATATGTCGAATCTACCAGAGCGTTATGCTTGGGCAAAGAGGGGTACAACCTCAAGCTTTAAGGAAATTTGGCGCACATACTGGCAGGCTACCAAAATGATGCTAAAACCAACGCTTATTGCAGTCGGATTTTTGACGATTATTTTTCTTATAATAACCATTATTTTTTGGTTAATGTAAAATATTATAATTAAAACGGGAAGTGGATGATTATATCATTCGGCTTCCCGTTTTTTAATTTTTATTGATTTTTCATTTGGTTTAAGAAACAAATCATAGCCATAATTGTTGTGAAAACAGAATACGCAGTAATTATTAAAAGTTGAGGAATAATCTCGCTGAAATTTCCGTCAAATAACGATTTTTCAAGTTGGGCAGCATGGACAAACGGAAGAAAATAAGCAACTTTTTTAAATAATCCGTTTATTAAATTTAAATCAAACCATACGCCCGAAAGCCAAGCGGAAAGGTTTGTGAGTAATGCGCCACAAATTCCACCTACTTGTTTTACGTTAAAAATGCTGCCTGCTAAAAGACCTAGCGAGATATTAAAAATAGCCATAGGAATAATACCGATAATAGCATAAATAATATTTATATTAAAATTTATACCAAGAGGAATCGCAAATAAATAACATAGTGTAGTTTGACCTAAGGCTATTAACAACATAGGCAACATATAACCTATTATAAAATCAAATTGCGAAAGCGGAGTTGTGTACAATCTTTGTAAGAAGGCACTTTCACGATCTTTTGCGATAAGTGTAGCAGAAAACAAAGTTATAAACGATAGTCCAAATACTGTTATTCCTGGTGTTAATGTATTTATTTCAAATAGTTTTACTGGAATTTTTGCTTGCAATGAAGTAAGTAGTACCAGTAGTACCAAAGGAAAGCCCAGACCAAAACAAATATTTATTGGATCACGCAATATTTCTTTGGCGCATCTTTTTGCGAATGTTATTGTTTTCATGGTTGCACCTCTTGATTTATGATATTAACAAAAGCTTTTTCAAAAGAATCTGTTTTAGCTTGAACTTTTAGTTGTTCAATTGTTCCCACGGAAAGAAGCCTTCCGTTTTTCATAATCCCGATACTGTCGGATAGAGATTGCGCCTCTTCCATATAATGTGTAGTAAGAATAATAGTTATCTTGCCTTTTAGTGAGCGAATTATTTCCCAAAGTTCGTGTCTTGCAATTACATCTAATCCGAGTGTGGGCTCATCTAAAAACAAAACTTTTGGTTCGCTAATTAGTGACATAGCGATATTAACCTTTCGTTGCCATCCACCGGATAATTTTCCCGACTTTTTGTATAGTATATCATCCAGTGAAAATTGTTTAGAAAGTTTTTGAATTGATGTGTTTGTTTTTTCTTTTGAAAAACCATGGATTCCACAAATAAGTTCAAGGTTTTCTTTAACTGAAAGTCCGGGCGCTATGGCGGTTTCTTGTGGTGATACCGAAATTAGTCGTTTTACATCTTTTGACTGATGTTTTATACTAAAACCAGCTACAAAAGCATCACCATCACTTGGCTTTGTAAGGCAACTGAGTAATTTAATTACCGTTGTTTTACCGGCTCCGTTAACACCAAGTAAAGAGAATAGTTCGCCTGATTTAATCTGCAGATTCAAGTTGTTGACAGCAGTTACTTTTTTGTATCGTTTAAAAAGATTTGTTGTTTTGATTTCATACATATTTAATCACTCCTAAAAACATTTACAAAATAAGCATATCATATTTTAAAGGCAATTTTTAAATTTTGAGCTATTCGGTTAATGGTTGTATGTAATCGGCATAAAAAAACGATACTTGATTTAGAATCAAGTATCGTTTTGGATACAAATCTAATTTTCGGAAAAGACGCCACCAGATAAATTAAGTGTTTTATCACACACTTCAAGCGAAGTATTGCGATGGGTAATAAACAAAATGGTTTTATCCGTAAGTGTTTTTAGATTGTTTAAAAGTATGGTTTCGGTTGTTTCGTCAAGCGCAGAAGTTGCTTCGTCCAATAATATTATCGGCGCATCAAAGAGCAATGCTCTTGCAATGGCTATTCGCTGAATTTGTCCTTCGGATAGTCCTTGACCTCGTTCGGAAATTACTGTATCAAGTCCATCGGGCAAAGTGGTAATAAAATCATAAATCGCGGCGGTTTTTGCAGCCTGTATGATTTCATCATCGCCAACACTTTCATCACATAACGAAATATTATCACGTATAGTGCCCGAGATTATCATATTGCCTTGCGGTACATAAGCGAACATATGACGGGTTGTTTCGTCAATAACCACAGAATTATCAAAGTATAAATTACCTCCGGTGGAGGGGAAAAGTCCAAGCAAAAGCTTAAACAGAGTGCTTTTTCCACTGCCCGAACGACCGGTTATTGCCGTTATACTGCCCTTGTTTATTTCAAAATTATTGTTGCGTAGTATAATTTCATTGGTATAAGCAAATGTTAGGTTTTGTGCCGTAATTTTTTCAAAATTTATTATTGATTTGTCATTCGTTTCTTGCTCGGACTGTAATTTTTCGAGTTCTATAAGTCGCTCAGCAGAAGCGGTCATTGAGTAATATTTGGGTATAATGCCTGATATGTTTTGAAGAGGTGATCGAAGTATAGAAATTAATTGCAAAAAATAAATAAGAGTACCATAGGTTATTGCATTCGTAGCTATTTGCGCAGCACCCCAAACTAAAACTCCATAGTATCCCAAACTGAAAAACAAAAATAAAAACGTAGAAATTATAACCGAAAAAACACTTTTTTTAATTCTTAATTTGCGATTATCGTTTAAATGTTCGTTAAGTTTTAGCAAAAATGGTTTTTCACCGCCGAGTGTTTTTACTACAACCACATTTGCAAATGCTTCTTGTAAAAATGAACGAGTTATACCTTCGGTATGTTGTACCTGTTTGTGTAAATACTTATATTTTTTGCTAAGTATTCTTCCAATAAGCGGAAAGAAAAAACCTATTATCAAAACCGCAAAAGCAAAATAATAATTTTCAATGCAAATCGCGGTAATACCTGCAATAATTTTAGTAAGCATCGAAATTATCGAGGGGATGAGCAATATACTACCGTTTACGATAACCTCTACATCTGAAGAAAAGCGATTAAGTAAATCACCGGAATGATATTCAGAAATAGATGAGTATTTTTTCTTCAACAATCGAGTAAACATATAGTTTTTAAGTGATATGTTCATTTTGGTTGAAATGCTTGTTGAGATGATTGATACAGCAGCTTCTACGAATATATGTAGTAAAATAAGAGCAAAAAGAAGTATACTACCTATCATAAATATGTGTGTAGTGTTATCTGCTGCACTATCAATAACCGTTTGTGAGATTTTTGCTAAGAATATATATGCAAGTGATGCCACAATATTTAAAAAGGAAATTAAAACAACCTGTGGAATAAAAGGCTTAACCTTGCTAAAAATCCATTTGTTTGTTCTTTGTTTCATTATTCTAAAATTCCATTTTCTGTTAAAATTCTTATAAACATATCAATGTTGTTAAGTGCCAATATAGTTGAAATGTCGAAATTATTTAGTAATTCGTTCAACATTTCTTCTTTGGTAGGGTTGTTACCGTTGGCAATCAAATCCCATAAGAAAGCACAAATATCTGTAAGTTGTATTAAAGCAGTAAAATCTTTGTGTAAATTTCGATCACAAACAATAATGTTTTGATTTTTTTCTCTTTTTAAAGTAAAGCCTTGTTTGATTTTCATTTTTTCACCTGATTCATATAAATATTATAAACCAATACTTGCATTTTTTATAATTATATACTAAAATAATTTATAATGCAAGTAAGTTATTTGGAGGAATTGTTTTGGATACTTTCGTTGAACAAATTATTACTATAAAAAAGACAGGAAAGACATGGATAGCATATCTTTTGATTGCGTTAGCCGCCATTATCTTAATGACGGCGTCATATCTGTTTTTTGAACCGATATTTTTAGCGCTTGATGCTTTAATTGTTTTCGGTGCTTATAAATTATATTCACAACTTAATATAGAATATGAATATATTATTACCAATTCGTCCATGGATATCGACAAAATAATTGCTAAAAGTTCACGCAAGCGTATGATAAGTATTGATTTAACTTCGGTACAGCGTATTGAAAAATTTAATGGTAAAATACCACATGACGTTTCGAATGATTGTTTGCTTGCGTGTAATCAAGATGATGAAAATGCTGTAATTGTATATTTTAAAGAAGATGGTAATTCAAAAAGCACATTTGTTTTTGCTCCAAACGAGCGCACACGAGAAGCAATGAAAGCATTTTTACCACGCTTTGTTGCAGAAAATCTTTAATGGTGATTTTATGAAGGTTTTATTGTCAAATCAGGTAAGAGCAGCAGAAGATATTGCCGTTAAAAACGGCAATTTTTCTTATGCAGATTTAATGCTGTCTGCCGGAAATACCGCTACTAAAGTAATAACCAATCGATTTAATGTTGTCGGAAAAAACATTTTAATTATATGTGGTTGCGGTAATAATGGCGGTGACGGTTTAGTAATTGCATCTAATCTTAAAAAACAGGGCGCACAGGTATCTTTGTTAGCGCCTATTGGATTTCCTTCCACCGATACGGCATTACTCTTTAAGGAAGGGGTTGCCGATATAAAACTACTAAACGATTTTACAGGTGATTTTGATATAATTATAGATGCGCTTTTTGGTATTGGTCTTAATAGATTTTTATCAGAAAAGTTGTCAGAACTTATAAGAAAAATCAATGAGTATAATTGCACTAAGATTGCTATTGATATTCCAAGTGGACTTTTTTGCGACGGTGGAGAGGTCCTGTGTGCCTTTCGTGCTGATTTAACCCTAACTTTCAGTTGCTATAAGCTATGCCAACTTTTACCTCAAACAAGCGAATATTGCGGCGAAACAGTTGTGCTTGATATCGGTTTACCAATTAGTGATTATGCTTATCTCACAATTGATAAACCTCAAAAGGTTAAAAGGCCTAGAATTTCTCACAAAGGCACATTTGGTACGGCTTTATTAATTTGCGGTAGTTACGGAATGTGTGGAGCACAAATTTTATCTGCGCGTGCAGCACTCAGAAGCGGTGTTGGTATACTAAAGGCGCTTGTTTGTGATAAAAATTACTCGGCTTTTACCGCCGCGGTTCCCGAAGCGGTTACAATTCCGACACAAACAACCGAGTGTGGCGCGATAGAAATTTATGATCATGTTTTGATTAATGCAATTGCGAGTTCTACGGCATTGCTTGTTGGTTGCGGACTAGGTAGAAATGAATATGCAAAAAACCTTATCATCCGCTCACTTAAACAAACACAAATTCCTGTAGTAATTGATGCTGACGGAATAAATGCGTTACAGGGTTGCATAGATATTATTAGAAAAATTAACGCGCCCGTAATACTAACCCCGCATCCAGCTGAGATGGCTCGTCTGTGTAACACAACCACCGAAAAGATTGAAGCGGGACGTGTTAAATATGCCAAAAAGTTTGCCGTAGAAAATAATTGCTATTTATTACTTAAGGGTGCACATACGATTGTTGCAACGCCAAATGGAAGAATTTTCTTTAATACTACCGGAAATGACGCTCTGGCTACAGGTGGTAGCGGTGATGTGTTATCTGGAATGATTGTGTCCAGGCTTGCACAGGGATATGCGCCTCTTGATGCCGTTCTTAATTCGGTGTGGTTGCACGGCGCAGTTGCTGATGAGCTTTCTAAAACAATTCCAACGCGTGCAATTTTACCAACCGATATTATAGAAGGTTTAAAAACAATTTCTGATTAGGTGATTTGATTGAAAAAAATTATTGTTTTTCCGCTTGTTTTTTTATTATTTTGTGGTTGCGCAAGATTAAAGCCTGTAAAACCCGTGCTAAAAAATATTTCCTTTACGGCGCAAATAGAATGTGAAGATATAAATTGTATGGTAGATGGCGTTACCTCTGATAGCGGTTTAAAATTAACTGTAAGGAAGCCTGAAAAGATTAATGGATTGATGTTTGAAGTTGACAAAAACGGCATTACGGCTGGATTTAAGGGCGTTTCGTATACCGTAGATGTCAACACAGCACCTAAGGGTGCCGTTATAAAGGCTATGTTTGATATTCTAAAGGATGTTGTAAATAAGAAAACAGTTTATAATAACGATAATTGTGAAATTAATGGTAATGTTAATGATCATGAATATAGTTTTCTTTTTTCACCGCAAGGATTGCCAATTAAATTGGAAGTGGAGGACATTAATCTTAAGGTAACTTTTAGCAATGTTACGCTTAATAAATGATTTGTTATTATGAAAAATGATGTAAAACAATTAATGCAAAAACTTTGTTTTCCGACATATGCGGAACAAGAATTGTTGCAAATATTTGATATTTTTTCAACTTCTTCTGAATTTTCTGAAATTGTAAATCGTTATGGCTCCGAAAACTTTGATTTTTTAAAAACAATCGAAGACACAGAAAATCTTGCTTTAAAATATGATGTTTGCAAATATGGGGCATATATGTTGCTGTTTATTTGTATGACTCCTAAGTTGCATAAAAGATATATCGAAATGGGCATTGATGATACAATCTTTTATGATACAATTATGGATTTGCGTTATAAACTTGAAGAGTGTCGTTTAATTCACGGTAAATGTGGTACATTTGTACCGCGTTGGTATAAAGGTTTTTTTGAAATGAGAATTTTTGCGCTTGGTCGTCTGCAGTTTGAAATTAATCATACCTGGTTTGAATGCATGGTCAATGGCGTTGTAATACCGAAGGGTACAAAGGTTTTAAGTGTACACATACCGCGTACGGGAACCAAACTTGAGCATTCTTTAGTATTAGATTCTTATAAAAAAGCAGAGCAGTTTTTTAAAAAAGAGTTTAACAAAAATATCATATTCATTTGTAACAGCTGGCTTTTAGATCCTTGGAATAGAACAGTTTTAGATGATCGTTCTAATCTCGCACAATTTTATGATGACTTTACCATTGTAGAGACGGGTAAATATAACGATTATAGCGAAGTTTGGCGCCTGTTTGATTGCCTTTATGATGGCAATCCTGACACTTTGCCAAACAATACTTCACTTCGTCGTGCATACATAGACCGTATAAAAAGCGGTATGCCTATTTGTTACGCAACGGGTGTTATATTAGAAAAAGATATAAAAAAACACGAGTCATGATGACTCGTGTTTTTTTATGAATAGTTAAATTTGAACTGTTTTTGCATCAAGTAATTCGGCATCCTCACTCGTATGCGTAATTAGCAAAACGGGTTTATCTTTATATAAAAATTCACGTTTGATAATGGTTGCCGCAATTTTTTTATTTTCTGTGTCAAGACCATTAAAAGCTTCGTCTAGAATCAGCGCATCACCACCGAATGCTATTGCTCTTATAAGCGCTACACGCCGTTTCATACCGCCGCTTAATTGTGATATTCTTTTTTTGCGAATATCATACAATCCAAATTCTTTTAATAAATTATCTGCTAAAGAATATTGTTCTTTAGAAAGTGGTAGTCGAATGTTTTTTTGTACATCAAGATTTTCCAACAATCTATCTTCTTGAAAAACAATCGATATTTTTTGCGGTGCAATTATTGTACCGTCGGTAGGTTTTTCGAGGTTTGTTATAAGCCTTGCTACGGTAGTTTTACCGCTACCGGAAATGCCGGATAGTTGTATGCATTCGCCGCCCTTTATCGACAGTGAAAAATCGCTTAATATTTTTTGATCATCGTATGAGAAATTAACTTTTTTTAGTTCAATCATTGTTAATTCCTCCTGTTAAAACATATTTTTTACAAAGGAATTTAAAGAAATATTCAATAATAATACTAAGTAAAATGACGGTAAGTGTTACAGCGTATACCTCGTCATAATTGACTGCGCCTTTTCCGTGCCATAAAAGCGTACCGAGAGAAGCGGTTGGTAAACAAATAACTTCAGCAGCAACACCTGATTTCCAAGCAAGCCCCAATGCACTAACGCAAGAGGTTATAAGTTGTGGCATAATATGAGGGAGCTTTACTTTTAAAAGTGTTTTTTTGCTTGAAATATCAAACGCCTTAGCCATTTCCAAAAGCTTTACATCGGTGTTTTTAAGTCCATCATGTACCGCTTGCCATACAATAGGAAGTACCATAAGACATACAATAAATATGGGTAGGGTAGAACTGGAGAAAAACAAATACATTAAAATTATTATTGCAACAACAGGAATAGCACGAATGATTTTGATGATGGGAGACAATAAGTGATTAACAATATCCCAAATATGTGTTATTAGACCTAAAATGAATCCTGATACCACACCTAATATAAATCCAATAAAAATTCTTAATAGTGTTAAAAATTCTGCTGTCAAAAATTCTTTTGTAAATGCAATTTGAAACCATTTTTTTAGCACAGTAAGCGGACTTGGTAATATTAGTAAAAGTAACGGATTGTTTCGACTTACAAGGCGAGATGCGGTTTCCCAGATAAGAAGCCAGAAAACCGTAACTCCAACAACTATTAGTGTTTTTTGCCAAAAACTTTTTTTATTTTGATTTATAGTAGAAATCATCAGATGGAAGTTTACCTCCAATTGAATCAGAATTTGCATTAAATAAAACGTTAAGATATTCGTTTACATTTATTTTCATATCGTTACCGGTAACATAGCAAAGGTTGCAAGTAGGAATTGCCTTTTTGGCAATTGTTGCGCTTGCCGCAATTTTGTATGTTTCACAATAGGTTGCGACTTCGTCAATGTTTTCGGTAGCAAATTTTATTGATGCCGCATATTCTTCTAAGAATTTTTCGATTGCCTTAGGATTTGCGTTTATATAGTCGTCAAGAGCAATGACGCAACCCATCATAAGCTTGCTGTCGGAAACATTTGCCCATTCATCGTTTATGCTAAGAACACGCTTAAGACTTTGGTTTTTTACTAAAACAGTGGTAGCGGCAGGTTCTGGTGCTAAAGCAATCTCGGCCTCACCACTAATAAGTTTTGCTACTAGGTCTTCGCTAGATACAAAGTTAATGGTAACATCAGTGCTGGGATTAATGTTATTTTTTTCTAAAATATAATTTAAAATGAATTCAGGATTTTGACCTTTTCCGGTTGAATAGATGGTTTTACCCTTTAAATCGCTAACAGATTTAATAGTGTCGCCGTTTTCAAGGATGGATAAAACGCCATAAGTGTTTACGGCAAGCATTCTAACCTTGCCGTTTGATTTATTATAAAGTGTGGCAGCAACATTGGTAGGTACCGATGCAATGTTAATTTCACCCTTTAAAAACTTACCGGTAATGTCGGTAGCAGCGCTTGCTACAGTAAAGGTATAATTATTGGCTGTTATGCCAGCATCGCTATCGGCGTTAAGTTTCGCCATACCTATTCCAGTAGGACCGGTCATATAAGCAACCGACATATCAACAGCAGAATATGGGACTACGCTTGAAACATCCGAAACTGAAGAAGTGTTATTGGTATTGCTGCAAGCAACAAGCGAAAATACGAGGGTTAATGTTAATAAAATTGCAAGTAGTTTTTTCATTTGTATCACCTTATTTGTTAATTTTGAAGTTGTGACCATCTCTGTTAATTAATTTTTTTGACTCTAAGGATGCAATATCACGATAAATGCTAGTTCTTCCGACATTTAAACGTCTTGCTAATTCCGCTATACCAAAACCAAGATTAATGTTGCCGCTTGAATCAGACTGAGATAATAAATATTCATAAAGTCTTTCTTCGGTCGATTTTGCGGTAAAAGCATCAAGTTTTTGGTTTAAAAAACGAATGCGATCACTAAGATATATGATATAATTAAGCGATAACTGTGGATATTGATTGATAAGAAAGCAAAATTCATTTTGATCAATAAATAGTACTTTACAACAAGTATCAGCAATTATACTACTCATTCCATCTTTCCAAGAACCAAAAACCGATGCAGCACCAAAAAGTTCACCGCCTGATATTGTTCGTATTGTGATACTGTCTCCAATATCGTTATGTCTTTTTACAGTGGCAGTACCATCTAATATAATGCCAAGCATACCGTTTTTATAAATTTCATCCCCCTTAATAAATATTTGGGGAGGAGGAAGATATGAATATATATCACTTTTTTCGTTTTCTGTAAGTCCGTTAAATAAAAAACAGTTAATTGGTTACACCTCCATTTTGAAATTGTGTTCCAAATAGAACACTTTATTATATTATACACAAAAAAATAAAAAAAGCAAGATGCAAAAAGCATCTTGCAAAAAAATATTTAAAGGATAGTTTTATTAAAAATATTACCGCCGTTACAGTCAATGCCGACAATAAGTGGAAAATTATAAAATTCAAGTTGTTTTACCGATTCACAACCTAAATCATCAAAAGCAATAACACGGCTTGAAACAATGCTTTGTGAAGCGAGCGCGCCTGCGCCGCCTATTGCGCAAAGATACACGGCCTGATTTCTGATTATTGAATCAATAACTGCCTGGTTGCGTTCACCTTTGCCTATGGTTGCAGCAAGGCCCATATCATAAAGCATAGGTGCGTATAAATCCATTCGTGAGGACGTTGTAGGTCCGCAACTGCCTATTGCAAGATTGTTGGGTGTTGGCGTTGGACCGGCATAATAAATAACCGAGTTTTCAATATTGTAGGGAAGAGTTGTTTGTTTATTAATGCAATCAAAAATGCGTTTATGCGCAGCATCACGGCTGGTATAAACGCATCCGCTTAAGTAAACTTTATCACCAACACGCAACTTTTTACAAAAAGCTTTAAGCTCGATAGTGTTTAAATAATATTCGTTCATTTGTTTATATCTGCAAAAAGATTTTCGAATTGTTCAGCAAGTTCGCGATTTTCCGCATTTTTTTGAGTAACCTGCTCGCGAGCAACAGCAAGTGAGTTAACAAGAGCATCTACCTTGGCTACAAAATCATCTGATGTTTGCATAATTTCGGCTTTAAGTGTTGCAAGTTGTTCGTGTGCGTTATCAATAGAATGCAGATTTTTTTCTACCTCACGGTTTGCAATATCACGATTATCAGTAGAATTTTGCATAATTGATTTTGCATTGGCCTGCGCTACCAAATATAACTTACCGATATTTTGAGAAAGTCTTTCAATTTCATCGTATTTATCGGTATATTCCTTAAGCTGGGCTTCAACAATCGCCTTTGCTGCTTTAACATCCTCAAGTTGAGCATTAACATCAGCAATAGTATTATCAAGACTATCAATTTTTTGGTTTAGCGCTTCTTCTTTTGCCGAGAATTTTTTGTGTGATTCTTCAATATAAGACACTACATCATCGCAGTTAAAGCCAAAAAGACTTTTTCTAAAACCAACTGACATTTTATTCATCCCTTTAATTTAAAATTCCATACAATTACAGTATATCAAATAAAAACATTTTTTACAAGAAAAATATTTTATTTGAATTCTTCATCAATATCAAGCGTAGCAAAATAGTCTGCCATACTTTGTGCGCGGCGGATAAGTTGCACGTTACCGTTGGGTTTTAGCATAAGCTCGGCGCAACGGAGTTTGCCATTATAATTATAACCCATCGAATGGCCATGAGCACCCGCATCGTGAATTGTAAGATAGTCGCCAATTTCAACCTGTGGTAATTCGCGTTCAACGGCAAATTTATCATTATTTTCACAAAGTGAACCAACAACATCAAATTTTCCAACCGGTTTCTCGTTTTCCTTACCCATAACTGTTATGTGATGATATGCACCATATATAGCAGGACGCATAAGATCGCATGCGCTAGCATCAACACCGATATATTCCTTGTATATATGCTTATAGTGAAGCGCTTTTGTAACAAGATAACCGTATGGGCCGGTAATGTAACGTCCCATTTCGGTGAATAATGCAATTTCCATTTCGGCAGGAACTATAATTTCTTCGTACACCTGACGTACACCTTCGCCAATTGCAAAAATATCAATAGGTTCTTCGGTGGGTTTATATGGTATACCAATACCGCCTGAAAGATCAATAAATTCAACGTTGATATTAAGCTTTTCTTTAATTTCCAGGGCAAACTTAAATAATTTTTTTGCAAGACGAGGATAATATTCCTCCACAAGCGAGCAACTTGCAAGCATTGAGTGAATACCGAAATGCTTTACGCCTTTAGATTTCAAAATAGCAAAAGCTTCGAGTATTTGCTCATGCGTCATACCAAATTTTGTGTCGTGCAAATGCCCCATAATATCGTTGGTGATATTAAATTTACCGGGATTATAACGACAACAAACAGTATCGGGAAGCGGAGCGAGTTTTTCGAAAAACTCAATATGAGTAATATCGTCAAAGTTTATTATAGCGCCACATTCAATAGCCGCTTTATATTCTTCGACGGTTGTTTCGTTAGAGGTGAATATTATATTTTTACCGTTTATTCCACTTTTTTGAGATAAAACAAGTTCAGGTATTGACGCGCAGTCGGTGCCGCAACCAAGTTCATTTAAAAGACGCAAAATAGCAGGGGTAGGGGTTGCCTTTACTGCAAAGTATTCTTTAAAACCTTTGTTCCAAGAGAATGCCTTATACAAATCAGTCACACATTTTCGAATTCCCACTTCATCATATACGTAAAAGGGAGTAGGATAGATTTGTGACCAATTTTCAATATTTTCCTTGGTAAATGGAACTATTTTCATAAATTTATACCACTTTTCTATAAAATCAAGTATTACGATTTTACACAAAAAAGTAAGAAGTGTCAAGTATTATAAATTTTTTCTTAAATTTTAAAGATTTATATTGATTTTTATGGTTAATAATATTATAATATAAAAGCAAAAATTTGTAAAAAATTGTTAAGGAGAATTTACAATGACCACAAACAAAACTGTATTAAAATGGCTCGATGAGATGAAAGAACTTCTCACCCCTGATCAAGTTGTTTGGATCGATGGCAGCAAAGAGCAGATTGAAGCACTTCGCGCAGAAGCTTGTGAAATCGGCGAATTACACAAGCTTAATCAAGATAAGCTTCCAGGTTGCTACTTGCACCGTACAAATCCTAATGACGTTGCACGTGTAGAAGATAGAACTTTTATCTGCACAACAACTAAAGAAGAAGCAGGCCCAACAAATAACTGGTGTGATCCTGCTGAAATGTATAAAAAACTCTACGACATTGCTCGTGGTAGCTACAAGGGTAAGACAATGTACGTTATCCCATATTCAATGGGTCCTATCGGTTCACCAATCGCTAAGGTTGGTATCGAAGTAACTGATTCTATCTACGTTGTTCTTAACATGGTAATTATGACTCGTGTTAGTCCTAAAGTTCTTGAAGTTTTAGGCGATAGCAATGACTGGGTACGCGGATTACATTCACGTTGCGACGTTGATCCTGAAAAGAGATACATTTGTCACTTCCCACAGGATAATACAATTATTTCTGTTAACTCAGGCTACGGCGGTAACGTTCTTCTTGGTAAAAAGTGCTTTGCGCTTCGTATTGCTTCTTACCAAGGTTGGAAGGAAGGCTGGATGGCTGAGCATATGCTTATACTTGGTCTTGAAAATCCACAGGGCGAGGTTCGTTACATTGCTGCTGCGTTTCCATCAGCATGTGGTAAGACTAACCTTGCTATGCTTATTCCACCCGAATATTTACGTGAAAAGGGTTATAAGATTTGGACAGTTGGTGACGACATTGCATGGATGAAGATAGGTCCTGATGGTAGACTTTATGCGATTAACCCCGAAAACGGCTTCTTTGGCGTGGCTCCAGGTACTAATGTTCACTCTAACTTTAACGCTCTTGAGTCAACCAAGAAGAACACAATCTTTACAAACGTTTGTCTTAATCTTGACGATAATACCGTTTGGTGGGAAGGTCTTGATAAGAATCCGCCCGAAAATGCACTTGAGTGGAAGGGCAATGCTTGGAATCCTTCAATGTTCGTAAAGGCTGATAAGTCAACATACGCTGCACATCCAAACTCACGTTTTACAGCTCCTGCTGAAAATTGCCCATGCATCTCTGACGAGTTCAACAAGGGCGCTGGTGTGCCAATCTCTGCAATCGTATTTGGTGGCCGCCGTGCTAAGTGCGCTCCACTTGTATATCAATCAAAAGATTGGGTTAACGGTGTATTTGTAGGTTCTGCAATGGCTTCTGAAACAACAGCCGCAGCTGCAGGCGCAGTAGGTGTTGTTCGTCGTGACCCAATGGCAATGCTTCCATTCTGCGGTTACCATATGGGTGACTACTTTGCACACTGGCTCGAAATGGGCGAAAAGCTTGGTGAGAACGCTCCTAAGATCTTTAACGTTAACTGGTTCCGTACTGATGATGAAGGCAACTTCGTATGGCCTGGTTTTGGCGACAATATGCGCGTTCTTAACTGGATTATTGACCGTTGTGAAGGTAAAGCAACAGCTACCGAAACTGCTATTGGTTACATTCCACAACCGGAAGATATCGATCTTACTGATCTTGATATGGATATTGAAACACTTAAATCAATCCTTAAGGTTGATAAGGACGTTTGGTCCAAGGAAGCTGAAGAAATTGAAGAGCATTACAAGAAGTTTGGCAACAAGTTGCCTGCTGCACTTCGTGAACAGCTTGACACTCTTAAAGCAAACCTTGCAAAGATGTAATTTTATTTACATTTAATAACTAAAATTGTTACGCCCGTTACATTGCTGTAACGGGCGTGTTTTTTGTTTTGTTGAAAAAATTGTAATTTTATGTTACTATAGTTTTAAAGATATTTGGAGGGAATAATATGGCAAAAGATAAAAGATTCGAAAGGGTATATTCGCAGAATATGGGTACTATTGAAATTTGGGTTGACAAGAAAACAGGTGTTAATTATTTATTCCGCCAAAGCGGTTATTCAGGGGGGATGACCGTACTGCTCGATAAAGACGGTAAACCTGTTATAAGCCCGGTAGTTGAATAACCATGAAAAAATCATTATTTTTTGAAAATGCAAAATTACTTAATAAAATGTTTAATATTACTCCGCTAATGTACGGCTCTTTGGGAGTCGAATACATTATCGGCGAGTGTTTAGACGCTGATGATATTGATATCCTGATACCTGAAATATTTATAAAAGAGTTGTGGAACGAGTTTGTTGATAAATTGGAAAATGAAGGGTACCAGCTTTATGACGAGCGCGAACATACTTTTAAAAAAGATGATGTTTGTTATTCCTATGCTTCTATAGAGGAGCTCGAAACTTTTGCAAACATAAAATTGTCGAACATATTAGAGCATAGCGAGTGCAATACCAAGTTTAAAGTTTTGTCACCAGAACAATATCTAAAGGTTTACACAGCCTCTTTAAAGGATGGATATAGAATAAACGTCCGCAAAAAGAAAGACGAAGAAAAAATAGAGATTATTAGAAGACACTTATAAAATTGATACCTTTAATCCCTTGTGTCTTTATTGACTCAGCATATTCCATATTTCTTTGTGGGACAAATTGTGTTTAAAAAATATACTCCTCATAAACGGCACTTGCCGTATATGAGGAGTTCTTTGTTTTTCACATTTGACTTGGAATAGGGAAGTTGTTGAGTGTTAATCTCCATTAAAGAATTTATCGATTTTATCCTTCAAATCGCCTTTTTCTTTAACATAATCATCTTTTGTAATCTTAACCTCGCTTCTTCCTTTTAAAGGAACATTAGAAATTGTTTTTTGATATTTTAAATCATATCTGTCAATTAATGTTACGGTGAATTCAGTATATTCATTATAAGCTTCAGGAATTTTAATTGATAAACTTTCTGCATCCGGATTTTTGCGTGTCATAGATTCAATTTCAGTGCCTTCGCCAACAGTTACGTGTATTTCGTTTATTGTTTGTTCGGTAGCATTAATTATAGTTAAATATCTATCTTTGGTATTCTTTTGTGCAATGTCATTTTTATCAGAACAACCGGTTAATGATGTTGTTAATAAGAATAATGATAAAAGAACAAGGATTGGAACTATTAGTTTGTTTTTCATATATATTTCCTCGAATCTATATTGTTATGAATCTTTTTTAGATAATTCAGTTTTTACGTCAACTATATTGCTTTTAGCTTGTAGAACATCTTTTTTAACATAATTAATACCTTTTGATGTTGTTGCTTTTAGTTGATATATTGATTCTATAAAAGCGGGCTCGATGGAAAGATATAACATAATGCCTATAAATGAACAAATTATGTAAAGTGGACCGCAAATTATGCCCATTGCGCCATTAAGAGAAGTTATATTAAATAGTGCTATAACTGCGATTCCGCCCATACATATAAGACTAACAATTTTTAGGCCAAGCCAGGATAAGATAATAGCGATAGGCAAGATGTAACTTGTTTCGATTGAAAAACTACTTAATCCTAAAAAACTAAAGGTTTTTGTAATGAAAATTGTTTTTATAAAAGATGATATTAACAAAACAACAAATATACAAAATAAGATATCAACCCATGAGCTAACGGTTCTTTGTATTCCTTTAAAACGTACAATAAAAGCCGCATAAATTAGCACGCCATATAGGCAAGAAATGTAATCAGGACCAATCGAAATAGTTTCATGACCGCTTTTCCAATTTATAAATGACAAAAGGATTGGAATAAGCATAAAAGCAAATGCTAAAATTGCTTTATTAGTACGTTTATGAGATTCAACACAAACTACATCACCATTAGACGAAAACTCTTCACAGAAGTTTTGTGTGGCAATTATTTGCGCATTTTCGGCAGAATCTGAATTAACAACATAGGTCCTATTTTGTTTGTCAGAAATATCGCCGCTGACTTGAACAAGATATTGCATAGTTTCACTCCTAAATATTTTAAAGAAAATATTCTATATTAGAACATATAATTTTTGAGAAATATTAATTTTTTATATTATATCATATTGTAATTAATTTCGCAACCGAAATAAAGGAAAACCTCCTTTTCGCTTGAACTCAACCTACTTTGCGTTGAATTGATGTAAATGTGAGAAATAGTGTCGTGATTTGATATGGGATATATGTTATACTTAACTGTAGAAATAAAGGAGGGAATACTATGACCTTTGGTGAAAAATTAAAGAAACTAAGAACTGATAAAAACCTTACGCAAGATGAACTTGCAGAAAAGCTTTATGTTACACGAACTGCTATATCTAAGTGGGAGTCAGACAGGGGATACCCAAATATAGAATCATTAAAACAAATTGCAAAATTCTTTTCGATAACAATTGATAAACTTTTGTCCGGTGATGAATTGCTTACTATAGCGGAAGAAGAGAACAAGCAAAAAGAAAGACATTTCCGTGATTTGGTATTTGGACTGCTTGATCTAAGTATAGCAATGTTCTTTTTTCTGCCGTTCTTTTGGCAGGAAATAGATGGAATATTGCAAGAAGTGTCCCTTTTATCCCTTACTGAAATTACACCATATATGAAAACGGTATATTTTATTGCTGTAATCGGAATAGTAGTATCTGGAATCCTTACTCTTGTCCTACAAAATTGCTCTTGGGTGTTTTGGGTGAATAACAAAAGCAAAATATCTTTAGTATTAAATGGAATAGGAGCGCTTCTTTTTATTGTTAGTCCGCAATCGTATGCAGCAACATTTTTGTTTATCTTTTTGGTAATAAAGGCGTTTATACTTATTAAACGCAAATGATACGCTTAGTATCGAAAATGTGACGGATAAATTCTTTCGTTTTTAATCATCTTATTTTAAATTTATATCATGGCAAAAGCCAAACATAAAAAAGGATGGTAGAAAAATGAAAAGGATTAGAAATAATATAATAATAGGGGTTAGTCTGCTTACGGCGTTTGTTATGTGGACGGTTTCACTTTATTTCGTAGATGTGCAGGCGATAGGTCCATCGGGTTCATCTGTAGGGTTTGCAAAAATTAACATGTTTTTTCATAATTTTACGGGTGTGCATTTTGTGTTATATAACATTACCGATTGGCTAGGTCTTGTGCCGATTGGTATTGCTTTTTCTTTCGCTGTAGTTGGTCTTGCTCAGTGGATTAAAAGGAAAAAACTTCTAAAAGTTGATAAAAGTTTGTTAATACTTGGCGGATTTTATATAATCGTAATGGCGGTATATATTTTATTTGAAACGGTTGTAATCAATTTTAGACCTGTTTTAATTGATGGATATCTGGAAGTATCTTATCCGTCTTCAACAACCTTAGTTGTTATGTGTGTTATGCCGACGGCAATGATGCAGTTTAACACACGTATAAAAAACAAAATATTTAGACGGTGCACATTACTGATTATTGCTTTATTTATTGCTTTTATGGTAATCGGCAGACTTGTTTCGGGCGTGCATTGGCTTAGTGATATTATTGGTGGCGCACTTATTAGCTCGGCGCTTGTGATGATCTATACTTATATTTGTGATATGTAAAGTAGACAATGAGCAAAAACAGTTGTTTATTGAAATGATAATTTAAATATGATATAATTAATTTATAAATTAAGATTTTAAAAGGAAGATATATTATGGTAGCTAATATTGTAACTTTTCTTGTGGGGGTTGTGTGTATTGCTCTGGGAATTTCAAATATGAGAGGAAATATATCGTCTTTACATTCTTATCACAAGCATCGTGTTTCAAAAGAAGATATAATTCCTTTTGGAAAACAAGTAGGACTTGGTACTATAATTGTCGGCATAGGTGTAGTTGTATTCAGCGTTTTGTCTTCAATAACCTTACATACTGATAAAAATGTATTTGTTTTAATCGGAACCGTCCTATTAATTGTTTCTATCATAGTAGGACTTGTTATTAGTTTTGCGGCAATGATTAAATATAACAAAGGAATATTTTAATTTATAAACTTAATAGGGAATATAAATCCAAAAAATAAAGATAACCGCCAAAGTGTAAAAAACTTTGGCGGTTTAATCATTTATAGCGAATTTTAGATTTTGGTCGAGGTGACAAAGAACGGCATATGTGATTTGCATTCGTTACTTGACTGCTGTGCGCTCTAACTAAGAATTCGATCACTAGACATAAATTAAAAAGCAGCTACGACCCGAAGGTCATAACTGCTTTTTGGTCGAGGTGACAGGGCTCGAACCTGCGGCATCTAGTTCCCAAAACTAGTGCGCTACCAACTGCGCCACACCTCGATAAGTTAGTTTGCTAACCGAGTCACTATTATATATCATTTTAATTGAAAAGTCAATAAAAATTTTAATAAATTTCAAAATTGTTTTTAGCGAGCAAATTTTTGTTGAATCTGGTTTAAAAATTCTTTTATTTGCTCGCGAGAATTTAAAATTATAATGTTTTTCTTACTGTATTTATCAAGCAATGAGTATATGTGCAGTAGTTCATTTTGCGGAAAGTCGGTTATCCACTTTTTAAACTCTTCGTCAAACTCTTGCTCTACCCACGGCATATCGTCACGTGGTTTGCCTATACGCGCCGCTACTCCTGATAAGCAGATACTAGTGGGGAAGTCGAGTAAAAAGACGGTATCGCACGCTTTAAGACGTGTTTCAAGCGTTCTGCCGTAATTACCATCTATAATCCAACTATCCGTATTTAGTATTTCGGCAAGTCTTTGGTCAAAAACCTCACGCGTAACATGGGTTTTGTTTGCATTCCAAAAAAGCATATCAAGATGATAAAGTGGTAGGTTGATTTTCTTTTGCAACGCTTTTGAAAAAGTGCTTTTACCGCTACCGGGGCAACCGATTATAATAATTTTATTCATAAATACCTCTATTAAATTAATTGAATCTTCACAATAATTTTAATAATTATATCACACAAAACTTTAAATGTCATTATTTTGGTAACAATATTTTTAGGTGATTTTATGGAGTTTCTAAAGATAATTTTGACCTCAGTTTTATCAGCAGTTACATTGTTTTTAATTGCAAAGGTTATGGGGCATAAGCAAATGTCACAACTTGATTTTTTTGATTATATAACTGGCATTACAATCGGCTCAGTAGCTGCAGAACTTGCAACCGAGCTTGAAAAACCATGGAAACCTCTTATTGCAATGGTGGTCTATGGTGTAATAACCGTAATTCTTACATTCTTTACGAGTAAGGTACCAAGACTTCGCAAATATATTAACGGTACACCAACAATAATTATGAATAACAGTAAAATATATCGCAAAAATATGAAAAAGGCAAAGATGGATTTAAGCGAATTTATGGTTATGTGCAGGCAAGAAGGTTATTTTAATTTAAATGACATTGCTACCGCTATTTTTGAATATAACGGACGATTAACCATATTGCCAAAAGCAACAAAACGACCTGTAAACCCTAATGATTTAAATATTGTACCTCCATCCGAAACTATAAACACTGAACTTATAATGGATGGAAGAATATTGCATGATAATTTAAAGCGTATGGGACTTGATATAAACTGGCTCAATAAGGAATTAAAATGTCAAGGTTATAAAGACACGAAGGAAATAATTCTTGCTATTTGTGATGATAATCACGAGCTTAGCATATTTGTATAATACAGTTTTACCGATACAAACTATTAAAAAGGAGTGAAAATATGAACGTAAAAGATTTAGTAAAAAACACTTTGGATCAAATGCCGCCTCCTAAATCTGACGCCAAGCAAATAGTAGGTATTGTAAAGGAGAGCGGTAGAGTAACGGGTTACAAATTGTCGGATAACACTATTGTAGAAAAACCGCAAGCTGTAGCAATGGCAAAGCAGGGCGATATAAAAGGCGTTGCAATAGCGCACAGGGGAGATAGCGAATATTTAAAGGCAATACCCGACGGAAGTGAAAATAACAACCTTAGCAACTTGCCGAGCGTATCGATGAAATAAATATTAATTTAAAAGGATGACCAATGGTCGTCCTTTTAAATTATGTCTTTATTTTTGTGTTTAATTATGTTAAAATTAAAATAAAGGTTGTGATTAAATGAAGAATAGTGAAAAAGCAGTAAAATTATTTACTGACGGATATAATTGCGCTCAGGCGGTGTTTGGCGCTTTTGGTGACGAGATCGGTTTTGACAAGGCGACTGCGCTTAAAATTGCGGCACCGTTTGGTGGTGGAATTGGTCGTCAGCGTGAGGTGTGTGGCGCAGTAAGTGGTATGCTTATGGTATTTGGTTACCTTTACGGCTACGAAACACCTGAAACGGGCGAAATAAAAATGAAACACTATGAGCAAACTCGCGTTCTTTGCGATAAGTTTGCTGAAATTAACGAGTCTATAATCTGCCGCGAAATTTTAAAAACAAAAGAAAAAGGTGGCGTACCCGAAGCGCGCACCGAAAAATACTATCACGAACGTCCTTGTGTGAAATGTGTTCGCACGGCGAGTGAGATATTGGAAGAATATATTAAAAGTAAATAAAAAACAGGATTCTCAAGTGAGAATCCTGTTTTTTATTGTTCTAATTCAAAGAAATTTATAAAGTAACAACAAAAGGGAAAACCAGTCTTTTTAAATCATATACACAATAATTATGTATATCCATTTTAATGATTTCTTGATTTACTATTTCTTTTTTCATAGTAGTACCTCTATTAATTAAAAAGAAAATATTTCCTCTGCGTATCTTACTGCTTCCATAGCGTCTTTTGCGTACTTATCGGCGCCGATTTTATCGGCATATTCTTTAGTGAGTACTGCGCCGCCTACTATCGTTTTGCAAGAGGGTGCTTTATCTTTTAACAAAGCAATTGTTTCTTGCATTGCAGGTACGGTAGTTGTCATTAGCGCACTAAGACCTACAATTTTTGCATTCAGTTCAATAACCTTTTCTACAATAGTTTCAGGGTGAACGTCTTTTCCAAGGTCAATCACGTTAAAGCCGTAGTTTTGCAATAGAAGTTTCACAATGTTTTTACCAATATCGTGTATATCGCCGTGAACTGTTGCAATAACAATAGTTTGGTCACTTTGCTTTTCGTTTTCGGCAGAAACAGACGATTTTATAACCTCAAATGAGTTTTTTGCCGCCTCGGCGCTCATAAGTAGTTGTGGTAAGTATACAGTTTTGTTTTCAAAACCAAGACCTACAGTATTAAGCGCGGGGATTATATAACCATTAACAAGGTCGAGGGGTTTTACGTTTACTAGTAATTGTTTTGTTAGTTCGGCCGCCTTGTCTTTAAAACCATTTATAATGGCGTGTTGTAAGTCGTTAGAACAATCAACATCAATTTTAACTGTTGTAGCCGATTGCACGGTAGCGGTAAATTCGTTGGCATGAGCAATATAGTCAGCGCAGTTTTCGTCAAGATTATTAAGGGCTTTAAAAGTGTAATAGGTTTTCATCATATCAGCAGAATGTGGATTCATAATGGCTGCCGAAAGACCGTTAGACAAAGCCATGGCAAAGAATGTACTATTAATAGCATCGCGATTGGGAAGTCCAAAAGAAACGTTTGAAACGCCAAGTGACGTATGACAACCGAGACTGTTTTTTATAATGTTAAGTGCTTTTAGCGTTTGCGTAGCCGCCGATGTGTCGGCGCTGATGGTCATAGCAAGTGTGTCAAAAATAATGTCTTTTTTATCTATGCCATATTCATTTGCTGTAGTAAGTATTTTATTGGCAATTTCCACTCTTTTTTCGGCAGTTGTGGGTATTCCGTCTTCGTCTAATGTAAGAGCCACAACAACACCGCCGTATTTTTTAACAAGAGGGAATATTGCCGACATACTCTCAATCTTGCCGTTTACCGAGTTAATCATTGCTTTACCGTTATAACGTCGAAGAGCAGTTTCCATAGCTGAAATATTTGCGGTGTCAATTTGTAGCGGTAAATCAATTATGGCCTGTAACTCACAAATAACATTTTTTAACATAGCGGTTTCGTCGATCTCGGGAAGACCAACATTAACGTCAAGCACGTGAACGCCTTTTTCTTGCTGATTTACACCTTCTGATAATATATAGTCGATATCGTTTTGTAGGAGCGCTTGTTTAAAACGTTTTTTACCCGTGGGATTAATTCGCTCGCCAATAAGAATGGGCGAATCGCCAAAATCTACTGCATGGCTATATGAGGAAATTACTGTTAAATTTTTGTTGGTAAGCGGTGCAGGTGTAAATTGCGAGGTTTTATTTGTAAGTGCTTTAATATACTCGGGTGTTGTACCGCAACAACCACCAACAGCACGAACACCTATTTTAATAATTTCAGCAAGTTCATTAGCAAAGTCATCTACTGTAATATCAAAAACAGTTGTGCCATTAACTGATTTCGGTAGTCCTGCGTTAGGTTTTAGAATAACGGGAATAGATGCATTTTTTAGCAGTTCTAGGGCTACAGAGTGTAACTGTTTTGGACCTAGCGAGCAATTAGCGCCAACTGCATCCGCTCCCATACCTTCAACTAAAGCGACCATAGCGGCGGGTGAAGCGCCCGTCATTAGTTTACCGTCCTCGCTATATGCGTTAGAAACAATAACAGGCAAATCACAGTTTTCCTTTACAGCAAGAAGTGCTGCCTTGGTTTCGTAGGAGTCGTTCATTGTTTCAATTATTACAAGGTCAACACCATACTTAACGCCAAGCTTAACGTTTTTTGCAAAAATTGATACAGCATCTTCAAAGTCGAGGTCGCCGAGCGGTTTTAAAAGTTTTCCCGTAGGGCCAATGTCAAGAGCAACGAATTTTTCTTGAGTACCAATACTTTTATTTGCGGCATTTTTTGCATTAAAAACTGCCGACATAATAATTTCATCAAGTTTTTTTTCGTCAAATTTTAGTGAGTTTGCGCCAAAAGTGTTTGTGCAAACTACGTTACTTCCTGCATTAAAATAATCGGCGTGAATTTTTGTAATAATTTCGGGATGGGTAATGTTCCATGTTTCAGGTAGTTCACCCGCTTTTAGTCCATTTGCTTGTAAAAGCGTGCCCGTGCCGCCGTCGAGATATACGATATTTTCTCTTAAAAACTTTTTAAACTTCATATTAAGCCTCTTCTATGCCAATAAACGCGGTGACTGATTTTGATGGTGTCATTAGCATACTGTCATTAAGTGTTAAACCTATATGTTTTTGTGGATTTAATTGCGCAAAAATAATTTTTTGCGTATCTATCGACAAATCACCATACCCTGGACTAAAACGTGCCTTAAGGGATGAATTTAGAGTGTTTTTAATGTCGTCAGTAAAAGTATTACATAATGTTTCAATACGTTCTGTGCCAAATGCTTGAAGCAATAATGCCTTTGTGGGTGAAATATGAGAATATTTTACTATAAGTCGGTCGAGACCGATTCCGACAGTAGCACCCATAACAATAACGCGTTTGCAATTTTTTAGATTAGATGCAAGATTTTGTGATGTTATTTTAAAAGCATCAAAATCGCAAACATCATTATTGATTGTTATGGGCAATTCACAGTAGCATACATTAAATGTAAGTATATTTGTTGTTTCTTTTATACACTCGTATAAAATTTTTTGTGTGTTTTGGTTTTTGATAGCACCTGCATAACGCAAAACCTCTTTTAGATTAATTGGTGGTGCAGGGTAGGTTTTGATAATTATATTATTCATTTTATTATCTCTGATAAATTGTCTTGAATTTTTGCGGCAACATCAGGTTTATTCATGGAGTATACATGAACATTTTTAATACCGTTTGCATAAAGGTCAATTATTTGGTCAGTAGCGTATGCAATACCTGCTTGCTTCATTGCAAGGGTATTACTGCCAAATTTATCAACAAGGCTTTTAAATCGTTGTGGCATAAAAGAACCGGATAGCTTTATAGAGCGTTCTATCTGATTTGCGTTTGTAATTGGCATAATACCGGGTATTACGGGAACGGTTATACCGGCTTCGCGAATTTTATATAAAAAATTATATAACAAATTGTTATCAAAAAACATTTGAGTTGTTAGAAAATCTACGCCGGCATCTACTTTTTCTTTAAGATATTTTATATCATCTATTTGATTTAAACTTTCGGGGTGAATTTCGGGGTAGCATGCTGCACCGATGCAAAAGTCATTGTTAGCCGATTTGAGTTCGTATATTAAATCGATAGCATATTTATAATACCAATTATTACGGCTATTTTCTTTATGTTCAATTGGAATATCACCTCGTAACGCCATTACGTTTTCAATTCCGGCATTTTTGATTTCGGCAATTTTTTGTTTTACAGTATCTTTAGTAGATGAAACACAAGTAAGATGAGCTAATGTTGGAACATCATAGAGCGATTTGATGTTTTGGGCAATATCGAGGGTGTAACGGCTTGTTCCGCCACCAGCCCCATATGTTACGCTCATAAAAGAAGGACGTAATTTTGCAATTTCCTCAGTAGCAGATTTTACACTTTCAAAATTAGTTTCGGTTTTGGGAGGAAAAACTTCAAAAGAAAGTGATAACTTATTTTGATTAAGTATATCAATAATTTTCATGGTAAAAATCCTTTATTTAAACATTTCAGTAGAAAGGTATCGTTCACCCGTATCAGGAAATAAAACAACAATTGTTTTATTTATGTTTTCCTGACGTTTTGCAATCTCAATAGCGGCTCCAAGAGCAGCGCCCGATGATATTCCTACAAGAACACCTTCTGTTTTTGCGATGAGTTTACCAAAATATAAGGCGTCTTCGTTTGATACAGTAATAACATCATCGTAAATGTTAGTATCGAGAACCTCTGGTACAAAGTTTGCTCCAATGCCTTGGATTTTGTGTGGTGCGGCAACTCCGCTAGAAAGTAATGGGGAAGAGGCAGGTTCAACAGCAATAATTTTTATGTTAGGATTTTTAGATTTTAAATATTTGCCTGTGCCTGTAATTGTGCCACCTGTTCCTATGCCTGCTACAAATACATCAATTTTGCCATTAGTATCGTTGTATATTTCAACGCCTGTATTTTCAAAATGTGCTTGCGAATTTGCAGGATTTGTAAATTGGCCCGCAATGATGCTGTTTGGAATTTTTTTGTTTAATTCTTTAGCTTTTTCTATTGCCCCGGACATACCAAGCGCTCCGTCGGTAAGAACAAGTTCTGCGCCATATGCCTTCATTAACAGTTGACGTTCAACAGACATACTGTCCGGCATTACAATTATAACACGGTAACCCCTTGCTGCGCCAACACACGCAAGACCAATTCCGGTATTGCCGCTAGTTGGTTCAATTATAACCGAGTCGTGTGTTAGTTTTCCACTTTTTTCCATATCATTGATCATAGAAAGAGCAACACGGTCTTTAACTGAACCTGCAGGATTAAAGCATTCAAGCTTTGCGAGTAGACGAGCTTTAAGCTTAAACTGATTTTCAATTTGTTTAAGTTCCAAAAGGGGAGTGTTGCCGATAATTTCATCAACAGAATTATATATTTTTGCCATTAAAATCATCCTTTAAATAATATAAAATTATTTTATCACTATTTAAAAACCATGTCAATGTATAAAGAATGTAAAAAGAGACGATTACCGCCTCTTTTTTACATTAAAATATAACCGATGAACCGCTTGAAGCACTATAGACATTAGCAGCGTGAGCAAAGTTGTATTTGTCATAATAATTTTGATTTATATTATTTATGATACTATCAGCTTTTGATTTATCAATCAAAGCTATCACACAACCTCCAAGTCCGGCACCAACGATTTCACTACCTAAAACACCATCTGTAGAATCCAAAAGATCACAAAGATAGTCGATTTCGGGCGTTGAACATTTATAAGAACCTGATTCCTCTTCAAACGGTGTATTATTAGATATTAGCTCCTCAAGGTGTTTATCGCTTACGCTCTCAACACCAAGTCGGTCACCATTGTGACTAATTTTCATCATATTACCAAGAGCAATATAATCTTCGGTTTTTAATATTTCCATAAATTTATCGGCTCGTTCACATTCGGAAATTCCGTATAGCGTAACGTTGCGAAGTTCATAAACTTGTGGATCTTTATGATTAGCAAAAATTTCATTAAGACGCTGTTTATATTCCGGAAGAAGTGCTTTAATACCACCGCGAGTTATGGTTTCAGGCAGTGATTCTATCATTTTATATACAGTAGAATAAGGCCTTATTTTTGCTAAATCTCGGAATTCTTTTAACTCATAATGGGGATAATTCTTTTTAAGCAACATAAGCGCAAATTCATAACAAGCAACTTTGGCGTTAAAGGTATCCTTACTGCCTTCGGATTTTTTTGCCATTAGCATTGAATTAGCAACTAAAACCGCATATTTATCGGAAAATTTTTGTTTTTCGCCGACATAAAAAGGCTTAAATCCTAAATGAACAATAGCGTCTTTTTGTCCACATTTCATTGCTGCGTGATCACCGGCGCCTCCGCGTGAACCAACAAACCATTCGCCTTCACCGCAAAGATCTATAAATTCGCGCTCGGTTAAATTAAGGCAGTTTAGTGCAACAAGTGCTTCCATAACTGCTACAACAATTGCGGAAGAGGATGAAAGACCGGCAGCGACTGGAATGTTGCCGGTAGACACCATATCCATGCCACAAAGCGGATAGTTGGTTTTAAACTGTGCGTGTATAACGGCAGATTTTACATAATTTGACCAATCACCCTTGCTTTCATGCAAGGCTTGAACAACCTTTTCACTGGCAAGATATGATAACCAAGATTCATCAGAACCGAGTGAAAGTGTTTCGCTAATAGAAAAATCACGATTTGGATAGTCAGGGTCAAGATTTGAAATGCGAACAGTATCATCCTCGCGGCGAGCCGACACAAAAACCTGATCCTTATCGGTTGCCATAACATTAATACCGCCACCACGATGATCGATATGACGTCCCATCAAATTTATACGGCCTGGCGAACGGGTAATAACAACCTTTTTATCTCCAAATTCTTTTATAAATTTATCAAGCAATTCAATATATCTTGCTTTTTGTGATACTATCTCGTCACCGTAAAGAGAAGTGAATAATGCATCCAAATTACCGGAATTTATATCGTCAACATATTGTGATGCTGTGCGCATAAAATGTTCACTAACCTTGCACAATTCCTGTTTTGTACTATATGTGAGCATATCAGTTTTATTGGTTATTTCATATAATACAGCTTGATTTTTCGATGCAAAAATTTCAAGAGTGTCTGTAAGATATATTTCGCCCTGTGCATTATTGGAATTAAGAGTAGAAATGGCATCAATAACTTTATTTGTATTAAAGCAATAAAGAGCTGCGTTTGCGTAAGGTGCTGATAATACTTCATCCGCGCCGAACTCAATGCCACAAAGTTTTTTGGTGGGTGAGGGAACTTGTTTGTTTGCTATATCAAGAACCTTCTTTGCCTTTTTAGGATTAAGACCGATACCACTTAACATATTTTCGTAATTATCGGGCGTTGTGTTACCAAGAGCCATAAGCGCGGCATCGGTAAACTCGATTACACCAATGGGTTTGCCGTCACGCACAACGACACGACCGCCGTTAAAGTTGGCGGCAAGTGGTTGAACACCCCAAACGGCATCAGCACTTTCGGCTTTGTCAAGTATGCCGCGGATAACGCCCGTTGATATAATTTTATCGCCCATAGAAACAATAACCGGTCCGTCATAGCCCATAGAGGAAAGTGCTTTAAGTCCGCAAAGAGCGGCGTGTCCCGTACCTTTTTGTTCCTTTTGATAGGCATAAATTACTCCGTCAACACCATCAAGACAGTCCATAACGCTATATGCCTGATGACCAATGACAACAACAAATCGGCTAACGCCTGCCGCTTTCATATTGTCGATTATTCGACGAATAACCGGTACACCTGCACAGTCAAAGCATACCTTGCTTTTTGAATTGTCGTTCATACGCGAGCCTTTACCCGCACAAAGAATAATTGCCGCTGTATCTTTCATTTTAAAACTCCGTTCAAATTTTAAAAATTATTTATTTTCATTAAGCCATTGACCCATTCTTATTGCAAAAAGATTCCAGTTTTGGAAACCGGGGTTATTAACCCATTCGCCGCTTTCAGGGTCGTAGTATTCGTGCAATTCACCGGTTTTGGCAATATCTTCACCAAACAGTTTGAGTGTCTTTTCTGCAAGTTCACGTGCCTCGTCAATAAATCCATATTTAACAAGGCCGTCAAATACCATATAGTTAGAAATGCCCCAAATCGGTCCTAACCAGCAGGATGGATTACCCGTCTTTTTAATAGAATACATTTTTTCGTATTTTGAAAGTGTACGCACGCCGTATGGTGCCCAGAATGCTTTTTCGTCAAGAAGATTTTCTTTTACCATACGCTCGGCCTGCTCGGGTGTGGCAATTCCTGCCCACATAGTCATAAAGCCCGACCAACAACCAATACGCTGAATGAGTGTATTCCAATGTCTTGGTGCACCCGAGTGCATGACATTATTAGGATTAATAGGTAGTAAGTTCAAGTCTACGCTATAATACATACCATCTTTCTCGTCATAACAGAGGTCACGAACCGTGTTTTTAAGGTTTTCGGCTTCTGCTTTATAAAAATCAACATTTACGCCGAGTAGCTCGCCTATGTAACAAACATCCTCAAGTTCTCTATACATTAGACAGTTTAAATAGATTGAACCTGAGCTGTTATCGGGACGATAATATGTACTGGGGTCGTTATCTACACCAATAGCGCAGTCGTTTATCCAAAAATAAAGTCCTGATTCGTGACGCTGATTGTTATAGTAATAATCAATAAATTTAAGCATCTTGTCAAAATATGGACGAAGCCATTCGGCATCATCGTTATATGTTTTCACAAGAAAAGCTGCGTGTTGCGCAAGGCATGGCTTGTGGATGTTGGTAACAGTAAGATTGTCACAGTGATAAAACTCTAATGAAGGTAACATATATACAGGTATTCTATCACGCTCGTCCGTATGTTCCAAAAAATTGATTACGCAGCCTTTTTCGTATTCTGAAATATCTTCTGTGACGAAGTCGCGAAGCGCAATATTGGTAAGCCAACTGTCCCAGTCCCAAAGACTGTTAGAGTATGCCGCGCCGGGCACTATAAATTTGTGAGCGAGTAATCCATCGGGCTCACGAAACATTTTTTTGTAATTCGCTTTGGCATAGTCTAATATAAGATTGTAATAATACATTATCATCACCACTAAAATATTTTTCTTTTATAATACCACATATTTGTCAATTTGTCATTATATTTTTAAATAATATTTGTAAAACAAAAGACCTTGAAAGAGTTTATACTCTTTCAAGGTCTTTTAGGATGTTTACAAACTAATGTGATTAATTTTTTACGGGTCCTATTGTTACTAACCAGCCATTTATATACTGGGCAAGTAAAGCTATGTCTTTGTTGTTAATTGCATTATCAAAGTAAACATTGCACGCAAGAACAACGATATCCACATTCCAACCATTTATGTACTGAATAAGTAATGCCAAGTCCTTGTTGTTGATGGCACCATCGTCATTAATATCACCATATACAACCTCTTTTATTAATCCACGATATGCTGTTATTGGATTGCCGGCATAATTCGTAACCGTTTCAGGAATTTCGATTTCATAAGGAATATAATCAGATGAAAATTTAAGTGTAAATTCTTTTGCAAAAACATTACCGTTTATGTCGGTTTCGTTTTGATTATACTCCACGGAATAGTCAATAATATTTCCGTCAACATCTTTAAGAATAATGCCGCTGAATGTCTCGGGGTCGATGTATTGACTAAAGGTTATAAGCAGAGAATCGTCATTAAGCGCAAAGTTTTCGACGTATGCGCTGCTTGTGGAAACGAGACCAATGTTAACTTGGGTTTGCGGCGGGGGAACAGGGAGCCAATCGCTATATGTTGTTTCATAGCCATCTTTTTCATATTTAACTTGCCACCAACCTTCGGGAACATCCCATGCGTAACAACCGGTAGCATCAGTATAAAGAGGATTAACCTGATCCCATTGCTCAGCATCCCAAACCTGAGCATTTTCGGTTTTGGGAGTATCCCAGAAGTTTTCATCGTTTTCGTCATACGGAATGTGGGAAACTGTAACCTTAACGCCTTGAATACGATTGCTTGTTACGCCTTCATAAACATAACCACTAGGATCAATTGCCCAACGGAATGTAAACTGGGCACCATCGCTTTCGGATGCATTTAAGTATCCAAAGTTACCAAGAACTCCGTTAACATAGTTTTCATTGCTCATAGCAAGCAAGGGAAGAATCATGCTTGCCGGGAATGGTATTGCAATACCTGCAACGCTAAATATAATCTGCAAAGCCATTGCTGCAACAACACCGTTATTCGCTTTTGAAGCATATTCAAGTTTTTGTATAGCGGCAGTTTTTTCTGCGTCGGTCATATTTGATGACAAAATTGCCTGACGAGATTCTTTGATGGAGGTACGATTATTATCCCAAGTTATCATGGTATCAACATAACCTAAGGCTTCCACAAAAGAGAAATAATTTCCTACCGCAGTATCAAGGTTAATATAACCTCCTTCAATACAGAAATCGGTTATTTTTTCGGTTGCAAAGTCAACAATCTGACCGCGAATTTCATCTTCGGCACATTCTGCAACCTTAAGATACATTTTAGCACCAAAGTCGTCTTCAATAACCTTGTAACCATATTCGGTAGCGTTATCAGGATCAAGATAAGACGGAATGACGTCGGTCATTATGTTGAAATCAAGTTTAGAGTTAACATCAATCAATTCGATAAAACCGCTAATTTGGTTATCATCGGTTTTAAGGTCTTTTATGCAATCTTCAACATTGCCCGCCACAGCATTCTTTATAGGATTACTTGCGCCGTTTATGTATTTATTAGATGTGTAATCAATTTCACCTGATGTAAAGCTGATAGAATCACGCACTTGCGAATATTCAACTGTAATTGTTCCCGGCACGTAGCTATTATTGGAAGGGTCGAAAAGACCATTTGCTACATATGACTGTGTTGTTTCGTTCCAAACGGCTTCTATACGCTTGGTTACATTACTGCGAGTACTGCAAACATAAACAGTATCAACCTGTTCCGGATTGCTAAATTCGACATCAAAGTTAAATTGTTTGCCCGGCACAAAGGTAACAGCAGGTTTTGTTGTGCCCATATTGGTCATATTGTAGCTATTACCGTTGTAATTCATTACAAAATTTTCTATCGAGGGGGCAGTTGCGCAATATGTAATATCTTTAGATGCCGTTGTGGTTGTGTTTCCGTTTTGTGCCATTGCTGATATCGTATAGGTTTTGTAATCTTTTGGCGAAGCTATGGAAAGAGTGGTAGAGTAACTACCGATTTTATTGGTGTGTACTGTAGTAGCAAATGCGCCGTCAATATAAAGCGATACATCACTATCTGAGGGCCCGATACCACTTACTTTAAATGTGTTGGTATTTATTTCGGACGATGCCTGAATTGTAAGCAATGACATATCGTCGTTAATTGTTCCAATAATTTCTTGCTTCCAACTTCCGTCTTGTTTGTAGTTAAATAACGCATAAGCGCTTACTGTGCAGTTTTGGGTTGGATTTAAGCAAAACGACAAATGACCGGAGGTTTTACTAACATTAATGGTCATTACGTTATTGCTGTAATCATATCCATTTAGGCGTACGCTGTCTAACATTATGGTTTTTTCCATTAGTGTTGTACCTGAAGGTATGCGTATTTTAAGTGACATATTGCTAATGTTTTTAACTGTATCCTTTAATTGATATGCAAGGTCAACAGTTACATAGCCGTTTGCCATAGCGCCCAATGTTTTTGCGACACAGTAGCTACCATCACGGTCAAGAACTAAACTGTCAGAGTCCTCGATGGCATTGCCAATAAATTTAATTGCAACACCCATATCCATAAGCTTAACAGCAGCATATGAATTTTCGGGACAGTAGATTGTTAAAACAGAACATCCTTTAAAGCATTCATTACCAAATGATTGCAGTGTATCCGGTAAAACAAGGTCTAATAACTTAGAGCAACTGTTAAAGCATCTATAACCAACACTTTTAAGACCGGGGTTAATATGTAGTTTTCTAAGCCTTGAACAACCAGAGAACGCATAATCACCAATGCTTTGAAGTGTAGAAGGTAGTGAGATTTCACGCAAACCATTTGCATTATAAAAAGCATTATTCGAAATAGCAGTAACACCTTCAGGGATTGTAATGCTAAGTAACTTGTAACAATCAAGGAATATTTCCGAACCTGTAGAATTAAGACTTAAAGGATAATTAATGCTTTCAAGATTGGTACACCATGCAAATGCACGATACCCAATTGTTTTAACAGTATCGGGTAAGGTAACAGTTTTAAGTGCATAACAACCTTGAAAAGCATTGTCGCCAATATAAGTAACTCCGTCGGGCAACGCAAAATCAGTAAGATTT
>JAZQYL010000021.1:0-31740 GCA_045633485.1 Acutalibacteraceae bacterium | reverse complement strand
GAATTTTTTCCTTAATTGAGTTGTCAAACTTTGATTTTGTAGCATAATAATCACCACCACTCGCAATGCGGTAGAACATATCGCTCCACATCATGGGTTCAAAACCATATTTATCGGCAATTTCACAAACACGATTAAGATGATTTAACAAAATATCAAAACGGTTTTGTAAACCGTTATCATCTAAATATCTACCACGACCCAAGTTGTGTGCTTCATCCATACCAATATGTAAAAGCGGTGTGCGGAAGCACTCACGAAGCGACGCAAACATACGGTCAATAAGGTTATATACTTTATCATTGCCAACAAGTAAAATGTCATCAATATCCTTTAAATCGGTACGCCATTTAATAAATGCGGCCATATGCGCAAGTGTTTGAATATTTGGTACAAGTTCAACGCCAATTCCATAGGCAAAATCGTCAAGTTCTTTAAGTTCCTCTTTTGAATATTTGCCACGAAGATAGCCAAAAAATGCTTCGTCATTAACTTCGTATGTATCTTCCATATAAAGATGAACCTGATTATATCCCATCTTAGATATAACAGTTATAAATTTTTTAAGTTGCTCCACCGTCATTACAGCATTACGCGAGCAATCAACCATAACACCAAATTTGTTAAAACTTTTAACTACCATAGTACGACTCCTATATAATATTTAAAATATCACTCAAATTTTCTACAATATATGTAGCGCCTGCGTTTTCTAGTTCAGTTCTGTCACCATAACCAACCAAAACACCAATCGAATCAAGCCCGTTTTGATTGGCACCTTCAATATCGTGATGACGATCCCCAATCATTACAACCTTAGATTTATCGATTACGTTTAATTTTTCAAGCGTATACGTTATTACGTCAGCTTTATTTGAACGGGACTCATCCATCGTTGCAGCTCCAATAAAGTCGAAATACTGTGTTAAATTAAAATGCTCTAAAATACGAACTGCATATTGTTCCGGTTTTGATGTTGCAAGCGAAATTATTTTACCCGATTTTTTAATTTTTGACAGTAATTCATAAATGCCATCAAACAATTTATTTTCAAAAATACCGGTTACACTAAAATATTCTCGGTAATACTCAACCGCTTTAAGTCCATCATCGTAATTTAATCCGTAAAAATTCATAAAAGAATAAATAAGAGGTGGGCCAATAAAGTTGTACAATTGGGTCTTATCCTCAATTTTTATATTAAATTTATTAAGTGCATAAGCAACCGAATTGGTTATTCCCTCTCCTGGGTCGGTTAATGTACCGTCTAAATCAAATAAAATAATGTCATACATAAAATCACCTTAAATATTTTATCACAAAAAAACACCTATTACAATAGTTTTGTAATAGGTGTTAATGAATTAATTAATGTAAATACAATTTTTATGCTCTATTTTGAATTAATAATATCTCATATATTAAAATCAAAACAAACCGGTTATTTTGCCGTTATTGTCAACATCAATTAGTTCAGCAGCAGGAGATTTTGGAAGTCCCGGCATTGTAAGAATATCACCTGTAAGAACAACAATAAATCCGGCGCCGGCAGAAACTTTAACATTTTTTATAGTTACTGTAAAGTTTTCAGGTGCTCCAAGTTTTGTTGGATCATCAGAAAAACTATATTGTGTTTTTGCAACACAAATTGGTAATTTATCAAATCCAAGTTCAGTAAGTTGAGCAATTTGCTTTTTTGCGTTTGGAAGTAATGCAATTCCATTACCACCGTAAACATTTTTAACAATTGCTTCAATCTTATCCTCGATTGTTCCGTCAAGCTCGTACGAGAATGTAAAATCACCCTGCTCTTCTTCGCAAAGACGAACAACCTCACGTGCAAGTTCTTCACCGCCTTTACCGCCTTCTGCCCAAACAGTAGAAAGTACAGTGTTAACGCCAAGTTCCTTGCACTTAGTAATAATAAAATCAATTTCAGCATCGGTGTCGGTTGGAAAACGATTGATAGCCACAACACACGGAAGTTTGTAAACATTTTTAATGTTTGAAACGTGACGCAAAAGATTTGGTATACCCTTTTCAAGCGCATTTAAATCTTCTGTATCCAGTTGTTTTTTGTCTAGACCACCATGCATTTTAAGAGCGCGTACAGTAGCTACCATTACAACAGCATCCGGAGTAAGTCCTGCCAAACGGCATTTTATATCAAGGAACTTTTCTGCACCAAGATCCGCACCAAATCCAGCTTCGGTAATAGCGTAGTCACCCATTTTAAGAGCAAGTTTTGTAGCCATAACAGAGTTACAACCGTGAGCAATATTAGCAAAGGGACCACCATGAACAAATGCAGGAGTGCCTTCAAGTGTTTGAACAAGATTTGGTTTAATAGCATCTTTAAGTAGTGCGGTCATAGCGCCAACAGCCTTTAAATCTCCCGCTGTGACTGGTTTGTCATCATAGGTATATCCAACTATTATTCGAGATAAACGCTCTTTAAGGTCGGTTATTGATGACGCTAAACAAAATACTGCCATAATCTCGCTTGCAACAGTTATATCAAAACCATCTTCGCGTGGAACACCGTTTGCTTTGCCGCCCATACCATCAACAATAAAACGCAATTGACGATCATTCATATCAACGCAGCGTTTCCAGGTAATTTTACGAACATCAATACCTAAGGTGTTTCCCTGTTGAATATGATTGTCAAGCATTGCAGCAAGCAAATTATTTGCTGCGCCTATAGCATGAAAGTCACCTGTAAAGTGAAGATTGATATCCTCCATTGGTACTACCTGCGCATAACCACCGCCTGCAGCGCCACCTTTTACACCAAAAACAGGACCCAAAGATGGCTCACGTAACGCAACGGTAACATCCTTGCCTATACGGGCAAGACCATCGGCAAGACCAATTGTCGTAGTCGTCTTGCCTTCGCCTGCTGCCGTTGGAGTAATGGCAGTTACAAGAACAAGTTTACCATCCTTACGATTAGTATCATTTAAAAGTGATAAATCAATTTTCGCCTTATATTTTCCGTATTGATCTATATATTTTTCATCAACCTTTGCCTTTTTTGCTATTTCGGTAATAGGTTTCATTTCGCACTGTTGCGCAATTTCAATATCAGATAAAAAAGCCATTTTACTCAACTCCAATAAATTTACTTGAAGTACTTAACCGCTGCTTCAAACATACGAATATCATATTCACCAATGACATTTTTATAAAGTCCCGCACCAATTCGTTCACTGTGTCCCATTTTACCAAATACACGACCATCCGGTGATGTAATACCTTCAATAGCGTACATCGAATTATTTGGATTAAAACTAACATCACTCGTAGCATTACCCGCAAGATCAACATACTGTGTTGCAATTTGACCATTAGCAGCCAGTTGTTTTATAATATCTTCACTTGCCAAGAATCTACCTTCGCCATGAGAAATTGGAACGTTATAAACATCACCTACATTTGTAAGTGATAACCATGGTGATTTATTCGACGCAACTCGTGTGCGAACAATACGAGATTGATGACGCGCAATGGTATTAAAGGTTAGCGTTGGACAATTTTCATCGGTATCAATTATTTTACCATAAGGAACTAAACCAAGCTTAATAAGCGCTTGGAAACCATTACAAATACCGCACATTAAGCCATCACGATTATCTAATAAATCGGTCACACCATCTTTAATAGCGGCATTTCGGAAAAACGCCGTAATAAACTTACCGCTACCATCAGGTTCGTCACCACCCGAGAAACCGCCTGGAATAAATATCATTTGAGTATCTTTAAGCTTAGTAGCAAACTCTTCGATACTTGACTGAATACCCGCAGCATTAAGGTTTTTAATAACAATAATTTCAGGATCAGCACCTGCATCACGCATTGCTTTAGCACTGTCAAATTCACAGTTAGTACCCGGGAAAGCAGGAATTAAAACCTTTGGTTTTGCTACCTTAACTGCCGGTGCAGAATATTCGCTTGCCTTAAACTCAAAGTTTTGCATTGGAGTTTTAAGATCAGGAATATTACAGCTATATACAGACTCTAATTTATCCTCATAAATACCAAGTAATTCATCAATGCACACACTTTCACTACCTAATGATATTCTAGCGTCGTCAGTAACTGTACCAATAAGAATGCCGTCATCAATATCTTCAGTAACCTCAAGCAAGAATGCACCATAGGAATAGTCAAACATTTTTGCGACACTCATATAATCTTCATACTTAAAGCCTAATGCATTACCAAAGCACATCTTCATAACGGCTTCAGCAATACCACCTATACCAGGTGTATACGCAGATACTACTTTACCGGAGCGCATCAGTTCGGTTACTTTATTAAATGTATTAATAAGTGATTTTGTATTAGGAAGATTTGTATCCTCGTCATAAATTGGAGCAAAAAGCATAAGTTTATTTCCTGCACTCTTAAATTCAGGAGATACAATATCCTTAATTTTTTCAGTTGTTACAGCAAAAGATACAAGCGTTGGTGGAACATCCAAATTTTCAAACGAGCCACTCATAGAGTCTTTACCGCCAATAGAACCAATTTCAAGCTCTTTTTGTGCTTTAAATGCACCTAAAAGCGCAGCTAATGGTTTACCCCAACGTTTGCCATCAGTTCCCGGTTTTTCAAAATATTCTTGGAACGTTAAATATACATCCTCAAATTTTGCACCTGTTGCAATAAGTTTCGCTACCGACTCAACAACAGCTAAATATGCACCGTGATATGGACTTTGTTCTGTGATAAACGGATTATATCCCCAAGACATAAGAGAACAATCATCAGTATGTTTCTTTTCAACAGAAATTTTTTGTACCATTGCTTGAATCGGTGTGAGCTGATGTTTACCACCAAAAGGCATAAGAACCGTGCCAGCACCAATTGTAGAGTCAAATCGTTCGGAAAGTCCACGCTTTGAACACATATTAAGATCGGCAGCAATCTTTTTATAATTATCAACAAATCCGCCCTCAACAGGACCACCAAATGATTTTGGGGCCTCTGGAGTAATGGTAATATGTTTATCAGCACCATTAGAATTTAAAAATTCACGACTGATATCAACAATCTTTTGACCGTTCCAGTTCATAACAAGACGAGGCTCCGCCTTAACAGTTGCAACCGGACAAGCCTGTAGGTTTTCTTGGGCAGCAAGTTGCAAAAATGCGTCAACGTTATGTGGTTCAATAACTACAGCCATACGCTCTTGTGATTCACTGATAGCAATTTCGGTACCATCAAGGCCCTCATATTTTTTGGGAACTGCATTAAGATTAATTTCGAGACCATCAGCAAGCTCACCAATTGCTACAGAAACGCCGCCCGCACCAAAATCGTTACAGCGTTTGATCATTTGTGTAGCGGCTTTGTTACGGAAAAGACGTTGTAATTTGCGTTCTTCCGGAGCGTTACCCTTTTGAACCTCCGCACCGCAAGTTTCAACAGATTGTGTATTGTGTGCCTTTGATGAACCTGTAGCACCGCCAACACCGTCACGGCCTGTGCTACCGCCTAAAAGGACAACAATATCACCCGGAGCAGGTACCTCACGACGAACATTTTCAGCGGGAGCTGCGGCAATAACAGCGCCTATTTCCATACGCTTTGCAGCATAACCGGGATGATAAATTTCGTCAACAATACCAGTTGCAAGACCAATTTGGTTACCATATGAAGAATAACCGGCAGCAGCAGTTGTAACAATTTTACGCTGCGGTAACTTGCCGGGGATAGTTTCGCTTACAGGGACAGTTGGGTCTGCAGCACCTGTAACACGCATAGCACCATAAACATATGCACGACCTGAAAGCGGGTCACGAATTGCGCCACCAATACAGGTTGCTGCACCACCGAACGGTTCAATTTCGGTAGGATGATTGTGTGTTTCGTTTTTAAACAACAAAAGCCAAGGCTCACTAACACCATCAACATCTACATTAATTTTAACAGTACATGCATTAATTTCTTCTGATTCATCAAGCTTTTCAAGCTTACCGTTTTCTTTTAAATATTTAACCGCAACGGTTGCAATATCCATGAGACAAATCGGTTTTGTACGACCAAGTTCCTTTCGTACTGCAACATACTCATCATATGCACTTTGAAGAAGTTGGTCCTCAAACTTTACGTCATCAATTACAGTTAAGAATGTTGTATGACGGCAATGATCAGACCAGTATGTGTCTATCATACGAATTTCAGTAATTGTTGGTTCGCGACCTTCTGTTTTAAAATAATTTTGACAAAAAGCAATGTCGTCCGCATCCATTGCAAGACCCATATCTTTTACAAACTGCTCAAGACCTACCCGATCAAGCGATAAAAATCCCTCAAGTGTTTTTACCGTTGTTGGTATATCGTACTTGGCAAGTAATGTTTCGGGCTTTTCAAGCGAAGCTTCACGAGCTTCAACGGGGTTAATAACATATTTCTTTATCTCGGCAATATCCATAGCCGTAAGATTGCCATAAAGAGCGTAAACCTTAGCAGAACGAATAACCGGACGCTCACCTTGTGAAATAATTTGAATACACTGTGCGGCTGAATCAGCGCGTTGGTCAAATTGTCCTGGTAAGAATTCTACCGCAAAAACAACCGCATCATTAATATTTAATTCATTAGAAGTAATATCAAGCTGTGGTTCCGAAAAAACTGTACCGATAGAATAGTTAAAAAGTTCTTCGGTTATGTTTTCAGCATCATAACGATTGAAAACTCTTACATCGGTAAGATTATTTATACCAAGAAGATTTTTTGCTTCGCTTAGTAAACCCTTTGCTTCATTAGCAAGTTCTTTTTTCTTTTCAACATATACTCTATAAACCATTATTTTTCCTCCCCTGCTTTTAAAGCTTTTGCGCCTATATCATTACGATAGTATCTATTATCAAACTTAATATTTTCTACCTTATCATATGATTTTTCAATAGCGCCCTTAAGCGAATCATCAATAGATGTAACGCCTAAAACTCTACCGCCGTTTGTTAAAAGTTTGCCGTCTTTTAAACATGCGCCTGCAACATATGTAGTATCTAGCAAATCAGCAGGAATAGTAATTTCATAGCCTTTTTCATAGCTTGAAGGGTAACCTTTTGATGCCATTATTACACAACAGGCATGTTTATTGCTAAACTTAACATCTACATCGGCAAGAGTTTCGTTAGTAACCGACTGCATAACAGTAAGCAAATCACTTTCGAGAAGCGGTAAAACAACCTGTGTTTCAGGATCACCAAAACGACAATTATATTCAATAACTTTAGGACCGTTTGGTGTTAACATAAGACCAAAGTAAAGACAACCCTTAAAAGTTCTACCCTCTGCCTTCATAGCACGTATTGTAGGTAAAAAGATTTTTTGCATACATTCTTCGGCGATATCATCGTTATAATACGGATTTGGCGCTACGGTACCCATACCACCTGTATTTAGTCCAGTATCATTGTCCCCTGCACGTTTATGGTCCATTGATGAAATCATTGGGACAACAACATTGCCGTCTGTAAATGAAAGCACCGATACCTCAGGGCCTGTAAGAAATTCTTCTATAACGATGTTATCTCCGCTTTTGCCAAACTGCTTGTCTTGCATAATCGCTACAACAGCATCGCACGCTTCCTTGCGAGTCAAGGCTATAATTACACCCTTACCTAATGCCAATCCATCAGCTTTAATAACTGTTGGTATTGGTGCTGTTTCAAGGTATTTAAGCGCTTTATCAGCATCGTCAAAAACCTCATAAGCAGCTGTTGGGATACCATATTTTTTCATAAGATTTTTTGAAAAAACTTTACTACCTTCAATTATAGCTGCAGCTTTATTGGGGCCAAAGCACGGAATACCCTTTTTATTAAGAGCATCAACACAGCCAAGTACCAACGGATCATCAGGTGCTACAACAGCATAATCAATTTGAGTATTAACGGCAAAGTCAACAATTGAATTAATATCAGTAGCAGAAATATTAACACAAGTAGCATCGGCAGCAATACCGCCGTTTCCCGGCAAAGCATAAATTTCTTTGATATTTTTATTTTCTTTTAATTTTTTAATAATGGCGTGCTCTCTGCCGCCACCACCAACAACTAGAATATTCATATATACACCTTATAAACAATTATTAATGATGGAACAAACGCATTCCTGTAAATGCCATAGCCATACCATATTTATTACAACAATCAATAACAACATCGTCACGAATTGAACCGCCCGGCTCTGCGATATATTTAACACCGCTGCGTTTTGCACGTTCAATATTATCATCAAACGGGAAAAATGCATCGGAACCGAGTGCCACACCATCAATTGCAGCAAGATATGCCTTTTGTTCTTCAAGTGTAAACGGCTGTGGTTGTTCAGTAAAATACTTCTGCCAATTACCGTCAGCACAAACATCCTCTTCGTTTTGATTAATATAGCCATCAATAACATTATCACGATCAGGACGTCCAAGATTATCTTTGAAAGGAAGATTTAAAACTTTATCATGTTGACGTAAAAACCAAGTATCTGCCTTTGTGCCGGCTAGACGTGTACAATGAATACGTGACTGCTGACCTGCGCCAACACCAATTGCCTGTCCATCAACAGCATAACATACCGAGTTAGACTGTGTGTATTTAAGAGTAATAAGCGCAATAATAAGATCACGAACCGCACTGTCCGGTAAATCTTTATTGTCTGTAACTAAATTAGAAAGCAACTCACGATTAATTTCAAAGTTATTTCTTCCTTGTTCAAATGTAATACCGAAAACCTGTTTTGTTTCTTGAACTTCAGGTACATAATTAGGATCAATTTTAACAATATTGTAATTGCCATTTCTTTTTGATTTAAGTATTTCCAATGCCTCTGGTTCATATCCCGGTGCGATAACACCGTCGGATACCTCACGTTTAATCATTTTAGCGGTTGTAACATCACAAACATCTGAAAGAGCAACCCAATCACCAAAAGAACACATACGATCGGTACCGCGAGCACGAGCATAAGCGCAAGCGAGCGGAGATTCATCAAGACCTTCAATATCATCAACAAAGCATGCTTTTTTAAGCTTATCGCTTAGTGGCACACCTACTGCTGCCGATGTTGGACTAACATGTTTAAAAGATGTAACCGCAGGAAGGCCTAAAGCAGTTTTTAATTCCTTTACAAGTTGCCATGAGTTAAAAGCATCTAAAAAGTTTATGTAACCCGGTCTACCACATAATATCTCAATTGGTAAGTCGCTATCATTATTCATATAAATTTTTGAAGGCTTTTGATTAGGATTACAGCCATATTTCAGTTCAAATTCTTTCATATTAATACCCCTTATACATTCTTGTTAACAATTCTTGATTCATACTTTCCGGTCTCTAAATCAATATATCTAACAAACAAAGACACTTTATTATCATCATTTAAATTTTTCCAAATTAAATCGGTTAGCGTATCAATATCTGTATCGGGAAGTTGCAATGTTTTGGGCTCACCCTCAAAACTTGGAAGTGGATTACCATCACATTTATAAGTATGTATAAATTTTGCCTTTCCTGCAATAGGATTAGAGTAGGCAAAATTATATCTTTGACATGAACTTCCGTCACCTTCAGCCGATTTAAGAATAGACATTGCAAAATTCATATCACCATTCTCAAGTCGAATAATACCCGAAATACGTGGTGTGAAGTTTGGAGCATCATCCTCAAATTCACGAGTACGAAGCGCTTGTTCAAAAGTCATTTGTTTATCCATTAGTTCATAGATTGTATCGGTTTGATCACCGTTAGTAACAATTGTTTTGTTACCAAGCACACGTACAGGTGCATAAATAATGAGATGAGGATCGGTCATTTTTGACTCATCAAACGCCTGTGTTCTGATTCCCTCACCGTCTTCAACAAAAACACGGTTTCGGCTATTTTCACTTCTACCCATAATAAAGTAGGCAGTGATTGCCTTTTTAGTATCAGAGCTTTTACCGATTATAATACCTCTACCATGGTAAGGCAAAGAATTAAGTTCATTTTCAAGAGTTTTAATTTCCATACCAAAATCTCCCTAGTCTTTAATATATGTTTTACCGTTTTTAATAAAAATTTTTTCTTCGCAAAGCAATTTTACCGCCCTGGGTAAAATTTTCCATTCTGCTTGCTCCATAATACGCCTTTGTAATGTTTCGGGCGTATCATCATCCAAAACTTCTACTGCTTGTTGCAAGATAATTGGACCAGCATCGCACTCGGCGGTAACAAAATGAACCGTAGCTCCCGAAACCTTTACGCCCTTTTTAAGAGCTTCCTCATGAACGCGAAGTCCATAATAACCTTTGCCACAAAATGAAGGAATAAGCGCAGGATGAACGTTGACCATACGGTTTGCGAATGCATCACAAACATTTTCATCCAGTATTGTCATAAAACCTGCATATACAACGATGTGAGCATTTTCTTCAATCAATGCATCACGCATTGCCTTACTGTATGAAGCAATATCGTCGTAATCTTTTCTTATTAAAATTCGTGTTTTAATATTGTTTTGTTCAGCGCGTGTTAATGCATAGGCATCTGCTTTAGAAGCAATAACGCAAGTAATTTTTCCATTGCCTAATTCACCACGGTTTTGCGCATCTATAAGAGCTTGCAAATTTGTACCGCCGCCTGATACCAAAACAACAATATTTTTAGTATCATTCAATGATAACACCCTCGTCACTTTCTATAACTGTACCAATAATATAAGCATCTTCACCATTGTCATTAAGAATCTCAAGAGCTTTATCAGCATCTTCTTTTGCTACTACAATGCTCATACCTACGCCCATATTATAGGTATTAAACATATCACGTTCAGAAATACCGCCTACATTTTGAATGAGGTTAAAGATTGGTAAAATTTTAAGTGAAGACTTATCGACCTTAACAGAATATCCCTTTGGTAAGCTTCTTGGAATATTTTCATAGAAGCCGCCGCCCGTAATATGAGAAATAGCGTGTACGTTAACCTGTTCTAAAAGAGCAAGGACTGACTTAACATAAATTTTGGTTGGAGTAAGAAGTGTTTCACCTAATGTCTTACCACCAAGCTCATCCTTGTATGCAGAAAGATCACAGTTTTCAATGTCAAAAACCTTTCTAACAAGTGAAAAACCGTTTGAATGAACACCGCTTGAAGCGAGTGCTATTACAACATCGCCTGCGTTTACTGATTTGTTATCGAGAATTTTTTTCTTATCCACAATACCTACTGCAAAACCTGCAAGATCATAATCATCTACCGGCATCATACCGGGATGTTCTGCAGTTTCGCCACCGATAAGAGCTGCGCCCGACTGAACACAACCCTCACAAACACCGCTAACAATAGAGGCAATCTTTTCAGGAATATTTTTACCGCAAGCAATATAATCAAGGAAAAAAAGTGGTTTTGCACCACAACAAATAATATCATTAACACACATTGCGACAGCATCAATACCGATTGTATCGTGTTTATCCATCAAAATGGCAAGTTTTACCTTAGTGCCACAACCGTCAGTACCGCTTACGAGAACAGGTTCTTCATAACCTGTGGGCAAGCCGAAGCAGCCACCGAAACCACCAAGATCATCAAAACAACCTGCATTTTTAGTGCGTGCTATATGTTGTTTCATAAGTTCAACAGATTTATAACCTGCGGTAATATCAACGCCCGCAGCAGCGTAAGCTTCAGATTTAGAATTATTATGCATTTTTTCTTATTCCTTTCCGTTCCAACAGTATGTACAAAGGTTGTCTTTATCAAGGCCAATAGCCTCAATGATACCTTCTAACGATTGGAATTCAAGTGATGCAAAACCAAACTTTTCACAAATAGATTTGCGTAAAATTTTACCTCTTTCGGTTTCGCCATTTGAATATTCTTCAATATAATTAAATCCTTCTTCACCTTCAAGCTCCATAATGACACGGCGAGCAATGAGTTCCATATCATTTGTAGAACGAGAAAAGTTAAGATATTTACACCCATACATTATAGGCGGACAAGCAGAACGCATATGAACCGATTTAGCACCGTTTTCATAAAGAAAATCAACAGTTTCTTTAAGCTGTGTACCACGAACAATTGAGTCATCAACAAAAAGTAAATTTTTATCAACAATAAAATCGTGAACCGGTATTTGTTTCATTCGCGCAACTTTATTACGATCGGTTTGCTTTGCCGGTGTAAAACTACGTGCCCAAGTAGGAGTATATTTAATAAATGCGCGGGCGTATTTTTTTCCACTCTCATTAGAATAACCTATCGCATGCGGAATACCCGAATCAGGCACACCGCCGACGTAATCTACATCTTGAGCAATTCCCTTTTTGCGATCGTTTTGAGCCATAATTTCACCATTACGGCAACGCATCATCTCGACATTAACGCCTTCGTAGGTCGAAGTAGGATATCCGTAATAACTCCAAAGAAAAGAGCATATCTTTTTCTTTTTACCGGGTGCAGCTAATTGTTTGATTCCATTTGGTATAATCTTTACAATCTCGCCGGGGCCTAATTCGAGTTCATCTGTATATCCTAATTTTTGATACGCATATGATTCGAACGTAACAGCATATCCGTAATCATTCTTACCAACAAGAATCGGTATTCTACCAAGCTTATCGCGAGCGGCAATAATAGCGCCTTTACTAGTAAGAATTAAAATTGACATAGTGCCGTCAATAAGTTCTTGGGCATATTTAATACCATCGACAAAAGTATCTTTTTGGCTAACAAGGGCAGCAACAAGCTCGGTTGTATTTACCCTACCGCCGGTCATAGCATCAAAATAAACACCCTGCCTAGCAAGACATTTATCAATAAGTTCATCAACATTATTGATAATACCAATTGTACAAATAGCAAACGTACCGAATTTTGAACGAATAAGCATTGGTTGCGGATCGGTATCGCTAATACAACCAATAGCCGAGGTACCCTTCATTTCGTCAAATATTTTCTCAAATTTTGTTCTAAAGGGTGAATTTTCAATATTATGAATTTTACGCTGCAAACCAATTTCACTATCATATGCAGCCATACCGCCGCGACGTGTGCCGAGGTGTGAGTGGTAATCAACACCAAAGAACACATCCATCATGCAGTCGTTTTTTGAAGTTATTCCAAAAAAACCGCCCATATTGACCTACTTTCTGTAAAATGGAAATTTTAAGCAAAGAAAAGTTTTGAAAGTGTCATAGGATCGATATATTCGCCATCCTTATAAACACGCATATTGCCGGATGCAATTTCATCAATAAGCATTACATCTCCGTTTGGTGCATAACCAAACTCAAACTTAATATCATAAAGATCAAGACCCTTTTCTTTAAGATCGTCAGCAACAATTTTTGTAATCTTTTGGGTCATATCTTTAATATCTTCATATTGCTTGTCTGTCATAACACCAAGAGCCACAAGAGCATCTTTAATTACAAGAGGATCGCCCTTTTCGTCATTTTTAAATGTCATTTCAACATATGCAGGAAGATCTGCGCCTTCTTCTATGTAATCACCGTAACGACGAATAAAACTACCTACTGCTTTGTAACGACAGATAACCTCAAGACCATGACCGAAAACCTTTGCAGGAAGGACTTCCATTGTTGTATCTTCAAGGTTTGCATTAACGTAATGGGTAAAAATACCGGCTGCATTGATTTTTTCAAAGAAGTAAATTGACATACGTAAATTAACATCGCCAACACCTTCAATTGTAAGACCAACTGAATTCTCGCCCGGATCAAAAACGCCATCTTTACCTGTACAATCGTCCTTAAATTTTAAAAGACAATTTCCATTTTCAAGTGCGTAAACATTTTTGGTTTTACCTGTGTACAAAAGTTTGCTTTCCATAATATATTACTCCTTCAAATTAATTATAAATTTTCCATAACAACTTTATCTTTTTCAAGAACAGCCGCTGCATCACTTGCGCGTTTAGCGTCAAGTTTTTTTGCTAACTCTTTATCTTCTACTGCAATAATCTGCGCTGCAAGAAGAGCCGCATTAGCAGCACCGTTTATTGCAACAGTAGCAACCGGAATGCCTGTAGGCATTTGAACGGTAGATAGTAACGCATCCATACCGTCAAGATTGGTTGACTTGCAAGGGATGCCAATAACCGGCAAAGTGGTATTTGCAGCAATGGCACCCGCAAGATGCGCTGCCATACCAGCCGCCGCAATAAGAACTCCAAATCCGTTATCACGTGCGTTTAGCGCAAAATCGCGAGCCTCTACAGGTGTACGATGCGCAGAATAAATATGCACCTCAAAAGGAATTTGGAGTGTTTTTAACATATCAGTAGCTTTTTTTATAATTGGTAAATCACTGTCGCTACCCATAATAATTCCAACTTTTTTCATAAATTACCTCCTAAAAAAGATAAAAGGGCGCACTTGGACTAAGACTGTTCAAGTGTGCCCAGACGGTCGGCTAAATATATCTATCTTTGTTCCTTAGTGGTGCTCCACTATTACTCCGTCAGTCACAAAGAACGGTATGTAATACATACAACGTAAGTATATCATTTTGTATAAAAACTGTCAATGGCAAACTCAAAATTTGTCGTATAAAAATGCACAAAATTTAACAAGAATTTATGCCTTTGTTTCACAATAAATACAACGATAAACTTTTTCTTCTTTATCGGTTAATTTAAAGATATTATCAAGTTCCTGTTCACACGATGTTATACATCTAGGATTTTTACACTTAATAACATTGGTCAATATTTCAGGCATTTCAATACAACGTTTTTCGACCAGAACACCGTTGTTTATAATATTAATTGTTGCATCAGGATCAACAAATCCAATTACATCAAGATCAAGCTTGATATCAGCATCAATTTTAATAATATCCTTCTTGCCCATTTTTTTACTGGCAACATTTTTAATAAGAGCAATGGAAACATCAAGTGAAGCAAGATTTAATAGTTCATAAAGTTTCATACCAAGACCGGCAGTAATGTGATCGATTACAACACCGTTTTGAATCGAGTCAATATTCATATTGTTCCTGCCTCCTTAAGAAGTTTTATAATAAGTGCCATTCGCATATATTTGCCATTTAAAACCTGTTTAAAGTAACAGGCACGTGAATCATTATCAATTGCAACACTAATCTCATTAACTCTGGGAAGCGGATGTAAAATTGATAAATCCGATTTGGCATTTTTTAACTTATCAGGAGTCAAAATATAACTGTCTTTAAGACGTAAATAATCCTCTTCGTTAAAAAAGCGCTCACGTTGAACACGTGTCATATAAAGAATATCAAGTTTCGGCATAGCAGCTTCTAAATCGGTTGTTTGCTCATAAGGAACATTGTTTTTTTGCAAAACGTCCTTTTTAACATAACTTGGTAATTTTAATTCTTCGGGAGAAATAAGCACAAAATTAATATTACTATAACGACTAAGAGCATTAATAAGCGAATGAACCGTTCTACCAAACTTAAGGTCACCGCACAAACCAACAGTAAGATTGTCAAACCTACCCTTTTCGCGACGGATTGTAAGTAAATCTGCGAGTGTTTGTGTTGGGTGACAGTGTCCACCATCGCCGGCATTAATTACAGGTACGGTAGCATTGTTTGCCGCAACATACGCAGCACCTTCCTTAGGATGACGCATTGCTATGATATCGGCGTAGCAGCTTACAGTTTTTGCTGTGTCAGCAATGCTCTCGCCTTTAGCGGCAGAAGAACTGTTTGCCTCTGAAAACCCCAAAACGTTACCGCCAAGTTCATACATAGCAGCCTCAAAACTTAGTCTGGTTCTGGTTGATGGTTCAAAAAACAAAGTAGCAAGCTTTTTTCCCTCGCAAATATGTGCGTATTTTTCAGGATCATCAATAATATCAAGAGCAGTATTTACAAGTTCATCAAGCTCTTCTAAAGTAAAATCCAAAATATCAATAACGCTTCTCATATGTTACTCCTTAAAGAATTATTCTTTAGCACCGTTTACAGCAAGATAATTCTTGATTCTTTCAACATTTTCGCGATTGGTTTCATCTTCTTCTAAATATTCGATAATATCATAAACGTCAACAACCGAATACACAGGGAAACCGTATTCCTCGCCTACTTCTGCCATTGCTGATTTTTCGGTCTGACCTTTTTCTTTGCGGTCAACCATAACAAATGTTGCTGCAACCTTAGTACCTTCAAGTCCGGAAAGAATAGCCATACTTTCACGAATTGCCGTACCGGCAGTAATAACATCCTCAACAATAACGATTTCTTCGCCTGGTTGTGGTTTGTATCCTACAAATACGCCACCCTCACCGTGGTCTTTCTCTTCTTTACGATTAAAGAAGAACGGAACGTCAAGACCTTCTTTTGAAAGCGCACAAGCAACAGATACAGCAATCGGAATACCTTTATATGCAGGTCCGTAAAGAACTGTACGTTTATTGCCTACCTTTTCAAAGTAAGCCTTTGCGTAAAATTCACCAAGTTTTGAAATTTGATCGCCGGTTTTAATGTCGCCGGCATTTATAAAATAAGGAATTTTTCTACCACTTTTAGCGGTAAAATCGCCGAATTTTAAAACACCAGCGCCTTCTAAAAATTGTATAAACTCTCTTTTATAACTTTCCATAATTATATCTCCTTAATCAACAAATTCAGCAACACAACGTTCATAAGCTGCAACAGGATCTTCCGCTGCAGTAATTGGACGACCTACTACAATATAATCGCTACCAATCTTTTTAGCTTCAGCAGGTGTCATAACACGTTTTTGGTCGCCGATGTCGCCATCAGCAAAACGAACACCCGGTGTTACTGTTAAGAAGTTAGCGCCACAGATATCATGAACCTTTCCTGCCTCAAGCGGTGAACAAACAACACCATCAAGACCGGCCTTAGCCGCATTAGAAGCGTAATGCATAACAACCTTATCAATCGGTTCTTTAATAAGAAGGTCATTTTCCATTCTTTCTTGGTCTGTCGATGTAAGTTGTGTTACCGCGATAAGCAAAGGTCTTGTACCATCTTCGCGTGTCAAACCTTCAAGCGCACCCTCCATCATAGTGATTGTACCTGCTGCGTGAAGGTTTGTCATATCTACATCAAGGCGTGAAAGTACAGCCATTGATTTTTTAACAGTGTTAGGAATATCGTGAAGCTTCAAATCCAAAAAGATTTTATGTCCACGCTTTTTAATCTCTTTTACAATTGAAGGACCTTCAGCATAAAAAAGCTCCATACCAATCTTTACAAACGGTTTACGAGTTGTAAATTTATCAAGAAATTCAAATGTTTTTTCAGCACTTGCAAAATCGCAAGCAATAATAACGTCCTTACCCATTATTTAACTCCTCCAATAATATCACTTAATTTATCAATACAATATTTATCCATAACAATTGGCAACTCATCAATAATATCACGACAAGCATATGGATTTATAAGATTTGCAGCGCCAACTTCAACAGCAGTAGCACCTGCAAGCATCATTTCAACCACATCTTCAGCGGATGAAACGCCACCCATACCTATTATAGGAATATTAACATTACAAGCAACCTGATATACCATTCTAACAGCTACAGGAAAAATTGCAGGACCGGAAAAACCGCCCATTTTATTAGCAATAACAGGCTTACGGGTTTTAAGATCAATACGCATACCAAGCATTGTATTAATAAGACTAATACCATCAGCGCCTGCGTCCTCACAAGCTTTGGCAATTGCAATAATATCGGTCACATTTGGCGAAAGTTTAACAATAACCGGTTTTGTAGTAACAGCCTTTACAGCCTTTACAACCTCGGCAGCAGCTTCGGGGCTGGTACCAAAACTCATACCGCCACCATGAACATTGGGACAACTAACATTTACCTCAAGCCAACCAACCTGATCCTGCTTATCGAGTTGTTGACATGTATAAGCGTAGTCTTCTACTGCAAAACCGCTTATATTCGCCATTACCTTTTTGTTAAAGCATTTTGAAAGCTTTGGCAATTCTTCTGATATAACTTTATCAACACCGGGATTTTGAAGACCTACTGCGTTTATCATACCGGCAGTACACTCGGCAATACGCGGTGTCGGATTACCAAAGCGCGCATCCTTGGTTGTACCCTTAAATGAAAATGTACCCAAGCAATTAATATCATAAAGCTCAGCAAATTCATATCCAAATCCGAATGTACCTGAAGCAGGAATAATGGGGTTATCGATCTCAATACCGCATAGATTAACACTTAATCTTCCCATAATATTTCCTCCTTTAACATAACGGGTCCATCCTTGCAAATACGTTTATAACCTGTAATCGTCTTACAACTGCAACCCATACACGCACCAAAGCCACAACCCATGCGCTCTTCAAAACTCATTTGACCGCTGGTAGCAGCAGTTTTATAGATTGCTTTAAGCATCGGTTCGGGACCGCAGGTATAAAAATATGTGTAATTTTGGGGATATGCGTTTGTTACATATCCTCTAACACCGTAAGAACCGTCAACCGTAGTAACGGTAACGTCACAACCGAGATCTTTAAATTCCTGCTCGTAAAAAACTTCGCTTGACGTATTAAAACCAAGAACAACAGAAACCGTTTTACCCTGTGAAATAAGTTGTTTAGCTGTCATATAAAGTGGTGGAACTCCAACACCGCCGCCCAATAAAACTGGTGCTTCACCCGATAAGGACAGATCATATCCATTACCTAGACCGGTAAGCACATCAAGAGTTTTACCAACAGGCATTTCTGACATTTGTTTGGTACCTTTACCAACGACCTTATAAATAATTGTAATACTATCTTTATCACAATCACAAACGGAAATAGGTCTACGCAGGTAAAAACCATCTAACTGTATGTTTATAAATTGTCCACAAGCGGTGATGTCAGAAGTATCACCGACAAGCACCATCTTGTAAATATTATCAACTAACTTTTCGTTAAGTGATATTTTAAAAATCCCCTGTTTCATTATAAAATTATCCTTTATGCGTCAATTGTAGAAATAGTAAGTGTCGTCTCTTCAAGAACATCAATTAAAACTCTTACAGTATCAAGTGAAGTAAATATTGTAACATTATTTTCGGTAGCAAGCTGACGAATTTGTTGACCATCACTTGTCTGATCTGTAGCAGCAATGTCTTTGGTATTAATAACATACGCAATATGGCCTTGACGAATTGCATCAGGTATCTCGTCAGGATCCTCACTAATTTTCTTTAGCACGTGTGTTCTGATGTTGTTTTCTTTAAGGAACGCAGCGGTGCCTGCAGTTGCTTGAATATTAAAACCAAGATTGTAAAAACGTCTGATAAGAGGTAATGCTTCTTCTTTATCCTTGTCAGCAACGGTAACAAAAACCGTACCATAGTTTTGCAAATGCATACCACCTGCTTGAAGTGCTTTGTACAAAGCACGGTTAAGCTTATCGTCATAACCTATTGCTTCACCGGTAGATTTCATTTCAGGGGAAAGATATGCATCAAGTCCCTTGATTTTATTAAATGAGAATACAGGAACCTTTACATAATAACGATTTTTTTCCTCAGGATAAAGACTGAATATTCCCTGTTCTTTTAGTGACTTACCAAGTATAACCTCGGTAGCAATATCGGCAAGTGAATAACCTGTTGATTTTGAAAGGAATGGTACCGTTCTTGAGGAACGAGGATTAACTTCGATAATATAAACATCATCATTATCGTCAACAATAAACTGAATATTATAAAGACCTACTATACCAATACCTAAACCTAATTTCTTTGCATATTGCAAAATTGTTCCGCGAACCTTATCCGAAATACTGAACGTCGGATAAACACTGATTGAGTCGCCTGAGTGAATACCAGTACGTTCAACAAGTTCCATAATACCCGGTACAAATACGTCTTGTCCGTCACAAATTGCGTCAACCTCAACCTCTTTACCTTGTATATATTTATCAACAAGAACAGGCTTATCAGCATCTATTTCAACCGCAGTTTTAAGATAATGACGAAGCTGCGCCTCGTCGGCAACTATCTGCATAGCTCGTCCACCAAGTACAAAGCTTGGTCTTACAAGTACGGGATAACCTATTTCAGCTGCAGCGGCTACGCCATCCTCAATTTTTGTAACAGCGCGACCCTTTGGCTGTGGAATATTAAGTTCTTGTAATATTTTTTCAAAGCTATCACGATTTTCGGCACGTTCAATAGCGGCGCAATCTGTACCGATAATTTTAACACCACGCTCCATAAGCGGCTGCGCAAGATTTATTGCTGTTTGACCGCCAAGAGATGCAACAACACCTTCCGGCTTTTCGAAATCAATAATATTCATTACATCTTCCGGAGTAAGCGGTTCAAAGTAAAGCTTGTCGGCAGTTGTATAGTCGGTAGAAACTGTTTCCGGATTGTTATTAATAATAATTGCTTCGTAACCCGATTTTTTAATAGTAGCAACAGCATGTACTGTTGAATAGTCAAATTCTACACCCTGACCAATACGAATTGGACCGGCACCTAAAACTACAATTTTCTTTTTATTGGTTAGTTTTGATGTGTTATCGCCATGATAAGATGAATAAAAATATGGAATGTATGCATTTGTGTGGCAGGTATCAACCATACGGAAAACAGGAATTAGGTTATTTTCTTTGCGGAAATTATAAACATCAATTTCGTCGCATTTCCACATTCTCGAAACATATTTATCAGAAAATCCCATCTTCTTAGCAGCACGTAAGATATCAAGATTCTTTGGGTTTTCTTTTAATGATATTTCCATATCAATAATACGCTTAATTGCTTCAAGAAAATATGCAGTAATCTTTGTGATGTTATGAATTTCATCAATCGTAGCACCACGATACAACAATTCTGCAATAGCGAACAAATTATCGTCTCTAAATTCTGAAATATATGACTTTAATTCATCATCACTCATATTATCAAATTTAACATGATATAGATGATTAACACCAATCTCAAGGGAACGTGTGCCTTTTAGCAGACTTTCTTCCAATGTAGAACCTATACCCATTACCTCGCCGGTTGCTTTCATTTGTGTACCGAGAACATTGTAAGCGGTAGTAAATTTATCAAACGGGAAACGTGGAAGTTTAGTGATAACGTAATCAAGTTTTGGTTCAAATGCTGCAGTAGTATTAGCAATCTTGATATCTTCAAGCGCCATACCTACAGCAATCTTTGCAGTAACACGCGCAATTGGATAACCTGACGCCTTGGATGCCAAAGCTGAAGAACGTGAAACACGAGGGTTAACCTCGATTAAATAATAATTGCTGGAATTAGGATCAAGCGCAAACTGAACGTTACATCCGCCTTCAATTTTTAGTTCACGAATAATTTTTATTGCGCTATCATTAAGCATTTTTAGATCATGATCACTTAGTGTCATAATTGGCGCTACAACCAACGAGTCACCAGTATGAACACCAACCGGATCAATATTTTCCATACCGCAAATAGTGATTGCATGATCGTTAGAGTCGCGCATTACTTCGAATTCAATTTCTTTATATCCCTTAACGCTCTTTTCAATTAAAACCTGATTAACCGGTGATAATTTAAATGCGTTAAGACCAACCTCAACAAGTTCGTCCTCGTTATAAGCAAAACCTCCTCCTGTACCGCCCAATGTAAACGCAGGACGTAAAACAACAGGATAACCTATGCGATTTGCCGCCTGTTTAGCCTCTTCAATACTATATGTGATTTCGGAAGGAATAACCGGTTCACCAATAGATTCGCACATTTCCTTAAATAATTCACGGTCTTCTGCGCGTTCAATACTATCTCTTGATGTGCCCAAAAGCTCTACACCGCATTCCTTAAGAATTCCCTTTTCTTCAAGTTGCATTGCAAGATTTAGACCTGTCTGACCGCCGATTCCAGGAACAATAGCATCGGGACGTTCATAACGCAAAATCTTTGCCATATATTCAAGTGTTAATGGTTCCATATAAACCTTGTCAGCAATCGATGTATCGGTCATAATTGTCGCCGGGTTAGAGTTACAAAGTATAACCTCATATCCCTCTTCTTTAAGCGCTAAACAAGCCTGTGTACCGGCATAGTCAAACTCTGCTGCCTGACCTATAACAATAGGACCAGAACCAATTATGAGCACCTTTTTAATATCTGTTCTTTTAGCCATTATAATTTTCCTCCTGAAATGCGATTTTACCATTTGAAACGGTCATATAACATTTACCGTAAAGTTTGTAATTTTCAAAAGGCATTGCTTTGCCGTTAGAAATAAATTTTTCGGGACTGACAACAATTGACTCGTCCAGTCGCCATATAGTGTAACTGTCGTTACGAAGCGGAATATTAAAGCGTTTTCTAGCATTTAATGAAATTAAATTAATTAATTGTTCAAATGTAATTATGTTAGTCTTTACAAAATAGGTATACATAAGCCCAAATGATGTTTCAATGCCAACAATTCCAAAAGCACTTTTTTCAAGACCGCGTGATTTTTCTTCAGCGCTATGAGGCGCATGATCAGTAGCAATCATATCAATAGTGCCGTCTTTAATACCTTCAATCAATGCTAACTTGTCTTCATACGAGCGAAGCGGTGGATTCATTTTAAACCTACCATCTTCTTGTAAATGGGAATCATCTAATATTAGATAGTGCGGAGCTGTTTCGCATGTAACATCAAGCCCTTCTGATTTAGCCTGCCTGATAAGCTCAACACTTTCTTTACAAGAAATATGACAAACGTGATATTTACAACCAATTTCCCTTACCAGTTCCAAATCGCGTTTTATTGGTCCCCATTCACTCTCGGAACAAATACCCTTATGTCCATGCTTTTTGGCATACTCTCCATCATGTATATATCCGCCAAAAAGAAGCGAATTATCCTCACAATGTGCTACAATCATTTTTCCCAAAGCTTTCGCTTTAATCATTGCCTCTTTCATAAGCTCGCGCGATTGAACACCACGTCCGTCATCTGAAAAAGCTATACATTTATTGGATAATGATTCCATATTGGAAAGCTCTTTACCACCCTGTGCAACAGTTATTGAAGCATATGGATAAACATTTATAACTGCATCTTTTTCGATTATAGCAAGTTGTTTATCAAGATGTTCAACACTATCAGGCACCGGATTAAGGTTAGGCATTGTACACACATCGGTATAACCGCCGGCCGCCGCCGCCTTACTTCCGGAAGATATAGTTTCTTTATAAGAAAAACCCGGTTCACGAAAATGCACATGCACATCGCAAAAACCGGGTAAAATGAAATAATTATTTTGTAAATCGGCAAAAAAAGGTGACAAAACCGCCTTGTCTATCACAGGGACAAAGCTATTAAGAAATTCAGGTTTATAAATATTTTTTTCTATTTGTATATACATTATTAAACCTACCTTTCTACTTTCGAAAAACAAATTGAAAAATTATCAATTTATCTTATGTATTTTAACACATGAATAATATAATGTCAATTATAATTACGTAAAAAATTGCATAATTTTTTAATTATTATACTTAGTTTTTCATATATTTTGTTAAGGGGGATTTATATGATATTTCAAACACTTTTGCAAATTATTTCCAATATATTTTACTTAGCGTTACACGTTACAAATAACGGATGTTTTCCGCCGCCATTATCCTCAAAGCACGAGGCAGAATTATTAATTTTAAAAGAAGCAGGAGACAAAAATGCAAAAAACAAATTAATCGAACACAATTTACGCCTTGTAGCACATGTAGTAAAAAAATATTATACCGATGACGACCAGGATGATTTGATTTCTATAGGAACTATTGGACTTATAAAAGCGGTAAACACATTTAAACCGGATAAAAAAATTCGTCTTGCTACTTATGCCGCACGCTGTATTGAAAATGAAATTTTAATGCACTTTAGAGGAAACAAAAAATATTCTCAAGATGTTTATATAAGTGACCCTATTGATACCGATAAAAACGGTAACACCCTTACGTTAATTGATATTATTGCCGATGATAGTAACGTTGAGGATGAAATAGATACAAAAATAAAAATTGAAAAACTGCGAAAAATATTAGACAAAACATTGGATAAACGCGAATTACAAATAATAAAACTGCGATATGGTTTAGATGGAGAAAAAGAACTTACGCAACGTGAAATTGCTAAAAAGTTAGATATTTCACGTAGTTATGTGTCTCGCATTGAAACGGCAGCGTTAGAAAAATTAAGAAAAAAGTTTTAAACTAAAAAAGACTCCCGAAGGAGTCTTTTTTGTTTTGATTAGCGAGCACTTAATGCCTCTGATTCAGGAGTAATAATTGCACGTGCGCCATCTAACTGATAAAGACGTACGTAGTCAATAACTAAATCGCATTCACCTATATCGACATATGCTGCTTCAATCCAACCACTACTTGATTTCTGCGCTGTGAAAATATGGTTTTCAATAAGCATATAAGCATACTGGTCAAAACCAAATGTATCAGAGTTGCTATAACTTTCAGTACCACCAAAGTTCATTTGGTCTTTAGTAACGGTTGCAGTATAAAGCACATTAGTACCTGCTGCGTCATTATATACGGTAAATGTCATTTCGTTTTCTGTCCACAAGAAACCATACTTACGTGAAGTAATCTGTCCTTTTGAACGGTAATTTTTCATATCATATTCCATTGTAGAAACACTACCCTGATATGTTGCAGCACCATTAATACTACCTGTTGAAAGGTTACCTGAGTTTATTTTAATAGAAGCGGTATTTTGTGTATAACCACTACCCTCTGTCGCACCGCTTGCTGTAAGCAACTTAGTTGGGAATGCTCCGCTTGTAGGTGCATTTTTCCAGTCAAGGTTATAAACTGCAAGAGTGTTATCATTCTTATCGAGCGAATATGAATACCACTTGTGTATATTAAACTTAATGTTGTGGTCGTCACTTGGTGCCGATACATTACTAAAGCTACCCCAGCTCCATGTTTCCGTTGGTCTTTGAATAATTTCAAAGAGGTCCATTTCAAGTGTCTGAGTTGGTAATTTGTACTTATATGATGTAACATCGGTTGGTGTTACATAAGTGCTAGAACCGTTGTAAACCTCATTACGTTCATATACCTTACTATAGAGTGATCTATCGATTGTTGTATTACCAACACCGTTTTCGTGTGTTAATAACCACCATGCAGGGAACGCATAACCATCGGAAGGAACAGCAGCTACCATTTCAAGATAACCTTGTTTAAAGAGCATACTGTCTTTGCTCGAAATACCGCTCATATAGAATTTATACTCGTTACTTGCGGTTGCATCTGTAAATCCACGTTTAAGAGTAAGCTTACCGTCTTCCACTACGTTTATTTCCATTGCTTCCGCATCGGTTGCAGAGCGAATGTATTCAAACTCGGTATCAGCTTCACCTGGTGTTTTATCTGTACCCTTATTTCTAAGTATCCACTTATCGTAAGATACGGTGCCTGCTACGTCGCTATTAAACTCATCACCCCATGCATAATAGTAGGTGTTGCCATCAACTGTTATAGCGGTTTTATTGCTATCAATTGTACCGCTAACTGTTGTAGGAAGACCAGACATGGTTGTATTCGCAATAATATAGTCAACCGCTTCTTCAACTGCGGTAAAGCTACCACCCTTGATAACAAGTTGAGCTGTTTCGGCATTATAATTTGAAGAATATGCGTTTGCATTACCTTCGGTCATAATGTTGATTGTAAAGTTAGCATTACTACTACCAAAAGATTTGGTAACATCTATACCGCTCATACGTTCGAGATAAAGTTCCAATTTACGAGCAAAATCGTAGTTATCCTTATCGCTATAGTAAATAGTAAACTTGCCAGCCTTAACGTTTGGCCAGAAACCATCAAGAAGATTAGTATCTTGACCAACAATTTCACGCTGCAACGCTGCAAGGTCGCGCATATCAATTTTGCCGTTGCCTGTTACGTCACCATAGATGTAATCGTAACCGTCTTCCCATAAGAGATTCTTTTTAAGAACAACCACATCATTGGTGGTGTATTCTTCACCAACACCGTCTGCATCGATATCTGCGCAAGGCATTTTCTTTGCAAAGGTTAAAGATCTTATTGGTGTTGCATTTTCACCTGTTATTCCATACCAATTTTCATCTATACCAAGTTGCGGAGTTGTGTCAGAAAAATCAACAGAACCATCCTGTTTTACAATGTAACAATCCTTCCATGTTTCTTGATATGAATAACCAACATATTTATCATTAAAACAATTATCCAAAGAACAATTTTCAATAGTTGAACCATCCGATGCATAACCTGCTATTATACCGCCGTCATCGCTATCATCATAAGCATAACAATTATGGAAGTTAATATTCTTAATAACAGCCGTTTCGGTAAGGCTAGGTATAAATCCTGCAACAGCTTCATCAGCATATTCTTTTACGGTATAAAGATTACTAATTGTATAACCATCACCGTCAAGTGTTCCTGCAAATGGCTTGTAATCATAGAAAACAACGTCGTATTCGGTGTTTTCAAAAATATCTGTATCTATCCACTGTTTACCTTCAAGGTCGATGTTACAACCAAGTTTGTAATATTGTGGAACGCCATAGTGTGTACCACCCGAGGCAATAATCATATAAAGTGTATCAGCATCACTGATGATATATGGGTCTGCCTCAGTACCGCTACCTTGAAGTGTATTATAAGCATTAAATATACCACGATTTATTCTTAACGCGCTATATTCAAAATTAATACCATAATCGTCGGTTGAAGTAAGCACTTTATTTTTACGCCAAGAAAGACTATAATCGCCTTGATTTTTATAATAATCAGCAATCCAGCTGTCATTATTTTTAAGTGTCACTTTACCGTCAACTGTTTCAAAGTATAGCCAGTTAAGTAGTGGCGCATCACTAACGGTAAATTCATTACTATCTAATTCATAACTGTTCACAACTGCAGTAGCAGCACCTGTGTATGAGTTAAGGGCTGTAACTGTGCTGCTGCCTTCAACACTTACACAACCTGTAACTGTACTGTTGGTATTAGCCTCATAAGTAACTATAAATGCTACGTGCTTTTTAGTAGTAGCAGTTGAAGTAAGAGTTGAACTTGTACCATCAAAGAAACAATTGTCAAATCTCAAACTCTTTGGAGCTCTGATTGATGAAACAAAACCAGAAACATAAGCTGTAGTGCCATACGCAGTCTTTGATTCAAGATATGAGTTACGAACCGTAACGTTTATAACAGCAGCATTAACGCTATCAGCGCGTTTGGCATAAGCGTCAACCTTTGGACACATAACATATGTTTCATAACTGCCGTTACCGTCAGTGTCTTTGTTATACTGACCATCCCAAATACCCATAGATGATGTAATAACACCAACGTTTGAAGAATTTGATATTACATAGTTTGTATCAAGAGTAACGTTTTTAATAACTGCGTCACCTGCAAGCATTGGTACAAAACCGGTACCATTGTTCCAATGGTTTGCAGCAGTAGTTTGGCTGTAAAGACCGTAGATTGTAACACCGTTACCGTTAAATCTACCACCAAAGTAGTCAACGTAACCATCTCTATGATTGCTTTGAACCTTGGTTGATGATTCGGTATAAACGGAGTTATAGTGTGTAGAATAGCAGTTTGCTGTATCGCCGCAGCATTGAGTCTCGGTTGTAAGACCAGTTGACCAGTTTTTAAGTGTACCAGCAGCTGCCTCAAAAGCGGCTTGGTCAGCATAGCTACGAGTATCATTTATGTAAAGCGCATTAACACTATCAGCTACCTCATAATAGATAGGTGTGCCATCGGCATTTTGACCTGTAGAACGTACCATTAAGAATAATTGTTCAACAGTTTTAATTATATATGGATCAGTTTCGGTACCGGTACCGCCTGCAAAAGCAGTTGCTTTAGTACCGTCCCAAACATCGTTAGTACCCCACTCCCAAGCGCCACATATACAGCTTGAGGTATTTGTTGTATAGTCAATTATATTGTAAAGATGATTTTCGGTAATACCAACTAAACCACAATCAGAACAAACACCTTTGTGTGTGCCATCTTTATTATCAGCTGCAGTAATATTATGGAACAAACGAAGCACGGGCGCACCATTAGTATTAGCAAACCAAGCACCGCTAAAGTCAAGCGCCATATTTGTAGTAGCGTTGTTTCCTGTCATTTGTGCTATTGTAAGTGTTGTAACACCTGTTCGTGATACTGTCTGATCGGTATAAACATTAGAGTATGTAGCATTACTCATTGGGGTTTGTAATGGATGACCATCAGTTGTAAGAAGTTCAACAGGAATTGGAGATGAACCAATAACAACCGAATTACTTACTGTACCAGCAGCTGCATATGCAGATGTATTACCAACAAAACCACCTGAAATATTTGTAGCGGAAAGCGTATTACCAATTGCAAAGCAGTTATTTACAGTAATCTTACTGTGGCCAACACTACCGACAATAGTAGAAACTGTACGTTGGCAAGCAGCATTTGTATTACCATTATCACTAATATAACAGTTTACTGCCGCAAGATTTTCAAGAGTAACTTTAGCAGTAGTGCCGGGTGCGTTAACAAGACCTGCAACTGCACCAACATTGTGATAAGCGGTAAAGTACGATGCATATACTGCAACATTTTTTATGGTAATATTCTCACCATTAGCAATCTGCTTAGCTACTGGGAACAAACCAGAATAACCGCGGCTAGAATCGCCTTTACCATTGATGTTATAAACGATTAAACCGTTACCATCAAAATTACCCTGAAAAGCATTGCCGGAACTATCACTAGGTGAAATCCATTTGTAGCTATCATTTTTGGTTGCTGCTTCAACTTCTGCAGCGGTAGAATTGAGCGTAATACCGCTCATACCATTCATATTAAATACAGCGTTATCTACAACTTTATAATTCTTGCCATTAGTTGCATTAATACCTTCAAGCGCTACCCAAGCAAGTTCTTCTGCATTGGTAATAATAATATTACCCGCTTCGTCGATTTTAGTAGGTTCTACCTTGGTACCGTCCCAAGTATCCTCTACCGTAGCAGCGCTGGCATCAAACATAACACCAACGTTTGCGACAAAAAGTGTACTAAGTATCATAACAAGTGCAAGAGTTAGACTCAGTACTCTTTTTGCGCTTTTGTTAATTATTATTTTCATAAAAAACCTCTCTTTTCTAATCACAAAAAAGCGAATTTTGGGGTTTATTTTTTATTGCTCCTTGTGGGTGAAAATCTCCACCCACAAGGAAAATATAAACTGTTATTTAGGCCAGATCACAATATCATCGTCTTCGTCACCATAGTTTGCGTTAGGGTCACTTGTTACGATAATATCTGTAAGGTCTAATTCATATATTTCGATTTTTGATTTTTCAAACATAATGTATTTATTCCTTTCGTTAACATTATCGTATCTTATGCATTGGCCCTTGCCGCAAGCATTTCGCTATAATAAACGAATGCCATTGATGCGTTAACATGCTCTTGATAATCATCGCCTGCATTCATAGCGCTAATCGCATAACCTGCTGCGCTATAAGTACCAAAGTCATAGGTATTACCATTGTAATTTACGGTAACCTTTATTTCTTTACAAAGCTTGGTTATTGGAAGCTCTTTAAATCTGTAAAGGTGATATCTACCCGCGCCCTTGTTGTTAACCCAGTTTGTGCCGAGTACACCAGCGGTTTCAACTGGAGCAGTAGTATAATTTACGCCATCTACCGTAAATGTTACTGTAATATTACTACGATTTGTATAGTATTCGCCATAGAAGGCAAACATAAATCCAATGTGTGGATTAACCTTTAAGTTAAGAGAAGTTGTATATAAATCAAATTCGTTTGCAATAACATCTGTACCAGGTTTATCTGCGTCATATGCAACTTTAAACAGTGTATTTGTAGCAAATTTTTCGGTATAGATTGTATTATTTGTAATGCGGTTTAAGATAGCTACAGGGAGATCCATAGCAAGGATACCCTTAATCTCGTAACCGTAACCACATGCACATTCAGCGTATGTACCCTCTTCATTGTCAACCATATTGTGTGAGCTAACCGCCTGACATGTGGTACACTGTGTGCCGTTTATAAAGTGACGACATACAACTTGGTGTGATGTTTCATCAATGTAAACGGTTGTCATAGCATGGAAAATGCTAAGTTCTGCACCATTGGTAGTATCAAACCAAGCGTCTGTAAGTTGTGCTGCAGTTACGTTAGCGTTTTCATATACATTTGTATATGTTGCGTTGGCTGCTGGATTTTCAATGTTTTTGCCATCGTCAAGAACGTCAACAGAAGCCTTTGATGTGCCAATAATTACAGAATTTTTAACAGTAAGACCGCTTGAATATGCTGATGTGTTAGCTACAAAACCACCATATACGTTTAATGAAATTACTTCATTGTTGCGTGCAAAACAGTTGTTTAAAGTTGTTTTGTTATGACCAACGTTACCTGCTATAACACCTGCGTTTCTATGACAAGCGCTGTTTGAATTTCCATTATCAGTTATGTAGCAATTTTCAACTGCAACGTTATCAATGTTCAATGCGTTACCTGTACCAGGTGCGCTTGGTACAGAACCAACAAGTGCGCCTGCACCGTGGTATGCAACAAAGTAAGATGCCACGATTCGAACGTTTTTAATCTCTTGTGTTATGTTGTTAGCAGACTGTTTAAGTACCGGGAACAAACCTTGGTAACAAACACCATTGCCTGCGCCTCCGGAGAGATTGTAAACAGTAAGACCATTACCGTCAAAGTTACCACCAAAAGTAACACTACCGGTATCAGCAACAGCACCATTTTGATATGGCGTCCATCTCATCTGCCATTTCTTTGAAGCAGCTTTAACATCGTCTGAAGTAGAATTAAGGGTAATACCATCCATACCCATCATATTAAATACTGAATTTGCTACAACTTTGTAGTTAATATCATTTGTAGCGGTAGAACCTTCAAGTGCTATCCAAGCGAGTTGTTCTGCTGTACGGATAATAACGTTACCTTCGCCATCGGTTTCGGTAGGTTGTACTCTTGTGCCGTCCCACTCGTCATAGTTAACGTTAAGTGGAACAAGTACGTTGCCGATAACCTTTTCGCTAATACCACATGCGCAAATTCTTTCGGTTGCTTCCTCATTGAGTACTAATTCATGATTTTCAGCAACGCCACATACTGTACACTGTACGCCATCTACAACGTAGCCACATACGGTTTTATGTGTGTTTTCATCATTATAAAGCGCTTGCATATCGTGGAAAATGCTAAGTTCTGGATAAGATGCAGTATCAAACCAAGCTGAACCTAATGTAGCAGCATCTACGTCGGTAGTGTGTACGTTTGTAATGGTTGCGCTATCAAACTTGGTACTTACTGCTTTTGCACCTGCAGTTGGCTTAACAGATGTACCAATTGAAAGTGAATTCTTAATTGTAATGCTTCCGCCGTAATCGGATTTATTACCAATTAAACCACCTGTAACACCTTGACCTGAAAGTTGGTTATCAATAGCCGCACAGTTATTTACTGTAGAACCATTGTGTGACATAGCACCAACGATTGCACCTGCTGTTCTATTACATGCAGCGTTTGCATCGTTATTATCATACATATAACTATTCTTTACAACACATGATTCAAAATTAACAATTGAACTTGTAGTATTACATTCTGCAAGACCTACAACACCACCTGCATAGTGGTAACCACCAATATGTGAAGCATAAACTGCAACGTT
>JAZQYL010000020.1:0-6410 GCA_045633485.1 Acutalibacteraceae bacterium | reverse complement strand
TTGAAGAGGGAATGTATTTCTTTGAAAGTCATCCTCGCATTTATAAAAAGCTCAAAACTCTTTTTGATGTTGGTTTGGGTTATATTAAAATCGGTCAGAGTGCCACAACGCTTTCGGGTGGCGAGGCACAACGAGTAAAACTTGCAACCGAGCTTTCTAAAAAAAGCACCGGTAAGACTATATATATTCTTGACGAGCCTACAACAGGGCTTCATACGGCCGACGTTCATAGACTTATCGAGGTTTTACAACGTCTTGTGGATGCCGGTAACACCGTACTTGTGATTGAACATAATCTTGATGTTATCAAGGTTGCCGATCATGTTATAGATCTAGGTCCGGAAGGTGGTAACGGCGGCGGTACAATCGTGGTAGATGGAACACCTGAAAAGGTGGCGGAATGTAAACAATCTTACACAGGTCAGTTTTTGAAAAAGGTTTTAAAATTGTAATTTATTTACACATTATTAACCAAATGTGTTACAATTAAATATATTATGGTAATGTGAGGTGAAAGCGGTGTTTGGATATGTCAAGGCCAGTAAGCCTGAATTAAAAATTAAAGAGTATGAAACATACAAGGCCGTTTATTGCTCGCTTTGTAAAAAATTAGGCAAAAGCTATGGCATACTTTCTCGCTTTACTCTAAGTTATGATTTTACATTTTTGGCGCTGCTCAATATGTCTTTACAAGATGGTTGTGACGGTTTTCACCAAAAGCGGTGTCCGTTTAATCCGCTCAAAAAATGTAACTATTGTAAAAATGATGATGCAATTGATATGCCTGCAGCGGCAGCGATGATAATGCTTTATTACAAGATTTTAGATAATATTGGCGATGAGCGAGGTATTAAAAAACTAGGATATTGGTGTTTAAAACCAATCTTTTCTTCCGCACATAAAAAGGCATCAAAAAAATATCCTACAATTGAAAAACTAGTAAGCGAATATATTTCATCGCAAAACATGTTGGAAACGGGCAACTGCGCTTCTGTTGACGAGGCGGCAGACCCAACGGCTAAGGTTATGGAAAAAATTCTTGCATTATGCAGTGATGATGATTCGCAAAAAAGAGTGTTGGGACGTTTGGGATATTGTTTGGGTAGATATATTTATTTGCTTGATGCTTATGTCGATTTGCAAGATGACATTAAAAACAACAGTTACAATGTTTTGAAAAATATAGATAAAAATGAAATAAAAGATCGCATAACATCTCAACTTTATTTTTGTATTAACGAGTCTACAAGGGCGTTTGAATTGTTGGACATTAAAAAGTATAAAACCATACTTGGAAATATAATTTATTTGGGCTTAGAAGAAACATTTTTAAAGGAGTTAAATAATGAGAGATCCATATGAAGTGTTGGGCGTTTCAAAAAACGCAAGCGATGATGAGATTAAAAGTGCATATCGCGAACTTGCACGAAAATATCATCCGGATAATTACGCGGATAACCCGTTATCTGATTTGGCGGGTGAGAAAATGCAGGAAATTAACGAAGCATATGATGCTATTGTTAACTCACGCCGTCGTGGTTCCTCTAAAAAGGCAGGCGATAACAATTATGCTAATTCATATGCCGGAACTACAAACTTTCCGGAAGTTCGAAGTCTAATTAATCAAGGAAGACTCGAACAAGCGCAAGAGCTACTGGATGGTGTACCGCCACAAAGTAGAGATGCTGAATGGTATTTTCTTAACGGAACCGTGCTTTATCGCCGTGGTTGGTTTGACCAAGCGTACACCAGTTTTGCAACCGCTGTAAGAATGAATCCGCAAAATCCTGAGTACCGCAATGCTATGAACGGTGCTCAAAGACAGGCAACTTCACAGTACAATCCATATCGTTCATATGGTACGGCTGGTGGATGTAACACCTGTGATATGTGTAACACATTAATTTGCGCTGACTGTTGCTGCGAGTGTATGGGCGGCGATTTGATACCTTGTTGCTGATATGAAAAGTACGAAAAAAATAACTCTTTGCGGGCTTATGGCGGCATTGTCGGTCGTGGTAATGTTTACAAGCTATTTCCCGTATTTGACATATGCAATTCCCGCGCTTGCCGGACTTTTTATGATGATACCGCTTATAGAGTGTGGGGCGTCGTGGGCTGTAGGGACTTATGTAGCAAGTGCTATGATAGTGTTCATAACGGGCGAAATGGAATCTAAAATACTTTACGTTATATTTTTAGGTTACTATCCTATTTTGAAATCACTTATTGAAAGAATAAAAAAACAGGTTATTGAGTGGATTTTAAAATTACTGTGTTTTAACGCGGCGGCAATCGCGTTTTACTATGTTTCAACCGTTTTGTTTTCAATCTCTTTTGACGATTTTGGCGAGTGGGGCAGATATGGGGCAGTGCTGTTTTTGGCGCTTTGTAATGCTGTCTTTGTCCTCTACGATATCGGTGTTTCAAGGGTAGCGGCGTATTATGTATTTACGTTTCACGATAAGATAAGGAAAATTATAAAATAAAAAAACACATGGTACTGACAATTTGTTTGTAAAATGTCTTATACCATGTGTTTAATTTTTTAGCGAAACTCGGTAAATTCTGTTGAACCACAGTTGCAGCTTACAGCAGAAATATGGACCAGAGTGTGACAACGCTTACAACGTTTTACCTGGCTGTTGGATTTGTGGTTTTTTATGCGTTTAAAAACCAGTATGCTTCCTGCGATAACTAACAATAATACGTATATAACCCAATGAGTTATCATGGCTCTGTTAACCACAGATTTTAATGTGTCGTCTAAACCAATAAAGGATTTCTGTTTACCTATTAAACTAATTAATGTAACAATAGCTCCGATAAAATATACTGGTAATGCTATTTTTTTCTTATGAAAAACAATTGCAAGAGCAAGGCAAATAATTAAAAACAAGAAATAACCAATATAAGAGGAAATTGCATAAATCCACATAAATATGGCCTCCCAAATTAAATTTTTTAATTATTATATATATGGATATATTTGCTGTCAAGTATTTACTTTTTATTTATTTTGGTGTAAAATAACATATTATGCAACAAGTAGGTGAGGGAATGAAAAAGATTGTTATTATTGGCGGCGGCGCGGCAGGTCTTATGGCGGCACAAGCGGCGGCAAAAGAACTCGGCAACGCTCCATATAACATAACGATTATTGAAAAAAATTCTCGTCCTGCGCGCAAGGTTATGATAACGGGTAAGGGTAGATGTAACGTCACTAATAATTGTGACGAAAACACCTTGATTTCAAACACCCCGAAAAACGGCAAGTTTTTGTATTCGGCGTTTAATAATTTTAATTCGCAAGATACGATGGACTTTTTTGAGTCGCAGGGTGTACCGCTTAAAACCGAGCGAGGAAATCGTGTTTTTCCCGTCTCGGACAAATCGGTCGATATTGTTGATGCATTGGTGAAAGCGGCTCACAAAAGCGCCGATATTATCGAGGGCGAGGCGGTATCTGTTATTGCGCCAAACGGATTTGTTACGGCGGTAAAGCTTGTTGATGGAAGAATATTTGACGCTGACAGCGTTATAGTTGCAACAGGTGGTATGTCATATCCTGTGACGGGCTCTACCGGTGACGGCTATAAAATGGCAAAAACCTTGGGACACACCATTACAAATCTAACTCCGTCTTTGGTTGGACTTGAGTGTCACGAGGGATTTTGCACACGCATTGCAGGGCTTTCGCTTAAAAACGTTATGCTGTCGGTTTTTGAGGACGGTAAGAAAAAACCGCTTTATAAGGAAATGGGCGAAATGTTATTTACTCATACTGGCATTTCAGGTCCCTTAACACTTTCGGCATCAGCACATCTACGGTATATGGAAAAGAAAAAATATTTTGTCGAAATAGATTTAAAGCCGGCTTTGGACGATGCTCAGCTTGACAAACGTCTGCTACGTGATTTTGAAGAGTCGCTTAATCGTGATTTTGCAAATTCTTTGGACAAACTTTTACCAAAAAGCATAATTCCGGTTATAATAAATATGTCGGGTATCGCACCGCATACAAAGGTTAATCAAATCAGTCGTGAGCAAAGAATGACACTTATAAATGCAATAAAGCATTTTAAACTTTCTATCACAGGTTTTAGACCTATTGAAGAGGCCATAATAACAAGCGGCGGCATTTCTGTTAAAGAGATTGATCCTGCGACTATGATGTCAAAGCTTATCGGTGGACTTTTCTTTGCAGGCGAGGTTATCGACGTTGACGCCTACACAGGTGGATTTAATTTACAAATAGCGTTTTCAACGGGCGTTTTAGCAGGCGAGAACGCAGCAAAATATGAAAGGAATAATGAAATATGATTTCTATTGCACTTGATGGTCCTGCAGGCGCAGGCAAAAGTACTATAGCAAAGGGCGCTGCAAAGGAGCTTGGATTTATTTATGTAGACACAGGCGCGCTTTACCGTACGGTTGGTCTTAAGTTTATTCGCGAGGGTTATGATACTACTCTTGATTGTGATATTGATACAATACTAAAAACTATAGAAGTAGACATTAAATTTATTGACGGCACTCAGCATGTTTTTTTAAATGGCGAAGATGTGTCCGAGGCTATTCGCACTCCTGAGGCTTCAATGATGGCATCTGCCGTATCGGCAAAACCGCCTGTACGTGCTTTTTTACTTGAGATGCAACGCAAACTAGCCCGCGAAAACAACGTGCTTATGGACGGTAGAGATATCGGTACGGTTGTGCTTCCTGATGCTACACTTAAATTTTTTGTTACCGCATCGGTAGAGGAACGTGCAAATCGTCGTTATAAGGAGCTTTGCGAAAAGGGCGAAAATGTTACCTACGAAGAGGTTTATAAGGATATTGAAACTCGCGATTACAACGATTCTCATCGTGAGATAGCACCACTAAAACCTGCAGAAGATTCAATTATGTTCGATACTACGGGTAATACTTTGCAACAGTCTATTGATAATCTTATTAAAATAATAAAGGAAAAATTAAATTGAAAATAACACTTGCTAAAACCGCAGGTTTCTGTTTTGGTGTAAATCGTGCGGTACAAATGGTATATGACTTGGTAGATGCCGGTGAAAAGGTTTGTACACTAGGTCCGATTATCCACAACAGTCAAATGGTTCACGAGTTAACATCTAAGGGTGTGCGCGTGGTTGAGGAGCCGACCGAGGCGCGTTGTGACGAAACCTTGGTTATTCGTTCGCATGGTGTGGGTAAAAATGTGTATGAATTGGCGGATAAGGCTGATGTGAAGGTGTGCGATGCCACCTGTCCCTTTGTTGCCAAGATACATAAGATTGTGGCTGAGCAATCCGAAAACGGTGACATTATTTTAATAGCCGGTGATGAAAAGCATCACGAGGTTATTGGTATAATTGGTCACTGTGTGTCGCAATATTTTGTTTTTTCTTCGGTAGACGAATTAGAAAAAATAATAAAAAATCACCCCGAAATCTTAAAAAATTCTCTTTCGGTGGTCTCTCAAACCACATTTAATGCAAAAAAATGGGAAAAAGCTCAAATTTTTTTAAAAAAAGTATGTACAAATGCAAAAATATTTGATACAATATGTAGTGCTACGTCAACAAGACAAGCTGAGGCTTGCGAACTTGCTAAATCCAATGATGTAATGGTTGTAATCGGAGGAAGGCACAGTTCCAACACCGTTAAATTATATGACGTGTGTGCCGCTATTTGTCAAAACACCCATTTGATAGAAACTGCTGCTGAACTTAAAGCAGATTGGTTTTTAAAAGCAAATAATGTTGGCGTTGTCGCAGGTGCATCGACACCCGCGGGTATTATAAAGGAGGTTATTAAAACCATGTCGGAAATTTTACAACCTGTAGACGAACAGATGGAGGTAGAAGAAACTGTTCAAAAAAGCTTCGAGGAAATGACAGATGAGGAAGCATTTGAGGCTTCGCTCAACAGCCTTACAGGCGAGCAGAAGGTGTGTGGTACTGTTGTTGCAGTTAACGCATCTGAAATCACTGTAGATATTGGCAGAGGTGTAACGGGCTATATTAGCGCAGAGGAGTACTCATCAGAACCTGTTGACTTGTTAAGCGAAGTTAAGGTAGATGATAAGCTAAACCTTATCATTATGAAGATCAGTGATCAGGAAGGAACCGCAATGCTTTCAAAGCGTCGTTACGATGCTATTGCAGGTTGGGACAATATAGTTGCAGCCAAGGATTCGGGCGAAGTTCTTCACGGAACAGTTCGCGACGTAATCAAGGGCGGCGTGGTAGTGTACTCAAATAACGTACGCGTATTTATCCCTGCTTCACAGGCTACTGTTTCAAGAAATGATGCTCTTGAAGATTTAAAGGGCAAGGAAGTTGATTTCAGAGTTATTGAAATCGGCCGCGGCCGCAGAGCAGTTGGCTCTATCCGCAGCGTACTTCGCGAGG
>JAZQYL010000019.1:0-7532 GCA_045633485.1 Acutalibacteraceae bacterium | reverse complement strand
CAGCTGCTGCAGATACGCCAAATTCCTCTTCTACTGCTTTAACGAGCTCAGAAAGCTCAAGAACGGTAAGAGTTTTTAACTCTTCAATCATAGCTGTAATCTTTTCAGATGCCATTTTAGTTTCCTCCAATAAATGTTTTTAGTTTTAGTTTTGTTTTTTGATTATTCAGCTGCTTCTTCAGCTGCGGGTTCGCCATCTTTATCAACGATAGCTTGTACAGCACGTGCAAATGCTGCGATAGGTGCCTGGAAGGCACTGAGAACTGTTGCAAGAAGAACTTCTCTGGAAGGAAGCTTTGCAAGTTCTGTGATGGTTTCAACACTTACAACTTTGCCATCAAGGAAGCCGGACTTAACTGTGAAGTTGTCGTGGCTGTCGGCAAATTTGCAAAGTATTCTTGCTGCTGCGGTGTAGTCCTCGTTAGCGAGAGCGATAGCGGTTGTGCCTTCGCATACGCTTGCGATATCGCCGAGGTCAGTACCTTCAACTGCGCGCTTTAAGATAGAGTTTTTAACTACAAAGTATTGTACGCCTGCTTCACGGAGCTCTTTACGAAGAGCAGTATCGTCAGCAACGGTGATACCCTTATAGTCAACAACAACACCTGTAACTGCGGCGCCGAGTTTTTCGGAAAGTTCAGCAACAGCCTGCTTTTTTGCTTCTAAAACCTTTGCGTTTGGCAATGTGTTTCACCTCCGAGTGAAAATAAAAAATGTCCACCCAAGGACACAAGGGCAGACATGAAAAATTTAAAATAAAATTATTCACGCTCACCTCGGTAGGCGTTAAACTTACGGCAAATGCCACCTACTGTCTTTGGATTGCTAAAACATTATATACAAACAAGTGCGCTTTGTCAAGTGTTTTTTTGATTTTTTTGTAACTTTGTTTGCGGGTAGTAGTAAAGCAGTATTTCTTGGTAGTTATAACCCTTCTTTGCCATCGCGTTAGCGCCCGTTTGACTCATACCCACCCCGTGACCATATCCTTTTACCGTAAATTTAAAAAGATTGTCGGAAAACGTAATTTCAAAATTGCAAGACCTCAAGTTTAACGCGCTTCTGATTTCGCTACCTGTTATTTCTTTGCCGCAATATTTAAGTGTTTTTACGTATCCGTTATTGCTTTTGTTAAGGTCGGTAAAATAATCTTGCGGCTCGCCTGCGGCATCGTTAAAGCTTTTAAGTTTTTCGGCAATTTCGTCGGTCGTAAAGGTGACCTCGGTTAAGTAGTTATCTGCAAGACAATCGTCGCTGCTGTTTACCGATTGTAAATACGGTAAATCTTTTCCCCATACGTCAAGACAACTGTTGGTTACACCGGGGGATATTGCGTGATAAGCGGCAAATATTATTTTGTTTTCGTAGGTCAGCGTTTCTCCTAAAACGGACGAGATGCAACTATCTAACTTTGAGGTATATTCTTGCGCTTTTTCTCCCCAACGAGTTGCCGCTTCTTGCCTTGTGATAAAGCATTGCGCGGTTTCTGCCTCTGCCGAAATATCATAATCTTGATTTTTGTCTGTTTCTTTTTTATAACAAGCAAAGGTGTATGCCGCAACCGTCTGTGCTTTAAGTGCTTCTTCCTCGTATAGTGCGGGCATTTCGGCGGCAACCACACCAAAAATATAATCATTTACGGTATATTCAATAACATCACCGTCTTTTAAAACCTTTATTTTTTGCAAGGAAATATCGTTGGCATTACTTTCGTAGGTAACACCGCTTTGAATGTTTGCGGTGGGCAAAGAATCGCCCGACTGGTTTTTAAGCGAGGATAAAGGTATTACCAACATGCAAAAAATTACAATAATTGCCATTAAAAACGTTTCTTTCATATTGCACCCGCTTTAATTTTATTGACTTTTTGTTCCACTATATATAAAATGTATATGTTATATATTTAAAGTAAATTCTTTATAGAGGTGATATATATGAAATACCGCCAGATAATGAATCTGTTAGGGATTTCAACAGTTATATGCGTTATGCTAAGGGTAATACAAATTATGTTTACGCTTGACGAAACGACAGGTTTTATAAAACAAGAATATTCAAAAATAAGCATTCTTATAACCTTTGTGGTGTGCGCGGCGGCGGTATCGGTTGGCGCTATTGCAAGCAACATAACAAGCATTAAAAAACAAGAAAAAGCGGTTAAACCCTCAGTTGCGATAACGGGTTTGCTTACGGGCGGAATGTTTTTTTATGAAATAGCGACCTCGACATCGGTTTTTGGCGCGGGACGTATAAAAGGTTTAATATTAATCGCGTTGGCATTAGCGTCGGCGGCAGTTTTTATAGGATTTGGCGTAAAACATATATACGATTTTAAATTTGCGTCAATACTGCTTATAGTTCCAACTGTTTATTACATTGCAAAACTGATTAATTTGTTTGTCAGCACGTCAACGTTGGCGTTGGTTACAAAAAACGTGTTTATGCTTTTAGCAAATGCGGCGCTTTTGTTGTTTATGTTTGAATTTGCAAGCTACGAAAATAAATTTAAAGGCAAAGAGCAAAAACCAAAAAGAATCTTTGCAATAGGAATAGGCACAATAATGATATGCATATCTACGGGTTTACCTGTAATAATTACAGCAATTTTAAAACAAAAACAATTAACCGCCGTATCTGAGGGCGACGTTGCAACGTCTGTTCTTATGATAACCCAGGCAATATTTATTTTTTCATATATAAATGGAATGTTTCGCGAAAAAAGTGAAAAATCACAACCCGAGTCAAAGCATTCGGCATAATTGTTTTTGATTGACAAAATATGTATTTGGGTATATAATTACCTTTGGTATTGTGCTTAAAATTTTGGCCATACTTAAAAAGAAGCGGTCGAAATTTTTGCATTATAAATTTTTAGAAACGGGGGTGCCGTGTTTGGATAAGTTTGTTATTAACGGTGGCAAACCACTAAAAGGCGCTGTGCATATAAGCGGCGCAAAAAATGCGGCAGTTGCAATATTGCCCGCGGCACTACTTGCCGACAGCCCCTGCGTTATTGAAAATTTACCCGAAATTTCTGACGTTGCAACCTTGCTTCGCGCTATTAAGCAGTTGGGAGCTCAGGTTCGCGTTATAAATAAATCAACGGTCGAAATCGACCCAAGACCTGCCAACAGTTTTGTTATTGACAAAAAAATGGCGGAAGGTATGCGCGCGTCAAGTTACTTTTTGGGCGCGCTTTTGGGCAGACACCGCCGCGCACGTGTAGCGCCTCCGGGCGGATGTGATTTTGGTGTGCGCCCTATTGACCAACACATCAAAGGTTTTGAAGCGTTAGGCGCCCGAGTTATAATCGAAAACGGCATGGTAGATGCAAGAGCAACCGAGCTTACCGGTTGTTCGGTATATCTTGACGTGGTGTCGGTTGGCGCTACTATTAATATAATATTAGCGGCAGTTAAGGCGCGCGGTCTTACCGTTATAGAAAATGCGGCTCGCGAGCCACACATAGTTGACCTTGCAAACTTTTTAAACTCTATGGGCGCAAATATTATGGGTGCGGGTACCAGCGTTATTAAAATTCGCGGTGTTGAAAGTTTGCACGGCACACAATACAGCATTATTCCCGACCAGATAGAAGCGGGCACCTATATGGTTGCTGCCGCGGCTACAATGGGCGACGTAATAATAGAAAACGTAATTCCAAAACACCTTGAATCAATAATTGCAAAATTGGTTGAAGCGGGTGTTACTGTTGAAGAATATGACGAGGCAGTACGCGTTACAATGAATGAAAGACCTAAAAAGTGTAACGTTAAAACAATGCCGCACCCCGGTTTTCCTACCGATATGCAACCGCAAATTGCAACCTTTTTAGCAATTTCGCAAGGTACAAGTATTGTTACCGAGGGCGTGTGGGACAACCGTTTCAGGTACGTTGAGCAACTTATCGGTATGGGTGCTCAAATTCAGGTTGACGGTAAAATGGCGGTTATTACGGGTGTAGAAAAACTCACACCCGCTCCCGTAAAGGCGGTTGACCTGCGTGCGGGCGCCGCAATGATTATTGCAGGACTTATGGCAGAGGGCATTACCGAGGTTGAAAACACAATTTATATCGACCGCGGTTATGAAAACCTTGCCGAAAAATTCACGGCGCTTGGCGCAGACATTAAGCGAATGCCTGTTATAAACAAAGAAACAGTTTTAAAAGATGCATAAAAATTACGGCGGCTTGTTGTAGCCGCCGTAAATCATATAAACGAAAAGAGGGATAATAATGGCGCGATTGTGTACGTTAGCAAGCGGTTCGGGCGGTAACAGTACGTATATTTCTACGTCGGGTGGTGACCTGCTTGTTGATACGGGTATTTCTTGCAAGGCGTTGCTTGCCGCGATAGAACAAGCGGGAGGTAGCGTTGATAAGCTTTTAGCCGTCGCGATTACACATACCCATATCGACCATATAAAAGGTTTAAAAACCTTTTTAAAGAAGACGGGATTGCCAATTATTGCCTCAGAGGATACACTTCAATATTTAACGCAAAAAGATATTTTACCGCCCAACACAAAGGCGATTTGCACCGATTCAACCGTGGTTTTAGGCAATGTTACGGTTACATATTTTAAAACAAGTCACGACGCTAAGGGTAGCGGCGGTTATGTGGTTACTATGCCTGACGGTCGTCGCGCAGCTGTGTGTACCGACCTTGGCGTTATGACCGACACGGTAAGACAAAATCTTTTAGGTTGCGATACTGTACTTATAGAATCTAATCATGACGTAGAAATGTTGCGTCAAGGACTGTACCCGCCCGAATTAAAGTTGCGCATATTATCAGAACAAGGGCATCTTTCAAACAACGCTTGCGCGGTAGAATTACCCACGCTTTTAAAAAGCGGTACAAGACGAATAATTTTAGGCCATTTAAGTTTAGAAAACAATACGCCAATCTTGGCGCAGTCTGCGGCACGTAGCGCGCTTGCCGCCGCAGGCGCAAAAGAAGACGATTATCTTTTGCAAATTGCCGCACCAAAATCCGTGGGGGTAACTGTATTTTGATTAAAATCACACTTATAACGCTTGGAAAACTTAAAGAAAAATATTTGCGCGACGCCGTAGATGAGTACGCTAAACGTCTATCAAGATATTGCAAATTAGAAATAGTAGAGTTAAATCCCATCGCGTTACCCGAAAAACCGTCGCAAAGCGAAGTAGACGTCGCGCTTTTAAAAGAAGCCGAGCTTATCGAAAAGCGCATACCCGACGGCGCACGTGTGATAACCCTGTGTGTAGAGGGCAAGAGTTTCACAAGTGAAAAGTTGGCGGAGTTTGTTAATACCAATACAAACAGCGGTACAAATATGTGTTTTATAATAGGAAGTTCGTACGGACTTAGCGAAGTGGTAAAACAAAAAAGCGACGTTAAACTTTCTTTGTCTGCTATGACCTTTCCGCACCAGCTTTTTAGAGTAATGTTGCTTGAACAAATATATCGCGCGTTCAAAATCAACGAAGGCGGCACGTATCATAAATAAAAAGACCGATGTAAAATCGGCCTTTTTTTATTGTTTTTGATTACAAATTTTTAAAATTTGTGTTCAAAATTCACTACATAATTAACGAAAAGAAAACACAAAACAAATATTATATTGACAAAACAGCGTGATTTTAATATAATTGCTTTGGTTGTGATGGTACAATGTATGTTTTAAAATAGCGGCGAAGCACACTCCTTTTTGAACAAAAACGTGGGCTCCGCGTTTTCTGCGCTTTTTAAAACAAAACGTGTTCAATAATAACAAGTAATTAAGGTATAAAAGAACAGATAGGAGCGTTTAAAAATGAAACTTACAAGAAAGCAGTTTGACATTTTGGTTGCTTTTACCGAATCTTCTGACGCAACACAACGAAAGTTACAAGAAATCACAGGTTATTCGCTTGGTACCATTAATAAAATTGTAAAAGAGTTTACCGAGCTTGGTCTTATAGACGCTGGCGCCATTACCACAAAGGGTTTAGAAGCGCTTGAGCCACATAGGGTTAAAAGAGCAATTTTTATTGCGGCGGGCTTTGGTTCTCGATTGGTTCCTATTACGCTTAATACACCAAAGCCGTTGGTAAGAGTAAACGGCACCAGAATGATTGATACTTTGCTTGACGCGGTTGTCGCTGCGGGCATCGAAGAAATTTATATTGTAAGGGGATATCTTGGCGAACAGTTCGACCAATTGTTATACAAATATCCTAACATTAAGTTTATTGAAAATCCGTTTTATAATGAAGCAAACAATATTTCATCGGCGTTTCTTGTGCGTCATCTTATGCAAAACGCGTATGTGTTTGAGGCGGATCTTGTGCTTTCTAATCCAAAGCTTATTACCAAGTATCAATACGTTTCAAACTATCTTGGTGTTCCAACCGACTATACTGACGACTGGTGCTTTGAAACTAAAAACAAAGTAATTACCAAGGTTAAGATAGGCGGCAACGACTGTCACCATATGTTTGGTATTTCATACTGGAACGCAGAAGGCGGTGCAAAACTTTACGACGATATTAAAACGGTTTATGAAATGCCCGGCGGCAAAGAGCGCTATTGGGATCAGGTATCGCTTGAATACTGTATAGATAATTATACCGTTGAAGTGCGCGAATGCACCTTTGACGATATTGTTGAAATCGACAGTTTTGCAGACCTTAAAAAATTAGACCCAACCTATAGATAACCGAGGTAAAGTATGAAGGATTTAAAATATGGCTATACCGCGGCCGAGTATAAAAAATTTAAATTTAACGCTTGGTTGTATTTGTTGCTGTTCTCCTTTTTGTATTGCGCGCATTATTGTTCGCGACTTAATATTTCAAATATAACTTCGTTTTCAGAAGCCGAACTCGGTATTTTAAGCAGTACGCTTTTCTGGACGTACGGCATAGGTCACCTTATAAACGGACGACTTGGAGAAATTGTTGGCGTTCGAAGATTTATAATCCTTTCGGTTTTGCTTTCGATTATTGCAAACGTAGCGATGGGATTTCAAAGTTCGCTTGTTATTATGGCGATTATATGGGGTTTTAACGGATTCTTTCAATCTATGGCATGGTCGCCAGGTGTGTCATCGCTTACTGCGTGGTGGCCGGGTGATAAACGTGGATTTGCCACGGGTTTTGCAAATGCTTTTTCGGGTTTTGGCGAAGTAGCCACAAAACTTATGGTTGTTCTTGCATTTGCTTTGTTGCCGTATGAAAAATACGGTTCCAGCCCTGCGTTTTGGATTCCGGTAGCATTTCCCGCTATAATGTTGATTATATATATTCTTTTTGCAAAAGAAGGGCCTAAATCAGTTGGACTTAAAGATTATAAGGAAGAAGATCAAGAAAAAGCGGAAAAAGAAGATGAGATGGCCGCTATCGTTAAAGAAAAAGGTGTGCTTTATCCGTATTTGCATCTTATAAAAAATCCGATTTTCTTGGTTTGGGTGTTTGTTGTTTTTGCATCGGGTCTTGCAAGATACGGTCTTGCAACCTGGATACCAAAATATCTAACAACTCAAGGTATGGAAGCCACCAGCAG
>JAZQYL010000018.1:0-17440 GCA_045633485.1 Acutalibacteraceae bacterium | reverse complement strand
CCTGATGGTTTATTTCTGAACAAATCTTTTCAGGCGCGGTGGTTACGGCATAAACAATCTTACCTCTATCAGCGCCGTAAAGCAATATATCCATTACTCGTGTAGCAGTATATATTGCAACAACAGAATAAAGTGCGCTTTCGGCGTTTTTATATATTAGCGCATTAAAAGCCACAACCCCGGCATCTGCAATCAAGATGATTTTACCCACGCTTAAATAACGACGTTTGCGTTGTATTAGTTTTGCAACAATGTCTATTCCGCCCGTTGTAGCTCCACGTAATAAAACCAAACTTAATCCAAGTCCTAGCAACACTCCACCAAACAAAGCCGCAAGAATTCCATCAGTTTTCAGTTCCGGCAAAACATTTGACAGAGTATCAATCCCAACCGATACCAATATTGTTACAATTGTTGTTTTTAAAATAAACATTCCGCCCATTTTAAAAAAGCCTAAAACAAGTATCGGTATATTAAACAACAATAACATTAAGCCGGTTGGTATATTTGTTATATGATTTAATGCGGCCGCTATGCCTGTAACTCCGCCGGGCGAGATTGCGTTGGGAGTTAAAAACACAGCCAAGGCAATAGAATAAATTACTGCGCCAAAAACAAAATAAAGCCCATCAACAATAGATTTTGATAAATGTTTTTTCATAAAAATCCCCCCGCACAATTTTAGTTTGTACGAGGGGATTAACTAATATGCAATTTTTTACCAAATGATTTCAAACAGTTCGTGCATTCTATCGTTCTGATTAGTTAAATGCAAAAAACCAAAAAGACATTCAAGCCCTGTTGCCGTATGGTATTCACCTATCGTTGCGCTTTTAGGAGTGTTTCCCGTATGAAAATTTCTGCCTCTTCTGAATATCATCAATTCTTTTTCGGTAAGGACGCCTTCGATCTTTTTAAACGCTTCGGCTTGCGCTACCGCGCTTACGTACTTTACCGACAAACTGTGCAAATCACCCGAACTGCGATTAATTTCAGCAAGGCGCGTTCTAACAAAAAGCCCATAAACCGCATCCCCGACAAACGCCAGAACCGAAGGGCTTAACAAATTCACATTATCCATAAATACTTCACACCTTTATAAAAACTTACTGTCGGGGACCTCTTGCGGTTCCCAAGCATTTAGTCAATTAAGTCATCATTTAGTCTACGAAATCAAACTCGACATCATAAACAATAACCGTATCGCCTTCTTGAATGCCTTCTTTGCGCAAAGCATCTATTATACCGGTTTGACGCATAACTCTCTCAAAATATTGCAAAGACTCATAGTCATCCGGATCAACTTGGTTCATAACGTCCATAATCCAAGGAGCGTCTTCAACAAAGTAAACTCCGTCGCAAACTCGAATACTGAATTTGCGTTTTTTGTCACTCTTTAGATCAAGCTGTGGCTTTGGCTCAGCCTCATAAACCTTAATCGCAGGAAGCTTAGCAAGCTCGGCCGCCACATAATTTATAACATCCTGTGTCCCTTCGGCAATTGCAGCCATCGCAGGAAAGAATTTGTAACCTTTTTCTTCAAAATACTTAGCAAATCGCGCTATGTCTTCCTCTTCACAAAGATCACACTTATTCCCCACTACAACCTGCGGACGTGTCATTAATTCATCGCTAAAAGCAGATAACTCTGCGTTAATCTTTTCAAAATCATCAATCGGATCGCGACCCTCGCTACCCGAAATATCAATCACATGCACAAGCAGTCGACAGCGATCTACATGACGCAAAAACTCATGTCCCAAGCCTACACCTTCACTGGCCCCTTCAATCAAACCGGGTATGTCCGCCATCACAAAAGAACTGCCTTCGCCCATACGGATTACACCAAGCACCGGAGTAAGGGTTGTGAAATGATAGTTAGCAATATTAGGTTTTGCATCGCTTACCACTGACAAAAAAGTAGATTTACCAACATTTGGAAAGCCGACAAGACCAACGTCTGCCAAGAGCTTAAGTTCAAGCGTTACATCTATTTCTTCCCCAGGATTGCCAAGCTTTGCAAAGCGGGGTATCTGACGCGTCGCATTCGAGAAGTGTTGATTTCCCCAACCTCCATTACCGCCTTTTGCAACAACCACTGGGTTCTCATCTGAAAGGTCTGCAATAATACGGCCTGTCTCCTGCTCTTTTACAACGGTACCTCTTGGAACCTTTATCAGTAAATCGGGCGCTTTTTTGCCTGTGCAATGGCGCGTCTTGCCGTCTTCGCCGTTTTCGGCGCAATATTTACGCTTATAACGAAAATCTGCAAGGGTGGATAAATTATCGTCCACTTGGAAAACAATATCGCCCCCTCGACCGCCATCGCCACCATCCGGACCACCGGCAGCTACATATTTTTCTCTGCGAAAGGATACCGCTCCATTACCGCCGTTGCCAGCCTTTAAATGTATTTTTGCTATATCAACAAACATTTTTATCTCCTTATATCAAGAAGTTTCGTGTTTTATTCTTCAATTTCTTCAAAGTCGTCGAAATTCTCAAACTCATCGTTCAATTCCATTTCGGCGCTCACAACATTTTCATAAAGTTGTTGTGCGATTTCAAGATCGCTCTCGTTTACATATATTTCCTGAACGCTAAATCCGCCGCCAAAAACTATTTGCATGGCATCCTCAGTTTCGTCACAGGTAAATATTATACCATTGTCTCTTAAAACATCCTTATATATTTCTGCAGCTACAATATTGTCCACACTAGCCGCAAGAACCGGATTTTTAACAATAAGCGCTTCTTCGGCTGCTTGTTTTGCCGCTAATTCCTCAGCCTCTTTAATCTCTTGCTCATATGCTTCAAATGTTTTAAGCTCTGCACCGCATAACAAACATATTTCAGCATCATTTTCGCAAGCAAACCCACAAACATGACAATTTTTCATAATATCACCTTTTATAAAAAAACGATTTTTTGTTTCTCGGTAAAACAACATCAATTAAAAAAACCGAGCGATCGCACATAAAAGTTCGCCGCTCGGTCTAAATTTAAAAAATAATTACTGCTCCACAGCGTAGATGCTAACCTGTTTGCGGTCTCTACCTACGCGCTCAAACTTAACCTTACCGTCGATAAGTGCGAATAAAGTATCATCAGAGCCACGGCCTACATTGTTGCCTGCGTGGATGTGTGTTCCTCTTTGGCGAACGAGTATATTGCCTGCGAGCACGAATTGACCGTCTGCACGCTTAACACCAAGACGTTTTGACTCACTGTCACGACCATTCTTGGTTGAACCCATACCTTTTTTATGAGCGAACAATTGAATGTTTAACTTTAACATTATCTACACCTCCGTAGTGATTTTAATTCGTTTGCTGTACTGTTTTGAAAGTTCGGTTAAATGAAGTTTAAGCCCACGTATCATATCAATAGCACTTTGATCGGGAGATATAAGCTTAACACATATCAATGCATCGTCAAGTTCTATCTCACACTCATCGCCGATTATTTCGGTAATGGTGTTGACCGTCATGTATGCAGCGCTCGAAACCGCCGCACATACAATCTTGCCCTCAAAATCATCAGCATCATATGAACTGTGACCTTTAATTTCAAAACCGTAAAGACTTTCAGCTTTTGACAAAAATTTTACACTTGTCATACCAAATTAGCCAATCTCGGTAATTTGTACTTTTGTGTAAGGCTGTCTGTGACCCATCTTACGTGAGCAACCCTTCTTAGGCTTGTAGGTAAATACTGTTACCTTTTTACCCTTACCATTCTTAAGAACAGTGCCTTTTACGAAAGCGTCTTTAACATAGGGCTTGCCAACCTTTAAAGTTTTGTTGCTTACAGCAACGACCTTGTCGAAGGTTACCTCTGATTCAACCTCTGCGTCAAGCTTTTCGATGTAGATAACATCACCGTTTTCTACACGATATTGCTTACCGCCAGTTTCGATAATTGCGTACATTTTTTACACCTGCCTGATTTTTCCAGTCTCGCTAAAGATAGGCGTGCAACCCAAAATTTTAGGCGCAACTTACAAAGCCCACAATATGCGGCTCGAATATTCTACCACAACGATCGCTGTTTGTCAAGCAAATATTTTTCCTTTTTTAAGTTGCGCATTTTTATGTTGTATTTTTAATTTTCATGTGATATATTATATATGATTATATTTACGGAAAGAAGTTTCACATATGTCTGATGTTATTACGAACGAGAAGAAAAAAGTTTTAAGTTGCATTCAGCCCAGCGGCATGCTTACGTTAGGTAACTATTTGGGCGCACTTAAAAACTGGAAAGGTATGCAAGAGGAATTTGACTGCACCTATGCCGTTGCCGATTTGCATGCTATAACCGTACGACAAGAGCCGGCTAAACTTCGTGCTCAAATTTATTCTACCTACGCTATTATGCTCGCCCTGGGCCTCGACCCCGAAAAGAGCACTTTGTTTATACAATCACACGTTGCCGAACACACCGCGCTTTCGTGGTTACTGTCTTGCAACACTCAGTTTGGCGAAATGTCTCGTATGACACAATTTAAAGATAAGTCAGCTAAACACGCAAACAACGTAAACGTGGGACTTTTCTCATACCCTGTGCTTATGGCGGCTGACATTTTACTTTATCAGCCCGACTTTGTTCCTGTTGGAGCAGACCAAAAACAACATCTTGAAATTGCCCGTGATATTGCAATTCGTTTTAACAATATATACGGCGATGTGTTCAAGGTTCCGCAACCATATATTCCAAAAGCCGGTGCTCGCGTTATGTCACTTCAAGATCCTGCTAAAAAAATGTCTAAATCGGACGAGAATCCTAACGCTTGGGTTGCCATTCTTGATGACCGTGACACCATTATCAGAAAATTCAAACGCGCGGTTACCGACAGCGAAGCCTGTGTTCGCATGAGCGATGCTCAGCCGGGCATATCTAATCTCATTGCTATTTACGGTTGCATAACAGGTAAAACTTTTGACGAGGTAGAAAACGAATTCGCAGGTAAAGGCTACGGTGAATTTAAACTTGCCGTTGGCGAAGCCGTTGCGGATGAGTTAGCGCCTATTAAAGCAGAGTATGACCGCATCATCTCTGACAAGGGCGAGCTCGAACGAATCTTCCGCGAGGGCGATGCCCGCGCTGAAAGGGTTGCTCGTAAAACATATTTCAAAGCAATGAAAAAGGTTGGCTTTGTGCTATGATTTTTCCGTGCGAAAACCCTAAGGTTAAAGCGGCCGTTGAAGGTTTTATTAATACACATCGAATTCCTCACGCGTTGTTAATCGAAGGTGAGGATCAAAACACAAATTTAAAACTTGCGCTTTATATTGCGGCCGCCGCTGTTTGCGAAAATATCTCTGCGCCTTGCGGAGAATGTCACGACTGTCATTTAACACAAATAAATTCTCATCCTGACGTAACAAGAGTTACTGCTGCAGAGGGCAAAAAGTTTTTATCGGTAGATCAAATCCGTCAGCTTCGTGCCGACGCTTATGTGAAGGCGCATTCTGCGCAACATCGCGTATTTATAATAGAAGATGCGTATCGTATGAATGAATCCGCACAAAATGCCCTTTTAAAGGTTTTGGAAGAACCGCCTAAAAATGTTGTGTTCATATTGATGGCTCCCTCTAAAACCTTTCTTCTCGACACCATTATTTCTCGTTGCACATTACTTGCAACCTTAACCGCTCAACAAGATAACTCTATTTTTTTTGATTTGGCAAACAAATTTATTGATTTGTTGCTTTCGGGTAGCGAGTACGAATTAATAACTTTATTGTCTCCTCTCGAAAAAAGCCGAAATGATGCCCAGGAGTTCTTTAGCGCTTTGGCCGTTTGTGCCGCCGATCGAATCAAAAACAAATCCGGACATGCGCGCGTTATTGACCGTTTATTTGATGACACAAAATATTATTTGGATCTTTTAGCAACCAACATTAACCTTTCGCTTCTTATCAGTCTTGCTACCATTCGCTCTAAAGGTCTTTTAGAACAATAATCTTCACTATCCAACGAGGTAAATTATGACACAAGTTATTTCAGTTAAATTTAAAGACAGCGGGAAAAATTATTATTTTTCGCCCGACGGAAAAAATTACTCCATCGGTGATAACGTTATTGTAGAAACCGCTAACGGTCTTGCGTTCGGATCTATCGCCGAGGGCAACCACGAAGTAGAAGACGATCGTGTTGTTCAACCGCTTAAGAAAGCTCTTCGCATAGCGACCGACAAAGACGTTCAACGTTTGAGTGAAAACAAACTTAAGGAAAATGAGGCTTTCAAAATTTGTGAACAAAAAATTATTGATCACAAACTTGATATGAAGCTTGTAAGTGTAGAGTATTCGTTTGACGGCGGTAAAATAACCTTTTTCTTCACCGCTGATGGTAGAGTCGATTTTCGCGAGCTTGTAAAGGACCTTGCAAATCATTTCCACACAAGAATTGAACTTAGACAAATCGGCGTACGTGACGAAGCAAAATTGTTAGGCGGAATCGGCATTTGTGGTCAACCCTATTGCTGCAAGCGATTTTTGGATGACTTTTTACCTGTATCTATTAAAATGGCTAAAGAACAAGGTTTGTCACTTAATCCTACCAAAATTTCTGGCAGCTGTGGAAGACTTATGTGTTGTCTTAATTACGAACAGGAGTCATATGAATATCTTAACTCCATTACTCCTTCCGTAGGTACTATGGTTAAAACCGAACAAGGTGTAGGCATTGTAGCCGACGTAAACTTTATAACCGGCAATCTTACCGTGAAACCAAAAGAAGGCGAAGGCGCGCCCTACAAAACCAATCGCAAATACGTTAAAATCCTAAGCAACCACAAACCAAAAAAATCAGAGGACAAAAACGAATAGCCCCGAAAAATTTCCTCTTGCATTTTTGGTCGAATGTTGTTACAATGTATAAAACAGTTTTGTTTTAAAACTTTTATTTTCATTTTGGGAGGCAGGTGTAACCAATGGCTTACAAAATTACTGATGATTGCATCAGCTGTGGCGCTTGCGCAGGCGGTTGTCCTTGCGACGCTATTGCTGAAGGTGATGGCAAATACGAAATCGATGCGGACGCATGTGTAGATTGCGGCGCTTGCGCATCAGGTTGCCCCGTAGACGCTATCGTTGAAGGCTAATTACTTTGATGTACTTAAAAAGAAGGTTCAACAAATTGTTGAACCTTTTCTTTTTTTGTGTTATTATATATGTATACAAAATTGGGGAGGCATTTTTATGAAAGATCAAAATTGCGCGTATTGTATGGGCGGAGAACTACTCGACAAGTTTGGTATTTTTATTTGTGATCTCGAGGTTAGTCAGCTTATTCTTTTTAAAGAACAGTCAAAACCGGGTCGTGTAATTGTTGCGTATAAAGACCATGTTAGTGAAATCGTAAACATTAGCGAAGAAGAAAGAAACAAGTTTATCTCGGATGTTTGCCGCGCTGCAAATGCTGTACACAAAGCATTTAATCCCGACAAGGTAAATTACGGTGCTTACGGCGACACAGGTTGTCACCTACATATGCATATTGTGCCAAAATATAACGGCGGCGACGAGTGGGGCGGTGTTTTCCAAATGAATCCCGGTAAAACCTACCTTACTGATGCCGAATATGCCGAAATGATTGCAAAAATCAAAGCGGCGTTGTAATACGTATAACAAAAATTTAGAACCTGCTAAACAATAGCAGGTTCTTTTTGTGCATTAAAGGAAAATTTCTGTCACAAACACAACGAGACACGCCACGCACGCAACAATCGGCAAACCACCGCCTGCATATGCTATAATCATAGCCGCCACAAAAGCCGCCAAAGCAGACCAAACGCTTTCGGTTGCATTTAATATAGCCGGAAATGTCATAACCGCGAGTGTAACAAAGGGCACATAGTAAAGAAATGATTTAAAAAACTTGTTGGTTATTTTCTTTTTTATAAGGGCAAGCGGCAGCATTCTTATAAGATATGTAACCGTTGCCATTATAATCATATAAATATATACCTTATTCACAACTTAATTCCTCCTCCTTTATCGGGAAGAAATATGCCGCCGCACTTGCGATTATTAAGGTTAGGATTATCACTCTAAACCCTGATGTTATATCCCTTAAAAATGGCGCGTAAGCAAAAAGACCGCTAAGCAACATCGACAAAATAACAACGCCCAACAAAATCTTGTTATTTTTTGTAGGCGGTACAATAATTGCAATAAACATACCGTAAAGGGCCACACCTAGTGCGCTTAAAATATTGCTTGGCAAAACGCTTCCCGAAAGGCACCCCAGCGCAGTACCTGCTATCCAACCGGGGATTGCAGCGGCTATAATACCATAACAGTACGCCGGAGGTACGTTTTCATATTTATACGCGCTAGATACACCAAAAATTTCGTCGGTAACACCAAAAGCAATCAAGTAACGGTGATATCTTTTAAGACCAACATCAAAACGCTGAGAAAGCGATGATGACATAAGACAGTATCGCAAATTAATAACCAATTGCGTAAGCGCCATCTCTATGTATCTTGAGCCTGCAGCTATAATTCCCAACGCGGCAAACTGTCCTGCAGAGGTAACGTTTGTCGCAGAAATAAGTATCGCTTGCAAGGAAGTAATTCCGTTTTCTTTAGCAGCTATACCAAATGTAAAAGATACCGCAAGATACCCCAAAAATATTGGTATTCCGTTTTTAAAACCTTGTTTAAATAATTTAAAATCGCTCATTTTTAATAAACCCTTATTGATTGACAATATTTTTAAGAAATGATATAATGACCGTAGTTATTGGGCTGCAAAAATATAACCATATTTCTCGCTTTGCGCCATGGACACAAAGTCGGTATCAGCTATAATTATATGATCTATTAGCTGCACGCCTATGCCACGAAGTGCTACGGCAGCCTGTTTTGTAAACTCAACATCATTATCGCTGGGTAGCGCTACCCCGTTGGGATGATTATGACAAATCACCACCGCGGCAGCATTGCAATCAAGCGCTTTTTTAGCTAGCGCACGGTTCGAAACACCGACACTGTCAAAATCGCCCTCGCCCAAAAGCGAAAAATCCAACATCGAACCCTTGGTGTCAAGGCACGTTACGGCCACCTTTTCCTTTGATTCGCCCAAAAATCGTCCCAGCATATACTTACCAATGCTATCAAGGCTTCGAAAGGTTGGCTTTTGTTCCTGCTTATCGTATATATACCTTTGCGCTATTGGCATTATCAACTTTAAAAGCACTGCGCTACGTTCGCTCAATCCTTTAAAGGAAGCGAGCTCATCAATCGGCGCATCCAATACCGCCGCAACACTCCCATATTTTTTAACAAGCTCGTGCGCTATGGGATTAGTATCGGCACGATGTACGCAGTAAAACAACAGCAGCTCCAAAATTTTATGCGGCGGAGTATTACAATCAAATCCATGCTGTAAAAACTCTTGCCGCACACGCTCACGATGACCATCGTGTACATTGCTCATTTTCAACACCTCTTTGTAAAAAGGATTTTATTATGAAAAGTTTTACCATCACAAAAAACGACGCGAATCAACGTCTCGACAAGTTCATAACCAAGGTGTGCCCCACCCTGCCGCAAAGCCTTATGTACAAATATATTCGTACCAAGCGCATAAAAATCAACGGCAAACGTGGTGAAATATCCACCCGCCTTAACGTCGGTGATGTTGTTGACGCATATATAAATGACGAATTTTTTATAGAGCTTGCGCCCCGCTTTGATTTTTTAAGTTCTCCCGCACGGCTAAACATCGTATATGAAGACGAAAACATTTTGCTTGTTGACAAAGAGCAGGGGTTAATCGTACATCCGGATAAAAACGAATACCGCGACACGTTAATCGGTAGAATTCAGCATTATTTATACGATAAAGGCGAATACAAACCAGACCAAGAAAACAGTTTTAAGCCCGCGCTTGCCAATCGCATAGATCGAAACACCGGCGGTATAGTAATTGCCGCCAAAAACGCCGAGGCTCTGCGTATATTATGTGATAAAATCAAAGACCGCGAAATAGATAAGCGATATCTGGCCGTTATCCACGGAGTACCGAAGAGAAAAGCTCAGACTCTTGAAGGATTTTTGGAAAAAAACGAAGATAAAAATAAGGTTTACCTCAGCGGTAAGAAAACCGACAACAACCTTACCATAAAAACAAAATACAATACCCTTGCATCTAAAAACGGATTGTCGCTTATTGAAGTAGAGTTAATTACAGGACGCACCCATCAAATACGCGCGCATATGGCATCTATAGGTCACGCTCTTTTAGGCGACGGCAAATACGGCAAACTTCAAAACGATAAAAAATTAGGTTTTGATAAACAAGCCCTTTGCTCATATAAATTGACATTTGATTTTACCACAGACGGCGGCATTTTGCAATACCTTGACGGCAAAACCTTTACCGTAAAAAAAGTTTGGTTTGCAGACCAACTTTTTGGCGATATACACAAAGAACTTTTTTAAGAGAGGAAAATATATGTCTAACACCATCGATGACAACCGTTACGATAATATGCAATATAACAAATGCGGTGAAAGCGGTCTAAAGTTGCCCGCTATCTCCCTTGGACTTTGGCACAATTTCGGCACAAATGACTCCTATCAAAATATGAAAGATATGTGTTTTACCGCCTTTAATAACGGAATCACTCACTTTGATATCGCCAACAACTACGGCCCAGTGCCCGGAAGTGCCGAAGAAAACTTCGGTAAAATTTTACGCCAAGAGCTTTCGGCATACCGTGATCAACTTATAATAAGCACCAAGGCCGGCTATTATATGTGGAAAGGTCCCTACGGAGACTTTGGTTCTCGCAAATATTTGTTATCTAGTCTTGACCAAAGCTTGAAACGATTAAATCTTGACTATGTGGATATTTTTTATCATCACCGTCCCGACCCCGACACTCCATTGGAGGAAACCATGGGCGCTTTAGCTCATGCGGTAAACAGCGGAAAGGCGCTTTATGTAGGTCTTTCGAACTATGACGGTCCAAGATTAAAAGCGGCAGCCGCAATCTTGCGCGAGCTTAAATGTCCATTTGTAATAAACCAAAATCGATATTCAATATTTGATCGCAGCATCAAGCATAACGGACTTCTTGACACCGCAAAAGAAGAAAAAAAGGGCGTTATTATCTTTAGCCCTCTTGCGCAAGGGCTTCTAACCGACCGATACATCAAAAGCATACCCGATGACAGTCGTATAAGAACCAGCGGTGTCTTTTTAAAAGAAAGTCATTTAACACCGGAAAGAATAGCGCAAATCGGCGCACTAAACAAGCTTGCAGCCCAACGTGGCGAATCACTCGCACAAATGTCGCTTGCGTGGGTATTACAAACAGAAAGCGTTACCAGCGCGCTTGTGGGCGCTTCCAAACCGGAACAAATACTTGATAACATCAAAGCGGTAAATTCGCTTCCTTTCACAAAAGAACAACTAAAACAAATTGACAAAATCGTATTATAAACCAAAAGGCCTAACCGAGAGACTCTTCGCAAGGAAGTAATCCTTCTCGATTAGGTCTTTTTTTACGCTTAAAAATTACGATAGCCCCATTTTACGTTAGGATTTTTACTTAGAATTATACCAACCATCCTATTTAACTCGGCATCAGATTTTCCATGCAGTTCTAAACCGCACAAAACTTTATGTTTTCCTCTGGTGTCTATATATTTTAGCGCGCGTTCGTTTTCTTTTTCAATCTTGACATTTAAGTTTCTATTATGTATAATTATTTTTGCTGATTTTCAGCATTGTGGATTCAAGCGCAAAAGTAAGATTTATCTGAAAGTAAGCTCCACCTCGGACCGCCTCGCCGTGTAAAATTTAGAGGTTAAAAACTTAATAAGCGGATATGGCGGAATTGGCAGACGCGCTAGATTCAGGTTCTAGTCGGGGCAACTCGGTGCAGGTTCAAGTCCTGTTATCCGCACCAATTACCGAATTATGCCATTAGGCTTGGTTCGGTAATTTTTTGTTTTATAGGACTTGAACCTGTGAAGGTCTAACGTTAAGAAAAACAGTACTGTGTACTGTTTTTTAGTTAGAGCGCGCAGTCGGGTACCAAATGTTTATCATTTGGTCGACAAGCGGATAGTATGCGAAGCAGACGGTCAAGTCCTGTTATCCGCACCAAAAAAACCCAAGAACATTTTGTTCTTGGGTTTTTACTTTTATCACTTATGATAGGTGCCGCCTTCATTAATTTTAAACGCGCGGTAAATTTGTTCTAGACACATTACCCGAAACAGTTGGTGTGGAAAGGTCATATTTGACATCGACAATCTACGGTCGGATTTCTTTTTTAAATCTTCGTTTAAACCATACGAGCTACCAATTATAAAGCACATATTTTTACCGTTGTTTATATTTGTTTGCAAAAAATGTGCCAAACCTTCGCTTGTAAGACCCTCGCCCTCTACGCAAAGCGCGGTAATAACACTGTTTTCGGGAATACGCTTTTCTATTAATTCCGCCTCTTTTAAGAGCGCGGCATCTATTTCGCTTTGTGATGGTTTTTCGGGCAGGTTTATTGGATTTAATTCTATAACATCAAGTTTGCAGTATCTTGATAAGCGCTTTGCATACTCTTGGACGGCATCACGCAAATATTTTTCTTTCAATTTCCCGAGCGTAATCAAGGTTATTTTTATCAAAACAACGTCACTCCTATCGTTTGCGGCTTTGCAACCTCAAGTATATAATCATCTTCTCGCGCTCCAATTGCCGCAAGCGCGCTCCGTGCCGTTGCTGCGGCCAAAAGCGGCGTGTTGTTTTCCACGCTTAAATGTCCTAAAACAATTCTTGTTGTGCCGCTTTTTAAAAGTTGTGGCAATTCCGCCGCGCACGCGTTGTTAGAAAGATGTCCCTCATCTGAAAGTATTCTCAATTTAAGATGTGGCGGATACGGGCCGCGTCGCAGCATTTCTACATCGTGGTTGGATTCTATGAGCACGACATCACTTCCGCTTATTTTTTCCCTTATCTCGTTGGTCATTACACCAAGGTCGGTACATACCGCCGCGCGTCGGCCATCGGGCATAAGTATTGCGTATCCCCCGCTGCCGTCAGCATCATGACTTGTAGCAAAAAAGTCTATGCCGATATCGCCAAATGTTATAATCCCATTGTCAGCAGATACGATTTTTATCCCCTGTGGAATCATATTATCCGAAATTAGTGTATCCAACGTTTGTGCCGAAGCAACGAGCGGAATATTCACGTTTTTTAAAAAAGTTTTTAATCCTTTTATATGGTCTGAGTGGGTATGCGTTATAGCGACCGCACACAAACGCGAAATATCACCAATTTCCGATATTGCAGTCTGCAACGCCTTAAACGATATGCCCGCATCAACAAGGATATCTCCCTCGGTTGTAGATATGTATGTAGCGTTGCCTTTTGATCCGCTCGCCAACGTACACAATCTTGCCATATAAACGTTCCTTTCTTAATATGTTTTACGGCGGCCTTTTAAGCCGCCGTATATTTTATGCATTTTTTAAAGTTGTCTCTTTTTCAAAAACAGGTACACGCTTGATATCCGCACCCAAATTTTGAAGCTTTTCGGCTACATTTTCGTAACCTCGGTCAATATATATGGTGTTTTCAACCTCGGTTATACCCTCTGTCATAAGACCTGCGATTATCATCGCAGCTCCTGCGCGCAAATCCACCGCTTTTACCGGTGCGGGAGTTAGTTTTTCAACACCCGAAATAACCGCCATTTTGCCATCCACCTGGATTTTTGCGCCCATACCTATAAGCTGTTCAACATATCTGAAACGATTGTCCCAAACGCCTTCGGTTACTATGCTTGTGCCTTCGCAAACAGCAAGCAAGGTCGCAATTTGCGGTTGCATATCGGTAGGAAATCCCGGATGCGGCATTGTTTTAACGTTACACTTTTTGGGGCGGCATGTCATTTTAACGCGAACCGACTCGTCATATTCAGTAATCTCGGCACCTGCCTCGATTAACTTTGCTATAATAGATTCCAAATGCTTTGGAATTACGTTTTCAATTACCACGTCGCCCTTTGTAGCAGCGGCCGCAACCATATATGTGCCCGCTTCAATCTGATCGGGAATAATACTATAGCTAGTACCGCGCAATCTTTCGACACCGCGTATTTTTATAACATTTGTACCTGCACCCATTATGTTAGCGCCCATAGAGTTTAAAAAGTTTGCAAGGTCAACAATGTGCGGCTCTCTGGCGGCGTTTTCGATAACCGTAAGTCCTTGCGCTTTTACCGCAGCCAACATTATATTTATAGTAGCGCCTACCGAAACAACGTCAAGGTATACCGAGCAGCCCCTAAGCGCTGAAGCTCTTGCATCTACCATTCCGTTTTCGATAATAACCTTAGCGCCTAACGCTTCAAACCCCTTAATATGTTGGTCAATCGGTCTTACACCAAAATCGCAACCTCCGGGAGGAGCCACTCGCGCACGGTTATGACGTCCCAAAAGCGCGCCTAAAAAATAACTTGAAGCTCGCATGCCCTCTGCCATCTTTTTATCAATAACAAAAGAATTTGCGTGTGTGGGGTCTATCTCAACTGTAGATTTATTTATAACTCGAACTTCTGCGCCAAGTTGTTTAATTGCACGAAGCAATGTTGCAACGTCAGAAATTTCAGGTAAATTTTCAACAACGCAAGGCCCGTCGGCAAGAAGCACTGCCGGCAATATGGCCACCGCAGCATTTTTAGCGCCGCTTATATGAACCGCGCCTTTTAAAGCCTTGCCACCGTTTATAATGAATTTATCCAAACACGGCACTCCTGTCTTTTTAAGATTATAGAAACCGTTATAGTAAAAATGTCTCTTTTAAAGTATAGCCATTTTTTTGCACACAATACCAACTGATATTATATACCCAAAAGCAATTTTTGTCAATTAAAATCCGTTACGCAGAATGCTTTGACGGCGATTTATCGGAAGATAAATTTTTTGTTCCGTAATTATCGTTTGTATACGCAAAAACAAAAAACGCTTGACTCAGCATAAGCACCGCCATTGAAACATCTGCAGCAGATGCTTCCGATTTTTGCGAAAACATTAAAATCAATTTTGGCAATGCGGTTATCGTACACAACATGATTGCAATTACAGAACTTGAAAACAGTCTTTTGGGTAATTTTGCATCCGCGTTAAAGCCGTTTTCAGAACTTGCAAACTCAAAAACAAACCAAAGAATCGCGCTGTTTGTGAACAATAAGAAAACGTTTTCGGTAACTAGCGCTAATGCCGACGTGCTTACAAAAAGATTTATAAGTTTTATTACGTAGTAAATCACCGGCGCTATAAATATTATTCTCGGAAAAGCAAATTCATAAACACAATTTATACCATAAGCGCCAAATGCAACTGCGGAAAAAATTGCCAAAATCGCAAGTAAAACACCATGCCAGCTCGCAAATCCTAATGCAGAAACGGATGCCACCATTTCGTAGACAAACATTCCCGCGGTAAGAAGGGCGGCAGCCGCCGTTAGCGGTCGAATTGTTTTTTTGTTTTTTTGAAGATCTTCGGCTCCTGCCGCCATAATTCCTACCGCAACAACCGTTGCGCAAACAATTATTGTTATCAATAAGCTTATCTGTGAATATTGCTGCTTCACAAAGCCTGTTTCCTTATCTAATGTAAAAATAACCTGTATTGCGCGCAACAAAACGCAGATGGGTGTTGAAACACACAAAAGGTTTATAATATGTCGATATTTCATTATCGTCACCTCTTAAGAATTTTATACAAATGCACAACATATATATTTTATATATAGTATAGCAAAAAGTCAATAAATTTAAAGCAGGTGTAACATGAAAGGAATTTTTTTGACATTAATCGTCGTTGTTTTTTCGCTGCTAGCAATTCCACTTTCGGCTCTTAGTAATACAACAGACAAAGCAACACCAACCTTAAAGGAAGAAAGCAGCGTCTCTTATACAAAAACTGAAAAAATTGACTATGAGCAGAAAATTAAGGTTTTAAAGGACGGGAACGTATATGAATACAGTATAACGGACTATATTTTCGGAGTCGTTGCCGCCGAGATGCCAGCCCTCTATGAACCCGAAGCATTAAAAGCACAAGCCGTTGCTGCCTACACCTTTGCCTGTTATAAGAAAAACTCTTCGGGTGACGAAGGTTATGACATATCCGCCGATCCAAACGTAGCGCAATGCTTCATTTCTAGAGACGAAGCCTTATTGCGTTGGGGAGACAAAGCAACCGAATACGAAAAAAAGATAAACTCCTGCATATCGGCCGTGCAAAATCAAATGTTAACCTATGATGACAAACCAATATTTGCCGCATATCACGCAATTTCCGCAGGAACAACCAACAACTGCGAAGATGTTTGGAGCAAAAGCCTACCGTATTTAGTATCGGTAAACAGCGATGGCGATTGCCAGGCAGAAAATTATTTAACTCAAGTCACCTTCAGCTCAGAAGAAATTGCAAAAAAACTAGAAAGTCTTACCGCCGCACACGGCGAGGCAGCCAACTTTTTCGGTGATATCGTCACCACCGATAACGGCTATGTTAAACAAATAAATTACTGCGGCAAAAAGACAACCGGATCTAATGTTAGTAAGTTACTTGGATTGCGTTCCTCTAACTTTTCGATTGATTATTCTAATGATGTTTTTACATTCAGTGTAAAAGGATACGGCCACGGCGTTGGTATGAGTCAGACCGGTGCCGACTATCTGGCAAAACAAGGTTACAGTTACCACGAAATTTTACAACACTACTATCCCGGCACAAAATTAGAAAATTTTTAAAATTTTTTCTTGACAAAGCAGTGACGTTTGTGTATAATACTCTAGCAATCCAAAGACAGTAGGTGGCGAAAGCCGTAAGTTTAACGCCTACCGAGGTGAGCGTGAAAAATTTTATTTTAAATTCTTCATGTCTACCCTTATGTCCTTGGGTGGACATTTTTTATTTTCACTCGGAGGTGAAACACATTGCCAAACGCAAAGGTTTTAGAAGCAAAAAAGCAGGCTGTTGCTGAACTCTCCGAAAAACTCGGCGCCGCTATTACTGGTGTTGTTGTTGATTACAAGGGTATCACCGTTGCTGACGATACCGCTCTTCGTAAAGAGCTCCGTGAAGCTGGTGTACAGTATTTTGTAGTTAAAAACTCTATCTTAAAGCGCGCAGTTGAGGGTACAGACCTCGGCGACATCGCAAGCGTATGTGAAGGCACAACAGCTATCGCAATCGCTAACGAGGATTACACCGCAGCAGCAAGAATACTTTGCAAATTTGCCGAAGGCCACGATAACTTCACAGTTAAGTCAGGCTTCCTTGATGGCAAAGTTGTAAGTGTTGAAACCATCACAGAACTTGCAAAACTTCCTTCCAGAGAAGTTCTTCTTGCAACAGTTCTCAGTGCCTTCCAGGCACCTATCGCAGCATTTGCA
>JAZQYL010000017.1:0-26269 GCA_045633485.1 Acutalibacteraceae bacterium | reverse complement strand
GGTCCTTATTATCTTGTCGTTGTTTAATTTTCAAGGTTCGTTCGCGCCCTTTCGGACACTCTAAACGCACCCTCTCTCAAAGGTGCCCGATTATAATACCACACTCCCTCCACTTTGTCAACACTTTTTTTCAAAATTTTTAAAATTTTTTTAAAGTATTTTTTCGCCACAATATATAGGGGTTAAACGCATATTACAACCACAATTTTAGAAAAAAACAAGCGGTATTTTGTAATAAAACCGCTTGTTTTGTTTGATTATGCTAAAAAATTAAAAAGGCCTATTGATTGCAAAAACAAAATCAACATTAACGCAGGAGCCACAAACCTAATCATAATGGTATATAGTTTTTTTCTGCCAAATTTTACACCGCCGTTTTCGACCTCTTCTATAACCCATTTTGGTTTCGCAACCCAACCTATTACAACGCAGGTAAGCAACGATATTATCGGCATTAACAAACTATTGCTGATGTAGTCGAGCACATCAAGAAGGTTTTGCCCTGTAGCACCCGTGGGCAAAGTCACGCCAAAACTTAAGACGTTATATCCCAAACAAACTACAACTGCGGTAGCAGCCGCCAAGACCGTTATAATTATGCTCGCTTTCTTTCGTGTGGTTTTGAAGGTTTCTATGCACGCACCTACAATAGCTTCCATAATAGACACGCTCGACGTAAGCGCAGCAAAAGCAATCATTATAAAAAATGCCGGGCCTACTATTTTTCCCACAAGTCCCATTGCATTGAATACCTGTGGAAGCGACTGGAATATAAGACCTGGGCCAGCCTTCATTCCTTCAGTACCCATAAATACGTACACCGCAGGAACGACCATTAGGCCCGCCAAAAATGCGACAATCGTATCAAATACTTCAATTTGCGCTACCGATTTATTAAGATCGACATCTTTTTTAACATAAGATCCGTAGGTTATCATAATACCCATAGCTACCGAAAGCGAAAAAAACAACTGACTCATAGCATCAAGCAGCACGCCCATAAAACCTTTGAATGTGAGTCCCGTAAAATCTGGCTTTATATAAACCAACATACCTTGTATACCCGTACGAACGTCGCCGTTGGCATCAGGTTGACTTTTTGTTGTTAGAGAAAAAATGCTTATTCCCACCACAATCACAAAAAGAGCGGGCATAATAATTTTTGAAAACCGTTCTATTCCTTTTTCCACTCCACAAAAAACTATAAACGCCGTTATAGCAAGAAAGATGAGCATCCAAAATATCGGTGGAACAGACGATGTTATAAAGTTACCAAAATAATCACTTTGCGCTGTAGCCGAAAACTCTGTTACCGATGCCACCATATATTTCAGTATCCAACCGCCGATAACAACATAATAGGTGATAATAATTGACGGTACCGCAAAGGTTAGTTTTCCAAGGAACGACCATTTTTTATTTATGCTCTTAAAAGCATCTAAAGAACTTTTGCCCGTTCTTCGACCTATAGCAATATCGGTCATAAGAAGTGAAAAACCAAAAGTTAACACCAATATTAAATACACGAGCAAAAACAGTCCGCCGCCATGACGAGCAGCAAGTGTAGGAAAACGCCATATATTTCCAACACCAACCGCGCTACCTGCAGCGGCAAGGACAAATCCCAATCCGCCGCTAAAATTACCCTTCTTAGTCTGAGTCGCCATATATATTCTCCTAAAAATAAAATAACCATTGTCAAAACAATGGTTATTTTACCACTTTAATGCATTAAATGCAACAAATTTTTTACAGCATTATCCCAATATTACTATTCCGGCAATTACAAGCGCAATAACCGCATAGTGTTTCCAGGACATTTTTTCTTTTAGGAATATTCTGCTCCATAGCACAGAAATTGCGCAATAAGCCGAAATAATTACCATGCCGGCAGAAAAATCACTGAACATAACAGCCATATAAAAAATTTGTCCTATAGTTTCGCAAAGACCGCCCCAGAAAAGGTTTTTGTTACCCTTGAATACTTTATCTTTCTTTACAAACTTAATCCACACAAACGCAAAAACAGCAAGGATAAAGAAGGTTAGTTCAAAAGCAGAATTTGCCGCGTAGTCTGTAATCTCGTATCCCGTCTTTTCGATAAAGGCATCCGAGAAAAGATATTCGTCGCCAACAGTACCCAACGCATCAATAACAAGATACGCAATCGGGAGCAAGAACGCAAGTATGCTTTTAGCGTATTTACGGTTTGCCATTTCCTGCCTTGCTTGTTTTACATTGTCGTCTTCCTTTTGTTCAATAAATCCTAAAGCCACTATGCCTACGGTTATCATTACTATACCGACTATAGTAGTTACCGTGATGTCTTCGGTCGAAAAGACACCGAAGATAACACACAACAAAAAGGCAAGCGCGCCAGACGAATTACATATAGGCGAAGAGATAGATAACTCGATATATCTAAGTCCTATATATCCCACCACCATTGCCAATATGTAAAGAGCAGCAATTGGAAGATAAGCAATAAAATCAAACAACTTGAAATCAGTATAAACCAAACTCGCTAAAATTTTATTAACACCATCAACGCCAACCGTATCATCGATGATTGCGCCGCCGATTAATGTAATAAAGAAATGTATACCCATTATTAAACCAACAGCAAAAACAACCTTCCAATGACTGTTTTTGTCGCATTCACGCGTTCCCATTTTTGAAAACAAGTCCGAACCGCTCCAACAAAGCAACGCCAAAATTGAAAAAATAAAAAATATATTCATTTTACACCTCTTATAAAACGTTAAATTTATTTATTGATTAACGTTTTTGGAGGCGGACGCCGTCTAAAGTGCCTGTTTGCAGCACGATTTCTGTGTCGTTTTGTCATAACTTTATTTTCCTATTTATTCCCCTACTAATTTTTTAGCAAAATCAGCAAGTTCTTCATCGTTGTAAAACTCTATGGTAATAGTACCCTTGCCCTTTCCTTTCGGCTTTATGTCAACCATTCTTCCAAGTTCGTTCTTAAGTGAAATTTCGACTTCACTATAAAAATTGTTTTTAACAACTGTTTTTTCGGTCCTTGAGTTTTTAGTCTTAATCTTGGTCATAGCCTCAAGTTCTCGAACAGAGGCGCCCGCAAGAGATGCTTTTAACATTTCAGCTGACAGTTCTTTGCTATCAGCCGCAAGTATTGCGCGCGCGTGACCTGCAGAGATTTTTCCGTTTTCAAGAGCCGCCAACGCCTTTTCTTCCAAATTCAAGAGTCGCAACGAATTAGCAACGGCACTTCTTGATTTTCCTACACTTTCCGCAACCTGTTCTTGCGTTAGATTATAAACGTCTATAAGCGTTTTGTAACCCTGAGCTTCTTCAACTGCATTCAGGTCTTCACGTTGTAGATTTTCGATAAGGGCTATTTCGAAATATTTTTGGTCATCAAGTTCTTTTATAACAACCGGAACTTCACTTAACCCTGCCATACGGCATGCGCGCCAACGACGCTCGCCCGCCACAATTTGATACGCCCCATTAGATGTAGGACGCACAACTATGGGTTGTATGAGTCCGTGTTTTTCTATGCTGTCGGCAAGCTCGGCCAACGCATCTTCATCAAAATTAGTTCTCGGTTGATTTCTATTTGGTTCTATTTCGGAAAGACGAAGTGTTACGACTCCCTTTTCGTCGGTTGCGTTTTCATTAAATAACGCATCAAGTCCTCGACCTAAGCCGCCTTTTTTTACCGCTGCCATTAATTAACCCCTCCTGTTTCTTTTTAAGAACTCTTTTGCAAGGTCGTTATACGCAACACAACCCTTTGATCTCTTATCGTAATACTGTATTGGACAACCATAACTCGGAGCCTCTGACAATCTTACTCCTCGCGGAATAACCGTTTTATAAAGCTTGTCCGCAAAAAACTTTTTAATTTCGCCCACAACCTGTTGGGTAAGATTTAATCTGCCGTCAAACATTGTAAGCACTATGCCCTCAATTTCAAGCATAGGGTTGTAAAGTCTTTTAACCTGACGCACAGATGCCATAAGTTGTGACAAACCTTCAAGCGCGAAGTACTCGCACTGAATTGGTACCAAAACGGTATCCCCTGCGTTTAAGGCATTTATTGTTATAAGGCCAAGCGACGGAGGACAATCAATAAATATGTAATCGTATCGTTCCCTTATTGGCGCCAACGCATTTTTAAGAGCAGATTCACGATGTTCGATATCTATCAAGTCAACCTCAGCTGCCGCCAAATCCATAGAAGCAGGAATAACATCGACATTCTTAAACTGAGTTTTTACGATAGCTGAATCAGCCTTTGCGGCACCTATTAAAAGCTCATAGGTGGTAGCTCCGCCTTGTTTTTTGCTAATTCCATAACCGCTAGTAGAGTTTCCCTGAGGATCAGCATCTACAAGCAATACTTTTTTGCCGGAAAGTCCGATACCTGCCACAAGATTAACTGCAGTGGTTGTTTTGCCAACACCGCCTTTTTGATTAACAATAGATACAATTTTGCCCACAAGCCTATCCTCCGCGTTTCTATTAACAACATTAATATGAAAGTAATTTAAAGTTTGATATATAATATATAAATATATTGCATTAACTATACGCCAAAAACATTATGCAGTGATGTTTCACGTGAAACATCACTGCATTCATTATACATAAAAACACTTCAATTGTAAACAAAAAATTTACTTATCACCCGATCTAAACAAAATAGACATACAAAAACCAAAAAATATCGCCGCTGTTATTCCTGCTGAGGTTGCGGTAAGTCCACCGGAAAACGCACCTATAAAACCATATTGCCAAACCGCCTCTCTCACTCCCTTTGCCAAGGAATATCCAAAGCCGCTCAGCGGAACCGTTGCTCCCGCACCGGCAAAATTTATTATTGGTTCGTAAACCCCTATTGCACCCAAAAATACCCCTGCAACCACATAGGTAACCAAAATTCGAGCCGGCGTTAATTTGGTGCAGTCTATCAAAACTTGTCCTATGGAACATATTATTCCGCCAACAAAGAACGCCTTTAAGCAATCAAGTAATAAATCCATCAAAACACTCCTACGTTTCACGTGAAACATTCTTATGATTTATTTTTTGTAGTTAAAGACGTTTTATACACGGATATTAAAATTAAATGCTTTGTTAATCTCGTTTTTCGCAGTTTCGGCGTCTAGGTTTTTAATTTTTACGCTATCTGCAGTCTCGCCCCTCACCATAAGCTTTATTTTGCAAGTTCCCCAAAAACGATCTATTGGTGTTTGAGAAATTTTAATTACTCCAAGTCGGCTTTTCTCGCAATAAAGTTCTCTGACAGTAAGACCGCTTGAACCCACCGCTAAAATGCTTTCGCCAAATTGAATGCGTCCCCTTCGGTAATTGTGAATGCAGATGCTACCGTAGTATGCGTCAACAGACAAAGCGACAATCATAACAAACATTATCAATCGATCAAAATATGGGAAAACAATAATAATTGCTGCAGAAATCGCAATAACCGCCATTGCGATTATTGTTGGCAAAAAAAGAAATCTCGCAATATTTTGCACGGTCTTTCTTGGTCCAATGCAATTACCTGCTGTACACAAAAAAGGAAATTGCTCTTTTATACTTTCTTCCAAACGTATGTGCCTTGCAACAGGAATAACAACCGCTTTTTCACCTTTTTCATCACCATAGCCACCTATCGACACCCGCATAACATACCTTTTGACAATTCGCAATAAAGGCGTTTGTTCAAAGCATATATTGTTTACCATAGCCTTTTTAAAGGTTATTTTCTTTCTAACTATAATCCCCGATCTTATTTCTACACTTTTTTTGCCACTTTTAAGTTTGAAATTAACATTCTTAAAAAAAGATATAAAAAAGGATGTGGCATATGCAATAAGCAAAACAATTGTAACGGTATTAACAATTGGTGGAAATATATTATTAAATCTTGCCGAAACGTTTTGTATTTCGTTTAAAAGCATATCAGAAATTGCTATTCCCAGCAAATCGCTTGCCTGGTATATCACAGGCACGCCTAAAATTATACCTGTTGCTGCCGATGATGTAGTGGCAGACAGCAAAGCTATACGCCATGGCGAAAATCTTTCATTTTCCATCTTTTCCGAGCCATACACAGTGTGATACAAGCTTCTCGCATCGTGCAAATGCATTTTTATTTTAAAATCACTCCTTTTGGGTGTGCCCGCCTCAGTATTAATAGCGCAGTCCACACTACCAAAAAGAAAATCAATCACATTTTGTTTTAACGATACGCTAGAAATTCTGGAAATATCAATTATTGCACAAGTTTTAATCAAAACGCCTTTTTTTACCGAAACACGTTGATTTTGAACTGATATTTTAATAGAAATCCATCCTAATATAGCGATTGTAAGCACAATCGAAAAAGCCAATATTTCCAGTCCAAGCAAACCGTTTATTTCGCCCTGTATAAAATATTGTATTACTGCGCGTATAAGCGGTATAACCAATACAAATAAATACGGTTTCATCAATCGAAATATCGTTAAAGGGTGCGCCTTAAACGTTTTGTTAGTCATTTTTTCTTCATCCTTAGGTTTTCTAAAAGAATATCCGCATCAGTGTTGTCAATTTCGGGTATAAAAATCCACGCGCGCGCCGCCTTAAGCATTATACCCTTTATCTTCATCGCAGTAGATATCGGAGTGGCAAAGCTTTGCGCATAAACCAAACGCGGAAACGGCATAATATTTGTAACCTTAAAAATTACGCCTTTATTTATAATTATAGAACCATCATCTATAGTGATTTTGTAACTTTTAAAATAAAACGGAATAAAGGCAAATGCAAATACAAGTCCGACGCTCGCACTAACGGCGGCAGGCAATAAAAACCAAATTGTATATCTGCTAAAAAAGGCAAATGCGGCACATACAAGAGCAAAAACCATCACAATACGTATCTGCCACAAAGCGCAGGTTCTTTTTGGTAAAACAAAGGTCAAAAAATCACCTCATTTATTTTTTATTTTATCCCAATACTCTTTAAATAGTTGTTCATTCTTATTGTCACCAAACTTGTAATACTTTCTGTTTTTAATGTTGTCCGGTAAATATTGTTGGTTTACATAATGCATAGGGTATGAGTGCGGATACATGTAGTGTTGTCCTTTTATTTCAGCATCCTCGCCATCAAAATGCTTGTTTTGTAAATGACGCGGAACATCGCCGCCTATCCCCTTTTCCACATCGTTCATAGCAGCGTTTATAGCGTCATGTGCCGACACCGATTTTGGACAAGTCGCAACTAGTATAACCGCATTTGCAAGTGGTAATCTTGCCTCGGGCAATCCCACATTCAAAGCGGTATCTACCGCTGCCTTAACTATCGAAATTATCTGAGGATACGCAAGTCCTACATCCTCGTTTGCACACACTAACAAACGGCGACACGCACTGGGCAAATCGCCAGCCGCAAGCAAACGAGCCAGATAATAAATTGCGGCATCAGGGTCGGAGCCACGCATGGATTTTTGATATGCCGACACTATATCGTAATGCGCGTCGCCCTCACGATCATATCTTATCGAATTGCCTTCTAGTATTTGTTCTACTATGTCATCGGAGATCTCTGTTTTATTTGAATCTAAGGTTAACATAACGCATAATTCTAACATATTCAAAGATCGTCGAACATCTCCTGCAGCCGCGCGAGCAATTTGTTTTACAGCATCCTCTGCGGCGGTTATTTGCTTGTCGTGTTCTTGGCTTAGAATTCCTATTGCTCTTTTTAAAAGGATTGCAATATCCTCGCTTGATAAAGTTTTAAATTCAAAAACAGTAGAACGACTTAAAATTGCATTGTATACATAAAAATAAGGGTTTTCGGTTGTAGAAGCAATAAGAGTTATGTCTCCGTTTTCTATATAAGAGAGCAGTATCTGCTGTTGCTTTTTGTTAAAATACTGTATTTCATCCAAATACAACAAAATTCCGCTGGATGCCTGTATGGTTCCTATTTCCCCTATTATCTCCTTGATATCTGCGGTTGACGCAGTTGTTGCGTTAAGATAACACAGTTTTTTGCCGGTTTGGGATGCAATTATCTTTGCGATTGTTGTTTTTCCTACACCGGACGGTCCATAAAATATCAGATTCGGTATATTCCCGGATTCAATTATTCTGCGCAATATCTTACCTTCGCCTATAAGATGACGTTGACCCGCTACCTCGTCTATATTTGTGGGTCTTATTCTATCTGCAAGCGGTGTTTGCATAACTGCCGCCTCCTTAAACAATTATATAGTATTATTTTACATTAAATTTTATTATTTTTCAACACCTTGCATCATAAATATATTTTAGGTGATGATATGAAAAAAACAATATTTATAAAAAATGCTGCCATCCTTACAGGTTCATCACTTTTGTTACGATTTGCAGGAATTATTTTTAGGGTGTGGTTAGCCGCAAAAATAGGCGCCGAAGGCATTGGTTTATATCAACTTGTGTTTTCACTTTATATGTTTGCAGCAACATTTGCAACTAGTGGAATTTGTACCGCCGTTACACGCCTTGTGTGTCAAGAGTTTGCGGTTGGTTGCAAAAAAAATATAAAAAAAATAATCAAAACCTGCGTTGTGCTCTCTTGCATTATCGCTTTTGCCAGCATTTCTGTTTTATATTTTGGAGCCGCATTTATTGCAAACAATCTTTTGAAAGACGCAAGAGCCGCATTATCAATTAAAATTTTTGCTTTTTCTCTTCCTTTTATGGGTATGTGCAGTTGTTTTAAGGGTTATTTTATTGCTCGCCGTAAAGCAACCCCATCCTCTTGCGCTCAAATTCTTGAACAGGCGGCACGAATCGCTATTATTGTTCCTCTTGTCCTACGTTATAACAGCATTGGTTTAAAATACACCTGCGCTGTTGTGATTTTGGGAGACACCTTGGCAGAAATAATTTCCTGTGCATATATTTACATCCGATATCGTTTTGATTTTCATTCATTAAAAGACACAAACAATACAAACAACGCCGCCAAAAACATTGTTTCTGAAATATCACACATCGCACTTCCTATTACAAGCGGAAGATATTTAAATTCATTTTTAAGAACCATAGAAACGGTGCTTGTGCCTATTTGCTTGTCAAACTCTCACCTACATAATAACGGCGTTTCACTTTTTGGTATGATAAAGGGCATGGCATTGCCAATATTGTTTTTTCCATCTACCCTGCTTAGCGCACTTTCAACCCTACTACTACCCGAAATATCCGAAAGCGTCACCTGCAAAAAAAGAGGCGTTTTACAATGCGTTATATCTCAAATTGTTAAAGCAACACTTTTGGTATCGATTATTTTTTCCGCGGTTTTTTTGGTGTTTGGCAAAGAGATCGGAGTTTTTATCTATAAAAACGAAAGTGTCGGTTTTTTGTTATCTGCCTTGTCCCCCATCATACCTTTTATGTATCTTGACGCACTTTGCGATGGTATGCTTAAGGGGCTCGATCAACAAAAATTCACCTTTCTTACGTCTATCAGCGATTCTGTAATAAGAATAATTCTTGTTTTGATTTTACTAAAAAAATTTGGTATATATGGATTTATTTGTACCATGTATTTTTCTAACTTTTTGACCGGTGTATTAAACACAGGCAAATTATTAAAATGCAGCAACGTAAAATTAAATATTGTAAAAAATGTTTTATTGCCCGTTTGTTGCGCTTTTTCGCTGTGCCTTTTTTCAAGGTCAATTTTACATGCGCTCGGTGTAACAAGTATGTATTTTGTCATATTAAATTGCATTTGCTGCGTACCGATATATTTTTTATGCTTATATAGACTTAATATAATAAACCTTGACGACATCAATCTTATAAAAATAAAATAACAAGCGCCCGCCAGCAACCGCCAAATAGGTGATTTGCTTTGAAGACACTTGTTATAGTCTGATTTTTTTAGCAACAAGCTGAGCTAAACAAACAATTGCTATATCTTTTAATAAAAAGGGGAGAGAGGCGCATAAAATAGATGTTAAAATACCGTTCCCCGTAACAAACGAAAAGTGTATTACTCCTGCTATATGGCACATTAAAACCGATAATGCGGAAACACCATACTTTATAATATTGTTTTTTTGTGATTTGCAAAAGCCACACATTATTGCGACGGCTAAAAAGCCAAAAACAAACCCCCCCGATGCTCCAACCAAAACACCTGGGCCTCCCGCAAATTGCGAAAATACAGGCATACCTAACGCGCCCAACAAGATATATGCCCCAGTTGCCGCCAGCGCACCTTTTACCCCGAGCAAAAATCCCGCAAGTCCGACACCAAATAAAGTAATGGTTAAATTAATACCAAACGGTGTAGGTATCGATAACCATGCACATGCCGTTATGACAGCGACAAATAGAGCCGAAAGCGCTATTTTTTTTATTTTTGTTTTTTTCATATCGGCAACTGCTCCATCCCTACAATTTGTATCTCTCCGGATGATAAAACCTTCGTTTCATTATCGACCTTTACAATCAAATTAGCGTTATTATCGATACCCTCCACTGTAGCAGTGAATAATTTTGTATCTTTTTCATAGGTTATTTTTTTGCCCGTCAAAAACGACCTTTGCTGATACTCGCTTATAAATTGCTTTTTACTCAATTCTTGATAAGAAGAGAAAAACTCCTTTAAAAACTCACTTACTACTCGTTGTTTTATGCGATTTTTAAACATTTTTTTATCTTTTGTGTGAAAAACGCTGTCGGCAAGCGGAAGATTTCTCGAAAATCCGCCGCGAGGCTCAAAAAGATTTATCCCTACACCCAATATAGCATAAGCTAATACGCCGTTTTGTTGCATAACGCCCTCGGTAAGTATGCCGCAAACCTTTTTGTTATTTATGTATATATCATTTACCCATTTTATTTGGCATATTTTACCCGAAACACTTTCTATAGCTCGCGCTGCCGCAACGGCCGCCGCAACGGTTATAAAAAGCGTGTCGTCAGGCGCAATATTTGGTTTTAAAATTACCGAAAAATAAACACCGCCTCGTTTTGATAAAAAAGTGCGTCCCAGTCTACCTTTCCCGGCAGTTTGCTCATTGGCAATAATCGCAACTCCTTCTTCCGCTCCGCCGATAGCAAGTTTTTTTGCAATAATGTTAGTAGAATCCACTTTATTATAACAAAAAACTTCTTTTTTACCAATTGACCTGCTTGTGTATCTCCGTTTAAATTTCACTTGCGTTTTTCTCACCTTAAAATTATTTGCTACAATATTAACATTTTTACGAGTGTATTTCAATCTTTTTGTACACAATATTTTTATTTTCCGCAGATATTCTCAACCTGTTGTATAATGCCTAAATTATAAAAACACATAATTTATTGCCTTCTTAAAAATTTCGTGTTATACTATATATGTATCAGTATATTTAAATTCAGTTAAGATGGTGAAATTTATGAAATCTATACGCGGCAAACTAATGTCACTTATTTGTACAAGCGTTATTATAGCCTCGTTTGTTATAGGCGTTTTGGGCGTTACACTAACGTCAAACGTTATTAAAAAAGACTCTAATGAAAATATGAACCTTTTGTGCCGAGTAAACGCCGATGAACTTGATATTATTTTTGCAAAAATAGAAGATTCTGTTGATACTTTGGCGCATTTTGCCGTTGAAGAATTAACATCACCCCAACATCTTAATGACTCTACATATCGCGATGAATGTTCAGCAAATCTAAAAACGAGCGCCATCCATCATATTGAAAGCACCGAAAGCGCGCTTGCCGTGTATGCTTATTACAATCCCGAGCTTATCGGCACCGACGATGGATTTTTATTTATAAAAGACAGCGAAACATCGGCTTTTAACGAGTATCCCGTAACCGATCTGTTTGATGAAACAAACGATCAAAATTATAACCGCTGGACTTCTCCAAAAGAAAGTCTCACGTCGGTTTGGCTAGATTCATATTTTGACTTCAACAAAAGTCTTTACGTTTTTTCTTATGTTGTTCCAATTATAAAAAGCGATACATTAATTGGTGTTATAGGTGTTGACATAACCACCGATCACATAGAAGAACTCGTTAAAAACATTACGTTGTTTTCTACTGGCAAAGCAGCCGTTTTAAAACATGACGGTACTGTAGTTTATCACCCGAATTTTGAACGAGGACAAATTATTGGTAAAAACGATCCCAACTTTGAAGGCGTTGTAGAAAAATTACAAAAAAATGATAACAACCTAATATCTTATAAACTTGACGGCATACGCAAAAAAATCGCGAGCGCCTCGCTTAAAAACGGTATGCTAATAACCTGCTTTGCGCCTGTTAACGAAATTTATAAAGATCGAAATATATTATGCGCTTATATTGTTTTAATAGCAACAATCGTTACAATGATAGCAAGTGCTGCCGCATTTTTTGTAAGTCGCAGATTCGCAAGGCCGATTAAAAAACTAAACGAAGCAGCAAAACATATGACCGACGGAGAATTTGATTTTAACATAAAATCAAATTCGTTTGACGAAATAGGGGAACTTACCGAAACATTTTTAGAAACTCGTGAAATTCTAAAACGTCAAATGATGCTACTCGACGCCGAAGCTCATATTGACGGTCTTACGGGAGTAGGTAACAAATCGGCCTTTATTGATCGCGAAAATCTTTTAAATCAGCAAATTGCGGATGGTGTTGCCGATTTTGCGGTTGTCGCACTGGATGTTAATAAACTAAAAATTACCAATGACGTATTTGGACATATGGCAGGTGATCGCCTGATTGCAACGGTTGCAAACCATCTTGCCACTCATTTTCCAAAAAACAATGTGTTTCGTATTGGTGGAGACGAGTTTGTTGTTATACTAACCGAAAACTTGGCGGAAAGTGATACTTTTGTTGAAAGCGTTATAAATAAAATGTCAAATTTAACAATAGAAGGTTATCCAAATTGTACAGTATCTTGCGCGTTTGGAACTTCGCGTTTTATCCCTCAAGCCGACGAATGCTTTGCCGATGTTTTATTACGCGCCGACAACAAAATGTATACCAATAAATCTTTGACCAAAAAAGATGTTTTGCCTTGGCAAAAAGGTGCAAAGGGTCTAAAACAAATACAAATTGAAAAATATGGCGATATACTTTCAACTCTTAGAACCAGTACCGACGATAGCCTGTTTCTTTTAAATTTGGAAACTGGTATGCTGCAGTTTTTTGGCGAAGAACAAAATGATCTTTTTATTAAAAGCAATAAATCATCTTTAAACGACATAGATACAATTTTAAGTTTTGTTCACGAAAACGACCGTTCGTTAGTGCGCGATACATTTCTTTGTGTTGTAAATCACCAATTCGAAGAAATTGACTTTAATTTCCGTTTGCAAACTAAGGGCCAGCTACATTGGACAAACTGCCGTGGTAGTGTTATAAAAGAGGAAAATAACGACCACTTTATTATGATTGGACGCTTGTCGCAAAACGCCATTAAACCGCTATATAATCCTACAACATTGTTGTTTAATAAAAACATGTTGTTTTCAAACATTAAGCAAAAATATCTTAATTCTTTTAATTGTCTTATGTTGCTCGATGTGGACAATCTTTCTAAAACAGTATTTAATCACGGCGCTATTTGGGGCGATAACGTTTTAAGGCAACTTGCGGCTACGCTCGAAAAAAGCTTTGAAATGTGGCAAATCTATCATACTGGAAATTATCGTTTTGCCATATTGCTAAATTGCACATCTTCTCAGGAAGCAAAAGGTATTTTTGAAAAAATCAAAACTTCTATGGAAGATGTATGCTCTATTTCGGCATCGGTTGTTCCTAACGATAAAAATATGCATATCAACGCCGAAAATATTTATGAATACGCCGTTGAGCTACTTGAAAACGCAAAAAAAACAAATGTTGGTTCCGTGGCATTTTTTTCTAAAGAAACCATTATGGAAAAGATTTCTGAGGTTCAAATTTTTGAAGAAATTGAGCAAGCGGTAAAAAAAGATTGCGACGCTTTTTTCCTTGTTTTCCAACCACAGATAAAGGCAGACGGATACTCTATTTTTGCGGCAGAAGCGCTGCTGCGTTTTAACTCTAAGACAAAAGGCGTTATTTATCCCAACACGTTTATACCCATTCTCGAAAAAACAGGTCTAATAAACCGTGTGGGAATCTGGGTTTTTGAAAATGCGCTTAGACAATGTAAAAAATGGCGTGAAATTATTCCTGATTTTTCTATAAGTGTAAATGCATCCGCACCTCAATTAAAAGATGTTAACATAGTAACAAAAATTTTAAATTTACTTGAACAGTTTAATTTGCCGGGAAACGCACTTACAATAGAGATAACCGAATCTATGCAGTTAGACGAAAACGACAATCTGCTTTTATCATTAAATCGTCTTCAAAAAATGGGCATAAAAATTGCTATCGACGATTTTGGTACAGGTTATTCAAATCTTGGACACCTTAAAAGAATACAGGCCGATGTCTTAAAAATTGACCGTATTTTTGTCCAAGATATTAAAGAAAACGGATATAACTATAATATTATTCACAACATTATAGACTTTGCTCAGGCAAATTCGTTAAAAACATGCTTTGAAGGTGTAGAAACCCTGCGTGAGCTCATTGTTTTAGCAAGCCTTAACGCGGATTATTATCAAGGCTATTTATTTGATAAACCATGTCTGCCTGAACAAATCACCGCAAAATATATGGACAGTACGACTACAGAATATAAAGAGCGGATAAAATTTGTTGAAAAGCTTGTTAGAGAAAAAGACCGTGCGCCATTTATTAATATTAACACACACGCTTTGCTTCAAGGCATTGATATTGGTTTGTGGACAATTCGTAAAAACATAAAAACAGGGGAGATAGAATTGTACACCGATTCAACCATGCGAAGATTACTCGGCGCCGATGACAATCTTACCCCTCAAGAATATTTTGCATTTTGGTGTAATAAGTTGCCGCACAACCAGCAAAGCTTAAGCGATATGGTAACAAATATGACCGAAAGCAACGAAATAATTCAAAGCGAATTTATCTGGCAAGACCCTCAAGTTGGTAAAACCTTCGTCCGTTGCACAGGACATCGCGTAAAAAAATCAGATGACATTCTTGTGTTTGAAGGATTTTTCCGTACTATAAATGAAAATTAACACAAAAACCCTTGTTCGTTTGAACAAGGGTTTTTTAGTCAAGATAACAAGATTAGCCCGTCTGCTTTGCATACTTGTATAAAAGAAGAATCAACCTAATAGTTGATTCTTCTTTTGTTGGTCGAGATGACAGGATTCGAACCTGCGGCCTCTGCGTCCCGAACGCAGCGCTCTACCAAACTGAGCCACATCTCGTTATTTAATTTTACTTTAAACCTAGTTTTAAAAAACTATATCCTTCCGCGCTGCTACTCCGCTTACTCTTGCGGTACCCAAAAATTTTTTAGGCCCCGAACGCCTATTAATTATATATAAATCATTTGTAAATGTCAACCATTAAACTTTCCTTTTTTAAATTTATTAATTTTTTATTAATATTGCTTTTACCATTATTATATGGTTGTTTTATAAATTTTTGTGTGATATAATTTTGCAAGAGGTGTATTATGAAAATTGTTAAAAAACTTTTTTGCTTTTGTTTGTGCGCCGCTTTTCTCCTTAATCTTTTTGCGTTTGCTAAAACAGATTATCCCAAATCCGGCGAAATAAACAGTTCTTCCGGCAGTGCCAATATTTACTCACACGCAGGTACCCCGGGGCACGAAGCAGCGCAAGCAGATAAAAACAAATCCACACTTTTGTGTTCTCTTGCAAACGGAACAAAAGTTTCTGTTTTGGCTGAAGAATTAGATGGTGACGGTGATGTGTGGTACAAAATTGCATATGGCGATGACTTTAAAAATACAGGATACGCTTTCTCCTCCCGCGTAAGAATAATATACGAATATGTTTTTGATGCGGATTTTGAAAAAAACCTTGTTAATTTTCCAAGTAGCTACCACGACTATCTACGTCAACTACACGCAAAATATCCTAATTGGCAATTTGTTGCCCATAATATTGATTTATCCTTTAACGATGCTGTTAATGCACAATATGGTGTCGATGATATAAAAAACACTCGTAAATGGGTGGAGTTTTCATATGGCGGCAACGAATGGCGTGATATGCGCGCATACAATCAGCAAAATGATAGTTGGATTACTCTGGAAAGCAGATGGACCTATGCATCAAAAAGCGCAATAGAATATTTTTTAGATCCTAGAAACTCGCTTGATGAAAACAAAATTTTTGTTTTTATGCCACAATCTTACAATACTGACCTGTATAACGAAACCGCGCTACGTTCTATAATAAAAGGCACTTTTTTAGAAAAAGGTTACGACAAAAACGGTGACGGCGTCATAGAATCTGATGCTTATATTCAAGATATCACTCAAGCGGCTGTTACAAGTGGTGTAAGCCCTTACGTTATTGCCGCCACCATTATAATAGAACAGGGTGTAAACGGCTCTACTGCTATGATTTCGGGTACATACAAAGGATTTGAAGGGTATTATAACTTTTTTAATTACTCTGCAACGGGTAATACCCCCGACGAAATCACAAAATCAGGGCTAACATATGCAAAAAACAACGGTTGGAACAGTCGAAATGCGGCGATTATCGGTGGTGCGCAAAAATATTCCGACGGATATATAAGCGTTGGTCAAGATACCTACTATTACAAAAATTTTAACGTTGTAAATAAAATATGGTGGCATCAATACGCATCGGCGCTTTATGACTCTTGGACTAATGCATCATATCTTAAAAAAGGATTTTTTGCAAATTCTGATGCCCATCTTGTGTTTACAATCCCCGTTTACAAGGATATGCCCGCCGAAGCCTGCCCAATACCTACTCTTACGCCCAACACACCGGAACAAACCGGCATAGTAGGCGATATTAATGGTGATTACACCGTTAATAACAAAGATTTAGGACTTCTTATGCAATATCTTAATAATTGGAACGTTCAAATTAATGAACCCGCCGCCGACACAAACGGTGACGCTATCGTAAATAACAAGGATTACGGTCTGCTTATGCAGTACCTTAACAATTGGGACGTAACACTCGGCAAAGCACAAAATTAAAATTGTTTTCATAAAAACAAAAAGGCCGTCTCTTTGGAGACAGCCTTTTTGTTATGCCGAACATTTATTTTAATTAAATTTTAATAAAATTATCGCTTCTGGTGGTAGTTGCCGGCGGCGCAAAATCAAGCTTGCGATCGGCAATGCGCAAAATATCTTCCGGTTTTATCCACGGTTTATTTTGTATTGCGCTTGTCTCCTCATGTGTAAGGTATCCCTTGTACGCTGTAAGACAACGTCTTATAAATCCGTCGTTTACACAGGCTTCGGTAAGACCTTTGTTCATAATATTAAGCAAAAGCGGCAAGGTTTCAGCCGCAAGGGCTACCGATGTTGAATGAGCTACTGCGCCGGGAATATTGCTGACGCAATAATGAACCACACCGTTTACGACATAACGCGGATTGTTATGATGTGTTTCGTGGCTGGATTCAATAGCGCCGGGATCATCATTTGAAATGTCAACCAAAACACTGCCTGGTTCCATTGTCTTAAGCATTTCCTTATCAATAAGAAAATCCTTCCGCTCTTTCGGCCACTTAACGCAATTTATAACCATATCTGTTTGCGGCAACAATGCGGCTATTGCCTCCTTGGTGCAAAACATAGTGTCTATCTTTTGATTATAACGATCCGAAAGCATTCTTAAAACGCCGGCGTTAATATCCATAACGGTAACCTTTGCGCCAAGCGCATAAAGAACCGATAATGCGCCCTGACCCACAATTCCACCGCCTAATATAAGCACGTTCATACCGGGTGCTCCTGCAAATCCTCCAACAAATTTGCCCTTACCACCGTTTATGGTAAGCATAGATTCAAGTCCAAAAAGCGCTCCTTGTTTACCTGCCGCTTCGCAGTTTGGCGAACCGAATCTATGACTGTCTTCGGCTGTAAGAGCAATACATTTACTCTTTAATATTGCATCAACCTCTTCAGGATGACTCGCCGGATGAATACAGCAATAAACCATTTGACCTTCACGCAACAAATCATACTCACAAGGAAACAATTCTTTAACCTTTGCAAGAAAATCGCAACGCTCATACATTTCTTCCATAGTATCTACTATTTCTGCGCCTGCAGATTCATATTTTTCGTTAAAAAAGCCGGAACCTTTTCCACAATCACGCTGAACCAACACCTTGTGGCCAGCCGCAACGATAGAAGCAACCTCAACGGGTGTACAAATAACACGATTTTCACCCTCTTTAATGTCTTTTAAAACACCAAATACCATGTTAATCCTCCAAACCACAAATTTTCTATGTTCATTATACACTAAATCTTCGTTTTGTAAATAAAAAAATATTTTTAGTAAGTATTTTTTAGAGTTTGTTGTTACAATATTATCCTCTTGTTAAAAAATCATATTTATGTTATACTACTGTTGTTTAAGAGGTGATTTTTTTGAACAAAAGATTTTTTTCCATTATCTTTTGCGGATTTTTTTTATATATTCTATTTTTAAACACTATCGCTTTTGCACAAACGCAAAACGAAAGCAAAAAAATTATTGGCGATATAAATTCAGACCATGTAATAAATAACAAGGATTTAGGACTTTTTATGCAATACCTTAACGGCTGGAACGTACAAATTGATACATCCTGCGCCGATACAAACGATGACGGAAGCGTTAACAACAAGGATTATGGCGTTTTAATGCAGTATGTTAATAATTGGGACATTGAGTTAGGCGGCGATCCCGACGCAAATTTAGACCCCGACGATAAAGACGATATCTACATTCCTAAAATTTAAAAGCCCGAGATTAGTCTCGGGCTTTTTTAAGTTTATTTTTATCTTTTTTTATCGCAATATAGCTTACGCCGACTATTCTAATAAATATTAGCGCAAATCCTATGTAGTGAAAATACTCCAACTGTTCCTTTAAAAACAAAACTCCAATAAGAATTGTAACAACTGTGGAGACTCCGCCAAATGCAGACACCGTAGACGCCTGTAATCGCGACATTGAAAAATTGTTCATTACTGTACAAATTATTGTAGAAACAATCGATAAAACCGCAAACCCGATAAGGTTATCGGGATTAAAATAGGGGTCAAAATAATTTAAAATATTTCCTTTCCATAAATGTTTTGCTACACTAATGGTATTAAATACCATTACTCCTAATATACAAGAAAAATAGGTAATTTCAATTGGTTTGAATTTCCCGGAACTTTTTCGCGAAAAAACAAGGTAAACAGGTCCTGCCACTGCTGCGATTGTTAAACAAATAATACCAAACAAAGTATCATTTCCGCTTTTTGTATCGGTTTTTACTGCAATATATATAACGCCTATAATACCAAGAATCAAAAATATTTTTTGCGCAAAAGTAGTACCTTCTTTAAGAATTAATGACTCGCTAATACATGCTACTATTGGCATAATAGATAGTATAACCCCTGCTGTAACTGCCGATGTTTTGGTAAAACCGGTAGTTTCAAAAAGCATTTCAATAACAGGCGAAAAAAGTGCTGCCAAAAACAACGGCATTATATATTTATGTCGGTCGGTTTTTGTAAAAATATCTTTTAAGCCAATCTCTATTTTTAAAATTTTAAAACTTTTTAGCAACCATAAAACGACAAAACTTAACAAAAAACGTAGCGCCAAAATATCAATAGCATCTACGTTATTCGAATTTAATCCCTTGGTAAAAAAGTTGGTAGTACCGTATACAGTGTTTTTTAAAATCACAAAAAGATATGCTAAAGCAGTTATTACAATCACTTCCTTTTCATAATACACTTCACTCTACGTTGAGTTTTAAGAAAAAGATAGAATAGTTGTTGTTTTTTTATTTATATTCAAAATACTTATTACTTACTAAATTTTCTTTGTATTTTTTTATATAATATTTTGCCATATCAAGATTTTGTTCGGAATAATTTCCGCATTCTATGGGGGAAGCTCCGGGAATTTCACCCTTAAAATTTATTACAAAATCACACATCTGTAATACCAAATCATAAACTTCCTCACTTGTTAAATTTCCAAACATAACAAGGTAACATCCCGTGCGACATCCCATTGGTCCAAAATATACTATATCATCTTTGCTTTCGCTATTTCTGAGATATGTTGCGCACAAATGCTCTATCGTATGAAGTGCAGGCATATCAATAACAGGCTCACGATTAGGTGCGGTAATACGCATGTCAAATGTAGTAACAACGCAATCGTTTTTATAATCCCTACGTGAAACATAAAGTCCCGATTCAAGTGTTAAATGATTTATCTGAAAGCTTTCTATTTTATTCACAATCAAATCTCCAAATAAAAATATTTATCTTATTATATAAAAGAATTATTGCTTTTTCAAGGAAAAAATCAAAAATAAAAAACGTCCTTTCAGAACGTTTGAAAAAACACCTATAAAAAACAAAATAACCCTTGACCGACCGTTTCTTTACACGGTTTTTATCGGTCAAGGGTTATTTTTGTTCACTCTTGATATCTAACATCTTTTTGTTGTACCTCTCTTTTCTTTAATTTGTTCCTCTTTTTACTCATTAAATCCTATTAATTCGCAAATTCTTTTGCATTTCCCGTAAAGCGAGATTCTTTTAAGGATTGGTTTTCAAGGAACATATGCTATATAAAGCTCCTAAAAACTTAAACTCAAAAGGCTGTTATTATTTTACATAAAATATTTTCCAATAAATTTAAATTAAATGTTAGTTTTTTGTTTTTTTGCCTTATTAAATTTAAGATTTAAGAGAGTTTTACCGAAAAGCTATCTCTTTTCTGTGTATTTAATATACCATATTGTATATTGTTTTTCAATTCGCATAATTTATAAAATTAAAACTAGGTAATTATGCTAAACATAGAAATTTTTTACTTTATTAAAAAAACTGTTGACTATAACAATTATAATATGATAAAATGATTTTGTTAGTTGTTTTGCTTTGCAAAGCAACTTTTTATTTTTTATATAAAAGTAATTTTTAAAAGGGAAGCTTGATATGAAAAAATTTTTTGTTGTTATATTATCTTGTTTGTTGCTTTTAAGTTTTTGCTCTTGTGGTAAAAACGAGCTACAAATTCCGCTTAACGAAAGTAAAATTACCATAACAAAAAAACAGGTAGAAAAAATAATAAACAGCGATTTTACTACTCCTAAAAACGTTATTCTGATTATTGGTGACGGCATGGGACCAAACGACATTACCTTGGCCGAAAGTAACGTTGACGGTGTTTACGAATTTGGTCTTGTCTTAAACCAAATTGTAAACTGCGGCCTTGCAACAACAAGCTCAGCCGATCAAGACATCACCGATTCAGCGGCGGCGGCTACCGCGCTGTCAACCGGGGTAAAAACCAACAATGGCTATATCGGTAAGGATCCCGAAGGTAATGATCTTAAAAATGTTACCGAAATTGCCCGTGATGCCGGTAAAAAAATCGGTATTGTTACCGATGATAAGCTTTCGGGCGCTACGCCATCTGCATTTACTGTCCATAATCTTTCACGCGATAACACCTCGGAGATTATAAGCGATATAATTAAGGTTAAAGCCGATGTTATTATGGGTGAGGATTACAATAGTGTTTTTGGACCTATCGATTCGCAAGCGCGCGCTATAATTAATAACGAATATGTTGTAGCAAAGGATTTTGCCCGTTTTGATGAGGCGTTGTCTACAGATAGAGACGGCCAAAAGAAGTTTTTAGGCATTGTGGATCGCTATTCAAGTGTAGCAACCGATAATCTTGCCCTTGCTACCGAAGTGGCATTACAACGACTAAAAAACGATAACGGATTCTTCCTTATGGTAGAAAGCTGCGGTACTGATAAATTTGGTCAGAACAACAATATAAACGGAAAGCTAGCGAGTGTTGTAACACTTGATAGAACCGTTGCTGCGGTATTAAAATTTATGGAGCAAAATCCGGATACTTTACTAATAGTTACCTCTGACCATGATACCGGTGGTGTTAAATTACCTAAAGACGATGAAAAACTTACCGACCTACTTACCACAAACGAACATACTGCTACGCCCGTACGTGTTTTTGCAGTAGGTAAGGGAAGTGAATATTTCAAAGACAAAACGGTTGACAACACCGACATTGCAAAATTTTTAATAAAAGCGGTTAAAGGCGAATAAAAATTTTGCAGATGATTAAGATCCTAATACATAAATAAAAAGCGAGGTTTGATCCTCGCTTTATTTATTCTGCGCTTGTCGTGGTTTCCACAACTTGTTCGCTCTCATTTATATTTTGTACTAAATCATATTCAATATTTTCAGTCGCATTACTATCAGTATCAACTTTACGTTTTTTAAAAGCAAATATAGTTATTCCTATTGCAATTACTCCGGCCACTCCTGCGCCTATACCTAATAGCATAGCCTTCTTTTCCAACGATTCTATTCTTTCATCCCACTTATCAATTAAATCTTCATATGTTTCTGCAAGTCTTAAATAAGGTTTATTAATGTACTCATCGTTATAATAAGAATACATACAATCTTCATAACCTTTTACACACTCACTACGCTGATATTGATAATATGAATATTTTTCTGAATTAACAGTAAAAAAGGATAGTATTCCCAGTGTAATTGCTACAATCCATAATAATATCGATATTATAATAGTTATAATTTTTGTTTTCATAATTACCATTCCTTTTAATATTAAATTTATTTATTATAAATTTTTATATATGATGTTTTTTTACAATCGTTTAGCAAATTTTTGTAATATTTTAAAAATTTGGGAAAATTTTTTCGACAGAATCTTCATATGGTTCAATCATTTCTTTGCACTCATCACACAAATATGCCTCTTGTCCAAAATATTTAACCTTATGTTTTTCTTCTAGTGATATTTTGCCACAACCATTACACATTAATCTTCCGCAAGAAACAAGTGTGCAAGATAAAGTAATAATCATCGCAATTGCTAAAAATTTTTTCATACAAACACCCCTAATGTATTTTTTGTTAATAATATAATAACATGTTTAGTTATTTTTTTCAATATCATATATAATTTTAAAAAATAAGATGATTAAAAACAACTCATGATTGGCGATATTAACTATAATATAAACATAAAAGCGAGGTAAATGAATATAAAAATAGCGGGGTGGAAAACCACTCCGCTTAAGTTTTACACTATTCCCAATGCGATTTCAACCACAAGAGCTACAATAACAACAAGCGCTGATATAATAAATCCATGTATCATAGGTTTGATTCCTGATTTTTTCATATCTTTAAATGATGTATTTAGACCGATTGCGGCAAGGGCACAAACCATTAAAAATTTACTTATCTGTTTTGTTGTAGCAACTATTTCGGTAGGTATAGTAAATACACTTGCCACAATCGACATTGCTAAAAATCCTAAAATGAACCAAGGAAAAATTTTAGTAAAGCTAAAATTGGTTTTAATTTCTTTTTCTTTTTTTCCGCTTTTAATTGCTTCTTTTCGTTTAAGATTCATTTGAATTAAAGCAAAGGTCAAAACGGTAGGAATAATTGAAAGTGTGCGAGTGAGCTTAACCATAGTCGCAAAATCGCCAGCGGCTTCAGAAAAAGCATATCCTGTTGCCACAACAGAAGATGTATCGTTAACCGCTGTCCCTGCCCAAATACCAAAGGCTTCGGCGCTCATACCAATCGCTTTTCCCATAATTGGAAATAACACTATCATTGCCATATCAAAAAGGAAAGTGGCAGACATAGCATACGCAACGTCACTATCCTCGGCGTCGATGGTAGGAGCAATAGCGGCAATGGCTGAACCACCACAAATCCCCGTTCCTGCAGAAATAAGGTTAGATAGCTTCCAGTTTAGTCCTAAAGCCTTGCCAATAAAGTAACCGCCGCCGAAACAGGTGGCGAGTGTAAATATCATAACCACAATTGACATTTTACCAACGTGTAAAATCGTGTTGATATTAAGAGAAAGGCCGAGCAATATAATAGCAAATTTTAGTATTTTCTTTGATGTGAATTTAACACCTGAGGCAATAAAACTGTTTTTGCCGATAAAATGATTTACAATCATTCCAATAAACATTGCAATTACGGCACCACCAATCAAATGAATTGGCAAAAGATTTTCTATAAAAATTGCAATAGCAGCTATTGCAATTGATAAAGTAATACCCGACACAAATTTTATTATTTTCATAAATGAACTCCTAAAACCTTATTTCATACACTATATCACAATTAGCACAAAAAGTAAATATTCGCAGTATAAATTACATTTTATCACAAATAATAACATCACGATTTGAAAATGTAGGGAACGGATTTATCCGTTCCGTTAAAGCGGAAGGCATAAATGCCTTCCCTACGAAATGTGATAAGGAGATTTATATAATATGAAAGCAACAGGTATTGTGAGAAGAATAGATGATTTGGGCAGTGTTGTCATCCCGAAAGAAATCAGAAGAACTATGCGGATTCGTGAGGGTGGTCTCGGCTGCCGCCTCGGTCGGTGCTTCTGCTTTGCAGAGGTGTCCGCCGGACACCCGCACCCCGTCACATACAACATTGACACCAATCGACAGGTTTTGCTTTGCGATACATAGTGTGGTGAATAGATTTCATTCTTTATAACTAAAACAATGTCATACTTGTTTTGCTGTATATTTTGTGATACAATTTCAAGAAAGGAGTGATTCTATGTTTTTTAATAAAAGAAAGAATTGCGACATCGTTGACCAAGAACAAAAAGCCATAAAACATAAAAATAATAAACTATACATTTTTTTCTTTGGTTCTGAGAGTGGGGCAGCATGGGTTGCGGGAAACATTATTATAGATAACAAAATGCCCTATGTAATTTGCGAAAATGAGGAAACTAAAGCGACAACCTGGGAAGAGGTCAAGTCTATTGCTAAAAATGTTAGCCTTTCTTCATTTTATTGGATAAAAAACATTAACGCACAAAATTATGAAGATTATACATATACCTATGATGGTAGAGGCCAGCCAAGGAATGAGGTGTTGGAGGAATTAACCAAGGTTTTAACTTTTCCTATAACAACAAGCTATTCGGAAGCGGTAATAGACCAGCTGTATGTTAATCCCAAGGATTCACAGCCCTATATAGTCCATAGTGTAGCAAACGGACATGGGTGGCACGAACCCTATTTTGTTAGTAGATGTATCAAAACAACTTTTGAAGACATTAGAGAACTCTGCGAAGAATTGGAATTAACTAAACATATAAACATTGATGAGAATAATTGGCGGCAATTTATTGATTCTTAAAATAATTACAAGTATAAATCTCCTTGTTTTACAGATACTAACAGTACAAATTTGTAAAGCAAGGAGAATTTTATATATTATGAAAGCAACAGGTATTGTACGCCGTATAGACGACCTTGGTCGTGTTGTTATCCCGAAAGAGATTAGAAGAACAATGAGGATTCGTGAGGGCGACCCTTTAGAAATTTTTACTGGTAATAGTGGAGAGGTTGTTTTTAAAAAATATTCTCCTATGGGTGAAATGAATTCATTTGCCGGTGATCTTGTAGCTGCATTATCTATAGCTTGTGATCTTATTATTGCAATTTGTGATAGAGACAGGTGTATTGCTGTTAGCGGCGGCTCTAAAAAAATATTTATTGAAAAAGATATTACCGATGATATTGAAAAAATTTGTGAATCACGACAAAAATTTATTAATTCACAAAATTCTAATATTTATGCTTTTGAAGACATAACAAATAAATTATTGGTCGCTATACCGGTTATTTCTGCAGGTGACATTATAGGCTGTGTTGTATTATTAGAAAGTGAAAAACAAAAAAATATCGAAGAAAAAGACATAAAACTTGCAGAAATTGCAGCACAATTTTTAAGCACAAGAAATTAATTTTAAAAAAATTTTATTAATCTACAAATTTCACTAAATTTCGACAATCCTATTTTGTTATAATATTTTTGCAATTGTCGAAATGCTTTTTTAAAAGCATATTTTTATACTAAAAAATTATATTTTAACAACAATTGTAATTTATTGTATTTTTTGTTTTAAAGATGTAGAAAAAATTTTTTCTTACTCTTTAATATGCGGTTATTTTATTAAAAAATTACTTTCATTTTTTAAGATTGCAAACTATAGCCGCAAAACCCTTGTTATTTTAAAAAATAGCAAGGGTTT
>JAZQYL010000016.1:0-61085 GCA_045633485.1 Acutalibacteraceae bacterium | reverse complement strand
ACGTGGATGTTTTTGATTGTTATTTCGCCCTTTGCACAGCTAAATAAAGCTCCATAAGGGGAAACTTGACCTGCATTGTGGTTGGTCCAAGCGCCGTAAACTGTAGCGCCGTTACCGTCAAAGTGACCCTGGAAACCGGGTGCGCCGCCTGAGTGGTTTTTACCACTGCCTTTAATTATATTAACGTTATCAGCTAAAGTGCCATCAATATCAAGGCTAGCACTTGCAAGGTTAAAGCCTGCGATACCGTCAGCAACCTTATAGTATTTACCCTTAGTATCATCGCCGGATGCCTTACAAAGGTAAACCAACTCTTCTGCGCTATCAATTATAATAGCGTTATCCCAGTCAGCACCGGTTTCGCCGTTGTCGGCAAGCTTGTTGTCATACCATTGGCTAGTACTGCCAAGATCGTTAATAAGATAATTGCCAAATTCAAGAAGGTCAACTTCGCCTTCTGCCGTCTGAACAGGGTCTGCTGCGTCAACGTGAACGTGACTTACTGCAACGCCTGTGAACAATGACACTGCAAGAACTGCAAATGCAAGTACAAATGCGAGAGCTTTGTTTTTAAATACGTTTGTCATTTAAAAAACATTCCTTTCTTTGTGGATATTATCCACTGAAATTTAAAGTACATTGTTAAGTAAGTGTGTTACGCTGCCCAAAACCGTATTGTGACTGCCCACTGATTTAAGGGGCACTAATCCATACTTACACATATACAAAATCATAATACAACAGCAAAGCATAAATTTCAATAGTTTTTTTGAAAAATTTTTTGACCTTTTATATAAAATTACCACAAATTAGGACACCAATCTATATATTGTGGTTATTGTTTTTTTATACCAACAAAAAAACAAGCCCTGCGAAAACCGCAAGGCTTGTAAACGTTTTGTAAAACGATTAACGTTTTGAGAACTGTGGTTATTCCCCACTGTGTGGGGAAATGTCGCAACGCGACAAAGGGGACGGGCGCAGTCAGCGCCACGACGTGCGGCACGGCGTGCACAAAAAAACAAGCCCTGCAAAAACTGCAAGGCTTGTAAACGTTTTGTAAAACGATTAACGTTTTGAGAACTGTGGTGCACGACGTGCGCCCTTGAGACCGTATTTCTTTCTTTCCTTCATACGTGGGTCACGAGTGAGGAAGCCAGCCTTCTTAAGTTCTGGACGGAGTTCAGCATCTGCCTGCAAAAGTGCACGAGCGATACCGTGGCGGATAGCACCTGCCTGACCGGTAACACCGCCACCTGCAACGCGGCATACGATGTCAAACTTGTCAGCATTTTCGGTAAGAACGAGTGGCTGACGAACGATAACCTTTAAGGTTTCAAGACCAAAGTAATCATCAATATCTCTTTCGTTGATAGTGATTTTACCGGTACCCTGATATACTCTAACACGGGCAACAGAACTCTTTCTTCTGCCGGTGCCGTAAAAATATGGCTTTCCTTCAAACATTGTTTCTGTCTCCCTTCTTAAAATTCATACTTTTCAGGTTTTTGTGCTACCTGAACGTAGTTTTCGCCTGCATATATATGAAGACGAGTAAGTGCCTTACGACCGATTGTAGTATCGGGAACCATGCCCTTTACTGCAAGTTCCATAGCAAGCTCAGGACGGGTGTTCATAAGGGTTGAATACTTAACCTCTTTAAGACCACCGATGTAGCCTGTATGACGGCGATAATACTTGTTTTCTAACTTTTTGCCTGTTAAAACTGCCTTGTCAGCATTGATAACGATAACGTGGTCGCCACAGTCAACGTGAGGAGTAAAACTTGGTTTTACTTTACCGCGAAGCAAATCAGCAACCTTAGCAGCGGTGCGGCCAAGAGGGCGATTTGCAGCGTCAACGATGTACCATTTGCGCTGAACGTCGGCAGGTTTTGCCATAAATGTTTTAGACATAACCAAAACCTCCAAATTTGTTTTTCTTTTTTAGTGCCCGAATATAATACCATAGTCAATTTGGTTTGTCAACACTATTTTTTAAAAAAATTAATTTAAAAATCATTATCTCCGCTTTTCTCGCAAATGCTCGTTTTTTCTCTTGAATACTCACTTACGATTTTAAAAAACGCGCTAAAAACAATTGATTTTTAAAAACCAAAATGATATAATATAGTGCGTATCTATGTTGCTAAGGAGGGGATTAGTACGCAAAGACTTTTTGAACACTTTTCGGAAGCAAAAAAACTAAGGGCGTTGCGTTATGCAAAAACCTCATTATCGGTTGCCTATGCCGTGGTAAGATATGCGCTTTTGATATCAATTGGCTTTATAATTCTTTATCCTCTTCTTTATATGATAGTAACCTCAATAATGAGTCCTTTGGCTTTTGCAAACTCAACACGTGTTTGGATACCTACTGCGCTTAATATAAAAGATAATTTTTCCAAAGCATTTGAAGCTATAGACTATTTGGCAACATTTTTAAACACGTTAAAGTTTGAGATAGTAAGTGCTTTGTTGGAAGTAGCTTCTTGTGCAGTTGTAGGTTATGGTTTTGCAAGATTTGATTTTAAAGGCAAAAAACTATTTACCGGTATACTTTTTGTGACCATTTTGGTTCCCGATATGATGATGCTTATCCCAAGAATGGTAAACTATACTAACGTGGATTTTCTGTTTATAGGCAGAGGTATAGAAAAATTGGTTTGGTGGCTTGGCGGTTTGTTTGGTGCAGATTGGACAGCGTTTGACATAACCATAAATATTGTAAATACCGGATGGACATTGTGGTTCCCTTCGCTTTTGGGCGTAGGTCTTCGTTCGGGCGTGTTAATTTACATTTATATCCAATTTTTTACCGGTCTTCCGCGCGAGCTTGAGGAAGCTGCTTGGGTTGATGGCGCAGGGCCGGTTAAAACCTTTTTGCGCATAGCGGTTCCATCGTCAAGCGTGGTGTTTATAACGGTGCTGGTTTTCTCTATTATATGGCATTGGAACGACTCGTTGCTGTCGGGCATGTATCTTACAAAGGATTTGCCCCTGGCGTGTTCTTTGGGCGCCGTGCCGGATTATATTGGCGCAAAATGGGGACTTTACGGTGGGGCAAGTACTCCGCAACAGGCATCGGTAATAATGGCATCATGTCTGATTTTCATATTGCCGGTTCTTATATTCTATATGTTTATTCAACGCGGTTTTATCGAAAGCATTGACCGTGTTGGTATTACGGGATGATGAAAGGGGTTGGGATACCAACCCTTTTTAAATTGAAAGTTAAAAATTGAAATTTTAAAATTATTGAATTATACATTATTATATGTTAATATAAATATGTATAATGATTTTTAGTTAGAAAGTGGATTTGAATGAAAGTTTTGGCGGTGGGTGACGTTTGCTCGCCTGACGGTTGTGACTATGCACTAAAAATGATACCTCGTATAAAAAGTGAAGAAGGTATAGATTTTGTTATTGTGAACGGAGAAAATTCGGCCGAAGGAAATGGTATATTGCCAAGCAGTGCCGAAATGCTTTTTACGGCAGGAGCCGATGTTATTACCGGTGGTAATCATACGCTTCGACGCAAGGAGTTCTACGATATGGCGGATACTAATCCGTATGTTTTGCGGCCGCACAATTTAAAGGATGTAACTATCGGCAGCGGCTATTGTCTTTATGATATGGGTAGGGCTTTGGCAGCGGTTATTAATCTTTCGGGGCAAATATATCTTGAAAGATTAAATGCAGATAATCCTTTTAAATGTGTTGATGGGCTAATTGAAAGAGCGCATTTGGACGGTGCTAAATACATTTTTGTGGATTTTCATGCCGAGGCTACCAGTGAAAAGCGAGCAATGGGCTTTTATCTGGACGGCAAGGTAACTGCGCTTTTTGGCACGCATACGCACGTTCAAACGGCGGACGCTCAGGTTTTACCTTGTGGCACGGGCTATATTACCGACCTTGGTATGACGGGTGTGGTTAATTCCATCTTGGGCGTAAAAAACGAAATTATAATAAATCGCTTGCGTGATAATGATATGTCCCGATTTGAACAAGCGACCGGTAAATGTATGTTAAACGGCTGTGTTTTTGACATAGACGAAACAACCGGATTAACCAAATCGGCCAAACTAATTTATAAATAACTTTCAACTTAAAAGGTGGTGACGGCGCTTGAAAAAAACAATTTGCTTTTTAATGATTTTAATTTTAATATTTTGCATTTGCGGATGCCGACAAAATGTTATCGATTTAAGCAGCGGTGAAACAACGCCGATAACGCCGTCTCAAACCGAACAAAAGGACGAAATGAGTTTGCTTTATGTGTATAGCGATAGTTTTAATCCCTATACTGCTAAAACTGCGGCAAATCGTGAAATAGCAGGGCTCTTGTATGATAGTCTCATAAAAACAGATAATAAGTTTGAAATTAAATTTGTTTTAGCCAAGGAAGCGGTTATGCAGGATATGGTTTGTACCGTAACGCTTAATGACGCAACCTTTACTGACGGAAGCGCTGTTACAGCATCGGATGTTGTTTATTCGTACAACCTTGCAAAAGAAAATGCTCGGTATATGCACAATTTTTACGAGGTTACATCGGTGGCTGTAGTCGATTCGAAAACGGTAGCCTTTAAACTTTCACAATACGATGAATATTTTGTAAATTTGTTGGATTTTCCGGTGCTTAAGTCGGGAAGTTCGGGTGTGTTTGATGCCGACGGCAAGGAAATTATTCCGATAGGCTGCGGAAGATATTTGGTGTCGCCTGATGAAGCGGCGCTAGTGTACAACCCCAATTATTACGGCAACAAGTGCAAAATAAAAAAGATAAAGCTCATAAACTCGCCCGACGCAATCTCTACCGCGCATTATGTGGAGGTGGGCGCAACAGGTATGTATTATACCGATAGCGGTGACATTGTGCGAATGAGCGGTAAAAAGACCGATGTCAATCTTAATCGATTTGTTTATATAGGTATTAATAGCGGTTACGCAGCTTTGCAAAGCAAGGAAATACGCTATGCAATATCTTCGGCGTTAAATCGTGAGGATGTTTGCAAAACTGCATATTTTAATAATGCAATTCCTGCCGATGGCTTTTTTAACCCTATGTTTGAACCCACATCGGCTCTGCAAACCATCGAGAGTCGACCAAATTCTAAAATAACGGTTGAAAATCTTTCAAAAATAGGGTATAATAGTTTGAATGCAGATGGATTTTACACAAATTCATCGGGAAATTACCCTGCATTTACACTGCTTGTAAATTCGGAAAATGCATCTCGTGTGATGGCCGCCAATTTGATTGCGCAACAATGTCGGGCGTCAGGCATACAGATGAACGTTATTACATGCACTTATGAGCAATATATCCAACGGTTATCAAGCGGCAGCTTTCAACTTTATTTAGGCGAAGTACAGTTGCTTGATAATATGGATTTTACCCAACTGGTAACAGCAGGGGGAAGTGCGGCGTATGGCGTGCAAGACGTTGCGGAAAATACCGACACTCCTATTGAGGGCGAGGATCAAGAACCGCAGACACCGTCTTCATCACCCTGTAAGTCGATACTTGATGCATATCATTCGGGTCAATGCTCTATTAGTGATGTAGCAGGTACTTTGCTTACCGAGATGCCACAAATACCTATTTGTTACCTTAATGGTGTCTTGTTTTATGACACGGATATTAAGGGCGAAATTAAGGCAAGCAGTAGCGATATTTATTTAGAGTTTGAAAATTATGAATTTTAGGAGGATTTATTTATGATAGCTTACGAAACCAGAACAGGCGCAATATGTTTTACCGAAAATTTCCTAGGAAAACTTATCGGTCACGCTGTGACCTCCTGCTTTGGCGTTGTTGGAATGATGCCTCACACCAACCGTCAACGCATATTTGGTCTTGTATCTAAAGAGCAAGCACTTGACACCGGTATTAAAGTTACTGGTAGTGCCGATCAAATAGATGTTGAAATTCATATAATGGTAACCTTTGGTATGAACATTCCCGCCATTGCGGCAAGCATTACCGAAAAGGTTAAATATGTTGTAAAAGAATCTACCGGTATTACCGTAAATCAGGTAAACGTAAAGGTAGACGGAATAAAGGAATAAAACTATTCTCGCTGACTTTAGAAGGAGTGTTTATCTTTGTTTAACGGTAATATTTTACGTGATGCTATTATCTCTGCCGCAAACAATCTTGCAAACAATCGCAAGCCGGTAGATGATCTTAATGTTTTCCCTGTACCGGACGGTGATACGGGTACAAATATGTCTATGACCTTGTCAAATGCGGTTCGCGAACTAGAAAAGGTGAGCGATGAAACCGCAGGTAAGGTTGCGCAAATAAATGCGTCTGCGCTCTTGCGCGGCGCGCGCGGAAACTCCGGTGTTATTACATCGCTATTGTTCCGTGGGTTTGCAAAGGGTATAGGCAACGATGAAAATGTAACTGCCGAGAATTTGGCGGCAGCATTTAAGTTAGGTGTAGAAGCGGCATATAAGGCTGTTATGAAACCAACCGAAGGCACAATACTAACAGTTGCGCGTATTGCTAGCGAACACGCAGCAGCAGCGCTTGCTGCCGGCAAAGATGCGTTAGGCGTTTTTGCAGATGCTATTGAAGGCGCAAAGCAGGCCCTTGCTGAAACGCCTGAGCTTTTGCCTATGCTTAAAAAGGCAGGGGTTGTTGATGCTGGCGGTCAAGGTTTTGTAATCATACTAGAGGGTATGATGTCTGTTTTCCGTGATGGTGTTGTTATTGCTTCAAACAACGGCGGCGCCGAAATTGTAGAAGATGACGACAACGAAACCGCCCGCAATGCAGCAGGTGAATTTGAAACCGAAATCACATTTACTTATTGTACCGAGTTTATTGTAAAACGTGATAGCGAATGCACAAAAGAGCCCGCTGAACTTCGCGCATACCTTGAAACCATAGGTGATTGTGTGGTTGTGGTTGATGACGAAGAAATAATTAAGGTTCATGTTCATACCGATCATCCCGGCAATGCTTTTGAAGAGGGTCTGACTTTTGGCCAACTTACCAGCATGAAGGTTGAAAATATGCGTGACCAACATGAAAAGGCAAAACACGATGCACAAAGCACTAAAAAAGCACCGGCTAAAACCATCGAAAACGAAAAGATTGAGTCGGTTGAAATTACAAAGCCCGTAGGTTTTGTTTCGGTTTGCGCGGGTGATGGCATAGCGGCACTTTTCCGTGACCTTGGCGTAGATACTATTGTTTCGGGCGGTCAAACCATGAACCCAAGTACCGACAACATTTTACGCGCTATTGAAAGCACACCGGCAGAGACGGTATTTGTGCTTCCAAATAACAAGAATATTATAATGGCTGCTGAGCAAGCTATTCCGATAAGCACACGCAAGGTAATTGTTTTGCACACAAGAACTATTCCGCAAGGCATTACTGCGATGCTTAACTTTGATGATAGCATTGATTGTGAAACCAACGCTATCGCAATGCAAAAAGCGGCTGAACAAATCGCAACAGGTCAGGTAACCTTTGCTGCGCGTGATTCTGATTTTGACGGTCACAAGATTAAACAGGGTGAAATTATGGCCATGACCGGCGGTAAGATTTCGTTTGTTGATACCGATATTGATAAGGCTACACAAAAACTTATTAAATCTATGATTAAGCGCGACAGTCAGTTTGTAACCGTAATTTATGGTGCGGACATAACAGACGCTCAGGCTTCGGCGTTAGAATCATCACTTAATCAAAAGTTTGGCAATAAGGTAGAGATTACCTTTGTAAACGGTGGTCAACCGGTATATTACTATATTATTTCTGTAGAGTGATAAATTAAATGTCTAACTTTCAAACTGACATAAGATTTTTAAAGGGCGTTGGCGAAAAACGCGCCCAGCATTTGTACTCACTGGGCATCGATACAATCGGTGCCCTTTTGCGTTATTTTCCGCGTGGGTATGAAGATTTTAGCAATATAAAACAAATCTTTGACTGTTCTGCCGATCAAAAGGTGTGCGTAAAAGCACGCTTGATTACCCCTGTCACAGAACACAAGATTCGCACTAATATGACACTATATAAGTTTAAAATAAGCGATGGCACGGCGTATCTTCAGGTTACAATTTTTAACAATAAATATTTGGCCGCTCGTTTAAATGAAGGCGGTGAATATCTTTTTTCGGGAAAGATACAAGCTGGTCGGTTTGAATTGCAAATGTCTTCGCCCGAGATTCGCGAGGTGGGTGACACTGGTATAGTGCCTGTATATCCCGCGTCAAAAAATATGACCTCGACGGTGATAACCAAGCTTGTTAAAACGGCCTTACAAAGTTGCGAAATCGAGAATGTTTTACCCGAAAGCGTGCGCAAGGCATACAAACTTTGCGATTTGCGAGAAGCGATACATAACATTCATTTTCCTAAAAGTCCCGAAGCGTTGGAACGCGCAAAAAAGCATCTTGTTTTTGAGGAATTGTTTGTGCTTCGCACAGGGTTAATGTTGTTAAAGAACAAACGAAAAATAAACTCGAAATTTATTTTTGAAAACGATTATACCACTCGGTATATAAAATCCCTTCCGTTTGAAATGACCTCGGCTCAAAAAAGGGTGATAAGCGACTGCGTTAGGGATATGCGCTCAGGTAATATTATGAACCGCTTGATACAGGGCGATGTAGGTTGTGGCAAAACAGCAGTTGCGGCAACGCTTATGTATCATACTGCAATGTCGGGTTTTCAAGCGGCGATTATGGCTCCTACCGAAATACTTGCTGAGCAACACTATAAAAATCTTTGCGAGAGTTTAAAAGATACAGATATAAAGTGCTTGTTACTTACAGGCTCACTTAAAAAAACCGAAAAGCAAAAAGTAAAAGATATGCTCGCTTTGGGCGAAGCGCAACTTGCTATCGGCACTCATGCGATTATAAGTGAAGACGTAAACTTTAAAAATTTAGCCCTGGTAATAACCGACGAACAGCACCGTTTCGGTGTAACACAGCGAGCCAATTTTTCCGAAAAGGGTGATCACCCCCACACGCTTGTTATGTCGGCAACTCCGATTCCGAGAACCTTGGGTTTAATTATATATGGAGATCTTGACATAAGCATTATCGACGAATATCCGCGCGGCAGACAACAAATTGAAAACTATTGCGTTGAGCCTGCGCTTCGTCAGCGAGTTTTTGGTTATATAAAGAAACATCTCGACGAGGGCAGACAGGGTTACATCGTTTGCCCAATGGTCGAGGGAAATGAAGAGATTGATATTAAAAGCGCCGAGCAATATTTTGCTGAAATAAAAAGCGGCGAATTTAAAAATTATAGCGTAGGTCTTTTGCACGGCAAAATGAAGCCAAAGGATAAGGAAGCGGTAATGCGCGCTTTTAAAAACGGTGAAATCACATTGCTTGTTTGTACTACCGTAATAGAGGTTGGCATTGATGTTCCTAATGCGGCCATAATGGTTATAGAAAATGCCGAACGGTTTGGTTTGTCGCAGCTTCATCAGTTGCGCGGAAGAATTGGCCGAGGTAGATATAAATCCACCTGTATTTTTATTTCTGACTACACTACCGGTACCACCGCCGACCGATTGAATGTTATAAAATCAAGCACCGACGGTTTTAAAATTGCCGACGAGGATTTAAGATTGCGTGGTCCCGGCGACTTTTTGGGTTCACGTCAACACGGATTGCCGCAACTAAAAATTGCCGATATATATGCTGATAATGACATATTGCGTATGGCAGGTATGGCGGCAGCTAACCTACTTGAAAATGATCCTAAACTCAAGAATGAGGAAAATAAAAATTTAAGACAAGAAATTATTGCAATGTATAAAAAACTTAATGAAAATTAGAAAGGCAAAGTTATGTTAAAAAGATTTTTAAGCTATTATAAACCCCATAAAAAAATCTTTGTGCTTGATATGTTGGCGGCGTTTACGATGTCGGTTATAGGAATTTTTTATCCTATGATAACACGCGAACTGCTAAACGATTTTATGCCAAATAAAAAATACACCGAAATTATTGTTTGTGGCAGTTTGCTTTTGGTTATTTATCTTGCGCGAATGGGACTTTCGTATTTTGTGCAGTATCAGGGTCATATGATGGGCGTTAAAATGCAAGAAAAAATGCGAAGCGACTTGTTTTCGCACATAGAAAAATTACCGGTGTCATTCTTTGATAACAACGAAACCGGTAAAATTATGGCTCGAATGACATGCGATTTGTTTGATATTGTAGAGCTTGCTCACCACGGTCCCGAAAACATTCTTATTACAAGCACGTCAATAATTATATCTTTTGCATATCTAATGTCTATAAATGTGCCGCTTTCACTTATACTGTTGGTTTGCGTGCCTATACTTATTTTCATCTCATCTGCACTTCGCAAAAAAATGCGTGACGCGTTTAAGCGTCGCCGCGAAGCGAATGCGGTTATTAACGCCGCGCTTGAAAGCAGCATAACAGGCATTCGTGTTACAAAGGCATTTACAAATCAAGAAAAGGAAATTGAAAAGTTTGCCGTGGGAAATGTTGAATTTGTCGAAAATAGCCGCAAGGCTTATAAGGCGATGGGACAGTTCCATTCCAGCACAACGTTTGTTACGGACGTTTTTAACGTTATTTTGCTTATCGCGGGTGGATTTTTACTACTTACCGATGCAAAACATTTTGGTGATTATTCGGCGTTTATAGTATCGATTAACCTGTTTATAAATCCTGTAAACACGCTTATTCGTTTTATGGAATCATTTCAAAACGGCGCAACGGGATTTGAACGGTTTGTAGAAATTTTAGACACACCAATCGAACAAGATGCGCCCGGCGCTAAGGATATTGAAAATATTAAAGGTATTATAGAGTTTAAAAATGTTACTTACGGCTATGGTGACGGAGATAATGTTCTTAAAAATGTGTCTTTAAAAATTGATAAGGGACAAACCTTTGCTCTTGTGGGTCCGTCGGGCGGCGGCAAGACAACCATTTGCCATCTGATTCCGCATTTTTACGATGTTCGTGAGGGCGAAATTTTGATTGATGGCATAAATATTAATAATATCACTCGTGAATCACTTCGCAAAAGCATTGGTATAGTACAACAAGATGTTTATCTCTTTAATTCAAGCATTAAGGACAATATTCTTTACGGTCGTTTGGACGCTACCGATGAAGAGGTGATAGAAGCGGCAAAGCGCGCTAACATTCACGATTATGTTATGACATTGCCGGATGGTTATGATACGGTAATTGGTGAGCGTGGCGTAAAACTTTCGGGCGGACAAAAGCAACGCCTTAGTATTGCAAGAGTTTTCCTTAAAAATCCTGCAATACTTATTCTCGACGAGGCAACAAGTGCGCTCGATAACGCAACCGAAATTATGATTCAGCAAGCGCTTGATGAATTGTGCAAAGGCAGAACAACGCTTGTTGTGGCACACCGACTTTCTACCATAAAAAACGCAAATGAAATCGCTGTTGTATCGGGCGGTGAAATTTGCGAGCAAGGCACCCATAACGAACTTGTAGCTCAAGACGGAATTTACGCAATGCTACATAAACAACAATTCAGAGAAGAATAATGTATATAAAAAATCAACCGCTTAATTTAAAGGGGTTGATTTTTTGTTTGTTTTTTGAGATAATAAGTTTTGCTAAATAAAATTCATTTTAATATTAAATATTTTTTTTGCATTTTGTGTTAAAATTTTTGTTGAGGTAGTAAATATGGCGGATTTTGTAAAGTTTCATTTTGATAATGCCTTTTATGATGAACCTATGCAGTTTTTACCGTATAGCTTGGTGCAAGTAGGAGATATTGATACACTCTTGGGATTTAAGTGTAATCGTCACACCCAGGTTGCTCACGAAATAACCTATATAGTTCGTGGAAATGCAAATATTTTATGTGGTGATAAAACCTATTTGTGCCATGCGGGAGATATAATATTCAATCCTAAGGGCAGCGTTCATGCAATAGATAGTGCAGATGGTCATACACTTCGCTATTATTATATTGCTTTTGATATCGTTGATTGTGGAAACGAATGTGAACAGCAGCTTGCTGAATTTTTTAATAGCATTACTCCGTCTTGTGCTGTGGCTGACCGCAGCATTCCGCATACGTTTCACGATGTTTTTTTAAACCTTTACGGTAAAGATAAATTTTCAAGTACAATTGTTGCCGATAGCATCAGAAAATTGCTGATTTACGTTTTGCGTTCACTTTCGGGCGAAGCAAATCAGGTTTACGTACCCGACGTGCGATTTGGTAAAAAGCGTACCGTAGCACAGATATGCTCCTTTATTGACTCGAATGTGGAAGATATTGATACGCTTAAAAAACTACCTGAAAAATTCGGATACAGTTATTCGCATATATCGTCTTTTTTTTCGAAATCTATGGGACTTTCCCTCAAAGAATATTTTTTAATGAGTCGACATCGCCGCGCTGGCGAACTGTTGCGAAGTGGTATGACAATAACCGCCACAGCTGAACGTATGGGATACAGCAGTATTCACGTTTTTAGCAAGGCGTTTTCAAACAGAGAAAACATAAGTCCATCGGCTTATGTTCAAAAATATAATATAAAATAAAAGTGAGGTCTTTTTATGAAGGTTGCAGTTATTGGTTGCGGTACTATTGCAAATACTGCGCATATTCCCGCATACATGGCAAACGAAAAGGCAGAAATTAAGTATTTTTGCGACATTATTCCGGAGCGTGCTGAAAAGGCGGTAGCCGAGTATGGTTGCGGTATTGCAATTACCGATTATAAGGTAGCGCTTGCCGACCCTGAAATCGAGGCTATTTCGGTTTGTACACCGAACAATGTTCATCCATTAATTTCTATGGATGCTCTAAGAGCAGGTAAAAACGTTCTTTGCGAAAAGCCCGCTGCTCGTACATACAACGAGGCGCTCGAAATGCAAAAGGTTCAGCACGAAACAGGAAAGGTGCTTAATATTGGTGTTTGCAACCGTTTCCACAATGGTGTTAGAGTTCTTAAAAAGCTTATTGATGACGGTATGTTTGGCGATATTTTCCACGTTTATGTTAGTTTCCGCGCGTTTCGTTCAATACCGGGTCTTGGTGGCGCATTTACAACCAAGGCAATTGCAGGTGGCGGCGCACTTATTGACTGGGGCGTACACTTCCTTGACATAGTTATGTATGCTTGCGGCGACCCAAAACCGCTTACCGTTACAGGTGAAGCCTTCTGCAAGCTTGGTAAAAATATTCCCGAATATGTATATCCCGGTAAAATGTGGGCAGGTCCGCCAATCCTTGACGGCACATATGACGTTGACGATTCCATCACTGCGCTTATTCGTACCGAAGGTCCTACAATTACAGTAAACGGCGCTTGGGCACAAAACGTAAAGAAGGAAGAAATGTTCATCGACTTTATGGGTGATAAGGGTGGTTGTCGTATTGACTACTACACCAAGGAGTTTACCGTATACACAACCAAAGATGGCGAGTTATATGAGTACACACCTGAGTTTGAGGCAAACGTTCAAATTGCGTCAGAAATTGACGAATTCCTTGACTGCATTAAGTCGGGCGAAAAGCTCTCTAATCACATCGATACTAACATTATTACCGCAAAGATGATGCAGGCAATTTATGATTCTGCAGAAGCACACAAAGAAATCGCACTTGATTAAGGAGAAAAATATGATTAAAGTTGGTTTTATAGATTATTATCTTGATGAATGGCATGCAAATACCGCGCCCGCTCATCTGTTGGAGCAATCAAACGGTGAAGTCAAGGTTTGTTGCGCTTATGGTGAAATTGCCAATCCCGTAAATGGTACAACCAGTGAACAATGGTGCGAAAAAATGGGTGTGGAGTGCTGCGCTACCATAGCTGAGGTTATTGAAAAATCCGATGTTCTTATGGTTTTTGCACCTGACAATTGCGAACGTAAAGAGGACCTTAGTCGCGAGGCTTTAGCTAGTGGAAAACCTTGCTTTGTTGACAAGCCGTTTGGTACCGACTTGGCAAGCGCAAAAAGAATGTTCGCTATTGCCGAAGAAAATAATACTCCTTGCTATACTTGCTCGGCACTTCGTTATGCGCAAGAGTATTACGAGGTTGATCGCAAAGTCATAAAGTCACTTGTAGCTATGACACCGCAAAACTCTTACGACAACTATATTCTTCATGCACTTGAACCTGCTATGATGCTTATGGAAGAACCTGCCAAACGTGCAAGCGCGGTAATTACTGAGGATGCCTTTTATTCGGTAACCATTGAGCTTGAAAGCGGCAGACATATAGTTATAAGCAGTCTTAACTATGACAGTCCGTATATGATGAACATATGCATCCCAACCGCTAACAAGCTTATCGATTGCAGCTATGATTTCTGGATTTATCATTATAAGGCAATGGTAGAATTCTTTAAAACAGGAGTAGAACCTGTTTCGCACAAAGAAACGTTGATGATTGCCGCCGCTCGCGAGGCAGGCAAAAAGAGTATTGCCGCAAACGGCGAATGGATTACTGTTGACAATAACTATTAATTAAGTGTAAAATAGTAACGTGGTTTTCACGTTACTATTTTTTTGAGGTTGTAGTTTTGAGGAAAATTAAAATATATAGTGAATTGGTATATCTGCTTGCGCTGGTTACACTTCCGTTTGCGGTGGCGACAATGGCGGCGGCAGATTTTGGTGTTTCGGTGATTGTGGCGCCGGCATATATTCTTAGTCTTAGGTTTACAATTTTTTCTTTTGGTCAGTGGAACTATATTTTGCAAGGGGTTTTGTTTATCGCTTTTTGTATTGCGGTAAAACGATTCAAGTGGGTATATTTGTTCTCCTTTATAACCTGCGTAATTTATGGTATAATATTGGATGCTTGGCGACTGTATGTGCCAATATTAAATCCCAATATAACCGCAGTAGGTAGTATGAATTTACCGCTAAGAATAATTATGTTTCTTTCCGGATTGGTAATTACTGCTTTTACCGTAATGCTTTTCTTTAAGAGTTATATATATCCGCAGGTATGTGACTTTTTTGTGAAGGGTCTTGCGCAGCGATACTCATTAAATAGCATAAAAGTAAAAAGGATATATGATATATTTTCTCTTGCGATAGCCGCAACGCTTACGTTATTGTTGTTTGGCGGTTTCGAGGGGATAAAATGGGGAACGGTGATTGTGGCATTGTTTACAAGTGTGTTGGTTGATTTTTTTAGTAAAATCTATGACCGATTTTTTGAGACAACGCACCTGTTTCCTAACTTTGAAAACAAATTTAGATTTTAAGTTTTAAAGGATTGATAATTGATGATTGTAGCATTTAGTAATGTTTTGCTTACGCTTTTGTATATAATACCGGGATTTATAAGCAAAAAAACAAATATTACCAAAGCGGAGCATTTGCCCAGTATATCGGCATTGCTTGTTTATGTGTGTTCTCCGTGTATGATAGTTTCGTCTTTTTTGGAGACCGAGCGTTCTTGGGGTAATATGGGTAATATAATGCTTTTCTTTGTGGTTTCTCTTGCCATTCAGGCGGTGCTTACCTTTGCTCTGTACGGTATTTTTCACAAAAAATTTGAAGATGCTAAATATCGAATGCTGACGGTTAGTTTTGGGCTTGGTAATGCCGGATTTTTTGGAATACCGATAATAGAAGCATTGTTGCCCGGTCATCCTGAGGTTGCCTGCTTTGCTTGTGTTTATATTGTTGGTATGAATATGATAACCTTTACACTAGGAGCATACTGCCTTACCGGTGACAAAAAACGAATGGCACTTAAAAAAGCGTTCTTAAATCCTTCTTTTATAAGTTTGGTAATTGCCATTGTTTTATATGCTGTAAACGTTAAAACGATAATGCCGGATATGCTGCTTAATGCAATTCGCTTGCTTAAAAGCACAACTACGCCACTATGTATGATTATTTTGGGTATTCGTTTGGCGTCGGTGTCATTTAAAAAATTGTTTTCCCGTATGTATGTGTATGTAATATGTCTTTGCAAGTTATTATTGTTTCCGTTTGCATGTCTTGCAATCGTTTACTTTTTGCCGTTTGATCCAATATTTAAAGCTGCTATGTTTATTTTGGGCGGCACACCATGCGCGTCAGTGATGCTTAATATTGCCGAAATGTATAAAGGCGAGACCGAGCTTGCGGCAAACTGTGTGTTGCTAAGCACCTTGCTTTGTGTATTTACAATACCGATTTTAAATGTTGTATCTAATGCATTGTTTGTATAATAAAAACGCTGTACTTTAAAAATTAAAGTACAGCGTTTTTTGTTAAATTATGCTTTTTATCCAATTAAGTATTGTGAAATTATCGGTGAACTCAAAGGTTATAATACCAACAACAAAAACAAAAACAATAATTATAGGAAGCACATAGGTTAAATAGGGCTTAAGGTGTCTTGAAACCTTTGGACCTTTTCCTGTATTGGCTTCGGCAAGGAAATTGTCAAAACCCCATCCTTTTTTGCCGGTGCAGAATAATATATAGACAAGTGAACCCAATGGCAATAAGCAATTGCTTACTAAAAAATCTTCAAAATCTAAGATTTGAGTTGAGGAATTGAAGGGGTGGAAATCCTTTAACACATTATAACCAAGTGCGCAGGGAAGTGATAAAACAAGCATAGCAGCGCAACAAATAATGCATGCCTTAATGCGTTTCCAACCTGTAATTTCACGCACGCAAGCTAATATGTTTTCAAATACGGCAAGCACGGTTGACATAGCGGCAAAAAACATAAACAAAAAGAAAAGAGAACCCCAAATTCTACCACCTGCCATATTATTAAACACCTTAGCCATAGCTACGAACAAAAGACTAGGACCCGAACCTGCTTCTACATCAAATGTAAAACAAGCGGGGAAAATAATAAGACCAGCTACGATTGCGACAAAGGTATCGAGCACTAAAATGTTTATGGATTCGCCCATAAGAGTACGGTCCTTGCCGATATAACTGCCAAAAATGGCCATAGAGCCAATGCCCAGGCTAAGTGTGAAAAAGGCCTGATTCATCGCAGCAACTATAACAGAACCGTTAATTTTGCGAATATCGGGTTTTAAGTAAAAAGTTAAACCCTCCTTTGCTCCGTCAAGCCAAAATCCGCGAACGGCAAGTATTAACATAAGCAAAAGCAACAATAGCATCATATATTTAGTAATACGCTCAAGACCTTTTTGCAAACTAAAGCAAAGTAGCGCAAAACCCATTATAACAACAATCGCCATAAATATAACAGTAATTGACGTACTGTTTAGCATGTTACCGAACAAAGCTTCCGATTGGGAGTTGGTAATGCCCGTCATATCGCCTTTTACAAAACTTAAAAAGTAATAAAGAATCCAACCGGCAACCGATGTGTAAAACATCATAAGCAATAAATTGCCCACAAATGCAGCAATGCCGTGATAATGCCATTTTTGATTTGGTTTTTCAAGGTTTTGATAACACTTTATAACGCTTGCCTGACTTGCTCTGCCAACCGAGAATTCCATTATCATAACGGGTAGTCCCAACACGATTAAAAAAAGCAAATAAAGCAATACAAATGCGCCACCACCGTATTGGCCACACATCCACGGAAACTTCCATACGTTTCCGCAACCTATTGCGCAACCTGCACTTAGCAATATAAACCCTAGTCGGCTGCCTAATTTTTCACGTTCCATAGTATACTCCTAATAATTTAATAACTAGTATTTTATCAAATATATTTATTTTAGTCAAGAAAAGTATTTTTAATTGATTTTATACAAAAAATATGATAACATAAAAACAAAATGAAAGGCGAGATTAAAATGAATAATATTTGGCACGACGTGTCGCCCGAAAGAATTAAACCCGACGATTTTTTGTGTGTGATTGAAATTCCTAAGGGTAGCCGAAAAAAATATGAGTTGGATAAAGAGACGGGGTATATAATTCTTGATCGAGTACTGTACACCTCTACCCATTATCCAGCAAATTATGGATTTATTCCGCGAACATATGGCGACGATAATGATCCACTTGATGTTTTGCTTATTTGTGCAGAGGATCTAGAGCCTTTAACACTTGTTAGGGCATATCCTATTGGTATTATTGCTATGGTGGATAATGGTTCTCGTGATGAAAAAATAATTGCAATACCTTGTAATGATCCTAATTACAATATGTATAAGTCGATAGACGAATTGCCGCGTCATCTCTTTGATGAAATGCGTCATTTCTTTGCGGTGTATAAAAATCTTGAGGACAAAGAAACTGCAGTCGAAGAGGTTGCAAACGCCGACGCAGCAATAAAGATTATAGAAGAGGCAATTGCGCGGTATAATGAAGTATTTTTTAAATAGGGTGAGACTATGAAAATAATTGAAATTGATTTAAAGAAAAAATATGAGTTTTTGGCATGCGAAGACCGCAATCCCACGCTTACTTGTTATTTGCCTCGAAATATTGTCGAAATGGGAAGAGGAAACGAAATGCGTCCGACAATACTAATATGTCCGGGTGGCGGATATGCGAATTGTGCGGAACGAGAGGCGGAACCTATTGCGCTTAAATTTTTAAATTGGGGATTCAATGCTATTGTGCTTCGTTATTCTTGTGCGCCGCATCGCTATCCTGTGCAATTGCGTGAAGTTGCCGCCGCTTTTGAAGAAATTTATAAAAACGCAGATGAGTGGCATTGTGACACTTCCAAAATCGGCATAATCGGTTTTTCAGCAGGCGGACACCTTGTAGCGCACTATAGTAACGAGTATAACAGCCATGCTGTACGCGAGGTATTTCCCGATAGTAAAAAACCAAATTTTAGCGTGCTTTGCTATCCTGTAATTTCGGCTGACGAGACTTTTGCTCATAAGGGTAGTTTCCTTAATCTTTTGGGTGAGTACCCGCAAGGCGGCGATGTACAAAAATATTCTTGTGACAAAATGGTAAGCAGCGAAACACCGCCAACCTTTATATGGCACACTACCGAGGACCAGGCGGTACCGGTTAAAAACAGTCTTGTATATGCTACTGCTCTTGCGGACAATAAGATTCCTTTCAGCTTGCACATTTACCCGCACGGTGTTCATGGTCTTTCAACCGTTGACTATCTTACAAATGACCAAGATAAACTTGACCCGAAAACGCTTTTGGCAGCCGATTGGCTTAATGACCTTAAATCTTGGATGGACAACAACATTTAATACATAGCACAACAAAAGCCGCAGCTTTTTAAAAGCTGCGGCTTTTAAATATTTAACCGTAGTTTACTTAAGTGTTACGTTCCAGTTGTTTAAGTATTGCATAAGTAGACCATAGTCCTTGTTGTTAACGCTGCCATCACGATTAACGTCAGCGGCGTCTGTGTTAACGGTTACGTTCCAACCATTTAGATGTTGCATTAAAATACCTAAGTCTTTGTTGTTTATGCTGCCATCGTCATTGATGTCGCCTGAAACATATGGCGGCTTGTTTTCAACAACAATAAATTGACCTAAATTGTTGGTGTCAAACACGAGTTTTCCGTTTTTAAGGATGAAATCAACGTTTGTTAATGTTCCGTCCTCGGCAACGCCGTATACCGAGCAATATTTGCCGATCATTCCCGTAGGAACATTTATTCTTACGCTAAGCGATGTATCGGGCGAAACAGTGTCGCCGTTCTGAACAAAACTTGTATCAAAAGCGGCAACGTTGGTGTATTCTATACCTTGCGGCAATTTTGCAATAGCTGTGTCAGCATCAATTGCTGTTGCTACAAACTCGGTGTTTGTTTCAATAACTCCGGGCGCAAAAGCAACCGAAACAGAATCGGATTTTTTCAAAACCAAGAACGGAATACGATTACGTTCGGCATAATTTTGAGCGTAAGAGCCCTCATTACCATATATGGTAAGGTTATCGCAACCATAGAAACTGTCATATCCTATGTTTTTAACGCTATCGGGAATATAGATTGATTCAAATCCCGAAACGTCACGGGTGATAACCTCTGCCCACATATCATATCCCCATTCAAATGCGTAGTCCGCAATAACCGTTGTACCGTCTTTTACTTCAATTTCAGTACCCTTTGGTATAGCGCCTTTATAGTAGTAAAGTACGTTTTCAAGGTATACAACACCTGCTTTTTGCGCATTGTACCAAGCGGTGCCGTCAAATGCGTGACCGCAAACGCTATTTACGTTGTCGGGGATATCAATATCTGCCAAATCTTCCGAATAGGCAAATGAATAATATGTGATATCGGTTACGCTGTCCGGGATTTTAACGCTCTTCATACCTGTGTTTGAAAATGCCCACTCGTAGATATCGCTGATGTTATCGCTAAGTGTTGTCTTGTCAAGCGGGCAGCCTGAAAAGGCATGTGAACCAATCGTTACACCTTCACCCTCGAACACAACGGTAGAAATAGTCGAACCGGCAAACGCGCAAGAACCAATATAGGTAATATTTTCGGGAATGGTAACTTCGGTAAGTTTTGTGTGTGAAAAAGCACAGTAGGGGAGGCTTGTAAGGCCGCAACCTAAGGTTAAGTCTTTTAGTGAAGAATATTCAAAGGCAGACGAACCCATTTCGGTTACCGAATCGGGAATGGTTATAGTTTGGATTTGTGTTTCGGCAAAGGCCATATAATCAATAAGGCCAAGGTTTTTAGGAAGTGTTGTAAGCTTGTTAAGGTTACTTCCGTAAAAAGCGTAATCGTTAATGCGAGTTACGCTATCCGGCATATTAACGGTTTCAAGATTAGCGCAGCCTGCAAAGGAATAATAAGTAATTTCGGTAACGTTTTTAGACACGTTTACTTTGCTTAACTTGGTGTCGTAAAAAGCCATAGTCTTTATGCTTGTAACACTGTCAGGCATAGTGTACTCGCCGGTCTTTTCAGGATCACAGTCAACAACTGTTTGCATATCATATGTGTAGGTAACGCCGTCAACCTTTTTAAAGATCTTGCTGTTTTCGGTAAAGTTAAATGATATACCGGAATAGTATGGGTTATTAAGCATAACGTCAATGTTTGTAACGTTATCGGGTATATCATAAACCGGACCCTTACCCAAAGGATACAAAACCAATGTGTCGCCCGCCTTGTTATAAACAACACCGTCTACAACCTTGAAATTTGGGTTGCTTTCAGGAATGTTTATTACCGACAAATTATAACAGTAAGAGATCATGTCAATCGATAGCGTAGAAATATTGGCGCCCAGGTTAAGTGTTTCAAGATCGCTTAGTGGTATAGCATTATTGGATATATAGATTACGGAATCAGGAACGTTTAATGTTTTGACACCGTCTTTCCAACCTAAATAATTAATACCTACAACCGGCTTGCCGTCAATAGTGTCGGGAATGGTGAGCTCTTCGTCCGAAAGATAGCAATAGGTGATGAAAATACCGCCGTTTTGCTCAACATAATTCCAATTGTCCGAGATGTTTGAGTTATCGCTGTATAACTTTGCGCCTAACTCTTCGCAACTTATAACGTTTTCATCGGTAGGCACCGATTCTTCATTTGCTTCACAAACGTGTTGAACTACAGGCTCGCTTAAAGCCGATGCCAGCATACAGTTTGCAAAGGCAGGCAAAACCAAAAGAATTGCCAGTATAACTGATAACAATTTTTTCATTATTAACCCTCCAAGTTAAAATGTTATAATAATTATACGATACTTATGCAGGATAGTCAATAAAAAAAACGAAGTTTAAAGCTTTTGACCTTAAACTTCGTTTTTGGTTAGTGAAGATTGCAACTTTCGGGAATTTTGTTTGCGTCAAAATATCCCAGCTCTGCTTTTTTACAGGATGTGCCCAACATTAAACCGCTATCATCGCAATAAATGACCTTTTTAACATTTGGAGAAGTCATAAAAAGAGAATTTTCAACGTTTGCATTTTCGGTAATTCTTGCAAACGCTTTTGCTGCAAGGTTGGAATCGTTGATATTAGAGTGCCATACGGCGCAACTGTATTCGGGAGTAACGCCTACAAACCAGTTATCTGTAAAATTATCACCCGTACCGGTTTTGCCCGCAACCGCAACATCTTCGACAAAGGCATCTGAACCTGTGCCACCGGCAGAAACAACGCCACATAAAAGCTCGTTCATAATATATGACGTTTCACTGCTGATTATCTGTGTGGCCATTGATTTGTTTTCGTAAACGGTTTCGCCGTTTTGTGTAGTTATTTTTTTAATAGAGGTAGGTTTGCAGTAATAACCGCCGTTAGCAAACATTTGGTAATAGCCTGCCATTTCTACAGGTGAAGAGCCTGCCTGTGTAGCGCCAAGCGCAATATTACCCAAAACCTCTTCCCCGTCGTAAATGGTTGCTCTGTATTGTTCGGCACTAAGGTCTATTCCTAATTTTGTTTGCAAAAAATCAATTGACTTATCTACACCGTATTCTGCCAAAACCTTAACGGCAACGGTGTTAAGCGATTGTTTTATTGCCTCATAGACACTAGTGTTTTCAAGTGAGTATCTGCCGTTTGCATTAGCCGGCCACGAATGAGATTGACCGCCTGGATTAGTTATTTGTTTATAAGGGGAATCTTCTATTTGAGACGACCAGTTTATAATACCGCTTTCAATCGCCGGCGCATAAACCGATAACGGCTTCATAGTAGAATGTTGTTGTTTTTTGGTGGTTGCAAAATTTTGGCTATTATCTGAAGAAACGCTATATGCCGATAAAAGATAACCGTTTAACGAGGTAATGGCGCAACCAAAATCCGAACCTTTTACAGTAGTATCGTAAGCCTCGGCAATGGCTTTTGTAAGTTGTGGGTCATAATAGGTATAAATATTATATTTACCAAGATTTATCTTTTTTGAAGATGCGTCAACGCCTTCTAATGCGGCAATAATTTCCGTAGCCTCGGCAATTGCGATGTCTAAATATGCTTTTGATTCGTCTTGAACGGCGGAAACGTCTGCCGCGATTGCCATAGCGTTTTCTTGGTTATCAAAAACATTGTTTTTTGCATCTTTTGCACATCCTACCGTTGCCAAACAAATTGCAGTTGCAAGCAAAATTGAAAAAATCTTTTTTAACATATTTTACTCCTTTTCGATTTTTGAAATATAAAACAGTATTTCTTCGGAAAGTTGAGCTGTGGGTATATCGTCAATCTTTTTACCAAGTTCACTTAAAGAATTAATGTTTTGCTCAAGGGTGTTTTTGGTATTAATCAGTTCCTGCTGACAAAACTGTACGCTTTGAGTATCACCCATTTTTTGATAAAGCGAAATTCCGTTTATAAGCATTTGGCAATATTCATCATACTCTTTGTATTCAAATGGATTATTCTCAAACACGGTGCGTTTGGCTTGAATCATCTGATTAAAATCACCGATAGAGTAGTAATATTTGGCCTTAATACTGTATGGAATATATGAGGCAGAGTTTTGGTTTAATATTTCGTCGGCAATGGTGTTTGCTCGTGTCAAATCCTTTTCAGTTTCGAGCATAGAAATTTTAACGTCGGTATTAAAAGGATACATTTTGTCTGCTATAACGTTTTGTTCAAAAAATGCCAGCGTAAGATGGGACGCCATATAAACGTTTACCACAAGCAAGGCAAACAAAGCGGCGCATAAAGTACTACGTTGCTTTTTTAGTGTAACAGTTTTTCCGTCGGAGTGGTCAAGTAATAGTATGGTCATGAAAAACATCGACAAAAATTGAAGGTCAAAATCAAAAACACAGTGAGCGCATATGCTTAACACGGCTATTCTTTTATAAAAAGGCACGCCTTTTTTTACAATGCTTTTAACAATAGCAAACACAAATACCGCAAGGGGAATAATACCAACATCCAAGGCTATTTGCAAGAAATCGTTATGCGCAAAACGCACGTTGTACCATCCTGTCTGAACGGTGCCTTGTATGTAACTATAGCCAAGATATCCCATGCCAAACGGATACTTAAGCAACAAAGGCAGAGCATCAACCCAATATAAAATTCTACCTACAAAGGTTGATTCGGTAAGCGATATTGACAGGTATCTGTCCAAAACTCCACGTGGATTTATAATAACTACAGCAACACAAACCAATAAGGCACAAGCCGCGCCAATTAAAACGTATTTTTTAGATAAGGCTTTCCTGAATCGGTAAATAACCATAGCAATGTTTGCTGCAATAGCTATTAAAAAAACGGTTCGGCTACCGGTGTATAAAATGCCGAAAACAATTATACAAAGGCATACAAAGTCGGCGATTTTAAACTTTTCTTTGCCAAGCAAAATTAGTTCGCTAATCAGTAAAAACAAAGCGAATGTGTTGGGATACTGAAAAAATCCGGCAAGTCGGTCGGCAACAGAAAAATAATGCGCGGTAAAGGGAATTAGCATACCTATTACCGAAAAAACTACAACAACGGATGAAAAATAAGGGAGAAGTGTTTCAAAATTTATCCGCTTTGTTTGCCATATAGCGATAAGAAATAGCGTTAGCGGCAAGAATTTTAAAAAGCCTATAAATGCCATACCCGAATCGACCGCCCAAAGTGCAGAAACACCATACATTAGGCAAATAAGAGAAATCGCAACGCTTAAAGGATTGATTAGTACGATTAATTGTTTGTTGTTTTTTATTTTTAAGAAAATATATACCAATAACGCTATTGCAAGTATGCATCCGGCAAATTCGTTAAAACCGCCGATTAAAATAACCGATGCAAATAAAAATATGTCAATAAAAGAAAACTGTTGTTTTAAGTTGCTAAAAATTACAATCACCCACTCTAAAACATTGTTATAGGATAAGTATAATACTTTATTTAAAGAAATGCAATTATAAAAATAACCCTCGACTAAAATTGTCGAGGGAGCTAAGGCGTATCAGTGAGTCCTAGAATATAATCGGTCGAAGTATTATAAAGTTTTGCAAGACGTATTAAAACATCTGTCGGTATGTCGCCAGTGCCACGTTCGTATCTACTATATTGTGGTTGTTTCATATCTAGATAGGAGGCAACAAAATTTTGTGAAAAATCATGATCTTCACGTAAATCTTTTAACCTATGATAATAGTTGTCCATTGCTCAATTCCTTTTATAACCATTTGGTATTGACATAATATCATGTAAAACGTATAATATCAGTATGCGATAACCGTTTGGTTATAAACGTTAAGGAGGAAATAAAATTGAGCACATTTAAAAATATTATGTTATGGATTGCTGTTGGACTTTTGTTTATATTAGCGTGCGGTACGGGAATAGTGGGTTTCTTGTTTGGAATGGTAGCCATTGCATTGATATTGCCGATAAATAAGTGGCAAAAAATGTTATGCAATTTTATTAATAGGCCTATTAAAATTATTGCCCTTATTTTAGCAATAATTTTGATGTTTTCAGTTGCTACAGGTGTGCCCGAAACCGATATTGATACATCGTCCGATATGTCGTCGACTATTTCTCAGGTAATCGAAACATCCAGCGAGGAGAAAACAGCAACGACATCTTCTCTTCAAAGCGATACAAGTAGTAAAGTGATAGAGTCGGATAAAGAAACAGAAGATAACGAGTTAAAAAATAATAGCAGTGTAGAATCGGAAACACACATTCATGTTTTTACAAATGCGACATGCACAGTACCTGCCCAGTGTTCTTGTGGTGAAACAAATGGTTTGGCTAATGGGCACAGTTGGTCAAACGCTACATGTGAAATGCCAAAAATCTGCACAGTTTGTCAAGCGAAAGATGGTGTAGCGGAAGGTCACAAATATTTAAATGGTAGTTGTACGATATGCGGTGCACAAGACTTCAACTACACACCACCGGAAACAAATGTAACAACATATGTTTTGAATCTAGAAAGTAAAAAATTTCATTTGCCAAGTTGTTATAAGCTGCCTAAAGAAAATCGCAAAGATACAACCAAAAGCAGACAAGAGATTATTGATGAGGGATATGAGCCTTGTAAAATTTGCAATCCCTAAAATATGACATATAAAAAACGACGAAAACTTACGGTTTTCGTCGTTTTTTATGACTATAATATGATATTATTTGCGCCTAAACGATTATATAATATTATTGAGGTGGGGCAAGTGACGATATATGCAGATATCTTAATATTAGTAAACTTTATTGTTGATTATTTTTTAATCTTGCTCGCTGCCAAATTTTTGCATATTAAAACAAAGTTTTTAAGAATAGTGTTATCGGCCGCAATAGGCGGACTTTTTTCGCTGTATATCTTGTTGCCGCAAACAAGCTTTGTTTTTCAAACGCTGGCACAAATTTTAATGTGCGCAATATTGTGTCTGGTTGCTTTTGGTTTTAAAGACATAAAAAGCTTTGTGCGGAATTCGGCGGCGCTTTTTTTGGTGAATTTTGCATATAGCGGTGCAATGATAGCAGTTTGGATTTTGTTTGAGCCGTATGGTATGGCAATAAACAATTCGGTGGTTTATTTTAACATATCGCCTATTTTTTTAATTGTTTTTTCGGTTGTGGGTTATTTTGCGGCGGTGATTATACGGAAGCTTGTAAAAAATAATTTTTTGCAAAACGTGCATTGTAACGTGTTTGCCGTTTGTGCAAACAAAAGCGTTAATTTATCGGGCATTGCCGACACGGGAAATTCATTGGTTGATGTTTTTGGTGTTTCGGAAATTTTTATAACCGACAAAACGGTTGTAGATATGCTTTTAGGCGAGCAGAAGCAAAATCCTGCTCGATTCAGGAAAATTCCCTGCGCTACCATAGCCGGTCAAAAGCTGCTTGATGGATATCGTATAGATTACGCACGGGTAAACTTTGAAAACAGGGATTACATATTTAAAAATCCAATATTGGCAGTATCGGCAACAAATCTTACCGATTGTCAGATAATAGTAAATCCCGAAAATTTAAACTAAACGAGGGAAATTTATGAAGATAATAAATTTTATAAAAACAATAATTCTTAAGCTTTTTAATCGTCGAACAGTCTACTACATAAATGGACCGGAAACCCTGCCTGAACCGCTTTCTGTAGAAGAAGAAAACGAACTTCTTGCCGATAAAACCGAAACAGCAAAAGAAAAATTAATAGTACATAATTTGCGATTAGTGGTATATATCGCTCGCAAATTTGATACCGCGCCAACCGGCATAGAAGATTTAATTTCTATAGGAACAATAGGGCTAATAAAGGCAGTCAACACCTTTTGTCCAGAACGAAACATAAAACTTGCAACCTATGCATCCAGATGCATAGAAAATGAAATTTTAATGCATTTAAGAAAAATTTCGTCCAGAAGAAGCGAGATATCCATAGACGAACCGCTTAACACCGATTGGGACGGAAACGAACTGTTGTTGTCGGATATTTTAGGCAGCGAGCCAGACGAGGTTGGCAGAGAGATAGAACTTGAGGATGAAAGGCAACAACTTAACGGCTTTGTAAGTGACCTGCCGCCTCGTGAAAGACAAATCATGGAAATGCGTTTTGGAATGAACGGTTATCCCGAATATACTCAAAAACAGGTTGCGGATACCTTGGGTATATCACAATCGTACATATCAAGACTCGAAAAAAGAATAATCGGAAAACTAAAAAAACAGATTGAAAAAGCGGTGTAAATAATGTAAAATGGCCTTGGTGATGAACTTGCTATATCTTGTGTTATATCTTGCGACTATTAATGTAATTGCCGCAATCTTATGTCTTATCGATAAAATAAAAGCGGCAAATAACTCGTGGCGAATTCCGGAAAAAACATTGTTTTTAATCAGCGCTACTGGTGGAGCTGTAGGAATGTATATTACTATGAAACTTATACGCCACAAAACTAAACACAAACGCTTTATGATTGGACTGCCGATTATAATTTTGTTGCAGTGCGCGGCGCTTTTTTGGATTTTGTACACAGTGACTTGACAAAGCGTATAATATGATATAGAATGTACTAGAACTTAATATTCTTCGGGGCGGGGTGTGATTCCCCACCGGCAGTAAAGCCTGCGAGCCTTTTTAGGTTGATTTGGTGAAATTCCAAAGCCGACGGTATAGTCCGGATGGTAGAAGAAAAAAGATTTATTATGTGATTTTTACGCCCCCCACATTTTTGTGGGGGTTTTCGTTTTGAAATAAGGTTTCATTTTAGTGTTGCTTTTGTGATTCTTTGCGACTGAATAAAGCTATCAAAAAGGGGTTGTTTTATATGAAAAAACAAAACGTACGTAATATAACCGTAACCGCAATAATGGGGGCAATAGGTTTTATACTTATGATGCTCGAATTTCCGATTTCATTTTTAATTCCATCCTTTATAAAGTTTGATTTTTCGGAGCTTCCGGCACTGGTGACGGCGTTTGCCTTAGGCCCGTGGTGGGGTGTGGCTGTTTGTTTTGTTAAAAACGCATTGCATTTATTTGTCGGCACTACCGCCGGGGTAGGTGAATTGTCAAACTTTGTTTTAGGTGCGATTTTTGTATATGTCAGCGGTGTTATATACAAACGCAACAAATCACGCAAAGGCGCGTTGAGAGGCTCATTGGTTGGAGCTGTTTTAATGACGATAATAAGTGTGGCTACAAACTATTTCTTTGTGTACCCCATATACGCAAAAATGTTAATTCCGATGGAAGCGATAGTAGGAATGTATTCGGCAATTCTGCCGTTTGTTGACAATTTGCTTGAAGCGCTTTTGATATTTAATTTGCCGTTTAATCTTGTAAAGGGATTAATAGACGCTGCGATTTGTTTTGTAATATACAAAAAAATATCACCTATTTTAAAGTATACTAAAAAATAACAGTTGACAAATAAAACAAATGATGGTAAAATACCACACGAAAAATTAATATAGTCCTTATCAAGAGTGACGGAGGGTACAGGCCCTGTGAAGTCCGGCAACCTGAGCTGTTCAAGGTGCTAAATCCTGCGGATCATCCGAAAGATAAGATTTTTATTAGCCGTTTATCTTTTGGGTAAACGGCTATAATTTTTGTGGTAAATTTATGGAGGAATGAATATGTATAAAAGATTATTTACTTCTGAATCGGTAAACGAAGGTCATCCGGACAAGGTTTGTGACCAAATTTCCGACGCAATACTTGACGCAATGCTTAAAGAGGACAAATACTCACGCGTAGCTTGTGAAACGTTTTGTACTACAGATATTGTAAATGTAATGGGCGAAATCACTACTAACGCTAACGTAGATATTGAAGCTATCGTTCGTGAGGTTTTGTGCGATATTGGTTATAACAGTAAGGAAGAGGCTTGCTTTGACGGTAAAACCTGCAAGGTTGTAGTAAACCTTGATAAACAGTCGCCTGATATTGCGCTTGGCGTTGACAATTCGCTTGAGCTTAAAGACGGTCAAGACGATAAATACAATCAACACGGCGCGGGTGACCAGGGCATGATGTTTGGTTTTGCTTGTGACGAAACACCCGAGCTTATGCCGCTTGCAATTTCGTTGGCTCACAAGATGTCGTACACGCTTACTTGTGTTCGCAAATCGGGAGAGCTTGCATATCTTCGTCCCGACGGTAAAACTCAGGTTACGATAGAGTACGACGATGCAGGCAAGCCAAAGCGTGTGGATGCCGTTGTTGTATCCACTCAGCATAGCGCAGATATAGACCTCGAAACACTTCGTAAAGATGTTTTAGAAAAGGTTATCAAGCCAATTATTCCGGCAAACTTAATGGATGATGATACCCAGATTTTCATAAATCCAACTGGTCGTTTTGTAATAGGCGGACCTCAGGGTGATACCGGACTTACAGGTAGAAAGATTATCGTTGATACATACGGTGGAGCTGCTCGACATGGCGGCGGCGCTTTTTCGGGTAAGGATCCAACAAAGGTTGACCGAAGTGCTGCTTACGCGGCTCGTTATGTTGCAAAAAACATTGTTGCCGCAGGTCTTGCAAGCAAATGTGAGGTTCAACTTGCATACGCTATAGGCGTAGCAAAACCGGTATCGATAATGGTTGATACCTTTGGTACAGGCAAGTGTGATGACGTAGTAATAGCCGATGCGGTTCAAAAAGTATTTGATCTTCGTCCGGCTGCAATAATTGACAAACTTGATTTGCGTAACCCGATTTATCGTAAAACCTCTAACTATGGACACCTCGGTCGTGAAGATCAAGGCTTTACATGGGAAAAGACCGACAAGGTTGCGGAATTAAAAGCGGTTTTAGACTAATATAATATACAAAGGAGAGCAGCTATGAGTAACTATAATATAGAAACCAAATGTGTACAAGGCGGTTATACGCCCGGTAACGGTGAGCCGCGTCAAATACCGATTATTCAAAGTACTACCTTTAAATATGCTACCAGCGAAGATATGGGCAAGCTTTTTGATTTGGAGGCATCAGGTTATTTTTATACCCGTCTGCAAAACCCAACAAACGATAGTGTAGCCGCAAAAATTTGTGAGATGGAAGGCGGCACCGCAGCTATGCTTACATCAAGCGGTCAAGCGGCATCGTTTTATTCAATCTTTAACATAGCTTCATGCGGCGACCATATTGTGTCTTCTTCTACAATTTATGGTGGCACCTACAATCTTTTTGCGGTTACTATGAAGCGTATGGGCATTGACTTTACGTTTGTAAGTCCCGATTGCTCAGATGATGAGCTAAACGCTGCTTTTCGTCCAAATACCAAGGCGGTATTTGGTGAAACAATAGCAAATCCTGCGCTTACGGTTCTTGATATCGAACGATTTGCAAATGCGGCCCACGCACATGGCGTTCCGCTGATTATTGACAACACTTTTGCAACACCCGTAAACTGTCGTCCTTTTGAATGGGGCGCAGATATTGTTACACATTCAACAACCAAATATATGGACGGCCATGGAGCAGGTGTTGGCGGTTGTATAGTAGATAGTGGTAAATTTGATTGGACAAAATATCCCGACAAGTTCCCCGGACTTTGCACACCGGATGATAGTTATCACGGTGTAACCTATACCGAGCGTTTTGGACTTGAAGGCGCATACATCACCAAGGCTACTGCACAGCTTATGCGTGACTTTGGTTCGATTCAGTCACCGCAAAATGCTTTTCTTTTAAATCTTGGTCTCGAAAGTTTGCATCTTCGTATTAAAAAGCATTGCGAAAACGGTTTGGCTGTAGCAAAGTTCCTTAAAAACGATCCTCGTATTGCGTGGGTAACATATCCGGATCTTGAAGGGGATAAATATTATGACCTTGCACAAAAATATTTGCCAAACGGTAGCTGCGGCGTTGTAAGTTTTGGTGTTAAGGGTGGTAGAAAAGCTGCAGAAAGCTTTATGAAAAATTTGCGTCTTGCCGCAATTGAAACCCATGTTGCCGATGCGCGGACCTGTTGCTTGCACCCGGCAAGCGCAACGCATCGCCAAATGAACGATGACGAGCTTGCCGCTGCAGGCATTTCGGCTGATCTTGTGCGTTTTTCTTGCGGAATTGAAAGCGCAGACGACCTTATTGCCGATATAAGCCAAGCGCTTGATAATATTTAATCTAAAAATTAATTCCTTTTATCATATTTTAGCATTAAGGAGGCAAACAATGCCTATTAAAATACCAAACGATTTACCTGCGGTAAAGGTTTTGAATGATGAAAATATATTTGTTATGACCGAAACCCGTGCTATTACGCAGGATATTCGTCCGCTTAAAATCCTGTTGCTTAATCTAATGCCTAAAAAGATTGAGACCGAAACTCAGCTTTCGCGTCTTTTGGGCAACTCGCCGCTGCAGGTTGACTTTGAGTTTATTCATACAAAAAGTCATGTTTCTAAAAACACTTCGGCAGAGCATCTTTTTACCTTTTATAAAACCTTTGACGATGTAAAGGATAAAACCTTTGACGGTATGATTATCACAGGCGCGCCGGTCGAACAAATGCCCTTTGAAGAGGTTGAATACTGGGAAGAGCTTTGCGAAATAATGGACTGGACAAAAACCCACGTGCATAGCACCTTTCACATTTGTTGGGGAGCGCAGGCGGGACTTTACTACCACTACGGTGTAAACAAATATCCTTTGGAAGAAAAGCTGTTTGGTATTTTTCCGCACAAAGCCGATTACAAGCGTTCTATACTTTTGCGTGGTTTTGACGATGTGTTTATGGTGCCACAATCACGCCATACTACAATTAGAACCGCGGATGTGGCGGCGGTGCCGGAGCTTAAGATTTTGGCATCTAATGAAAAATGCGGTATCTATGCCGTAGCAACCGAAGGCGGAAAACAAATTTTTATAACGGGACATAGTGAATATGATGCTGACACTCTTAAAAATGAGTATCTTCGCGACGTTGCTGCAGGCTTGCCGATAAAAATACCAGAAAACTATTTTCCGGATGATAATCCCGAGAATGAACCTATGGTTACATGGCGTTCGCACGCTAATTTGCTTTACAGTAACTGGCTTAATTATTTTGTATATCAGACCACACCGTATGATATAGATGAGATAAATAAAAAATAAAAATAAAAAAACTCGCACATTTTGGCGGGGCGTCATAAGGAAGTAATTTATGTAGGATACGGTGTAACCCTAAAAATGGGGTTACACCGTTTTCCTGTTTTATGCTACATAGCGGAATTCCTGCGGGTTTTCCCGTATCTCTTCCATCATAGCCATTGACCACGGCTTGGCGTCACCCGATACCGCAGACAAAACATACCACAAAGCACTTGGCAAAATGAAAAAGGAACTTAAAAAGAAAGATATATTGTAAAACAAAAAAAGGCGACAACTTGAATGTGTTACATTCAGGTTGTCGCCTTGTACATTATTTAGTAAATGTACGAACTTCTCCGTCAAAATCCAAATGAAGCTCTTTTTCATCGCATTTAACTATTTTAATAACAGTAACCATTTCATCGGTAGTTTCAATACATTCGAGTGTGATGGTTTTTGTTTCGTCATCATAAGTATAACCTTCACATAAATCTGAATCATTTACAGGATTTCCGCAACCGCAAGAATAACTGAAGCTACCATCTTCGCCAAAACGAATAGTTTCTGTATCGTTTTCTGCATCTCGTGTCCAAGATATATTCACAAATGAATATTGGCTGTAATCAACAACAGAATCATCTGCTTTTTTGTTAGCGCAACCAACAAACAGTATGGCGCATAACAAAACAAAAATAGATAAATAAATATATTTTTTCATATTTATCCCCATCTTTTTAGATATTCATTCAAAATCAAAATTCTAAAGTATCAACTTTTTGGAGAAGCTCGGCTAACATTTCCTTGCATCTTGCGATTTTCGCGGGGCTATCCGCTTCGTTAGGGCGACGTACAGCGCGACGAAGCATACGAGTATAGCCAATAATCATTGCCTTTTCTGCAACACTATTGCATACCTGTTCATCGTCAGTGCCTAGATACAGTTTAAGCGTAGTGTTCCAAAACTTTCCTGCGGTTTCAAAACTATAACCAAAGAAATCTATACATAATACTTCCTCCAAAAATAAAAATTATACTTGTATCATATCACGACGTGCGTTACAAAGGTGTTACACTCCCTCACAGAAATTCCATTTTCTAAAAATTTTTCTTTTTATTATCAACTCACTTTTTTTGTAACACCTTTGTAACGCCTATTACGATAATATAAATTTAAAATTGTATATAGATTTAAGTTTTACAAAATAAACGTGTAAAATATTGATGAGTTTATTTTGGTTTTAAAAGGAGTACAAACGGTGAAAATGCATTCGGTAAAATTCAAATATCTTATAATCGTCATTGCTGCCATACTTGCTATGGCGGTTTTTGTCGGAGGCGTAAGCATATATGAGGTAGACGAATACATTCAGCAACACGCAAAGGAATATATCGAAATCACCTGTGCTGACGAAGCATCAAAGGTAAATGATACGTTCTGTGATATTGAAAAATCTGTAAAAATCATGGAAAGTTACGTTCTTTCTCTGTTTAAAAAGACAACGGATATTGAAAATCGAGATATTCAAACGAACATCCTCCAAACCGCCGGTGAAATGTTTCGCGATGTTGCAAGCAATACCGATGGTGCAGTCGCATACTATCTTAGATTTGACCCTGCCATTTCAGATAGCACGACCGGTATGTTTTACACCAAACTGGATGGCGAGGAATACGTTCGTCTTGAACCGACAGATCTATCGCTCTATGCCAAAGATGATACCGAACATGTTGGCTGGTTTTGGAAACCTTACGAAGCTGGAAAACCCCTTTGGCTGGAACCGTATTTTAATCAAAACAACGGTATTCTAATGATTTCATACGTAATACCGCTTTATGTTGAAAACCGCTTTATTGGCGTTGTAGGCATGGATTTCGATTATACAGTTTTAACAAAGCAGGTTCATCAAATTCGAATTTACGAAAACGGTCAGGCTCACCTTACTTTAAATGACATCGTAATTCAAACAGGCATTGAATCACCTATTGATGATCACCACGCAGAATCAGACGAATATCTGGAGGTCTCCGAGAATTTGGTCAATGGAATGACGCTCACGCTTTTTGCAAGTTATAAGGACATCCAAGCCATACGATATGAGATCATTCTTAAAATTGTGTTTTCGGTGTTACTACTGACTTTGATCTTTTCGTTGATCGTTGTTCTGATGGTTCGTAAGGCAGTAATGCCGCTAAAAAAGCTTGCCGAAGCTTCGGTAAAGATTTCAAATGGGGACTATGATATAGAGATTCCCCACGGTAGCACTTATGAAGTCGAACAGCTCAGCCACGCATTTGAAATAATGCAAATGAATTTACGTGAACACCAAAAATTACAGCATATGCTGGCATATCGTGACTCCTTGACAGGTCTTAGGAATATGACCTCCTACAAAAAATGGGTAACGGATTTCGATAAAAAGATTCAAGAGGAAAACATTTCTTTTGGAGTCGTTATGTTTGATATCAACTACCTAAAAGAAACAAACGATACATACGGTCATGATATAGGAAATAAGCTTATTGAAACGGCGTCTGCACTAATTTCCGCCACCTTCAAACGAAGCCCTGTTTTTAGAATAGGCGGCGATGAGTTTGTTGCTATTCTTCAAGACCGCGATTTGGATATGCGAGATGAACTGTTCAAAAATTTTGATGCAGAATCTGCAAATACGTTCATTGAAGTAGGCGGCACACCCCTTCCTGTAAGCATTGCAAAAGGGTTTTCTTTGTTTAACCCGAACACCGATACACAAATTGCAGACGTCTTTAATCGAGCAGATGAGGATATGTATAAAACAAAAAGAATTATGAAAATGAAATCTGTATAAAGCAAGAGACGAGAACACTTCAACAATGTTCTCGTCTTTTTATTTCTGCTATTTTCCGCTTGTTTTTTTGAACTGTAGCATTGCGCAAGTTTCTTCTGCCCAGCTATACTGTGTCATATACTCACCGTAAAACTCGGGTTTTCCTGTTTTGAGATAACTAATATAATCACATTCAATTAGATTTGTATCAACTCGGTAACACGGAGTCTCATGACAAAGAACATTCTCTGCTCCAACCGCTTTCAGCGTATTTTTAAGATCCATGATAAGCTGACGTAGATACGTCGCGTTCTTTGTGTCGTCAGTATCGTCGGGGAACAGAACAACACATATTTGCTTAGCTGTCATTCCTGCTCCGTTCCGATCAGCCAAAAACGCTAAAAGTTCTTTTGTTTTGGATCGTTTAAAGGTCAGCTTTTTACCATTTGCATAAACCTCAAAATTGCCAAAACATTTCATGGTAAGTGGTTTTTCTTTTTGACGAAGACCTTTTATATTGTTAATTTCTGCTTGCACATCTTCCGCTGATATAGGTTTCATCAAATACCCCGAAGCGTGTAGTTTAAATGCTGGGATTGCATATTCCTCATATCCCGTACAAAATACAATTTTGCAATCGGGACATATTTCAACAATTTTCTCCGCAAGCACAAGTCCGCCCATACCACGCATATTGATATCCAAAAAAGCAATGTCTACCGGATTTTCCTCTACAAATAGGAGAGCATCATCGCAATCGGAAAACTGAGTAACTTCCGAAATGTCAGGAGATGCCTCAACTGCCGCCGCAAGCGCACCAAGCATCAATATCTCATCATCAACTGCTATCGCAATCATCACTGCACCTCCTTTGGAATGGTTATCAACACTTTCGTACCGACACCAACCGTACTTTCGATCTCCAGTTTACCGTTTACCATTACTTTGAGTCGCTCCCTGATGTTTCGAATACCTAAATGCTTTCTATCGTCGGTAGGCACATTGGGGTCAAAACCTGCGCCATCATCAACTACCGAAACGCAATAATTGTTGTCGGTCTCATAAGAAACGACGTGAATTGTTCCGCCTTTGCGTAATTTCATCAGTCCGTGCTTAATCGCATTTTCAACAATTGGCTGGATGGTAAGTGCGGGGATATGGAAATCCTCTGAATTCATTTCAAAGGTAAAGGTCATATCCGGGAATCGAACGTTTTCTATGCTTATACGCCAATTGGCTCACGTTTAGGTTCATCCTCGCCAGCGATGATATAGTAATCACCGCACAGTTCATATTTGAGCCCCGTTCTTTCATCGGTAATAAATTTTGCCAACTGTTCCATATTAAACCTCCCTATAAACTACTTTGAGTTTCTTCTGTTTCGAATGAATAACCTTTAATAAAACTTCGTCCAAAGCATCGGTATATTTTCCATCGGAAATAAGCTTATTTCTCATTTCATTCATACAGTTCACAACCACCCGACGTTCAAAATCATCAAGCGCTATGTAATATTTCTTTTATTTCATATTAGCACTCCTTTAGCAAGTCCTTAAATGGAGCCTCATCATTTACAAACGTATCGTATGTAAATTGTGCGCCCAAACGGAACCCCATAATAAAACTATCAAGATTTGACTCACCGTTCACAACACCCCAAGCGTTGCAAAAATCAAGGAACTTTTTCTTGCTTTCGCCTGAAAGGTTTTCAGTTAAGAAATCCTCATTTAACATCAAGACCTCCATTTGCTTTTGTACGGCTTTATTTTCCTTTCTACTCCTTGCTTGTGGATCAAGGTTGCCATAATAAAATTCTTCAATGAATTTTCCCATAAAAAGAACCTCCTTTAAGTTTCTACAATAATTGTACTTAAAGAAGGCTTGATAGTCGAATGTACCGATATAAAAAAGAAAATACCGAGAAAACCTTTTATGGTTCTTCTCGGTATTTATCTTTTGCTTCGCTTTCGCCACACCCGATAAATAGTGTATTTTAATAGGTTTTTAAATTACTTCCTTATCGCGTGCTAGCATTTATTGTGCGAGTTTTTGTTTGTGATTAATAAGTATAAAAAATACATAAAAGCAGAAAGAAAAGCTCGTGTAAATTTTAAAAAATAATTATTTTTCTTTTTAAAAGCAGTCACAAAAAGCGTAGTAAGTTTGTTAACAATAGCGAAAAAATTGATAAAAATTTAAAAATGTGCTGTTCTAAAATATAGAGTAGTGTAAGGAAAACATTATATCTTATAATTAAGACGAGATACCAATGTACAGTTTTGAAGGGACATGATGTATATTAAGGGAAGTCAAACACAAAAATTGATTTCTTAACAAAGAGAAAATGAGAGGTTTTTATCAGTTCAATACGTTTTTTGCATAAAGCTCATCAATTTCTTTCAAAATTTCAGCTTGTTTTGGTTTTAGTCTTACGTAATTGTTAGCAATTTCAATAAGGCGCGGATTTACATCGGTGCGTGTGCGGGCATATTCCTCTGCAATTTTAAGCTTTTCATCAAGCGGAAGATTGTATTCGCGAACTATCATAAGCTCGCCGCCGTAAATCTCAATCTTTTCGCTTATCTTTTTGCACCAATCCTGTAAATACTCAGGCGGAGTGAGTTTTTCTTCGCCTATGTCAAGTCCTTGCTGCGCCAAAAAGTACTTCGCCATGGTGAAATAACCGTGAGCGTTTGGGTGAACATGGTCACCGCTGTAAAGGATATCGGTTTGCATTTCGCGTGCAAAGTACTCGAAATAATCGCAAAGCGGTAAATTCTTTTCCTTTGCAATTTTGCGCACTTCCTCGGCATATGCCAAAAGAAGCGGAAAACCACCTACAAACGGGGGTTCGGTACCCTCGTGGTATTCGTCATACGGGGGAGGTGTGCAAAGAGTAACCTTTATTCCGCGGTCGATTAAAGCATCGCAAAGCTCGCGCATACATTTTTTGTAGCGTTCGAAATTTGCTACGAGTCGATTATATCGCTCAGCGGAACGGGGGTTAGCCAGATCCCATCGGCCGCAGTCATTAACACCAAAACCGATTACTGCGTGGGTTGGATTGTGAACAAACACATCATCTTCCAAATATTGAAAGGCAGCCCATGCCGCGCCGCCTGCAACGCCACAGTTAAAAACCTCGATTTTTGTATCGGGTAGGTTGCGTTTGTAACAATCAATCGTCATCCACTGAACCGCATTTTGCGCGGTAAGGCTATCGCCAATAAAGCAAACGCGTGCACCCGACGGAAACTTTTCAAGCATTTAAAACACTTCTTTCGATATTAGTTTGCTGTTTTTGTATCGCTTACGAGCTTGCCTACAACAAGATAACGTTCGCTATCGTTTGATGTACAGGTGCTAAGTGTAATGATGTTATCGTCGGTTGTAAGTGTTGCGCCTTCTAAAACCTGTTTTGTAAGAGATTTTGGATTTATAACGGTGTCAAAAAATTCTTGGCACTCGTTTTCCACTTTAAAGTTGAATGAGTTCATAATATGACGGTCATCATAAACAAAGGCTGATATAATTTCATATTCTAAAATATGACCCGGTGTATAAATGAAGATTTTACGGTTTGTATCAAAGAAATCCTTGTTTCTGAATTTTTTAAGCTGACCAAACATAGATCCGTTTAGCATATTGTGACCGTAAATCAGGGTGTTTGGATCACCAAAGTCTTTGTTATTAAGCTTTTGAATGTAGATAGAACCGGCACGTTTTTTAACACCGTCTATATCGTGGTCAAGATAAAAGTTATCATCTGCTTCCGGAGCACTTTGTAAAATCGGATAATCTATATCTTCAATTCCGGGAATTTGTATCCATGCGCAAACGTCGGGATTTTTTTCTTGAATAGATTTAAAATCGATTGGGTTTGCAGGCAAAACAGAAGAGGTTACCGATGAGGTGGTTTTATAATCATCGAGGTTGTTGTTTCTACCGCCGAAAAATTTTATTCCGCCCCAAACCAATGCTATTGCCAATAATGCAGTAGCAAGGGCAATGATAACATAGTACAATGTTTTTTTGTTATTTGCATCGTTAGATGTGCTTGAATGTTTTGGAGTGTATTCTGACATAATTTCACCTTATCCGTTATATTTATTAATTGCTTTAATTTCGGTTTTGCCGCCCATATAGGGTTGTAATGCTTTAGGAATTTTAACGGTGTAATATTCGCCGTCAAAAGTAAGATTGTTTTCAAGGAATGCTATTAGCATACGAGGTGGTGCTACAACTGTGTTGTTTAGGGTATGCGCAAGATATTTTTTACCGTCTTCACCCTTAACACGAATACCGAGTCGTCGAGCCTGAGCATCGCCAAGGTTTGAACAAGAGCAAACCTCGAAATATTTTTGTTGCTTTGGACTCCAAGCCTCTACGTCGTACGACTTAACCTTTAGGTCGGCAAGGTCGCCCGTGCAACATTCCAAAGTTCGAACAGGAATATCAAGGCTTTGGAATAGTTCTACCGAGTAGCTCCACATCTTGTTAAACCAATTCATGCTTTCCTCGGGCTTGCACACAACAATCATTTCTTGTTTTTCGAATTGATGTATGCGGTAGATACCGCGTTCTTCAATACCGTGAGCGCCCTTTTCTTTGCGGAAGCATGGCGAATAGCTTGTAAGTGTAAGCGGTAATTTTTCTTCAGGAGTAATTGTATCGATAAATTTACCGATCATAGAGTGCTCCGAAGTGCCTATGAGATAAAGGTCCTCGCCCTCGATCTTGTACATCATTGCATCCATTTCTTCAAAACTCATAACGCCGGATACAACATGACTGCGAATCATAAATGGCGGGATACAGTATGTAAAGCCCTTGTCGATCATAAAATCACGCGCATATGCCGTAACGGCAGAATGAAGACGCGCAATATCGCCCATAAGGTAGTAAAAACCTTCGCCTGCAACACGACCGGCAGCTTCTTTATCAATACCATCAAAAAGCGCCATAATATCGGTGTGGTATGGAATTTCAAAGTCTACAACGGTTTTTTCGCCGTATTGCTGAACCTCTACGTTTTCGCTGTCATCACGACCTACGGGAACGCTTTCATCCACGATGTTAGGTATTTTCATAACTATATCGCGAACCTTTTGCTCAAGCTCGTTTTCTTTTTCCTCAAGCGCTTTAAGCTCTTCGGCCTGTTGTGTTACGAGCTTTTTGGTCTCCTCAGCTTCTTCGCGCTGACCTTTGGCCATAAGCATACCGATTTGCTTGCTTATTTTGTTGCGGTTTGCGCGCAATTCATTTGCGCGGTTGTTGACATCCTTTTTTTCGTTATAAAGTGTGATAACTTCGTCAACAAGAGGTAATTTGTTTTCCTTAAACTTGCGCTTAATGTTTTCCTTTACAAGTTCGGGATTTTCACAAATAAATTTAATGTCTAGCATTTTAACTCCTCCAAGGGATATTTTCGTATCTTGCATTATAACACATATACTTATATATGTCAAAGGGAATAGTAGTAAATTTTTTGTTAAAAATATAAATGGTGATTATATGAAAAATAAAAAGATAAAGAACAAAAAGCAAGATCAACAAGTTTCCGTTAACAACATAGTATCACAACCGCAAGACAGTGTATACGAGCTAATCAACAAGTATGGCACATATGAAATTCAGCCGACCGCTGATAGCGACAATGATTTTCCGAAAATTGCACAAGGCTTACCGCGCCAAGAAAACCGCAAGGTTGTAGATAAAGACTGGGACGGGTATAAAGCCAAAGAGTAAAAATAACGCGCGCATAAAGGTTTATTATAAACGCAATCACAACTATGTTTAAGTTTTTTAAATTGCGAGTATTCACCGCAGTACAACTGTAGTTTCAAACTATTTTTGCTTGACATCATTTTGCCGATATGGTATCATAAACGAGTACAGTATGCTGTACTATTTTTGGGGAGGTATGTTTATGCAAAACACAGGAAAAGGTTTATCTGTAACCGGTTTAGTACTAGGTATTATTTCTTCGGTATTGGCATGGTTTTATTTGGTGAATGTGGTGGCATTGGTGTGCGGTATAGTTGGCATTGTGTGCGCGGCTAAGGGCAAAAAGGCCGCTAAGCTTGCAACAGCACCAACAGGTCTTGCAACAGCCGGTTTGGTACTTTCTATAATAGGCACTTGCCTTGCTGGCATCGGTTTCTTCTCATGCACTCTTTGCGTTCTTTGCGCAGCAGGTGCTACAGAGGCAGCATTGCTTGGTTTATAATTTAATGTTTAAAAACCGCCAATCTGTAAATGTCACACAGATTGGCGGTTTTACTTTTTATACGAGGGATTGATATGTATCCTATATTGACAATATTTGGTCGCGAAATCGGAACATATGCAATTTGCAGTTTTTTGGGACTTTTTGCATCAATAATCGTTATTGCTAAGCTTTCAAAAAGCAATAAAATGGCATTCGAAGATATTATTTTAATGGTCATTACAATTGCAGCAGGGATTTTAATTGGCGGACATTTATTATATGCAATAACAAATTTTGGAAAAATAATTAAGTATACTGTCATAATATTTGAAAAAATAAAAACAAATGAATTGAAGCTTTCACAACTCGTTTATGTGATAACTCAGAGCTTTGGTGGAATGGTTTTTTATGGTGGATTTATAGGCGCAAGCATTGCGTTGGCAATATATCTTAAGTCGGCTAAAATTGCAAATAAAAATGAATTGATAGATTCTTTTGCGGTTTGTGTTCCGCTTTTTCACACGTTTGGCAGAATAGGCTGCTTTTTGGGCGGATGTTGTTATGGTATTGAAAGTAAGTTCGGTTTTGTTGCGGACAATCATCTTTTGCCGGAAATGAGTGGTGTGCGAAGGTTCCCTGTTTCATTGTTGGAAAGCGTGTTTAATCTTTTGTTGTTTTTGTTTCTTTTGTATTTGTTTAACACGGGGAAAACACCCGGAAAACTGATTTTTGTTTATATGATTATATACCCTATGGGAAGATTTGTTTTTGAGTTTTTTAGAGGTGACGAAATAAGAGGAATATTTTTAACTCTTTCAACATCTCAATGGATAAGTATAATATTATTTGCCATAGGCATAGTTTTTATAAAAAAGACTAAAAAGACAAAAGAGGACATATTAAAAAGCACTTCGTAAGAAGTGCTTTTTTAATGCGACTTGGTCTATAAGCCGAGTTCTGTCGTGCGCGGTCATCTATCTCGACGTGTAGTCGCCTACACGCTCAAGCCGCTTTTCGTGGCACATCGGGCCAATGTATAGCCACATTCAGCGTTGCTCCAAATAGGGTTTACAGTACCAATATGTCTCCATTTGGTAGGTGAGCTCTTACCTCGCCTTTCCACCCTTACCGTAGTGGGCACTTTGCAAAGCAAAGGTTCAAGGGAAATCCCAAGCCACTGCGGCGGTATATCTCTGTTGCACTTTCCCTAAGGTCACCCTCGGCAGCCGTTAGCTGTTATTCTGCCCTGTGGGGCTCGGACTTTCCTCACGCAAAATTGCGCGCAACCGCGTAACCAACTCGCAAATAGTATTTTAGCATAAAACTTGCATTGTGTCAAAACATTTAAAAAGCGAATAATATATAAAAGAAAAAATATTTCGCTTTTGTAGGTGGTTTTGGTATGGAAAATAAGTTTTTAAAATATTTTTTGGCAGCAAATTCCGGCGAGGGATTTGTCTCGCATTTTGCGGATAACTATGATTATAACGACGGCTGGCGTGTCTACATAATAAAGGGCGGTCCCGGTACGGGGAAATCATCGTTTATGAAATATCTGGTTGTAAAAGCAGTTGACATGGGTTATAGCGTAGAACTATGCCCATGTTCGTCCGACCCGGATAGCTTAGATGCTGTCATTATAAAAGACATTAAGGTGATGATATTAGATGGTACGGCTCCTCACGAAGTAGAACCGAGATTTGCAGGCGCATGCGAAGAAATTATAAATTTAGGTGAGTTTTGGAACGGTAAAGCATTACGTGAGATGGCAAACGAGATAATCGCTGTTACCACACAAAACAAAAAACTGCACAAAACTGCTGCGGCGTATATTATGGCAGCAAGCGAGCTTGTATGCGATAATTTTAAACTTGCAGGACACTTTACAGATTTTAAAAAAGCAAAAAAATTTGGTGTGAAAATAGGCGAACAGTTAATAACTCGCCAAACCAATTCTTCACCAAGAGAATGGGTGCGTTTTTTAGGAGGCGTGACACCTAAGGGCGTTGTAGCTTTTAAAGATACGGTGGAAGGGTTTTACAACAATACGGTATTAATTTCAGACAAATACGGCGCTGCATCAAACGTGATTATGGAATGTATCCGAGAAACAGCATTGCGCAAAGGATACGAAATTATTACGCTTAAAAATCCGTTTTTGCCATCAAAGATGATAGATCACATTTTAATTCCAAAACTTTCTCTTGCGTTTGTACGAGAGTATGATTATATTCATTTTGCTGATGGGTATCGCCGCATACACGCACGTAGATTTTACAATGTGAATATTTTGCGAGAGTATCGGGCAAGAATAACCTTTAACCGCCGCGTTGCGCGTGAACTATTGCTTGGCGCAATTGATACGCTTGCCAAAGCAAAGTCTGTTCATGACGAACTTGAAAAATATTATATAGCCGCTATGGATTTTAATTTGATGACCCTTTTTGCTGAGCGCAAAGCAAAAGAAATTTTAAAAACTGATTAATAAATCAAAAGACACGGTAACGCCTACCGTGTCTTTTAATCTATTAATATTATAGTAGTTCAATGCCCGCTTCTTCACATTTTTTAATTTCACTTTCGGGCCAAACGGATGCGTGAACCTCACCAATGTGCGCTTTTTGAAGAATTTGCATACAAAGTCTTGATTGCCCAATACCGCCGCCTATAGTAAGAGGCAACTCATCGTTTGCCAATGATTTGTGGAAGGGCAGTTCAAGTCTATCGAGTTTATTTTCGGCAGTAAGTTGTTTTATAAGTGTTTCTTTATCAACACGAATTCCCATACTTGAAAGTTCAAGCGCCGAATCAAGTACACGATTGTAAACAAGCAGGTCGCCGTTTAATGCCCAATCGTCGTAGTCGGGGGCTCTGCCGTCGTGCTTTTCGCCATTTGAAAGGTTGTCGCCGATTTGCATTAGGAATACTGCGCCGTACTCTTTTGCGATGGAGTTTTCACGTTCTTTGGCGGTAAGGGTAGGGTATTTATCAAGTAATTCCTGCGATGTTATAAATTTAATATCGCGTGGCAGATAGTTGTCAAGCTCGGGATGCCTGCGCTCCACAAAATCGGCAGTAAGCAGTATTGCCGCATATATGCGTTTTACGGTATCCTTTAAAAAATCTACCGTGCGGTCGCTGTCGCTTATAACCTTTTCCCAGTCCCATTGGTCAACGTATAGAGAATGGATATTGTCGCAGATCTCATCGCGGCGAATAGCGTTCATATCGGTATAAAGACCGGTATGCATTGAAAACCCGTATTTACCAAGAGCCATTCGTTTCCATTTTGCAAGCGAGTGAACAACCTCTACAACCTCACCAGATTGTAAAATATCGAATGAAACAGGACGTTCAACACCGCTCAAATCGTCATTTAAACCGCTGCCGCGCTTTACGAAAAGTGGTGCTGACACACGACGAAGATTCAGCGCGTCGCAAAGGTGTTCTTCGAATTTGTGGCGTAAAGAGCGTATGATTCCCTGTGTTTCGAGCACGTTTAGTTTTGATTTATACATAAAATCACTTCCGATTAAGAGATGGTACCAACGGTACGTGGGTAAAGAATAACGTCACGAATGTTTTGAACGCCGGTAACATACATAATTATTCTCTCGAGTCCCAGACCGAAGCCGCTGTGAGGAACAGAACCAAATTTACGTAGTGAAATGTAGTCGGTGTAATCCTCTATGTTCATACCGCGGATGTTCATTGCCTCGAGAAGTTTATCAAGGTCTGCTTCACGCTCGCTGCAACCAATAATTTCACCAACGGTAGGTACAAGCAGGTCGGTAGCGGCAACGGTTTTTCCGTCGGGATTTTGCTTCATATAGAATGACTTGATTTCTTTAGGATAGTTAGTAAGGAACACGGGGCGTTTGCAAATTTCTTCGGCAATATAGCGTTCGTGCTCGGTCATAAGGTCAGCACCCCATTCAACAGGATACTGGAATTCTTTGCCGCTAGCCTTTAATGCTTCTATGGCATCTGTGTAGGTCATAACCGCAAAATCGTTTGCTACAACGTTTTGGAGTTTTTCGATAAGTCCTTTTTCAAAATGTGCGTTAAAGAATTTAAGTTCTTCAGGGCACTTTGTAAGAACGGTGTTTATAATGTGCTTAATAAGGTCTTCTGCGATTTCAATAATGTCGGGTAGCTCGGCAAAAGCAACCTCAGGCTCTACGTGCCAGAACTCGGCAACGTGACGAGGGGTGTTGCTCTTTTCTGCGCGGAAAGATGGACCAAAGGTGTAAATCTTACCGAGAGCCATAGCGGCAACTTCGCCCTCTAACTGACCTGATACAGAAAGCGCTGCGCGTCGACCAAAGAAATCGGCTGCATCTGCCTCTTCTTCGGTTTTGAATTCGTGATTAAAGGGAAGAGTAGTTACCTTAAACATTTCACCTGCGCCCTCGCAGTCACTACCTGTGATAAGCGGGGTGTGAACGTAGGTATAGTAACGTTCTTGGAAAAACTCGTGAATACAAGCCGAAATCACTGAACGAACGCGAAGAACTGCATTAAATGTGTTGGTACGAACACGAAGTGCAGGGATGGTACGCAGATATTCAAGTGTGTGGCGTTTTTTCTGCAGAGGATATTCTGGTGGGCAAACGCCAAGCACTGTAATAGCCTCAGCATTTACCTCTACGGAATCTTCGGCTACAACTGATTTTACAACTGTACCCTCTACTTTGAGCGAAGTGCCGAGTTTCATAAATTCGGAAATATCGCTCATAACTGACTTGTCAATTACTATTTGCAAGTGTTTTAGGGTTGTTCCGTCATTGAGTTCTAAAAATGCCATATTTTTAGAATCGCGAGAGGTACGAACCCAACCGCAAACCGTAACCTTTTGACCCAAGTATTGACCTTTTAAAATTTCGATAATGTCGATGTGTTTCATAAATATATCACTCCGTATAAGTTAATATGCAAAATAAAATAAGCGCTATTCATCCTCTGAAAAAATCAGGGACGAATAGCGCATTAAATGCTACTCGCGGTGCCACCCGTATTACCTATAATAATAGGTCACTCACAGCTGAAAACTGTTATCGGTTATAACGTACCGCATACGGCGCCCCTACTAAGTGTGAAATTAAAAATGCTAACTTTTGGGTTTGCAGCTCCAAAGTGTTCTTCGCGGTATGCGTATGGCAACATTTACACTATCTGTCACTCACTAAACACCGTTTATACCGTTACTTTTCTTTATCGTAGCTTTTAAAATATATTGGGATTATATCACCACAGAGGAGTTTTGTCAAGCGATTATTAGTCTATAACCTCTATGATCATACCCTCGGTTATATCAGCGGTAGGAATAAACACCTTTGTTATATCCATAAGGTTGTCAAATTCACCGGTAAGTTCTTTACCGTTTGCATAGAATTTACGGGCGGAATTGTTCTCGTTTTTATACACAAATTTAATTGCTTTACCTTTAATAACTATATCTAAAGCGGCATCGGTGGTAGGCATATATTTTGCGGTTTGAATTGTGAGTCCTTCAATGGTTGGGCAAACACCGAAACCGTATTTGATAAGATCCTTAATAAACACTGTGCCGCTGCCGGTATACCAGTCGGCGAATGATTCGCCGTATATACAATATTCTTCATTTCTAAAATATGAGTTAGGCATAGCAAAGGGAGATTTGCTACAGTCCTTGTGGGTAAGCACACAACCTAAGCTTAGTTGTCTCCATGCTTCTTTTGATTCACCCATAAGGAATAAAGCTGCGGCGGTAAACATGGTAGAATGAACATAAGTTGCAGCATTTTCGTATGTGCCTGCAGTAATTCGTGCAATACGACCAACATATTTTTGCATATCCATTGGGAATGCTGTGTCAAATGTCATAGCGCCAAACTCTGAGTTTAGGTGAGCAAACGATGCCATAATACTTTCCTTCATGGTAGGGTCGTTTTTAATCATACCGCTATTTGCCCAAAAAGAATTTGCTGTACCGCTAACTCGTGCTTTGCCGTCTGGGTCACACCAAGAACCTATCTTGTATGACATATTGTCACCCCAACCGTGAACTACGCGTCGCTCGCCCTTATCGTTTATGTCAATTGCATTTTTGTTAAGACCGTTTTTGAGTGTTTCGGCAAATGCCTTGTACTCAGCAATTTTGCTATCGTAACCTCCGACATGAGAAAGTATTTCACATATTTCACCACAGTTTTGATAAAGTTGAAGTGATGCCATTACGCTGACACCTGTGCCGTATTCACGGTTTGGATCGGTGGTCTTACCAAGACCGTCAAGCGCATCGTTCCAGTCACCGTAAAGCGCGTGCAAACAACCGGTGGTTTCGTCTACATTACGGCACAAGTAGTCCATAATCTTAATTACGTGGTCAAGAACGGTGTCTACAATATCGCTTTTTGCAATAAGACGGGAGTTATCGTCTGCTGCGATGTAGTAGCCGCATTTTTCGTTTAAGATTGACCAGTCGTTTGTATATGACAAATAGGTATGTAGTGTGGTAATAATCCATACGCCTTGGTCGATAAACTTGCGAAGGTCAAAATCAGGCATATATTCAGGACTCTCTTGCTCAGAAAATTGGCGTGGCGGTCTACCGTCTTCAAGTATATGATTAAGCGCATTTATAAATTGTCTGCGGCTATCTTCGGGTTGCCAGATGAGTGATGATTCGAGTTGTTGCATAACGTCACGAATACCGATCATAGGTCCAAAGTAGTTTTTACCAAGTGCGCAAAATGAAATTTGCTTTTGAATATTACGAACGAATTTATTAAGAACGTGGGGGTTAATGTCGCCATCGTAATTATTAAAGTGTGTTTGCATAGTTGCAAAGTTTGAAAGCGAAAGCGCTTCGTCTGCTGCAAGGTCGTTATCAATTTTATCGATGTCGGGCTTGTGATCAATATTTGCTTCGGCTTCCTCGGTGGTGTGGAAATACAAAAGCTCATATTCGCGACGGATTATACTGTTTGCGCTAAGCTCATAATGAGCGCAATCGGCACTTACCGGTACATGTACCGAGTTTGCGGCATAACTTTCTTTGAATACACCGGATTTAAGTGCGGGTGAGTTGCTCATAAGACGACCTACGGGTCCGAGCACATCATCTTTTTGTGTGGTTAGGTATTCTTTGTTGAGTCCATCGCCAAATGCTGCGCGTGCGACAACCATACTGTCGCCGTAGGAACGAAGTAGGAAGTTGCCGTTATCGTAACGCTTTCCAAAACGGTTCATAATATCATAAACACCGCCGTTGTTTCGATAAAACAACCAAGCATCAAAGCAAGACATCATATAAATATTTTGTGGAGTGTCGGTTTTGTTGAGTGCCATATATGCAAAATGAATATGTTTGTCTGAGCTTGTGTGAAGACGTACAGCAAAGGTAACGGATGGGGTATCAGCAATATAGTAGGCGTATTTAAACGAATAAACAACATAACGCTTAATGTCGATTGCTTCAAACAACTGACGTTGGCAGTCAAAGAGTGAAACAGGATAATAACCGCTATCTTGCTTTAAACCTCCCATAAACGCGATGGATGCATCTTCGTAGTTGTTAAGTTCACGAAATATAGTAAAGGTTGATTCATAAGCGTCGATATGGCCGCTGCTGCGCGCCCAAACCACAAGACCGTTAGCGTCATAAGGGAAACGAGAGACACCGTTTTCGCGTTCACAACACAAGATTTGACTATCGTTAAGATAAAAGGTGTTTTGCGGTAAACTGTTGTCTGCGGTTGCCTTAAAATTATTTATTTGTTCCATTAAATTTTTTAATTGATTTTCAAAACTCATTACATCGTGCCTCCAATGATAAAATAGTTTATATTTAATTTAGCATAAAAGTGATGTTTTTTCAAGCGAAAATGCCATTTACAAATAAGAAAATATGCAGTATAATTATAAACAAGGAGTGATAATATGATTTTAGCAAAAAACCGAATACCTTTAGGCGCGATTTTTGTATCTGAAGAAAACTTTGAAAACAGTGAATCACAAGTGTGGTTTATAGCTACGCAACTGCGCTATTATTTAGCGCGAATTACGTCGGCACCGTTCGAAATTTTAAAAGATAATGGCGAGAGCGGTATTTATATTGTTCTTGATAAAACATATTCCGATGACGAATTTTCACTTAAAACGCAAGGTGACAAGCTTTTTATAAAAGGTGGTAAACGCGGCGTTATTTATGGTGGCTATGAATTGCTCGAAGATTTGGGTTGCCGCTTTTTTACGCCCGAGTGCGAGAAGATTCCGAGTATAATAAATCTCGAATTGCCTGATATTAATAAACGCGAAAAGCCTGTTTTTGAATATCGTGAAACCGACTATCACAATACAACTAAGTTTACTTATAAATATGCTACTATGTGTCGCGCAAACGGATCTAGCAATAAGATACCTGAGTGCTTAGGTGGACATGTTTCTTATGCTTTGTTTGCGCACAGCTTTGGTATATTGGTGCCGCCCGAGGAATATTTTGCTGAGCACCCCGAATATTACGCAATGATTGACGGCAAGCGTGATGCGGGTAGCCACGTTGAGTGGCAGCTTTGCTTATCAAATCCCGATATTGTTAATATAGCAGCAGAAAATATACGCAAGATACTTAAAGAAAATCCCGATAAAAAGATAGTTTCAATCTCTCAAAACGACAATATAAAGCATTGTCAATGTGAAGAGTGTCAAAAAATCGATAAGGAAGAGGGCTCGCCCGTTGGTGCTATAATACGCTTTGTAAATAAAATTGCCGAGATTTTAGAGCCTGAATTTCCTGACGTTATGTTTGACCTTTTAGCATATAGCTACTCTAGGCCTGCATCGCATTTTACAAAAGTGCGCCATAATGTTTGTGTGCGTTTGTGCGCGAGCCGTACTTGTTATGCTCACCCGTTTGAAAAATGCACCGATCGCAGCCACGCGACACCACGTCCCGACGGCACCGCAACAATATTTATTGAGGATCTTAAAGAGTGGTGCAAGATTTGTGAGCGACTTTACGTGTGGGATTACACATCTAACTTCCCGCTTTATTTAATGCCGTTTCCAAACTGGCGTGTGTTGCAGCCGAATCTACAAACACTAACACAGCACAATGTTAAAGGTGTTTTTGAAGAGGCAAACCGTGCCGAAAAGGGTGGTACTGATTTTAACGAATTGCGTAACTATCTACTTTGTAAACTTATGTGGAATCCTTACTGTGATATAGACGCTTACCGCAAAGAGTTTATGGAATGTTTTTACGGTGCAGCGGCACCATATTTAGAAGAGTATCTAAATATGTTATGCGATTTTGTGGAAAGAGAAAACTATCATCTTTATATTCAAGACATCAATCGCCCGGATTATTTATCTGACGAATTATTGTCAAAATACAATGATTTGTTCGACAAAGCCGAGGCGGCGGTAGCGGGCGACGGTATTCTTCTCGCTCGCGTACAAAAAGCGCGTTTGTCTTTGCGTTTTGCTGATGTTTACTGGAACGAAATTATAAGCGGACGTTTTGATAACGAAAAGGTTAATAAATTTTTTGCAGACCTTCGCGCACACGATGTGTCAAGAATGGATGAGTGGTGCAATTTAGAGGGCACATATTACGGATGGGTTAAAGGTTGGGACCGTGGTGTGTACGTAAGTCATCCTTATCGTTATCAAAAAGAGAGCATACTTTAAATCAGGGGTGTTTTTATGGTTTTGGCAGAAAACAGAGTGCCGTTTGGCGCTATTTATGTGTCTGAAAAAGATTTTGAAAATCATAGTTCTCAAGTGTGGTTTATTGCTACGCAACTTAGATATTATCTTGCTAGAATAACTATTGCTCCCTTTGTGATTGAAGCCTATAAAAACGAAAATAAAGCGGGGTTGTACTTAAAACTTGATACAACGTATGCTGATGACGAGTTTTCTATAAATACGAAGAATGCAAGTGTTTATATAAGCGGCGGAAAACGTGGCGTTATCTATGGTGGATATGATCTGCTCGAAATTTTGGGTTGTCGTTTTTTTACGCCCGATTGTGAAAAAATTCCTACTATTACTACTCTTGAAATAGAAAATATAAACAAGCGTGAAAAGCCGACGTTTGAGTTTAGAGATACGGATTATAGTAGTATAAAACGCTATTCTAAATTTGCTACACAGTGCCGAATAAACGGAAGATGGAATGATATTCCGGATTTTTTGGGCGGAAGTATAAAATATGCTTTGGGCGCGCATAGTTTTGCTAGATTGGTACCGCACGCAGAATATCGCGATGAACATCCGGAGTATTTTTCTTTTTACAACGGCAGACGTCAGTCGGTGGAAAACGACCATTGGCAGCTTTGCCTAACAAACCCTGAGCTTATAGATATAGTGGTTGAAAATGCTCGAAAAATTTTAAAGGCAAATCCGGATAGGAAAATTTTATCTATTTCACAAAATGATAATCCTTATAGTTGCCAGTGTGAAAATTGCTTAAAATCCGACAAGGAAGAGGGTTCGGCTGTCGGTACGCTGATTAAATTTGTAAATCGTGTAGCCGAGATTTTAGAGCCTGAATTTCCCGATGTTACATTTGATATACTTGCTTATCATTATACAAGACCGGCATCTAAGAAGACACAAACAAGGCACAATGTGTGCGTTCGACTTTGTGCCAGCTGCACCTGTTTTGCGCATTCGTTCGAAAGTTGCGATGACAGAACACGTGCGCAAAAGCATCCGGATGGAAAAGCAACCTTGTTTATAGAGGATCTAATAGAGTGGAGTAAGGTGTGTAATCGCCTTTATGTATGGGATTATACATCTAACTTCCCGCTTTATCCGTTGCCTTTTGCAAATTGGCGTGTGCTACAACCTAATTTGCAATCTATGGCGAAGTATAATGTAAAGGGAGTTTTTGAGGAGGCAAACTGCGCAGCAAACGGCGGTGTGGATTTTAACGAACTTCGCACATATTTGCTTTCAAAACTTATGTGGAATCCGGATTGTGATATAAAGGCTCACCGTAAAGAATTTATGGATTATTTTTATGGCGCTGCGGGCGAGTATTTGGATCAATATTTAGATATGATATGCGATTACGTAGAGCGCGAAAATTATCACCTTTACATACAAGATACAAAACGTCCGGATTATCTTAGTAATGAACTTTTAGAAAAGTACAATGCGTTGTTTGATAAAGCACAAGCAGCGGTATCCGGTGACGGCGTGCGGCTTTCTCGCGTTCAAAAGGCGCGAATGTCTATTAGATTTGTGGATGTTTTCTGGAATGAAATTTTATCGGGCAACTATAACGCTCAAAAGATTAACCAGTTTTTTACAGATCTTCGTGCGTTTAATATTTCACGCCTTGATGAATGGAGTAATATTGAACGAACATATCGCGCTTGGATGGACGGAAAGGAAAGAGGAATTGTTTATTCTGTCCCTTGGAGATATGATGCAGAAAGTATACTGTAAAATATGTGCTTGACTTAATCGTCGATTGTTGGTATAATATGTAACACTAATGAAATATTTTTTTTGGGAGGGTTATTGTCTAGATGGACAGTAGCGACAGTAGCGACGATAACGGCGATACTAATAATTTTACACAAATATATAACGGCGTACGTATGTTTTTAATAGAGCATAGGTATGCCTTTTTGCGTTTAAAAAAGTTTTGAGCTGACTGTGTTGCGCCTAAATAATAAATACATAAATTTAAGGAGTTTAATGAAAAAGCAATGACAACATACATTATTATAATGGTGATATGCCTTATCTTTTCGGCATATTTTTCGGCTACCGAAACGGCGTTTTCGTGTTCAAACAAAACACGACTTCGCGCTATGGCTGAAAAAGGAAACAAAAAGGCAGAAAACGCGCTAAATTTGGCAGAAAAATATGACAGACTTATTTCAACCATACTTATCGGTAATAATATTGTAAACATACTTTTGGCATCTCTCGGTACAATTGTTTTTACCCATCATCTTAAGGACGATGAACTTGGGGCTACAGTTTCTACGGTGGTTATTACCATTGCGGTGCTTATATTTGGTGAGATTACTCCAAAGAGTTTAGCAAGCGATTTCCCTGAAAAATTTGCTATGTTTTCGGCTCCGCTTATTCGCAGCTTTATTTGGATTTTAATGCCGCTTAATCTTATTTTTTCGGGATGGAAAAAATTGGTTGGTATTATTGTTAGGGTTAAAGATGACGAAGAAGATGACAATATGGCTCAAGAAGAACTGCTTTTAATGGTTGAAGAAGCCGAGCAAGAGGGCGATATTGACACCGACGAGGGCGATTTGTTGCGCAATGCCATTGAATTTTCTGACCTCAAAGCAGAAGATATTTTAACGCATCGAGTTGACTTGGAGGCGCTTCCTATTGACGCTGCTAAAAAAGAAATTGCGCAAACCTTTACAAGAACAAGATTTTCACGAATTCCGATTTACGAGGATAACATAGACAATATTATTGGTGTAATTCATCAAAAAGATTTTTATGTGGGTTCAGGCGTTACAACCGAATCTATAAAAGACATTATTTCGCCAGTGTTATTTGTTCACCAGTCTGAAATGGCCGATGATCTTCTTAAAAAATTACAGAAAGAAAAATCACATATTGCAGTTGTTGTTGACGAATACGGCGGCACCTTAGGTATCGTTACAATGGAAGATATTCTTGAACAGCTTGTAGGCGACATATGGGACGAGCACGACGAGGTTGTTGAAGAGTTTAAAGAGCTTGACGATAAAAACTTTATAATTGATTGTAATATGAATCTTGATGATTTTTGTGAAGAGTTTGATATTAAAGCCGAATCTGACAGCGTATCAGTTGGCGGATGGGTTGCCGAGCAGATAGGTAATATTCCCGATGTAAACGATAGCTTTACTTTTGAAAATCTTGTTATAACAGTCAGTGAAATTGATTCGCATCGCGCGGCAACCATAAAGGTTGAAAAGCAAGACGATATAAATCAAGATAAGGATTAAAAATGAAGGATAAAAATAACGATAAAAACAAAATAAAGATTTCTGTTCCGCTTAACAAAAAATTGCTTTTGTACGTTTTTTTAATAACCGTAATAATAGCATCGGCTTACGTTGCGGTTACGCAACCGCACAAAATAGCTGCTCTTACAAATACTTTGTTAAGCCTTTTTTCGCCGTTCATAATTGGCTTTTGCGCAGCATATGTTGTTAATTTGTTGTTGCGTCCGCTGGAACGCTTTTGGATGTGGATATGGCGCAAATGTAAAAGGCAAAAATTTATTACAAATATTAAAAGACCGGTATGTCTTGTTTTAAGTTTTTTGATTGTTTTGGGTGCTATATTTGCAATTGTGTTCATGATAATACCGACATTTACAAGCACGGTAACATCTTTTGCAAACAAGCTACCTCAATATGCAAAAACTGTAGAGGGTTGGTACCAAAAACTTGCTGTTTTCTTTGAAAAACATGGGTTTAATATGCCAAATATTTCGCTTAATTCATCCGCTTTATCGAGCATAGCAAAAAGCTTGATAAGCAATTACGGAAGTAATGTGCTGGATACTACGGTAAATGTAACATCGTCTATTGTTTCTGCGGTAGTAGATATTGTGTTGGGTATTGTTTTTGCGGTTTATTTACTCGCTCAAAAGGAAAAGTTGGGAAACCAAACACGAAAGGCAACAATTGCGATTTTTAAGAAACAACGCGCAGAAAAATTGTTTGATATTACAGCCCTTACAAATACGGTTTTCACCAAATTTGTTACAGGTCAGTTTACCGAGGCGTGTATAATAGGTGCGCTTTGCTTTGTTGGTATGCTTATTTTCCGTATGCCATATGCGGCAATTATTTCTGTTATGGTTGGATTTACCGCACTTATACCAATTTTTGGTGCTTTTATAGGTACCGGCATCGGTGCGTTTTTGATATTGCTTGAAAATCCAATAAAAGCATTTTGGTTTATTGTGTTTATAATAGTGCTTCAGCAGTTCGAGGGTAATATAATTTACCCGAAGGTTGTTGGTAAATCGGTAGGATTGCCGGGCATCTGGGTGTTGGCAGCAGTAACTGTCGGCGGCAGCTTGTTTGGTGTGACCGGAATGCTTTTCAGTGTACCGATTTGTTCTGTTTTATATGTGCTGTTCAGAGAGTACGTAAACAAAACAACCTTATCGGAATCCGACAACGAGTCCAATGATAACGAAGCGGAGGAAGAATGACCTTGCTAATTGCTGTATTTAATTATATTAAATGGCATTTGGATATATTGCTTTTAGTATGCTTGTTTGGCGTGATTATATATTGGCTTATAATAGCTTGCATAAAAGCGCGCAAAGATCAAAAAGAATTATTGCAAGAATTAGAAGAGCCCTATGTTGAACCGCGAATTTTTGAATACAAAGCAATCGTTGTTGAAAAATATTTTACAAGAAAGAATCTTGGCGGTGTTAAGATGCCCAAAACCAAAGAGTGTTGTTGTGCGGTTTTTAAAACACAAGACGGAAAGCTTTGGGATGAGGAAGTATCTTTGGAAGAGTTTTCGCAACTGCAAGAAAATCAATCTGTTATAATTGGTGTGGCGGACGGTAGATATTGCGGTTTTTGCCTTGATGAATAGTAAAACAAAAGAACCTGCTGAAGTTTCAGCAGGTTCTTTCAAATTATTCCCAATATTTTCTGTCAAGACTTCTAAAGCGTAGCGCGGTGCCTATGTCATCCTTTTGAATTTTTTGGTTTCCTTTAAGGTCTGCAACGGTACGAGCAACCTTTAATATGCGGTCGTACGCTCTGGCGGATAGCCCCATTGCATCAAAGCTTTTGCTTAAATATGTGCTTGCTTCATCGGTCATAACACAATGTTTGCGTAAAAGTGACGGGGTCAATTGAGCATTGCAGTTAATACCGGTGCCTTCGTACCTGGCAAGTTGTGTTTGGCGTGCGAGGTTTACACGCTCGCGTATTTGCGCAGAGGTTTCGCCTTGCGATTTATCAGACAACGCCTTATAGTCAACGGGCGGCACCTCAATATGTAAATCCAGGCGATCAAGCAGAGGACCTGAGATTTTATTGAGATATTTATGTACGGCGTTCCCGGAACATGTGCACGGCTTTGAAGGATGTCCGTAGTATCCGCACGGACATGGATTCATAGCGGCAATAAGTATTATATTGCTTGGATAGGTTACGCTGCCCGATGCGCGTGTTACGGTAACGGTTCTATCCTCGAGCGGTTGACGGAGCGCTTCCATAGCGTCGCGTTTAAATTCGGGCAATTCGTCTAAAAACAATACTCCATTGTGCGCCATGGATATTTCACCGGGTTTTGGTATTGCACCGCCGCCCGAAAGTCCTACGGAAGACACGGTGTGATGTGGCGAGCGGAAAGGTCGTGTAGTAACGATAGGATGATTTTTATCCAACATTCCTGCGACCGAGTGTATCTTGGTGGTTTCTATGGATTCGTCGAAGGTCATTGGTGGCAGTATGGTGGGCATACGCTTTGCTAGCATACTTTTGCCCGAACCGGGAGGGCCGATAAGCAGTATATTATGTCCGCCTGCAGCGGCAACCTCTAACGCTTTTTTGGCTAAAATTTGTCCTTTGACTTCGCTAAAGTCAACCAATGTATTTAGGGTATTTTCGTTTATTGGCGGAGCAACCGACGGCGACAAAGGGGTAAAGCCTGTTAAATGATCCACAAGTTCTTTAACGTTTTTGATGCCGTAAACATTTATGCCCTCTACGGCTGCACCTTCCGTAGCGTTATCATACGGTATAAAAATGTCGCTAATACCATTTTGTTTAGCGGTAATAACCATGGCTAAAATTCCATTTATACTTCGCACTTGACCGTCAAGTGATACTTCACCTAAAAATGCGCAATTTTGCGTGTTACAATCAAGCTGATTTGATGCAATTAGTATAGATGTAAGTATGGGTAAATCGTAAATTGCTCCCTCCTTTTTCTTGTCTGCAGGGGCTAAATTTACGGTTATTCTGCCGGTTGGAAATTTATAACCACAGTTTTTTATTGCGGCACGAACTCTGTCACGAGACTCTTTTACAGCGGTATCCGGCAGACCTACTACGTCAAAGGCGGGTAATCCGCCCGAAACATCTGCCTCTATTTCAAGCATATAGGTATTTAAACCAAAGATACCTATGCTTTTTACCATAGAAAACATAAATTATACACCTCGGTCAGATAGTTTTTACTTATTGTAACATATTTTTTGTCATATTGCAAAAAGATTAATTTTTTTGTAACAAATTATTGTTTTTTTGGTGTATAGTATAATTACATAGTAGAGGTGACAGTATGAATTTTAGATATAAAGTATTACAATTTTTGAGTGGCAGGTATGGTGTAGACGTTATGTTTTATCTGCTTTTTTCAATCGCCGCAATTTTGGCTATTGCTAATTGGTTTGTTCGGTCAATTATATTGCAAATGGTAGTTTATGCCATTGTTGTTTATGCTTTTTCAAGAGCTATGTCGCGTAACATACAAGCAAGGCAACGCGAAAACCAAGCGCTTGTTCGGGCAGGTCAATTATTGCTCAAGCGGAGAAAACTTTACAATCAACGTCGCGCCGATTACAATCACGTTTATAAAAAATGTCCCGCTTGTCACGCTGTTTTAAGGCTTCCGCGTAAAAAGGGTAAGCATTTTACCGTGTGTCCTAAGTGTAATAAAAAAATTAGGGTTTATGTCTTTAAAGCGTAAAAGTTTTTTATTGACAATGATTTTACGATAATTTATAATAATGATTGGTCTTTGGGCCAATCATTATTTATTTTAGGTGGTGGTTTTATGCCACAAATTAAGTTTACCAAAATGCACGGAATTGGAAACGACTATGTGTATATAAACTGTTTTGAAGAAACAATTGACAATCCGAATGAGTTGGCAATCAAAATGTCACCACGCCGTTTTAGCGTAGGTGCCGACGGAGTTATACTTATCTGTCCTTCTGATGTGGCGGATGCCAAAATGCGTATGTTTAATCTTGACGGCAGCGAGGGCAAAATGTGCGGAAACGGCATTCGTTGCGTGGGAAAGTTTGTTTATGACAACAACATTGCCCATAAGGACACAATAACGGTTGAAACCTTAAGTGGTATAAAGGTTTTAAAAATAACCGACAAAGATGGTCTGGCAGATACAATAACGGTTGATATGGGCACGGCAGAGTTTAGTCCCGACAAAATACCGGCGGTTGCCGATTGTGACTCTATTATAGATACGGCAATTACCGCAAACGGTCAGGAGTATAACATAACGGCCCTTTCTATGGGAAATCCGCATGCGGTTGTTTTTTGTGACGACGTAGACTGTTTGAATCTTGAAAAAACGGGTCCGCATTTTGAACACCACGAAATGTTTCCCGAGCAGGTTAACACCGAGTTTGTTCGTGTGATTGACGACACTACCTTGCAAATGCGTGTTTGGGAGCGTGGCAGTGGCGAAACCTTTGCTTGCGGCACGGGAGCGTGCGCGGCGGCGGTAGCGGCGGGAGAAAACGGTTTTTGTAAATTTGATACCGAAATTACCGTTCACCTCGTAGGCGGCGATTTATATATAACCTACGCATCTGACAAAACTGTCTTTATGCGTGGTAGCGCAACAACAGTTTTTTCCGGAATATATGAACTTTAAGGAGTAAAAAAAGATGGCAGATAAAGATTTTTCAAAACTTCTTTACAGTGCAATTATGACACTCGAAAATGAGGAAGAGTGCCAACACTTGTTTGAGGACCTTTGTACCCCTAAGGAAATTAAGTCGATCGCGCAACGTTTTGCGGTTGCAAAAATGCTTGGCGAAGGTAGAATCTACAACGATATTGTTGAGGAAACAGGTGCCTCTACCGCTACGATAAGCCGTGTAAATCGCACAATGAGCAAGGGCAGTAAAACTGTTCTTGAGCGTTTAAGAGATTAATTATGTATAGTGATTTTGCATATAGTTATGATGCTTTAATGAGCGATGTGGATTACGAAAAAAGAACGGAATATATCTGCTCTCTTTTTGCAAAATTTGACCAAATGCCTACGCTTATGTTGGATTTGGCCTGTGGTACGGGCGAGTTTAGCAATCGTTTTGCCGACAAGGGTGTATCTGTTATAGGTGTTGACATATCGTATGATATGTTGTCTATCGCACGCGAAAAGACTGCCGAGCAGGATAAGGAGATACTTTATCTTTGCCAAGATGCTTCCAAGCTTGATTTGTATGGCACCGTAGATGGCGCTATCTGTTGCATTGACAGTCTGAATCACATAACCGATTACGATCGTTTTTGTGCGGCAATACAGAGAGTATCACTCTTTTTGGAAAATGATAGACTGTTTGTCTTTGATCTTAATACGGTTTACAAGCATCGTTGTGTTTTGGGCAACAATACCTTTGTGATTGATACCGATGAGGTTTATTGCGTTTGGCAAAATGAATATAACGAGGCTGAAAATATCGTAGATATTAATCTTGACTTTTTTATACCCGAGGGCGATGGTTATTATCGCACGGGGGAAAGTTTTTGCGAACGCGCCTATACAACCGATGAAATTGAAACTGCGCTTAATAGAGCAGGGCTTAAGATAGAGGCGGTGTTTGACGATATGAGTTATAGTGAGCCCTCAAATACATCTGAGCGCGTTATATATGTAACAAGGAAAGTGAAATAGCAATGGGAAAACTTATAAGATGCATAACGAGTGATGGTTTGGTTATGGCGACCGCGCTTGACAGTACGGATATTGTGGCTAAAGCCGAGAATTTGCATAAAACATCTGCGGTGGTAACTGCTGCTTTGGGTAGATTGCTTACGGCAACCTCGCTTATGGGAAATGCTCTTAAGGGCGAAAACAGTACCATTACAGTAAAAATTGATGGCAACGGTCCTGCGGGGGCGGTAATTGCAGTAGCGGATAGTCACGGTGACGTACGAGGATATGCCGTAAATCCTGTGGTTGAAATCCCGCTTAAATCAAACGGAAAGCTTGATGTAAGCGGAGCGGTCGGTCGCGACGGTACCCTTTACGTTATTAAAGATTTAGGCATGAAGGAACCGTATAATGGTTTTGTGCCGATTGCAACAGGCGAGATTGCCGAGGATATTGCCGCTTACTATGCCGTAAGCGAGCAAATACCGACTGTGTGCGCGCTTGGTGTGCTTGTAAATCCCGATCTTACCGTTCGCGTTGCAGGCGGATATATCATTCAACTTTTACCTGCGGCATATGGATATGACGAGGTTATTAATAAACTTGAAGCAAATATAAAGGTTATGAAACCGATAACCACATTATTGGATGAAGGCAAGGATATACTTGATATTGTAAAAATTGCGCTTGACGGTTTTGAAGTGGAAGTTCTAGAAGAGCAAAACGCAGCATATAAATGTAATTGTTCGAGGGAAAGATTTGAAAACGCCCTTAAATCTTTAAATCGTGAAGAGCTAGAGCAAATAGCAAACGAAATGGAAAAGGCTGAAACGGTATGCCAATTTTGCGGCAGTGTTTATGCATTTAGTCGTGACGAAATACGCGCTTTCTTAGAAAAATAAAAAATTTTAAATTTTTTAAAAAAAATGCTTGACAATAAGATGTCCTTGTGCTATTATAGTGTTCGTCGCCGGTGAGTTGCGATTAACAGAGCCAGCGTTTCGTGGGAGCATAGCTCAGCTGGGAGAGCATCTGCCTTACAAGCAGAG
>JAZQYL010000015.1:0-20983 GCA_045633485.1 Acutalibacteraceae bacterium | reverse complement strand
GACAATGCTGTGGTCAGAATATGAGAAATGGAAATCCGCGGTTTCAACCGCAACAAGCTCCACGTTCGGAGAAATTATGAATCCGTCGATAACATAATACTGTGTTGCTTCGCTTTCCGGATCATAGGGCTGGTTCAGCAGACGGCAGGTAGGATTAGAATCATCATAAACGTACTGCCAGCCTTCCGGCAAAGCGGATTCCTCAAGAACTCCCGGGGCCCAGAGTTCCGGATTCTTAATGGGATATTTTTCAAGGGTACCGGGGAAAACCTGGTTGATATAGCGATAATCAACCACAAAAACATTTTGGTAATTTTGTGTTAAGTAAGATACCATTGCATTACCGAACGACTCTTTTATTACAAGACAAGATGAACCATCCGTTATAGTGGGGTTGGTCATAATTCCGTAAGGATGATCACCTGCAACAAAGCACAAATATTTATTTGCTTCTCCAAGACGATTGCCATCAGTTATAATGCCATAATTTATCTCACCGTTTTTAGTAAACGTTCTAATCTTATCAAGCTGTGTAGGCTCATATGCCATTACATAATCAGGCGTATTACCAAGACTTGCCTTTTGACCCGATTCAGCATAAAAAGAACCTAAAAACCCTTCAAACCTATATTCCGTAAATGATGTCAGTTCGGCAGGTACTGCGCCCTTTGCTGACATTAATTCGCGATACGCATAGTAAGCGCCAAGTGAAGTCCAATGGTGGTCAGTACGAAAATAAATATACTCATTTTTATGCGTTAAAAGAGTTGTGTAAACGTCAATTTTATTGACGCTTTCCGTCATGCGTGAATACATATAATCAATAGCTTTTTTCTGATCAGAAGAATTCGTGCTGCCATTAAAGTTTTCAGGCAGGGTTATTGCCATACTTGTGGGTATGATCATATCGTATACCTTTGATTTACCATCAAGTATTGTTGCCGCTTTATTAACAGTAGCGGCATAACCGTCTGCTACCGCTTGATTAAAATTATAATATTCATATGCGGCATTATCTACAATCAACATAGCACCCAACTGTTCCACCGCAGGCAATTGAGGTTGCGGCTCAACAGGTGCCTCTATCGGCTGGGATTCAATCGGCTCGGATTCTTGTGATGTTACTTCATCGGATGATGTAATATCCGGTATTTCATCGCCCTGCTGTATATCACCATGCACTTGAACCGTATTGATACCGTATATATTATTAAGTTTAGTATTAAGTGATACAAATCCATCACGCAGGGGAAACGTATCAGAAAACCATAGACCAATTTCATCAAAATAATCACCGGAAGCAAGCGCCGAAAATGAAAAATTAGGGAACTTTTTAAGCTCGCGTTTTTCTACCTCAGAATAGTTTTCACGAAAAACAGGAAGTATCGCCAAAACAGCAGCAGCAATCCATAGCGTTAAGACAATGCGCACCATATTAATGTCCAATATATGTTGTGTGCGCAAATTTTTAAGCAGTTTCATATTATTGTCAAGATTAAGCTCTTCTTCGCTTTTATCAACAACATCAATTTCTTTAATTGCCATATGGCTACTTCCTCCTTTCGAAAACTAAATAAACTTAAAATTGGAAATATAAAAACGGATTATAGCTATCCCCGACTAATGCAGCGGTTGAAAGCAATAAAAGTATGAGAGGTATTGCAATTCTACCTACCGCATAAATTAATGACACCGAACGTTTATCCATGTGTGTATATCTCACCAAACTACCTATCTTTTTAACAATCGGAGTTGATACAACAGCACAAAAAACAATAATAAAAATGTTAGATGTTACAAATGTATTAGTCTCAAAATCGGTAAAAGCATTACCGTTTAAGCCAAACATACCACGTAGTACATTTAAAATGTCATTTATATTACTAAATCTAAACAATATCCAACCGAAGTATACTATTATCAGTAAATATATGTGCGATATTATACGATCTTTTGAAAGCACACGTTGTAAAAACAGTTTTTCTAGTAATATAAAAACAAAAAAGTATAATCCCCACAATACAAAGTTCCAATTCGCACCGTGCCAAAGACCGGTTAAAAACCAAACAACAAAAAGATTTAAATATGTTCTAACCCTTCCTTTTCGGTTTCCGCCAAGCGGTATATACACATAGTCCCTAAAAAAGCTTCCAAGTGATATGTGCCATCTACGCCAAAATTCCGTAACTGAACGCGAAGTGTACGGATAATCAAAATTCTCGCGGTAATGAATGCCTATCATTCTACCCATACCAATAGCCATATCTGAATATGCCGAAAAGTCCAGATAGATTTGTAAAGTATATCCTAGAACACCGATCCATAACGACAATGAACTGGCGCTTTTAAGTGCATCGCCACTAACCAATAATTTATCGGCAACGGCGCCCATAGCATTTGCAAGTATGGATTTTTTTGCAAGACCAAAGCAAAAACGCCATATACCATCAGCTATATCCTGTTGTGTTACTCGACGCTCCTGTAATTCCGAACAAATATCTTTATATCGTACTATAGGGCCTGCTATACATTGATGGAAAAGACTTACATATAAAAGAAGTGTTGCAAAGTTTTTTTGCGCGGGGACATCGCCACGATAAACGTCAACCACATAAGAAATTAACTGAAATGTATAAAAAGAAATACCTATTGGTAAAATAATATTAACCGCACCTAGGTCACGTCCCAAAACCAAGCCGATATTATCAAGCACAAACGATGCGTATTTAAAAAAACCAAGCAGTCCGAGATTTATAATCGCCATAACAAAAAGTCCGAGTTTTGCACGTGCACTGTGTGGTGTTTGTCGCCCTATATATATTGATATAAGCCAATCACATACCGCCATAAACAATAACAATAATAAATATAACGGCTCCCCCCATGCATAAAACACAAGCGAAAATACAAGCATAACAATATTTCTTGCCTTAATTGTTTTTGCAAAATAATAAAAAACTAAATTAAGAGGCAAGAACAAATACAAGAAAAATAGACTTGAAAAAACCACACTATCACCTTCTCTCAGACGAAATTATATCATTACAATTTTACTACTTATATATCGTTTGTCAACACAAAAAGTAAAAATTTATAAAAAATTTTAAGCACCCATCACTATATGACAGGTGCTTTATTTTTATTCTGATTTTACACTAAATTACGCGTACTTTTACCACGCCTTCAATAGCGCTAATACGCTGTTCAACCGTATCGGTATCATCAACACTAACATCAATCATTGTATATGCATAGTCACCACGTGACTTGTTAAGCATATTTTCGATATTAACGTTGTTTTCAGCAACAATGCCGGTAATTGCAGTAATCATATTAGGTATGTTTTTATGAATTACGCATACGCGATGTTTACCACTGCGTGGCATTGTAATGGCAGGCATATTAACAGAATTAACTATATTGCCGTTTTCAATATAATCTACAAGCTGACGAGCCGCCATATCAGCACAATTATCTTCGGACTCCGGAGTAGATGCGCCCAAGTGAGGAATCGCTATAACGCCGTCCACACACAGCATTTCTTCGGTTGGGAAATCGGTGACATATGCTGCAACCTTACCACTTTCAAGTGCTTTAAGCATATCATCAGAATTCACAAGCGCTGCACGGGAGAAATTAAGTATACGAACGCCATCCTTCATCATTGCAATTGCGTTAGCATCAATCATATTCTTTGTGCTGTCAACAAGCGGTACGTGAACGCTGATATAATCAGATTTTTTATAAATTTCATTAATGTCATAGATGTGAACTGCGTTGTGATTAAGATTCCAAGCAGAGTTAACCGAAAGATACGGGTCGTAACCGTATACCGTCATACCAAGATGATTAGCGGCATTTGCCACCATAACACCAATAGCGCCAAGACCAATAATACCTAAGGTTTTTCCCTTAAGCTCAGGACCGGCAAAGGCACCCTTGCCTTTTTCTACCAACTTGCCAACAGCATCGCCCTCACCTTTAAGTGTTTTTGCCCATTCGATTGCGGGTATAACACGACGTGATGATATAAGCATGCCGGCAAGCACCAATTCTTTAACTGCATTTGCATTAGCGCCCGGTGTATTAAATACAACAATACCCTGTTCAGAACAACGATCAATAGGAATGTTGTTGGTTCCCGCGCCCGCACGGGCAATCGCCTTTAGTGTTGAAGGAAATTCAACATCATGCAAAGCGGCAGAACGAACTATCGCGCCGTCTGCATTGTCTACCTCATCACCAACTGTGTATTTATCATCAAAAACCTGAAGACCAATTTTAGAAATTTTATTATAGGTTTTAATTTTAAACATTATGCATTCTCCTCTTCAAATTTCTTCATAAATGCAACTAACTTCTCTACACCTTCAATTGGCATTGCATTGTAGATTGACGCGCGCATACCGCCAACACTTCGATGTCCCTTAATGTTTACAAAACCGGCAGCTTTAGCTTCTGCAATAAATTTAGCATCAAGCTCGTCATTACCGGTAACAAAAGGAACGTTCATAAGCGACCTGTCTTCAGCAACAACCGTACCTTTAAAGATTTTACTATTATCAAGAAAATCATATAAAATTTTAGCTTTTTTAATGTTCATTTCCCTAATCGCTTCAAGACCACCCATCTTTTTAATCCACTTAAATGTAAGTCCTGCAATATAAATTGCATAGCAAGGTGGTGTATTAAACATTGAGCCGTTTTCGGCGTGTGTTACGTAGTTAAGCATGGTAGGTGTAATATCCATAGCGTTACCAATAAGATCTTCACGAATAATTACAATAGTAACGCCTGCTGGAGCAACGTTCTTTTGTGCGCCTGCATAAAGCATACCAAACTTTGATACATCAATCGGTTCTGACAAAATACAACTTGAAATATCTGCAATAAGCGGAACGTCACCCGTGTCAGGTAAAGTGTTATACTTTGTACCATAAATGGTATTATTCATACAAATATGAACAAAGTCAGCATCCTTATCAAAATCATCGGCAGTTGTCTTTGGAATGTAGGAATATGTTTTGTCAGCGCTTGATGCAACAACGCGTGCTTCACCGTAACGGCCGGCCTCTTTAAACGCCTTGTTTGCCCACTGACCTGTGATAATAAAATCAGCCTTTTTATTCTTGTTCATAAGGTTAAGAGGAATCATCGCAAACTGTGTAGAAGCGCCGCCTTGTAAAAATAGAACCTTGTAATTATCTGGAATGTTCATTATCTCGCGCAAATTAGCTTCTGTTTCATCAAAAATAGCTTGATATTCTTTAGAGCGGTGTGACATTTCCATAACAGATTGACCGCTATTGCCGTATTCCAACATTTCATTGGCTGCAGTTTTAAGCACCTCTTCAGGTAACATAGATGGACCTGCACTAAAATTATAAACTCTTGACATAATATAAAACCTCCATAAAGGGACTTATTTTCCCGAATTTGGTGTTCATTATATACTACAATCTATGCGATGTCAATAGGATTGTTAAAAAAAAGACAAACTTTTTTATTTTTTCTTTTTTACGATAAATTAATTTGTTATTTTTTTAACAATAAATTTGTAAAAATAGAACCGCCCATTATGTCTGGGCGGTTCTGATTCTATCTCATAGCAAAATCTTCGCTATCTAACGATAAATTAGGATTATAATACGGGTCGCCTGACTTAAGTTCATTGCCCCATCTTTCTTGAAATCTAAAAATTTCTCCGTTAAAACGCGCTCGTTTTTCGGGTGTGTCCTCTTCACCGCGACTTTTAGATTCATAATGATAAAACTCGGCAAATGGGGTAAATACTATCAAATACCCCGCCTCGCGTATTTTCATACAAAAATCAACATCATTAAAGGCTACGGCGTATCCTTCGTCAAGACCACCAACCAAATCATATACATCACGGCGTATTACAAGACAAGCTGCTGTGCACGCGCTTAAATTTTGTGCTATGGCAGCTCGCGCCATATATCCCGGATTATCACGAGCAAATCCCTTGTGCGAATGTCCAGCAACACCGCCAAGTCCTACAATCACACCTGCATGTTGAATTGTATCATCATCATAGTATAGTTTAGCGCCCACAGCGCCTACATCAGTACGCTGAGCATACATAAGCATTTGCTCTAACCAATCGGAAGTTATAACCTCTATATCGTTATTAAGCAGTACTACATACTCTCCATTTGACTCACCAACGGCAAAATTATTTATTGCTGAATAATTAAATCCATGTTTCCAAACTATAACGCGTAAATTATTGTAGTTGTTTTGTGCATACCTATAATATTCAAAGGTTTTTTCTTCTGTACTATTATTTTCAACAACTATTACTTCGAAATTTCTATAGGTAGATTTTTCATACAAAGAGGATAAGCATTTTTCAAGATCATCGGTATGATCCTTGTTGGGTATCACGATAGAAACAAGTGGATTACCTTTAATTTCATACTGTATCTTATACGTGGTAGGAACCATTGCATCTTCTACCCTGCCTACAAGTCCAAGTCGGTTAATGTGTGCCGTAAGCGCGCGCTTTGCACTATCAACAACATAAGGCTTGGCCGAAACATCCGATGCTACCGAACCCTTGTGCGAGCGCCAAAAATAAAGTGCTTTTTGTATGTGCACTATGTTTTTCGCTTTTTCGGTAAGACGTAAAATCAAATCGTAGTCCTGGCTACCGTCATATTCACAATTAAAAGCCCCAACCTCATCAAGCAGGTCTTTTGAAAACGCCGTAAAATGACAAATATAATTATACGAACGCAAAGTATCGGGCGAATAATCAGGTTTAAAGTTATATATAGTTATGTTGTTCGGTCTGCCAATAAAGGTAACCTCGTCGGTATAAACAAAATCTGCGTTTTTTTCTTCAACGGCCTTCGCCATCTCAAATAGTGCCGATGGGTGAAGTAAATCATCATGGTCAAAAAGCGCAATAAACTCGCCCCTTGCCATTGCGATACATTCGTTAGTGTTGTCGGCAATACCCTTATTCTCATCAAGTTTTTTATAGGATATCCTACTATCATCAAGCGACCTTACGTATTCCCCGACATATTCGTGTTGATCGTCACTACCGTCGGCCAAGCACAACTGCCAATTGGCATAGGTCTGATTTTGCACCGATTTAATCATTTGTTTTAAAAATTTGACCGGTGTATTATAAAGCGGCACCACAACGCTAAATGTTACGTTCTTATTAAACACAGTCTTTCTTTCACGCTTGCGGCGACGATTGCTTATTTTATATCGTACGGCAAAACCGCCGACAAGTCGAGAGAACCTGCGGCGGATTTTTCTTAAAACAACAATCGGCATTCTGACAAGAGCAAAAGCTCTTGGATGTTCCTTGAGCCGAAGCGCCAATCTTTTTAAAAAACCTTTAAATGATTTTTCTTGAACAGGCACTTTTTCAAACATTTTTAAGCCTACCTTTGTGAATTTTTATAAGCGTTGCAAACCTCAGCCGCATCGCCTATCATCTTCATTTTCCCCTTTTCAAGCCATACGCAATGCTTGCAAAGACGTTCGATTTGTTCAATATCGTGTGAAACTATAATAACCGTTGTTTCATTGTTTATCATAGCGTTTATGCGCTCCTCACATTTTTGCTGAAACAAGAAGTCACCAACCGCTAAAATTTCATCAACAATAAGTATGTCCGGAGTAGTAACCGTAGCAATCGCAAAACCAATGCGGGCGACCATACCGGAAGAATAGTTTTTCATAGGAACATCTAAAAACTCACGCATTTCAGAAAACTCGACTATTTCATCAAACTTTTCATCCATAAACTTTTTAGAATAACCCAAAACCGAACCGTTAAGATAAATATTTTCACGCGCAGTAAGATCCATGTCAAATCCTGCACCCAATTCTATAAGAGGAGCTATCGTGCCGTATGTTTTAACAGTACCTTTTGTAGGTTCCAGGATGCCGGAAATAATCTTAAGAGTAGTACTTTTTCCGCAACCATTAAGACCAACAATACCAAAAACGTCACCTTTTTTTATATCAAAAGAAACATTATCGACAGCAACAAAATCTTCAAAATAAAGTTGTCGCTTCATAAATTTTAAAAAATACTCTTTTAAACTTTCCAGTTTTTCTTTGCTCATATTAAAGTGCATTTCAACATTACGAAGCTCTACTGCATTTTCGTTAATCATATAAAACACACTCCTTTTTAAATATGAAGAATAAACTTGCGCTGCGCTTTTTTAAACACAAGAGAACCTATTAAAAACATACCAAGCGCAATACCGATACAAATTAGGTTTTCACTAAGACTCGGAATAACATTATTCATAACAACATTTCTAAAATACACAACATAATGAGTCATTGGGTTAAGATTAACAACATTTGAAACGATTTTGTGTCCGTCCAAAAGTTCAATATTATATAATATTGGCGTAAGATACATCAGCATCGTCAACAAAACACCGTAAAGGTGTTGAACGTCTCTAAAATATACTGTAATGGCGCTTAACAACAAACTTACGCCGCAAGCGAAAACAAAACAATAAATCATAGGAACAAAAAACAACAAACTTGTCCATGTTGGATATATACCGCGCACGAGCATTACCATCAATACAGCGACCAAGGTAAACGCAAAATTCACCAAAGAAAACAAACATTTTTCTATCGGGAAAATATATTTGGGAATATAAACCTTTTTAATTAAGGTTGCCGAACTTAAAATTGAAGTAAGAGAGTTTGATGTTGACTCCGCAAAAAAATTCCACATAGACGCGCCCACTATGTAGTAGGTTGCAAAGTCCGTACCTACATCAATCTTTAAAAGCATACTGAAAACAACCGTAAGTACCAGCATTGTAAAAAGCGGATTCAACACACTCCACGCAACGCCAAGCACAGAACGGCGATATTTAATTTTAAAATCTTTAGAAACTAAGTTTTTAAGCAGTGGCATAAATTTTTTCATATCGCTGAAAAAATTGGCTCTGTTCAAATTACTGTTTGCCAAAACAAATTCCTCACTTTAACACCTAGAGTAATATATTGGTATTTTTATTATACCATCACATTTATAATATTGCAAGCAAAAAAGCAAATACTAATATTGGGTGATTTTACAAATGATTTCCACCGTTATCAGAACAATAATATTATATGTGGTAGTAACGTTTGCAATTCGCATTATGGGCAAACGACAAATCGGTGATATGCAACCTAACGAATTGGTTGTGACGCTTCTTATCTCGGAAATAGCCGCCATTCCCCTGCAAGATAATAAACAGCCTGTTTTGGTAGGTGTTGCTGCCATATTGGTGCTAGTTTTTTTAGAGATAATTATATCCGTTTTATCAATGAAAAGTTTCCATATACGCAAAGCCCTAAACGGTAAATCAGTGGTAATTATAAGAAACGGCATTATAGACCAACAGGCCATGCGTGATGTACGTATGACGGTTATTGATTTAATAGAACTATTACGCAATAAAGATATTTTTAACATTTCGGACGTAGCATTTGCCGTCTTAGAAGTGAACGGCAACCTAAGTGTTCTGCTTAAAAAAGATGCGCAGAATGTAACATTAAAGGATATTAATGTAAATTTACCGGATGATGCATTGGCTTTGCCGGTTGTAAGCGATGGTAAAATCGTACGCGAATCTTTAAAGGCTTTACAAATTACGCCCGAAAAAATACACAAAATTTTAAAACACAAAACAAGTGTTGAACAAGTCTTTTTAATGACGCTTGATCGTAATGGAAAGCATACCATAATAAAAAAAGAAGGTGATGTGTAAACGCAATGAAAAGACTTATATATGCTGCAATCATTTTCGCAACAACAATATTCCTGACCTGTTATTCGCATATAGATGTAAATCGTCACTGCAAGGACACGAACAATGATATTAAACAATTTTGCAGTAAAAAAATCTCGGGCGATGCGCTGGAAAAAAGTTGGGAAAACCGTAAGAAAAAAATGTCCGCTTTTGTTAATCACGATTTTTTGGATCAACTATCCATTTATATCGGTCAACTTACACTTGGCGACAATAGCGAAGATGAAAACTTTTCAATAACGCAAAAAAACATAGAGACATTATTAGCGATGATAAAAGATGAACAACATCTATCAATAGATAGTTTATATTAATATTTTGCATATTTTTGTTTTCGAAACAAGAATATGCATTATTTTTTGCATATTTTTATCGAAGTTGCAAATACTAAAAAATATTTATGCAAATTCACTTGACAAGCAAAATTTAATATGCTAAAATCGGCTCATACTCAAAATTACATATTTGTAATTATTAATTATTTGAAATGAGGAAACAAAAATGAAAAACTTAAAAAGACTTTTAGCAGTAGCGTTAACACTTTGCATGCTCTTTTGCTTTGCAGGCTGCGGCGCTAAAGAAGACAACGTACTTACAATGGGCACAAACGCAGCATTCCCTCCTTATGAATTCGTTGATGACAACGGTGAAATCGTAGGTATCGATGCTGAAATTGCAGCTGCTCTTGCCGAAAAGCTCGGTATGGAACTTGAAATCAAGGATATGGAATTTGATTCTCTTATTACTGCTTGCGCCGGTGGATCTGTCGATGTTGTTCTAGCTGGTATGACTGTTACTGACGAGCGTAAAGAATCAGTTAACTTCTCTGATAGCTATGCTACTGGTATTCAGGTTATAATTGTTAAGGAAGATTCAGAAATCGCTACAGCAGACGATCTTGAAGGTAAGATTATCGGTGTTCAATCCGGTACTACAGGCGACATCTACTGTACAGATGACTACGGTCAGGATAGTGTTAAGCAGTATGCAAATGGTGCTTTAGCGGTTGAAGCACTCAAGAATGGTCAGGTTGACTGCGTTATCATTGATAACGAGCCAGCAAAATCATTCGTAGCAGCAAACGAAGGTCTTAAGATTCTCGATACAGAATACGTAACCGAGGATTATGCTATTGCAATCGCAAAAGAAAACACCGAGCTTCTTGAAAAAATCAATAAAGCTATGGCAGAACTTAAGGCAGACGGCACTATCGATAAAATCATCAATAAGTACATCCCTGCTGAATAATTTTTAACTCAAAATCAGTTTATAAAAAAGGAGCGACATTTTTGGTGTCGCCCTTTTTTAGCGTAAAATATTAAATAAAAAAGGTCGGTGCTTTACTTGGGTGTTATTAGTTTTGCAAGCTGGATTACTACTGCGCCACAGTGGATTCAGTCATGCCCTTCTTGGTTGCAAAATTTTCTTTTTCAACTTTATCAAACATTTATATACCAAGACCGTTGGAAGTTTTTTACAGACGGACTTAAAATTACCTTTATCGTAACAATAGGCGCCTTAATTCTTGGTATTATCATAGGTCTTATTATCGCTATCATCCGCACTTCGCACGATAGCTTTATAAACAAAAAACCTCCCCTTGTTCTAAGATGGGCAAACCGGTTTTGTGAATTATACTTGACTGTAATCCGCGGTACTCCTATGATGGTACAGTTACTGATTATGGGCTTTGTTATTATGGTTCCCAAAAGTGAACTTGGTATGATTTTTTGCGGTATTATAACACTAGGAATCAACTCCGGTGCGTATGTTGCCGAAATTGCCCGTTCAGGTCTTATGTCAATAAATATCGGTCAAACCGAAGCCGGCCGCAGTCTTGGCTTTAACTACATACAAACAATGTGGTATATCATAATTCCGCAAGCCATTAAAAATATATTACCCGCCCTTGGTAATGAAATGATAACCTTACTTAAGGATACATCTTTGGTGTCGGTTATTGCGCTTCGAGATGTTACAAAGCAAACGCAAAATATTGTTAGCAAAACCTATCAGGCATATGTTCCTTATATTAGCCTTGCAGTTATTTATCTTGTAATAGTTATAATTCTCACAAAACTACTAGGCATCTTAGAAAGGAGGCTTCGTAAGAGTGACCACTAATAACACCTTGATTACGGTTGAAAATCTTGTTAAAAGCTTTGGCGATATCCACGTCTTAAAGGGTATTAATTCTACAATCAAACGTGGAGAGGTTGTTGTAATAATCGGTGCATCCGGCTCCGGTAAATCGACATTTTTACGTTGCCTTAATCTGCTTGAATACCCAACTGATGGTAATATTTATTTTAACGATGTAAATATCACCGACCCTGAAACCGATATAAACATTCATCGTCAAAAGATGGGTATGGTTTTTCAACAATTCAATTTATTCCCGCATATGTCAATATTAAAAAATATGACCATTGCGCCCATAAAACTTTTAGGACTTAGTAAAGAGGAGGCTGAAGCGAAGGCACTGGCATTGCTTGAAAAAGTAGGTCTTGCTGATCGCGCCGATGCCTACCCTTCACAACTTTCGGGCGGTCAAAAACAGCGTGTGGCTATCGTTCGTGCGCTTTGTATGGATCCTGAAGTTATGCTGTTTGACGAGCCTACCAGCGCGCTTGACCCTGAAATGGTTGGTGAGGTGCTTGGCGTTATTAAAGACCTTGCAGCAAGCGGTATGACAATGGCAATCGTTACTCACGAAATGGGATTTGCCCGTGAGGTTGCCGATCGCGTAATCTTTATAGATGAAGGCGTAATTGCCGAAGAAGGCACACCCGAGGATATTTTCGGCAATCCAAAATGTCCCAGACTTAAAGACTTTTTAAGCAAAGTTTTATAATAAAAAAGAACCTACCGCGGATTATATCTCCGCAGTAGGTTCTTTTTTTAATCTTTAAAATCCGCTTGGAACTTCCAGTTCATTAAAGCCTTCAAAAAACGCTTTTAATTCTTGTTTCATAACCGATATGCCGCCGATTTTGTTGCTTTCAAAATTCATCGGCATTACAGGGTCATGAACGCTAAGTCGCAATAAAAACCAACCGTTAGGTGTTGATACCCTTATGCCCTCACGGTTATCGTCAGCAATAACATATCCTTGTTTTGCATCTGCAAATTTTTCAAGATTTGCAATAACATTTTCACCATAGGTGCGAAAATCGGCATTCTTAATGTTAAAACGATGTTCCTCTTCCTCTGCCGGCATCTCCATTGTTGATAATAATTGCTTGATATCAGTACCCTTTGCAAGCTCAATTATTATTTTGGTAGCAAGATATGCGCCATCATCAAGGAAATAATTTTCCTTAAGCGCTGCATGACCGGATGTTTCGATTGCAAGAGGACACTCTATGCCTTGATCACATAATTCTATAGCCTTGTTTATAACGTTTTTATAACCGCGACGATATCTATAATGCACCCCGCCCAAATCCTCGTTTATGTACTTTTTAAGTCCATCGGATGTTACCGAGTCGGTCACAATAGTTCCGCCTTTATTTCCGCCTAACGCTATATAAGCGGCAATAGCAATAAGTCGGTTACGGTTAATCTCGTTGCCGTCGCTATCTACACATCCGGCGCGGTCTACGTCGGTATCAAATATAACGCCAAAATCTGCGCCGCTGCTTTTAACGGCATTACAAATGCTTTCTATCGCTTGTTTGTTTTCGGGATTTGGTATATGATTTGGGAACATTCCGTCTGGCTCTAAAAACTGACTACCACTAACATCAGCGCCTAGTTTAGCTAAGACCTCGTTGGCATAAAATCCTCCAACACCGTTACCTGCATCCACTACTATATGATAATTTTTAAGCGGTTTTTCACCATTGCCGACCTCACGAATAATCATATCACGAAGTCTTGCGGCATACGCCGTCATATAATCTACTTTAGTTACGTTGCCCTTAACATCGGCAATACATTCTTCGCCATTTTCGGCAAGCGTTAATATTTCGGCAATATCGCTGCCTTCAAGACCGCCCGTACCAATAAAAAATTTAAGACCGTTTCTATCAAACGGATGATGACTTGCAGTAATTTGAATAGCTGCGTCGGTATGTAAATCAACGGTGGTCATAAACATAGCCGGGGTGGACGCCAAACCGCAATCCAATACTGTGACACCTGCGTTTGTTAACGCATTTTTTACTTGCTCGCTTATTCTATCGGCAGTAATTCTGGAATCGTGACCAAGTGCAATTTTAAGCTCGGTTGCAGGCTTTGAAAATTTATTAACACACCAAACCGCAAAAGCTGCCGAAATATCATAAACCGCCTCATTGGTAAGTTCTATCGCCTTACCGCCCAAATCAGATGCGATACCGCGTACGTCGGTGCCGCTTTTTAAAAACATATAATTCATTATAATCCTCCAGACAAAAATCCTGCTGTAAAATATCCCAATAAAATTAAAGTGATAACCGAAATTGTGATAGCCATTGACTTTAAAAATACGGTCATAAATTGTTTGTTATATTGCATTTTATCGCTTACCTTCCAAGGTAAGTATTAACCGCATTTTGAAAAATATTCCTAATCAAAGAGATTTAATCTCTTTTACCTTAGCGCCCATATCTTCCGCAGAAAACAAAAAATTACCTGCAACAAGCACGGTAGCTCCCGCTTCGATTGCGAGGGGTGCAGTTTCGGCATTTATGCCACCGTCAACCTCGATATCAATATTAAGTCCTTGGCGATTGCACTCCGCCTTTATTGCCTTAATTTTATCAAGTGCCATCGGCATAAACTTTTGACCGCCAAATCCGGGTTCCACCGACATTACAAGCACCATATCGCAAAATGGCAATAACGAAAAAATTTCCTCTGCAGATGTTGCCGGCTTAATTGTAATACAACTTTTACAACCAAGCTCGCGTATCCTTTTAAGCGTTTCAACATTATCGGAACCTGCTTCGTAATGAAAGCCTAAAAGATCGGCGTATTTTGCAAACTCCTCAATATATCTATGTGGACGGTCAATCATAAGATGAACATCAAGAGGCAAATCGGTATGGGCCTTTATTGATTTTATAACCGGAACGCCAAAAGAAATATTGGGAACAAAATTTCCATCCATAACATCAAGATGCAACATATCTACACCCGCTGCTTCAAGTTCCTTGATACTATCTTTAAGCGTTAAAAAATCTGAAATTAAAATCGACGGAGAAATCTTTACCATATCATCACCAAACCTATATTCTTTAAGAATCTCTCACCATTGGCTCCCTTGCCTAAAGGAAACTGACCGAGGGATACTATTCATTTAATTTTAATATTTATATTCCCTATTGTCAAGCCGTTATTTCCCAAAAATACCGTCTATTACTAGGTGGAAAATCTTGAAGTACGCCATATTCGGGATCGTAAAACACACCCTCAAAGTAAAGTGACCAATGCCAGCACTTTGGTGTTTCAAGACTGAGTATTGCCACACGCGGCAATTCGCCTTTGTTTTTAACCTCTACCCTGTTTTCTTTATATGAAATTTTCAGCGCATTTAAAGCTACCTTCATATCCTTAAGTGTGGTCTCTTTTTCAGTATTTACAAGTTTAAAAATATCTTTGACATCAAGTCCAGACAACATCGCAAGCACCGCCTGCCCACAAGCAAGCGGATTTGGCTCGTAAATATGTTTAACACTTTCAACTAACGGCATAACAACCTCTGATACTTTTATTTTTTCATAATTATAACACGAACAATCCGATATGTAAATCAAAAAGATGGTCTTTTACACAAATATTGTCGGCAGGTAAATGAGCGACACTACGCAATAAGATTTAGTCTTAATTGTAGGGACTAGCAATGCTCGTCCCTACTTTATATCCGTGTCGCAAGACACACCAAATTTTCGACCTTCTATTTTCAATTTTTCATTTATTTTACCAACGTACCGCCATCGTTTTTCAGTAATATAAATATTTGCTCTTCTTCCAATGTTAATGCATTTATATAGACCAATATATCCTGGCTTTCTATTCCTTCGCACAAAAACTCATAGCATCTTACCTCTCCGCCGGCATCGGTTGGTATAAGCGTAATGGCAATCTCTTTCACTTCAAGGTCGCTGCTTATTTTCTTCATAGCCTCAGCGGCGGTAAATTTAGGCGTGTGAAATGCACGTTGCGTATGGTTGGTAAGATATCCTTCGGTTTCTAATAACATTATCTCGCCATTGTCCATTGCTACCCCTACCTTTATAAGATCGGTATAGCAAATGGTTTGCCCGTCAAGATATGCAAAATTTATTACGCAAACCCCGTTATCCGTGTAAAAATAGGTGTCAATCATATTCGGAATTTGCATATTCTCTAAAAAACTTTTAGCCTTTGATTTGGCCTGATCATAGGAAAGTATCGTTTGCTCTACATTGCGGTTTTTACGCATATACATAACGTAACCGCCCTGCTTGCTAACGGTAATACTTAGGTCGTCGTTTGCAAATCTATAACCTTCTATCTTGCCATTTTGCATTTCTTCAAATTGCAACGTGTTTATTTCTTCTATAACCCTTTGAGCCTTTTGTTGTGCTTCTTCAAGCGTAATTTCAACCGCAGCGGTTGTCATTAATGGCTCCTTTTGCAAAATGTGGTCGGAGTATGGGCCATCATATATAAGCGTTGGATAATCGGACAAATTTTCTTCCAGTTGTGTTAACGATTGAGCCAGCCCTTGCTCACTGACAATATTATTTAATTTATTGCTTATTTCCTGTGACCAACCATCGAAGGTGTTGTGTTCAACAGAGGCGTCATTTATGGCTTGCGTTATGGTTTGCGCAGTATCACTTAATAATTTCAGTTCTTCTTTTTGTTGCTTAGTAACCGAGTTTTCACTTGTTATATTTTTAGAAACCGCTAAAGCATAATTACCGACTTGTGATAAAAATCGGTAAATGGTCGAAATGTTATTTTCGCCCATAGGCAACTCGGAAAGCGCAGTTTTAGCAAGTTCAGCCTCGCTAAAAATTTCGGCAGATAATGCGCTCATTTTTTTGGCTGATGAGACATATAATGCTTTTTGCATAGAGATACTAATAGCATTAAGACTGCTGTTTAACTGTTCAAATGCTCTTGCATACTGATTTTCAATCATATAAAGATAGCGTTTTGCTTTCAAGTTTTCTTTTATAGCAAAAACACTTACAAATAAAATTGCTGCCGAGAATAAAGAAACAATTTTTATAAAGGTTTGCTTTTTTACCATAGTAACACTTCCTTACCATATATTTTTATCTTTTAATACTAAATTAAACACATAACTATTGATTTTTTGAAAAGTTTATGGTAATATTATGCTCGGTAAAGGCTGTGACGAAGACAGTAGCATGCTTTAAACGTATCAAAAGCGAGTTGACGGTGGTGTAAGGTCAGCGGTATAAAAGCATGTGAATATCACTTCCGAGCTTCTGCGTGAACGACAAAAGTCCATTAGCGCAAGACGGTTATCTCCACCGTTATAGGGAGCGCGGATATTAGTCCGTTCAAATAGGTGGTAAAACTTGTGATGTGATTTTTCATCCCCGTCCTATTTAGGACGGGGATTTTATTTTTTTACATTTACTTCCCTTGACTAAAGGGAGGTGGCGCGGCAACGCCACGACGGAGGGATACAACTATCCCCCAAACAAAATTTTCTATCTTAACTATCGAAAGGAAAATAGCTATGTACGACAATATCTCTCCAAATCTTAACTTTGTAGAGCAAGAAAAGAAAATTAAACAGTTTTGGGACGATAATAAAATATTTGAAAAAAGTATCGAAACCAAAGCTAAGGGTACCCCTTATGTATTTTATGATGGTCCTCCGACCGCTAATGGAAAACCACACATTGGTCATGTGCTTACCCGTGTAATTAAAGATATGATTCCTCGCTACCAAACAATGAAGGGTTGTATGGTACCACGTAAAGCCGGTTGGGACACACACGGTCTTCCTGTTGAGCTTGAGGTTGAAAAACTTTTAGGTCTCGACGGTAAGGAACAAATCGAAGAATACGGTCTTGACCCGTTTATCGGTCACTGTAAAGAAAGCGTTTGGAAGTACAAGGGTATGTGGGAAGATTTCTCAAAAACCGTTGGTTTCTGGGCAGATATGGATAATCCATATGTTACTTATGATAACAACTTTATTGAATCCGAGTGGTGGGCTTTAAAGCAAATCTTTGACAAAGGCTTACTTTACAAGGGATTTAAAATCGTACCCTATTGCCCCCGTTGCGGAACTCCGCTTTCTTCTCACGAAGTGGCACAGGGCTACAAAAACGTAAAAGAACGCAGCGCGGTTGTTCGATTTAAGGTTGTTGACGAAGACGCTTACTTCCTTGCTTGGACCACAACACCTTGGACACTTCCGTCTAACGTAGCGCTTTGTGTGAATCCTGATGAGACATACTGCAAGGTAAAAGCTGCCGATGGATATACCTACTATATGGCTGAAGCTTTGCTTGAAAAGGTTTTGGGCAAACTAGCTACTGAGGATAACGCTGCTTACGAAGTTTTAGAAAGTTTCAAAGGTGCCGATCTTGAATACAAAGAATACGAACCGCTCTTTGACTACGTAAAGCCTGTTTGCGAAAAGCAGAACAAAAAAGGTCATTTTATTACCTGTGACAGTTATGTAACCATGACCGACGGTACCGGTATCGTTCATATTGCTCCTGCATTCGGTGAAGACGATGCGAAGGTTGGCAGAAAGTACGATTTACCGTTTGTTCAGTTCGTTGACGGTCAGGGTAACCTTACCGCAGAAACACCATATGCCGGCGTATTTGTTAAAAAGGCGGATCCTATGGTGCTTGTAGACCTTGAAAAAGCCGGTTTACTCTTTGATGCTCCTAAATTTGAACATGACTATCCACATTGCTGGCGTTGTGATACTCCCCTTATTTACTATGCACGCGAGTCTTGGTTTATTAAGATGACCGCTGTTAAGGACGACCTTATCCGCAACAATGACACTGTTAACTGGATTCCCGAAAGCATTGGTAAAGGCCGCTTTGGTGACTGGCTAAAGAACGTTCAAGACTGGGGTATTTCCCGCAACCGCTATTGGGGTACTCCACTTAATATTTGGACCTGCGATTGTGGTCATATGCACTCTATAGGCAGTATAGAAGAACTTAAATCAATGTCAGATAACTGTCCGGATAATATTGAACTCCACCGTCCTTACATTGATGAAGTCACCATTAAATGCCCACACTGCGGTAAGTCTATGCACCGTGTACCCGAAGTTATCGACTGTTGGTTTGACTCGGGCGCAATGCCTTTTGCGCAACATCACTATCCTTTTGAAAACAAGGATTTGTTCGAATCTCAGTTCCCCGCAGACTTTATTTCAGAGGCGGTTGACCAAACTCGTGGTTGGTTCTATTCTCTTATGGCTATTTCAACCCTCATCTTTAATAAAGCGCCCTATAAAAACGTAATAGTGCTTGGTCACGTTCAGGATGAAAACGGTCAAAAGATGTCCAAATCTAAGGGTAATGCAGTTGATCCGTTTGATGCGCTCGAAAGCTACGGCGCAGATGCAATACGTTGGTACTTCTACACTAACTCTGCTCCTTGGTTACCTAATCGTTTCCACGGTAAAGCCGTCGTAGAAGGACAACGCAAGTTTATGGGCACACTTTGGAACACATACGCATTCTATGTGCTTTATGCAAATATTGATAAGTTTGATCCTACAGCTCACAAATTAAATCCAGGCAACCTTACCATTATGGATAAATGGCTGATTTCAAAGCTTAATTCTATGGTAAAAGCGGTTGATGAAAACCTTGCGAACTATCGCATTCCGGAGGCTGCTCGCGCACTACAAGAATTTGTTGACGAACTCAGTAACTGGTACGTTCGCCGCGGTCGTGAGCGTTATTGGGTACAAGGTATGACACCCGACAAAGAAACCGCTTACTTGGTTCTTTACAATGCACTTGTAACAACCGCAAAAGCAGCGGCTCCAATGATTCCGTTTATGGCAGAAAGCATTTACCAAAATCTTGTTCGCAACATCGACAACTCTGCTCCCGAAAGCATACACCTTTGTGATTTCCCCGTAATTGACGAATCTGCAATTGACCAACAATTGGAAGCAAATATGGCAAGCTTGCTCGAAATCGTAGTGCTTGGTCGTAGCGCACGTAACGGCTCTGCCATTAAGAACCGTCAGCCACTAAGCACTATGTATGTTAAATGCGATATTGCGCTTGATAGTTTCTTTGCCGATATTATAAAAGACGAGTTAAATATTAAGTTGGTAGACTTTACAAACGAAGTTGACAATCTTGTTTCATATAGTTTTAAACCGCAACTCAAAACTGTCGGTCCAAAGTATGGCAAACAACTTGGTGAAATTCGCACCGCTCTTGCTGAGCTTGACGGCAATGCCGCTAAGATAGAACTTGACGCAAACGGCGCCATCACATTAAATCTTACTTCAGGTGATGTTACACTCGGCACCGAAGATTTGCTTATTGAAGCAAAGCAAAAAGAAGGTTTCTTCACCGTAAGTGATCACGGTATTACTGTTGCGCTTGATACCACACTTACCGACGAACTTATTGAAGAAGGTTTTGTTCGTGAAATCGTAAGCAAAATCCAAACTATGCGTAAGGAAGCAAATTTCAACGTAACCGATCACATAACTGTTACCATGTGCGGTAGCAAACGTGTTATTGACATTGCTACAAAATTAGCCGCTGATATCGCAGGCGATACTCTCGCAGATGAGATAACTGCAAGTGATAATGCCGCTACAATCGAAATACAAGGTTACAGCAAAGAATGGGATATTAACGGTGAAAACCTTACAATTGGCGTTAAATGTGTATAATTAGCATATACTTTATAAAAAGGAGGAAATACTATGCCGGATAACAAAAATTCAATTCCCGAAATGGAAGACATAAGTTCCACATCGGCTGAATACCGTGCCAAAAGCAACCCTGTTTTAGCTTATAGCAATGGTCTTTATAAAAATCTGGGAAACATAATTAAGGCAATCGCTTTTATAATTTCTTTTGCAGTAATTATTGTTGGTTTACTAATCGCGTTTTTCCTGTTTACAAAAACGGCACTCTCACTGGCTATTACATTAACTATAATAATAGTCTTTACAATTATTTCCGCAATAATCTTCTTCC
>JAZQYL010000014.1:0-1920 GCA_045633485.1 Acutalibacteraceae bacterium | reverse complement strand
AGTAAAACAAAATGTCATTGCGCGTAGCTATCGCTCATCGCAATGACATTTTGTTTTTATAGTGTAGTGACGCTCGTTCCTATGTTATTTTTTTATTGTTTGTTTTTGTAATCAAGTAATTCTTTTGGCAAGTATTCATTCGGTATGTTAGAACTTTTGCTAAAAACACTACTATCCTGAGTGCTGTTGCCTTCTTCAAAAATCATAACATAAATAATTTTATTGCTTGCATCATCAAATAAAATATATGAAATATAAATATGATGAAGTTCCGTTTGATTGCAGTCTAACGTATTAATGTAAATTGAATTAAGGTTGAAACTATCTGAATCGTAAATAGTAAAATCATAGTTTTTTCCATAATCAAGTGCACGTTGCTTTTCTATTTCATAATTTTTATCAGTAAAGTTACAATTTAAATATATTGTGTGATAACTATCTATTAAATCATAATCTGAATAATATAATAAGATGTCATCGAAACTTTCAATGTTGGTTGGTAATGGTAAAAAGTCACATTGTAGGGATAGTTCACTGCTTTTTTCGTAAAAAGCAGCATAATCACTTGAATCTGTGCTATCAATTTCATAACAAGCACAAAGTGATAATGCAAGGAATAAAGCAGTAATAGAAAATATAAATTTTTTCATAAAAAACACTCCTTATTTCCTACCCTCATTAACATTTCCTAGTAATTCTAGCGAATAGAATTTTTGTGTGCCTACAGTAAACCAACCCCACGGTTCGTCTGCGGCTACTTCATCTTCGGTTATCCATACATATCGTATATCAACGTTTGATGCTACGTATGACTGATAGCATTTACCGTCTATTGTAATTATTTCTTGGGTTTCGGGCTGCATTTCGCCAATATCACGATTTGTAGATAATGAGTTGTTTGGTGTGTTGTAGGCATACCACGCTGTGTCGGGTGGGGTGAAAAAATGCGGGGCAAAAAATTCGGCTTTAAGCTTATAAAATTCCGATTCGGTTATTTTGTTTTCGTTATGATAAAAACTTTCTTCGTCACCCTCTTGCTCGGTTTTGCCGTCAAAATAGGTATCGACAGTTACGTTTAGGTCCTTATCAAAGCTTGCAATTTCGTATGAAACACCTGTGGTTGCAAGGTCCCAATAAATTTTTTTGTTTGCCAAAAGATATTTTTGTGATGATGAACCTGCGGGGGATGAATAAATCAATTTGAGTTCGCCGTTATCGTATGAAAATACATCCATAGTATAGCCTTCGGTTACAAGTTCGGGAATACCGTCGTCATTAAGGTCAAACAGCGTAAACGTATCAATGCCCGACAGTGTAATATCGCGACAGTTTAAATCGGTTATGTAAACATAATCTTTGCTTTGTAACGGCTTATTTGGCGCAACGTTTTTGGCAACTGCTTTGCCGTTTAAAAAGCTTGTAAAAGCGTCAATGGCGGGTTGCTGGTTTTCATTTTCGGCAACCAATTTTAGCAAATAGTTATCGGCGTTTATTTTGTAGCTTTCCTCTTGGGTATTGGCGAATCGCCAACCGTTTTCGGTGTTTTGTAATATAAATATACTTGTTGCGTCGTGTAATTCGTTATCGTTTATACTTACAATAATTGTGTTTTTAAATTGATTTACAATTTTTAAACTCAGTATATCAAAATCAGAATTATAACCGTGACCGGTGCGGTTGTAGTAAAGCTTACCGTCCTTTTCTAAAAAGCGTGGAGATGGAGTTTGTTGGTCAAGGCTCATGCCAAACGCTCTATGGGCGGCATCCGTAGTAAAAGCAGTATAGGTGTAATTCCAAACACTGTCAAGCCGCTGAAAATTTGGGTCGGTTATAAGCGAATAGTCACCTTGATTATGTCTGAAAGCGATTTCTTTTTCATACTGAAAGGTAGCAGAATCGTGAATTATGGTTTGCTCTACC
>JAZQYL010000013.1:0-2435 GCA_045633485.1 Acutalibacteraceae bacterium | reverse complement strand
CAAGACCGGCATCATCAGCGATTCTCAAAGCTTCCGATATAGAAACAATTCCTCTGTTTTCACCATTCTCATCAATTAAACGAACTTCTTTTACTTTAATGTCGTTGTTAATGCGTGGTCCGTCATCAGTGCGTACTGGCGCATTGTTATTTTCAATAGCTATAGTAACCTCCATAAAATGTTAAAACATAATCATAATACTCAACAATTACAGATTATCAAGTAAAAACAGTATGTATATGCAAAAAAAATAAAATGAACTTTTATATTTGCTTTTTCGTTTAATATATTGTGTGATAAAAAAAAGGAGAAAAAATATGAAAAAAATAATATTTGGTGTTGCAGTGCTGTTAACATTAACAACGCAAGCTATGGCAGAGACCATAATTGTTATTGACGGCAACGGAATTGTGAAACAGCAAATTGTAACATCTAATCCGTCCGGATATATTACGACCTCCTCACCGCAAGTAACGGTTGTAAGAGAAAATCCGGTAGTTAACAATTCTTATTATTACGATTCGTCATCAACCGGCAGCGCAATATTGGCAGGTTTAACAACGGCGGTAGTCGGTTCGTTGCTTTATGATGAATTCAAAGACGATAGACACCATCATTATAAACCCGCTCCGATTCGTTCAGCTCACATAAAGCATCATAACGGCGGACACAAGGCTCCTCCCAAGCATAGCAACAATCACAAAAAACCTGCGGGAAAACCAAAAGGTAAAAGATAAAAGTAAAAGCCTCGATTAACTCGGGGCTTTTTAAATGTTTAGCTTATTTTGATAATGCTAAAAATTTATCAAATTTAATTTTTTTCTAAAATGTTTTTGTGTTCAGGAGATTCGTCAGGTTACCATCTACACAATAAACACGAATCGCATTTTCAAATTATATACACTTTTAAAATATATATATGCACAAGGTATAAAACGAGCAAGAAATAGAATTTTTTAAAAAAAAATCAAAAAATCCACAGATATGTGTGTAATTTACAAAAATATATAACATATTGATTTAGTGATATTTGCTATCTTGATAATAAATCAAAAACGGTTAAACTGACAAAGTTGCCAACAAAAAAACAATTTTTTTTGATTTTTTTTAAAAAAAGGTGTTGACAATGGGATATGAATTGTTTATAAGCAGTTTCACCGACGCAGTGAGGTACAATTTAGTGCGGTCGGAGTTATAAGAAAAAAGTGAATAAGAAGAGGATATACAGGCAGTATGTATTGGATAATATATAAAGTCTGTATTGGAACCTAGAGAAATTCTTTATGAGTAAGATATAGACAGGATGGAACGCATCAATTAAGATGAGAGTTTGATCCTGGCTCAGAACGAACGCTGGCGGCAGGCTTAACACATGCAAGTTGAACGGGATTTGATGGTAGCTTGCTATCATTGAAGAGAGTAGCGCACTGGTGAGTAACACGTGGGAACATACCTTTTGGTGGGGGACAACAGTTGGAAACGACTGCTAATACCGCATAAGCCCTGAGGGGGAAAGATTTATTGCCGAAAGATTGGCCCGCGGAAGATTAGGTAGTTGGTGGGGTAAAGGCTCACCAAGCCAACGATCTATAGCTGGTCTGAGAGGACGATCAGCCACATTGGAACTGAGACACGGTCCAGACTCCTACGGGAGGCAGCAGTGAGGAATATTGGGCAATGGAGGAAACTCTGACCCAGCCATGCCGCGTGAGTGAGAAGGTCTTCGGATTGTAAAGCTCTTTTGTGCAGGAAGATGATGACAGTACTGCAAGAAAAAGCACCGGCAAACTTCGTGCCAGCAGCCGCGGTAATACGAAGGGTGCGAGCGTTGTTCGGAATTACTGGGCGTAAAGGGTGTGTAGGCGGTCTGATAAGATAGCGGTGAAATGCCGGGGCTCAACCTCGGAACTGCCGTTATAACTATTGGGCTAGAGTGACAGAGAGGATATGGGAATACCCAGTGTAGAGGTGAAATTCGTAGATATTGGGTAGAACACCGGTGGCGAAGGCGCATATCTGGCTGTAGACTGACGCTGAGGCACGAAAGCATGGGGATCAAACAGGATTAGATACCCTGGTAGTCCATGCTGTAAACGATGAATGCTAGTTGTCGGCGTAGGTCGGTGACGAAGTTAACGCGATAAGCATTCCGCCTGGGGAGTACGGCCGCAAGGTTAAAACTCAAAGGAATTGACGGGGACCCGCACAAGCGGTGGAGCATGTGGTTTAATTCGATGCAACGCGAAGAACCTTACCAACTCTTGACATCCTTATCGGGGGGAACAGAAATGATCTCTTTCAGTTAGGCTGGATAAGTGACAGATGCTGCATGGCTGTCGTCAGCTCGTGTCGTGAGATGTTGGGTTAAGTCCCGCAACGAGCGCAACCCCTGCTATCAGTTGCCAGCGAGTAAAGTTGGGCACTCTGATAGGACT
>JAZQYL010000012.1:0-2211 GCA_045633485.1 Acutalibacteraceae bacterium | reverse complement strand
TGTGCATTATGAATTGTGCATTGTGCATTTATTCAAGCATTATTGATTTGAAACTATCAATCTGTGATTTTGGAATACCGATATAGTTAATAAACCAATGCTCTATTGACTGTTGTAACGTTGTGCAGCCATTCTGACTGCCGTATGCCATCATCTCGTTATAAAGTTCACCCCAGGCAATAGTTTGACCTGTTTCGGTTTTATAGAATGTATCATTTTGACCAAACGTGCCGCCCTTGCCCTCACCGCGCCAACGCTTATTACCGCCAAATGAAGTTAATTCAAAGTCTCGTGTCAAATCCTCATAGGACACTCCCAAAAGACCGTTTAGCAAAAATGCATACGTCCCCGTGCGGTCGGCTCCGCCCTGACAATGCGTATAAATTGGGTAGTTACTTGAATCCGACAAATAATTAAACATTGTCTTGTAATTTGATACTATGGTATTTTTGTTGCTTTTTGAGAAAATATTGTGATATGCGGTATGATTGGCTATAAATACATATTTTAAATTTGTTCCTTCCGCCGGCACACCCGCATCATTTGCACCGCGAAGGTCAAATTCTGTTTTAATACCAAGTTTATTAAAAGTTTCAAGTCCGCTGCTCTTAACACTTTGTACTATTGTGCCATCGTCTTTTTTAGCGTTAAGCTGCGCACCGCGGTAAAGCATTTCGTATTTCACTTTTTTGCCGTTTACAGTAGTCCAACCGCCCATATCGCGCACGTTTCTGATACCGTCAACAGATATCCAACGCACGGGCGCATCAGCAACCTTTATTTTTCCACCGCCTAAAACCACATTGGCATCTGCGCCAACAACTTTCCAATAATACGTTTTACCGGGAATAAGTATAGTGCTTTTTATCTCTGTTGAGTTTATCGGCATGGTCATTGCATTACTAAAATCTGAGTTTTCTGAAAAATAAGCGGTATATGGTCCTCCTGACCAGTTCCAATTAAGGCTTAATGTTTGATAATCCAGTTTTTGACCGGTGTAATTACTTAACCAATAATATTGACTCTGTGCATCGTCAGCATCAAGATACGCGCGAACAATATCGTCGCAGATATCCACCTCAACAACCTTATCGTAATTAATGTATTGGTTACTGATGTTAATCGGCGTGCTGCTTGTGTTGTCGATTATATCATCTTCATTTGAGGTTTCTTGGCTTTTATTATCTTCTGAATATGTTTCACTCTGGTTGTCGGAAGTAACACTGCTTGTATCACTATCGGTATCATCAATTATTATAATCGTTGACGTATTGCTCTCTTTTTTACAACCGCAAACGCCTAATATTATAAATATTACAACTACAGACGCAATTAACCTTTTCATATTAACGTTCTCCTTTTGTAACTAATAACCAAATTTTATTATACGGATTGTTAGGAATTTGTCAATTGTAATATACGTTGTTAAGATGCTAAAAAATATGTTGTTTTTTGTAAAAAAAGGGGTTGCTTTTTTAAAATTTAGTGTTATAATGGCATAGTAAATTTAATATTTGCTATATGATGCTTGCAGGAAATAGCATTTTGCTGACCGAAGGAGTAACACTCTCAGGTGTCCGAAAGGATGAGGACTGTAAGCGGATAGCACTTTGGAGAAGCTTGATTAAATTCAAGTGCCGAAGGGGCAAAAGCGTATAAGCGCATAAATCTCTCAGGCAAAAGGACAAAGTTTTAATTTTCCCTAAATTTAATAGGGGCAAATTTTATTTTTTGTGTTTTTGTCGGATTATGCGTACAGCATAGTCCGATTTTATTTTGTAATTTTTATTAGGGGGATGTCAAAATGATTCTTGACAAAATTGAAGAAATTAATGGCAGTATCAATGGCGTAGTATGGGGTGTTTTTGGTCTTGCACTTCTTATTGGTACTGGCATTATCGTTACCTGTTGTACAAAATTCTTTCAGGTAAGTCGTTTCCGCACTTGGTGGAAAAACACAATTGGTAATATGTTTTCTAAAGAGGTTATGAAGCACCGCAAAGAAAAGGGTACTATTTCGCCTTTCCAAGCGCTTTGTACAGCACTTGCCGCAACTGTAGGTACCGGTAATATTGCCGGTGTTGCCGCGGCTATTTGCGTTGGTGGCGCAGGTGCAGTTTTTTGGATGTGGGTTGCCGCTTTCTTTGGTATGATGACCAACTATGCAGAAAACACATTGGGTATCTATTTCCGTCGTAAAAACTCACAAGG
>JAZQYL010000011.1:0-31312 GCA_045633485.1 Acutalibacteraceae bacterium | reverse complement strand
ATTAAATAGTTAATTTGAATATTTTATAAGCAAAAATATAATAATAATAATCAAAACCTAGTTTTATATAGACATATGTTTAATATTTCCTTTAATTATGTCTTTATATTTTAACTTAACCAAAATTGTACTTTGAATCTTATAATAAAAAAGCCTTTATATTAACGCATTTTAAAATTTCTAAAAAATGCCCGTTATTGTTAATTTTTTAACAAATCAGCCAAGTGTTACGTCCAAAATCATCATAATCAGAAAACCGGCTATTATACCCATGGTCGCTTTGTAATTATTTTTTACATTAAATTGTTGACATTCCGGTATTAATTCATGTACAACGACCAAAATCATTGCTCCGGCAGCAAATGATAATGCAAAAGGCAGAATTGTTTCAATTGTTTTTACAAGCAAAGCACCTACTATTGCGGCAAACGGTTCAACTATTGCAGAAATTTGACCATAAAAAAAGCTTTTTTTACGGGAATACCCTTCCCTTCTAAGTGGTAAGGATACAGCTGCACCCTCGGGAAAGTTTTGCAAACCTATACCGATTGCAATTGATATTGCACCCATGATTGCAGAAAAATTGTTTTTTTCATTTATTAAACCAAATGCAACACCTACCGCAAGACCTTCGGGTATGTTGTGTAACGTTATAGAAAGTATAAGCATAACAATTCTATTTGTCTTGCCAGAAAGATTGTTTTCTTGTTTATTACTTTTTAAAATAGCTCGCATAATAATTTTATCACACAACCATATAAATAAGGAACCGAACAAAAAGCCAAGTGATACAACCAAATATGCAGGCGTAGATAAACATTCTTCTGCACGTTCAATAGCCGGCTGTAAAAGTGACCAAAACGATGCAGCTATCATTACTCCAGATGAAAATCCAAGCATTATATTCAAATTGGTTTGTCTTGGTATTTTAAAAAACAAAACCATTGCCGCGCCTAATGCTGTAAGTCCCCATGTTCCTAGCGATGCAAGTAACGCCCATAATACTGTATTATACATTTGACACCCCCTAAAATAGTATATTTATAAACTGCAGTTATTGTTAAATTATAAAAATATCATTAAAAATGTAAAATTATAAATTTTTTTAAAAAAATAAATAAAATCTTAATTTTTCGCTTGACAAGTACATCATATATTGTTATAATGGTTAGGCTGTTTAAAGCAAATGATTCATTAGCTCAGCTGGCAGAGCACATGACTTTTAATCATGGTGTCCGGGGTTCGATTCCCCGATGGATCACCAAAAAGAGAATGGTATCTTTTGATATCATTCTCTTTTATTTATTATATAAAAAAAGACAACGTTAACGGAGTAGTCCAAAAAACGTCGTCTTTTTTGTTTTACACAATATATTGCTCTAAAATTTTTCGTTCTAAAATTTGACCATCCAAAGTAAGTTTATCAGGAGTTTTATAAACAAAAACACTTTCACTATTAATGTTACCATTGTAATTAAAATTTTTTAAAGTGTTTTTAAAATCAATCCAATCTCCTTCCCCAGTACCAGGTAACAAATGCAGATCATAACCTTTAATGGAGTCGTGTATATGGGTTGTCTTAACTTTATCACCCACTGCGGTAAAAAACTCGCTCGCTTTACCGTTTTGAGAAATTAAATGTCCCATATCAAGACACACCATCAGATTTTCACAATATGCATCGGAAAGCATGCGTGCCATATCGGCACCGGTACGAATAATACCATCTGTACCCGGCATATTCTCAAGGCAAACAGTAGTGTTTTCTGCATATTTTGTAACACGGCGAAGCATATCAATATTTATTTGCCAATATTTATCGGGATTTTCGCCGGGATTGTTAAACGCATACACAACCGGATGAATTATTGTATAAGGGATTTTAAGTTTGCTGGCAACTTTTATACAATTTTCAATTGTTACAATGTTTTGCTCAAATTCCTCATTAGATGTGCACCATAGCGATTTTGTATGAGGCGCATGACATTGACCTATAACGAGACCTGTATCGATAATATTATCCATTGCGGTTTTAACAAAATTAATTTGTTCATCTTCGCTCTTTAAAAAAACATCCGGATTATGAGAAGTATCATTAATATCAACAGCTTGATAACCTGCTTGAAACAACATTTTACAATATTCTTTGTCGAGTCCATGACACGTTCTACTAATAAGCATAAAATCTTCTCCCGATTACAAATTTTCAAACTCTTTAATCCACAAATTTTTAATGATATTATGACCTGATAGCGTTGGATGCACACCGTCTAAAGTCCAATAATCGGGTGGTGCTATTTTGCACGCATTATCAAATGCAGGTTGTAATTCTATAAATGGTAAATTATATTTTTTCGCTACACGCTTAACCGCCTTTGCTTTATCAGAAACATCAGTAATAAAACGCTCTAATCTATCAGGTATTTCTTCGGTGTTACATGTGGCGCTACCATCAAGAACGAAGGGAGAAATTAAAATAAGTTTAATATTAGGTAACGAATCATAGATTTCATCTATCATCATACAGTAAATATTTTCAAATTTATTTGTATCTACACCATTTTTATCAGCAATTTCGTGCCAAGTATCATTAACACCTATGTAAATACTTGCATAGTCAGGTTTTAAATTAATAAAATCACATTTAATACGCGCAAATAAATCAACAATTCGATTACCACTAATTCCACGATTTATAAATTCATATTTACCAGGATATTTTGCGCCAAGCTCGGACGATACAGAATTCGGATATCCGGTACCAATATTAAAAAAATAATCACCATTTCTACTGCAATCGGTTATGGAGTCACCCTGAAAAAGAATTTTTTTACTCATAAAATCACCTATTATTTAAAAATAAAAAATTTAGATATAAAATCATTAATTTCTGTTTCTGCAAAATTAATTTTTTGTATATTCCCCTCTTTTAAAGCATTAGCATGTTGACAACAAAGCGTTGCATAGGTTGGATAAAATTCCTGCATTAAAAAACGAGCGTACTTTACATAACGAAAGCTGCCAATTACGCGGTAATCAGAATCATCCCTACGTTCAATTGCAACAGCACATCCGTTTTTTATGGCATTAGGAATAGTATCAAAATTCTTTGCAAAAACAATTGTAAATTGATTATTAAACTTATCTATTGAACATTTATTTACTGTTGTATGGGCATCTGAAGAACCTACAACAGGAATTTTATATCCTTGAGCAAGCATATCACAACGCAACATTTCCTGTAGATTGTTACCATTTCCTGTACCATCACAACCTGCTATTACTTCAAGTGCATCAAAATGTCCCTTTTCCCAATGATAAATAAACTCCTCTGTTTGCATATGATATTCACCATAGCATTCCCAAAAAGGATGTGCCATAATTGCTACGCCATTCGCTTTACGTATATGCTCAGCAACAAAAATTCGATAAGCAACGCAACGCGGATCGGAAAGTTGTGTTAAATCATATGATGATAAAATTCTATTTATTTCTGACTCAACGTAAGCATCATCTGTTTCAATAATATCGTTAATACTACTTTCACCGTTAAAGTTAATAATATGAAAGTAACCCATATCTTTGTTATGTACCTCTTCCCCACTAAAAACATAAAACAGATCGGTAAGAGCTTTAATTTCACGCTGAGCTTCAAGCGAAGGCTCAAATTTATGATGGTCGGTAATTGCAATAAAATCATAACCTGCTGCGCGATAGTTACATGCTACCTCAAACGGCGTTTCCTCACCGTCCGAACGGCAAGAATGAAGGTGTGTATCACCCTTGTAAGATTTTAGCTGGGCAAGATCTTGTTCAACAGAATATATGTGAGTATTGCGTATAACAGATCCATCATATTTGATTTTAAGAGTAAATTGTTGTTCGCCTATAAAATTATAATTAACACTGTATAAGCCATTACCTTCATCATTTAACGGCATATAATCATAACGAAATTCCTCGTCGATACGATATAATGGTGTATGCAAAACTGCATATTTTTCCATTGGTTGTATTTTAACTTCAAGCAAAGAACTATCAATTAACTCATCACAAATAACGCTAACAAACAACGTTTGATTGCAATCTGCCTTAAAAACCTTTGGAAAAATTTCGTTAACACAAACATTCATATTAAAACCTCAATATAAATTTTACATATTAATTATATCATATCATAATATTAGGTGCAAGGCATAAAAACAATAATATAAAAACTTTTTACAATAAAATTTATAACCAAAACAGATCTGTTTTGGTTACCGCCGACGTTAACGGTTTACCGCATACCAAAAAAACCTGAATGCAATTTTAGGTAAGAGTGAAGAAGTAAGAGGTAAAAAGTAAAAATCCTGAACGCTTTCGCATTCAGGATTTTTTGTCATTCGTGTCCGAAAAAGAACCGGTCTAAAAACCTGATTTTCTCAATCTACTTACTGCAAATCATTATATATTTATTTTTTCTTGCTTTGTAATTTTTTTATAATTTCTTTAGAAGTCTTTATGCAATATGTGAAATCAAAATTTGTATTTTTGTTTTTCTCCTTATAAACTCTTAATTTATCATCTATTGATGGAATGTCTGTAGCATCACCACAAAACCCCAATATTTCAACATAAAAAATGTCGTCACAAACTTCTAATCGTTCTTTTATTAGTTTTTTTGCCAATTGTTTTTCATTTTCATCAAGATTTATATAAAGTTCTTTATAAGGAACATCATTTCTGGCCCTTGCAAAAGCGGACTGTTTATCTTTTGAAATACACCAATACAAAAACTGTTTGAAGTTATCTGAAAGGTCTTGATATATTTTCAGATATTCATCATAAAACAAATGTATTTCCCCTTTCTGCTACATCAGCTACTTTTGATAATAATATGCATCTTCATTACTTCTAATGTATTATAGCATAAAAGCAGCAAAGCCGCAATACTTATTACCTCTTACCTATTACTTATTACTTCCCAAAAATCCCGTGTGAATTTTATTTTGAGGTAAGAGTGAAGAGGTAAGAAGTAATAAGTAAAATCCCGCCCACTTTCGTGAACGGGATTTTTGGGACCGACACTCAAAATGGAACCGATCGAAAAGCCTGATTTTTACTCAAAACATCCTTTTGATTTGTTAAATTTATAAATAGTTTCTTTTTTTGTCTTTTTGGCAAAAGGATTGAGAAATCTCGCTAACCCCCACCAAGTACCACCAATACGTTCTTCTGTATTCTCTGAATATATTAAATAATATTTTTCGATTGCAAGTTTTTTGCCTTTATATATTTCAATATACTTAATTTGATTTTCAAACAACTCGACCAAAAATCCTTTTGCTCTTTTTATGTAATCATCTTCACCATCTTCTAATTCAGATGAATAATCTTCAAAATGATAATGGTCGGTAAAATAAAACACAATTATCTCATTATCAAAAACTTCAAAACCAACATTGTTTTTCTCGTCTACTGTTACAAAATCCGAATTATAAGATCCACCTTTCCAATCCTTATTCTCGGTAGTAACAGTTATATTCACATTTTCGGTATATGGTTTTATTGTTTCAAGCAATTCACTTGTAATTTCAAAATTCATATCATCACCGCCTAGTTTATTTATTGTTTTCTTTTGCCGTGTTTATAGAAGCTATCAAAATTCGCTTGATTTCCAAACAATCATTAAGTAACGAACTACTCATTTTATCATCAATATATTCGGACATATTAAGTAACTTTATCCAATATTCAGTTTCAGCAGTTTCTTTTAAAGCAATATGCATTTTAGAAATAAAATCAGCTGGACTTTGACCATAATTTGCTTCATTTATGTTCGCACCGATACTTGTTCCGCTACGAATTACTTGCTTTGCTATTGTTAAACATTTTTTGTTTTTAATTAAAAAATCATGCAATTTAACAATTCTTGCCGCAAAAGCAATAGATTTATCAATTAAGATATTATCTTTCATTGAATCACTTCCTTTTTAATATTATATCACAAACTATAGATTAAGTCAAAATTATTCATTATTCATTAGCCGTAGGCGACTTCAATATTCATTATTCATTTGAAAATCCGTTCTTCTTTAATGAATAATGAATGATGAAAAATGAATAGTGAATAATACAAACAAAAATCCGCCCTCTTTCGAGAACGGATTTTCGTTTGGAGCTGCTAACCAGATTCGAACTGGTGACCTCGTCCTTACCAAGGACGTGCTCTACCACCTGAGCCATAGCAGCATATATTAGCGACTCGATTATTATATAATAACAAGTCGCCTTTGTCAAGAATAAATTTAATAAAATTATCTTTCTTTTCCTTTTGGTCTGGTCATAAGTTCTTTTACAGCTAAATCCGCTGAATAATTCTCATACAATATTTTGTAACAAGAGTTAATTATAGGCAATTCAACACCGTATTTTTTACCCAATTGATATGCCATTTCCGCAGCATGATATCCCTCAACAGTTCCTACAGCGTTAAGCGCCTCATCAACAGAAACACCCTTACCTACCATATTACCAAAACGATTATTACGACTGTGTTGCGATGTGCAGGTAACAATTAGATCTCCTATACCGGTAAGGCCGGCAAAAGTGCGTTCATCTGCGCCCATACATACGCCTAAATTGGCCATTTCAGCAAGACCTCGTGTAATAAGTGCCGCCTTGGTATTATCACCAAGACCTAAACCGTCACTAATTCCTGCACAAACTGCTATTACATTTTTTAATGCCCCGCCAAGTTCAACACCTATAATATCATTAGATGTATAAATTCTTAAAACATCGGTCGATAAAACATCTTGAACAATCGATGCTGCAGTAAAACTTTTAGAAGAAGCAACAAGGGATGTCGGAATCATTCTGGCAACTTCTTCAGCATGTGAAGGACCCGACAAAACACAAATTATATCATCAGGCAATTCCTCGCATATAACCTTAGAAAGTCTTTTTAAGGAATCTTTTTCAAAGCCCTTTGCAACGTTTACAACGATACCGTGATTATCAACACAAGAAAGCTGTTTAGCAACCGAACGAACTGCCATTGACGGACAAGCTATTATAGATATCAAGGACTCAGCGGCACAATTAATGTCAGTTGTAATTAAAATTTCATTTGGTATCTTGATACCCGGAAGCAACTTCACATTTTCATGGTCATCAATTAAAGCTTGAACTTCATTTTCAAAAGGCGACCAAAGTGTGACATTATGTCCGCAATTATAAGCAGAGATAGCAATAGCTGTTCCCCAACCGCCAGAACCTAAAACAGTAATCTTTGCCATATTACTTGTTATCCTTTCTAAATGTAAGTTTTTTCTCAGTTCCATTAAGTAATCTTTTTATATTATCGGAGTGCTTTGCTATAACCAAAACTCCCATTATAATAGCCATAAGTGCTTGCGGCCAAAAAAGTGCCGGAGCATTAATATAACTAAAAATCATAGTAAAAGATACTACCGTAATTGCGGAAAGAATTGAACTTACTGATACAATCTTAGAAATAAAAACGCTAAGTGCAAAAACAGCAAGTCCAATTAAAATAGCAGGATAGCAACAAATCATAAAAATTCCAACACTGGTAGCAATGCCTTTACCACCTTTAAATTGAAAGAATATTGGAAAAACATGTCCTAGCATACAGGCAATACCGCATAAAAATGCGCCGTAAATTGCCCATTCTTCGCCTTTTTCAAACACAATAGCAAACACCGTCTTGCCAATAATACAGGCAAAAAGGCCTTTTAAAACATCTCCTAAAAACGTTAGCGCGCCCAACTTAAATCCACCAGTTCTAATAACGTTTGTTGTTCCGGCATTACCACTACCAAGATCGCGTACATCTTTTTTTAAAAATATTTTAGAAAAAATTACAGCGAAGCTTATACTACCAAGCAAGTAAGCTAAAATTACTGTTAAAATCGCATAAATCATTTGGCGTTTTTGTCTCCTCTCTCTCGGATAACAAATCTAACGGGTGTACCCTCCAAGCCGAAGGTTGATCGAATTTGATTTTCTAAATAACGCTGATATGAAAAATGGAAAAGTTCAGCGTTATTACAAAAACAAACGAATGTAGGCGGACAAGTAGATGCTTGTGTCATATAATAAATTTTAAGTCTTTTACCTTTATCGGAAGGTGGTTGAACACGTGCCGTAGAGTCGGCAAGAATGTCATTAAGCTTACCGGTAGAAATGCGCATTGTATTTTGTGTGCGAACATAGTTGATAAGTTCAAAAAGTCGGTCAAGACGCTGACCGGTTTTTGCCGAAATAAAAATTATCGGAGCATAAGGCATAAAGCTAAAATCAACCATAAGTTTTTTGCGATAATTATCCATTGTTTGACCATCTTTATCAACAATGTCCCATTTGTTCACCGCAATAATACAAGCTTTTCCCTCTTCAAGCGCCAAACCTGCAACTTTTGAATCTTGTTCGGTAAAACCATCAGTTCCATCAATCATTATTACACACACATCGGAACGCTCGATTGCCATTTTTGCGCGAATAACACTATATTTTTCAATTTTATCATCAACACGGCTATTACGACGCAAGCCTGCGGTATCAATAAAATTAAATTTACCAAATTTATTTTCAACTAAGGAGTCAATAGCATCACGAGTTGTGCCCGCAATATCTGATACAATAGCACGATTTTCGCCCGTTATTTTGTTTACGAGCGAACTTTTTCCTGCGTTTGGCTTACCAATAATCGCAACGTTAATAACATCTTCATCCTCGACATCATCTGTTTCGGGTAAGAAATCGTAAGCTGCATCCAACAAATCGCCCGTTCCGTGTCCGTGTACCGAAGAGACCGCAACAGGATCGCCAAGACCTAAGTTGTAAAATTCGTAAAATTCAGGTGGAAGGTCACCAATTTTATCACATTTATTTACGCATAATACAATTGGTTTACCGCTTTTTAATAACATAGAAGCAATTTCACTATCGGTTGCTGTAACACCTGTTTGCATATCGCAAACCATAACAATAACATTTGCCGTATCAATAGCAAGCTGAGCCTGTGAACGCATACCGGACAAAATAATATCGTTTGTTTTGGGTTCAATACCGCCGGTATCAACAAGCATTACCTTCTTACCGCGCCATTCTGTATCGCCATAAATCCTATCGCGTGTAACACCTGGTGTGTCATCAACAATGGACAAGCGTTTACCGATAAGTTTATTAAACAAGGTCGATTTACCAACATTCGGTCTACCAACAACAGCAATAATTGGTTTGGCCATAAAATTATTCCTCCTCTGTTTTTAAAATAGAATTTACTAAAGAATAACCGTCTGTATCGGTTACTGTAATATGTGTATTTAATTTATTTGATAATTCCTGGACGGTAATACTGTCTAAAAACATATCACGCTCAGCGCGAAGCATGGTGGATGGTATAAGTAAAGTATCGCCCAAATTTTTATCTTTTAACTGATTGTATATATCGGTTGCAGTAATAAGGCCGGCAACAGTAATTTTTTCGCCAAAAAATTCATTTTTAATTGCAACAACATTACACCTAAGGCCATTTGCTTTTTCTTGACACAGTCTTGCAATTTCACATAACAACGGATACGCAGCCTCTCCGGTTACCATTGTTATAGAACGATTAAGATTGATTTTATCGAAATCCTGCAAAGCAGACTCAACCTCAGACTTTAACAGCGACCAAAGTCCGACTCCGTTTTCAAGCAACAAAAAGTCACCGTAAAAATCCGCCTCAGGCATTGGTTTTTCTGATAAAATATAAAATTCATCCGAGGCAAAAAAACGTCTCTCTTGATATTTTTCGATAGACTTTTGGGCATATTCATCAATAATATCAAGAACATCATTTGCAGTTTTTTTATTAAAGGGTGAAATATCAGCTAAACCTTCTCTAAATTTAGTAATCCCAACAGGAACAGCAGCAACACACTCCATATTTTCTAAACATAGCAAATCATTTAGCGTGTGACGAAGTTCATCACAATCATTGTAACCGGGACAAAGCACCAATTGACTGTGCATTTTTATTCCCGCTTGATTAAATCTAGACATAATATCGAGAGCATGTCCGGCATTTTTGTTATTCATCATCTTTACACGCAACTCGGGATTTGTTGTGTGCACAGAAATATTAATAGGACTTATATGCATATTTATAATTCGTTCTATTTCGTGCTCAGTAATGTTTGTCAAGGTGATGTAATTACCAAACAAAAAAGAAAGTCTTGAATCGTCGTCCTTAAAATAAAGACTATCACGAAGTCCTTTTGGTAATTGGTCAATGAAACAAAAGACACACTTATTTTTACAAGATCTTTTTTCATCCATTAAATAGGTATCAAAAACAAGGCCTAATTCGTCAAATTCGCCTTTTTTAATCTTTATATTTTTAATCTTACTCTTAGAATTAATTATTTTTACAATAAGATTATTATCATTTTGATAAAAGCGGTAGTCAAGTACATCCATTATAACATTACCATTAAGCGATACTAGTGTATCGCCCGGTTTTATACGTGCTTTATATGACGCACTTCCCTTTTCAACATCTTTTATTATAACGGACATAATTTCACCACCTAAATATATATTATATAATATTTAACATCAAAAAACAAGAGGAGGATTTAATCCTCCTCTTATAAATCAAATTATTCAGCAATTTCTACAACCTGACGGCCATTATATTTGCCGCAAGCAGTGCAAATTCTGTGTGGACGCTTGTAAGCGCCGCAATCAGAACATCTTACCAATGTTGGAGCGGTAAGCTTCCATAAGTTGTTTCTTCTCTTGTCTCTTCTTGCTTTAGAAGTTTTTCTCTTCGGTACTGCCATTTTCAGCACCTCCTTAACTTAATGATTGAAATAATTTTAATTATCAAGTAATTCCATAAGCTTGGCAAGTCTAGGATCTACCTCTTTAGTAGAGCAACCACACTCACCATCGTTTAGGTTTTTGCCACATTTAAAACAAATACCCTTACAATCATCGTTGCATAGGTGTTTGCTTGGCAAATCTAAAATGACTTCAGAATACACAAACTCGTCCTCATCTAATTTCATATCCGGCACGGTGATAATCGTGTCACTTTCCTGTCTCTCTATAGCAGTGGCAAGCAGTTTATCAACGCAAACGGAATGGTTGTGTTGGGCAAAAACGCCGCATCGGTCACAGTCAGCCGCAAAGGTATATTCAATATTTAAATTCAAAGACACAACACTAGCCCTGTTAGAAACCGAACCTGTAATTTTAACGGGAGTTTTGAGCGGATAGTTCCCAAAAAAATCTACATTACTCATATCTAGTAAATGATCAATTTCCAACACCGAATTTTCGGTAGCAAAGATGCGTTTTAAATCAAGAATCATACTGCACCTCACAAAATGACCTTAAGTCACGAAGTATATTATATATATGCATGCACATTTTGTCAAGCATTAATTTACTTAAATTTATAAAAAATTATATTAAAAAATTAAAATTTTTGTATATAAATACATTGACAATTATGAATAAAAAAGATATAATTTATTAAATATAAAATTTTGAAAGGTGTTGTACAAAAATGGCCTATTTTTTCAACGAAGTATCACACACATTTAATGAGTATCTTTTGGTACCTGGTTATTCATCTGCTGAATGTGTACCTGCGAACGTAACACTAAAAACTCCCCTTGTTAAATTCAAAAAAGGCGAAGAACCTGCAATCAGTATGAACATACCTATGGTATCCGCTATTATGCAGGCTGTATCCGGTGAAAAATTGGCAGTTGCTCTGGCACGCGAGGGCGGTGTATCTTTTATATATGGCTCACAATCTGTTGAAGATGAAGCTGCAATGGTTGCACGCGCAAAGGCGTATAAAGCAGGCTTTGTTGTCAGTGGTTCTAACGTTTCTTTAGACAGCACTTTACAGGACATATTAAAACTTAAGGAAGAAAATGGTTTCTCTACAGTTGCAGTTACTTCAGACGGTACACCGCATGGTAAGCTTTTGGGTATCGTTACAGGTCGTGACTACCGTGTAAGTCGTATGGATAAATCAACACCAGTTGTTGATTTTATGACTCCATTCGATAAGTTGGTTGTTGGTGATGAAAACACAACACTTAAACAAGCAAACGATATAATTTGGGATAATAAGTTAAACTCATTACCTATTATCGATTCAAATGGTAATTTACTATACTTTGTTTTTAGAAAAGACTACGAAGCACACAAAGAAAATCCGCATGAATTATTAGATGACAAGAAACGTTATGTTGTTGGCGCAGGTATCAACACACGTGACTATGCAACTCGTGTTCCTGCTCTTATTGAAGCTGGTGCCGATGTGCTTTGTATTGATTCTTCCGAAGGATTTAGTGAATGGCAAAAACTCACCATAGCTTGGATTCGCGAGCATTATGGTGACGATGTAAAGGTTGGTGCAGGTAACGTTGTTGACGCTGAAGGCTTCCGATTCCTTGCTGACTGTGGTGCCGACTTTATAAAAGTTGGTATTGGTGGCGGTTCAATATGTATAACCCGTGAAACTAAAGGTATTGGTCGCGGACAAGCTACTGCTCTTATTGAAGTTTGTAAAGCTCGAGATGAATACTATAAAGAAACAGGTGTTTATGTTCCTGTATGCTCTGATGGCGGTATTGTTCATGATCACCATATTACCCTTTCTCTCGCTATGGGCGCTGACTTTGTAATGCTTGGTCGTTACTTTGCTCGTTTTGATGAAAGTCCATCCAATAAAGTGCGTTTAAATGGCAGTTACTATAAGGAATAATGGGGTGAAGGCTCAGCGCGTGCTCGTAACTGGCAACGTTATGACCTTGGCGGTGACAAAAAACTCTCCTTTGAAGAAGGCGTTGACTCATATGTTCCATATGCGGGCTCTTTAAAAGACAACGTTGCATTATCGCTCAGCAAAGTTAAATCAACTATGTGCAACTGTGGCGCTCTTACAATTCCGGAATTCCGTGATAAAGCAAAACTTACACTTGTATCTGCAACAAGTATTGTTGAAGGTGGCGCACACGATGTTATACAAAAAGAAACATCACTCGGAACAATTAAGTAATTAAAAGTTTTAAAGTCCCGACAAATAAGTCGGGACTTTATGTATTTATACAGTATCTTTTTTAATTCCAAATATCATTCTTAAAAAACCACTAATTAACTTAGGACTTTTAATAAGTACAACTTTCATAAAAACCTCCACTAATGTTTACAGCAAGAGATACCAAGTATTATTACCCAAATAGCCAATATCCCTACTAAAAATTTCGGAGGACAAAAGCAACTAATAAGCAGGCCAACAGCAAAAACTATAGCTAATGCTCCCCTGTTTGTGTTATTGCATCTTTTACGCATTTTAATCCCTCCGTTATTACATCATAATCAAATTTTTAAAAATTGTTACAAAAAACGGCCTGTTAAATTAACAGACCGTAATTTTTTTTAAAATTTTATTTTACTTTACAAAGATTTTTTACATCGTCAAATGTATCAGAAATTTCATTTTCAGGTTTTTTGGTTAATAAACTTACACAAATTATAACAACTATACCGATTATAAATGCAGGTAACAATTCGTAAATATCGAACACACTACCGTCAATAAATCCGCCGGTAGCTTTGCCTCCGATAATAAATCCGTCTCGTAACCACTTATACACAAAAACAACCAAACCGCCTGAAATCATACCAGCAATTGCACCTTGCTTTGTTGTACGTTTCCAGAAAAGTGCGCAAATCATTATGGGTCCAAATGCGCCGCCAAAACCTGCCCATGCAAACGAAACAATACGGAATACCGAACTGTTTGGATCCCATGCTAAAAAGATTGCAACTATTGAAATTATAACAACAGAGATACGTGCAACCCACATTGAAGTTTTATTAGACATTTTTATACCAAATGTTTCTTGCAAAAGATTTTGAGAAACACTTGAAGCCGCAGCAAGAAGTTGCGAATCTGCCGTAGACATTGTAGAAGCCAAAATACCTGCCAAAATAATACCGGCAGCAATCGCTGAAATATAACCATATTTACTTAAAAATCTCGCAATATCAACTATAATTGTTTCAGCAGCAGATGCATCAGTATAGGTTGGTAATACACCTTTTTGCATAAGTGAATATCCAACAACACCGATCAAAACTGCAACACCCATTGAAATAACAACCCAAATAGATGCTACACGTCGAGAAATCTTAAGTTTATTTTCGTCTTCAATTGCCATAAAGCGAAGCAATATATGAGGCATTCCAAAATAACCAAGACCCCACGCAAGTGTTGATATTACAGGTAAAGTACCATAACTTCCGGTTTGATTTGTAGCCACACTAAAGCCTTTAAATAAATCAAGATAACCATTAAGGCCCTTAACATTATTGAACACATCGGAAAACCCGCCGGCAATTCCTTCTCCAAAACCAACAACAACAAACAATGCAATAGTCATAACTATGCTTTGAATAAAGTCGGTTGTGGAAGCTGCTAAAAATCCACCCAAAGTACAATAAACAATAATAACGATTGCGCTTAAAATCATTGCAAGATGATAATCCATACCAAAGAGTGAGGCAAACAATTTACCACAAGCCGCAAAACCTGAGGCAGTATATGGAACAAAGAAAACAATGATAAACAAAGCTGCAACTGTAGTTAAAATTTTTGTTTTATCATTAAAACGTTTTGTAAAGAAATCCGGTAATGTGAAAGCATCTATACGGCTACTATACACACGAAGACGTTTTGCTACAAACAACCAGTTAAGATATGTACCAACTGCAAGACCGATAGCAGTCCAACTAGCTTCAGCTAAACCACCCATCATTGCTACCGCCGGAAGACCCATAAGTAACCAACCGCTCATATCCGATGCTTCGGCACTCATTGCGGTAACTAATGGACCAAGTGATCTGCCGCCTAAAAAGAAGTCACCTGATGTTTTGTTTTTGTCTGATACGGCAAAACCAATTGCAACCATCATAATCATATACAAACCAATGGTGCTTAGTATTACCCAATCGTAACTTGTCATAAAATACACCTACTTAAAAAATTATAAAATACATTATATCACAAAATTTAAAAAAATCAACACTTTAAAGCGTAAAATTATTTTTTTGCTTTTATTAAAATATTATAACTTTAAAAACCAACCTCACAATGCTTGAAGGTTGGTTTTTAAAAAATTAATTAAATTTATCAACCGGTAATTTAACTACACCGTCTTCTAATGTAACATCATTTGAAGATTCATCCTTATTATCATCCAAATTATCTTGAACATCATCAATTGAATCATCGTTTTTTGAGTTTTCAGCAAAATCATTGTCATTTGTTGATGAATTATCCTCAATGCCACTATTTGCTGTAGAACTGTTTTGCGTTGCGGTTTGTTGCTGCAATAATTGATCAATTAAAGAATTGTCGTCTTCAAAAATATCATCCTCAAGTAATATTCCGGAAATAGAATCAACATTTGAAGAATCAGAAATGTTCCCATTATTGTCATTATAACTATTTAAAGTTATATCCTGCTTACATCCTGAAAGCGAGATTAGCAAAATAGCAGCAAATAACAATGCGATTTTTTTTTGCATAACATTCACCATAACTTTTAATTATTCTCCCAATATAATGGATCAAATTCATCATCCTCACCCGGAAAAGGAAGTGGACCTTGCGGACTTGTAACAATAACATCTGTGAGTAAAACTTCAACAATTTCTATTATAGGTTTTTGAAAGAAAATATTATTTTTATTGTTCATATATAATTATCCCCTTTCTTAAAAACCTAATGCCGAAAGACCTAGTCTAAACAACGCAAGCGCTAGATCTACCATTTTAGGATTGGTGCTGTTTTGCTTTGAGTATGCGTAAGCATTGATACTATATTTTAAAGTTTGAATAACATTATCACTCTCATCACACAACTCGAAGGTATGTGTTTTGTTAAATTCTGTAACCTTTATACCATCAGTCACATAACCGCCAACATCACTATTATAAACAAGTTCGGTTTTCACTCCGCCTTGTGGCGTTACATAAACTTTAATATTATCGCTATTTGGATTGTTAACCTTTACAACAAGTCGATTAACCGAATCAAACCAAACGGTTGCTGATCTAAATCCAGCATTACCGGTTGTTTTGTTTAATTGAAAATCAGTATCAGTAGGAACTTTATTGCTTGGAGTGGAAAGACCAACTACTCCATCCGTAGCAAGATTATCAGTATTGTATTGGGTATATTTTTGTGCTGCGGCACCGTAATAAAGCATATCAGTTACAAATTGTACAAGCGCCTCACTTGGATTATCCGCAAGCAAATTAATAATATTTTGTTTTATACTGTAATCGTCTTTTACATCAATTAGATTATTCTTATAAAAAACTTCAGCCACAATAATATCTGCCATTCTTTGTGGAGCAAGTCCTACAAAATCGAATACAAATGTATCATTGTCTTTAACGCCGTTTACAGTATCAATTATTTCACCGTCAATACTGAATTTCATAATTAGATCAGTTGTATCAATAGCATCGGCATTTAATAAATCAACATAATATTTCATTGTAAGATCAGCGCCTATGGTTACTTGTGCGCCACTGATTTCGCCAATGTCGAGTTTGTAAAGCGCAATAGGCTGTTGGTTGGAGTAAGAATCGGTTTTGTAAAAACGGAAGCGATCTTGACCGCTTGTTATGTTATAACGGAATATTGCTCCGCCCTCACCGGTAATTACTGCGTTTCCATCTGTATCGATAGAAATTGTATTAACGTAGGTCTTGGTCGCGTTGCTAAGCAAGCTGTTCGAGTTGCTTTCGCTACCAAAATATAAGCCGCTATTTGTGCGCATTGTATAACCGCCGTCAATTTTTTCGATTACAACGGTTGCTGCCAAGTTAGCGTCAAGAGCTGCAATTTTATTGTTTACTATTTGAACGTCAACATTATTTCCAGCCGTGTCAACCTTATCGCTAATAGCACCGTTAAGGGCCTTGTTACCAGCTTCATATACGATGAGGTATGTACCTGTCCAATCGTCAAGATTTTCGGTAATCTTAACAAAATTATGGTCAGATGTTTCAATAATCTCAACTGTATATTGTGCATAAAGTGTAACGTTATCGGTTACTGCATATTTACTGCCTGCTGCAAATATTTTAGCGGTATCGGTTTCATTTTCTTGTGCTGCCCAACCGTTAAAGGTTGTATACTCGTCTAACTCACCTGTGTGAGTTGGCAAAGTAATAAATCCGCCGCTATAGGTAGACTTGGTATCAACTTCCTCGCCGTTTTCAATGAATGTAACGGTATAGGTCGGAAGCGCTTCAAAGTTAATGGTAATTTCTACGTCGCTTGTAGGTGTTACAAAGAATGTTGTTCCCTCTTGTGTAACGGTTGCAGTACCGCTTGTAATGGTATAACCTAAAACGGTATAACCATCTGCAGGAGTTGCCAAAATGGTTGTGCCACTTACGTTTACACTACCGTATTCATCGTTGTTAGCGTTAGCGGTTATAGTATATGTAACCTGCTGCCCTGCGGTTGTGAAATAATAGGTTGTCATAGCTGCTGCGGTACGTTTGTAAAGGGTTAACGCACCACCTGTGCCGGTTGCATAGCAAGCAAAACCATAGGTTCCGTTACGACGGAGATTTGAGTTTACAGATTTTGCAGCGTTACCCTTGTTTACAAATTCATAAGTAGCTGTACCGCTTACAGTCCAGCGAGCGTAATCAGTTACAGAGTCAAGAAGTTTACCTTGATTTTTAGTACCTGTACCTGCCGCAAATTTTGCGGTAGATTCATTATAAAGTGTGAAATAACTACCATCAGCAGTTACAGTCCAGATAAGAGCCGCATCAGGACTTGTGATGCTACCGCCATTATCGGTTACAGCAGACTGTGTGAATCTATTGCTTGAAACACCCGCTTGCATTGCGTATCCGCTATAAACTATAAGATAATCGCCTTCAGTAATAGCGCCCGTATATTTAGCAAAGGTATCGCTTTCGCCACTACCGCCCGCCTGAGTGCGTGAATATAACGCATAAAGAGTGGTGTTTGCGGTAACTGTATAAGCAGAGCCTGCGTTATAAACGGTTGGCTTATCAGTTGTTTCGCCATCAATTTCGGCTACAACCCAGCCAACTGCGGTGTAATCTGTGCTAGTGAGTGTAGGTAGAGTAACTATGTCGCCGTTGTATACATTAACGGTTGATGTGACACCTAAATCACTAAACGTAACGGTGTATTGCGTACGTGCTATAAAGTTAATTTGAATTGTTACATCGGCATCTGCTTCTACAGTAAAGCTGTTGCCGCTTTGTGTAACGGTAGCAGTACCACTAATAATTGTGAATGGATTAGTTGAATCAATCTCATATCCTATTGCAGGTGTAGCAGTAATATATTTGCTGCTTACTTCAACCGTACCATATGCATCATTGTTTGAATGGGCTGTTATAGTAGCCTCGGTATTATCGCCGCCACCGCTTACGGTTTGTGTTGCATACGTAGTAAGTGTTTTTGCACGAATTTGTGCACTTGCAGTAATAGTAAATGTATCTACAGGGTTGTTAAATGTAATTGTTATAATTGCGTTGCTTGAATCAATTGTAGCTGTACCATCAAAAGTACCGAATGATGTCACCCAGGGAGTTGCATATTTTGTGCCGCCAACACTTGTTGCATCTATCACTATCTTATGCATATTAGGGTAGTCAATAGTAATTGTAGAGTTTGCATAAATACGAATTGGGTTTGAATAGTTAGCTACATTAGTGCCAGAACTAGCCTTGTCATTGGTAAAAGTAAGTCCATCGTTTGTCCAAATTTGTTGAGTTGTAGTTTGTGAAACACGTTGATTTGTTGTAGTAAAATCAATTGTAGCATTAACCTCTACGGTTTGTGTGGTGTCATCGGGATCTGGGGTTGGGTCAGTGGGCTCTTCAGGATCGGTGGTTTCACCACTGTCACCACTATCGCCAGAACTAGTTTCGGCATAAATAGTAATCGAATTAAATCTGGTAGCGCCGCCTGTGTTGCTAAAAGTAAAGGTTTTGGTGGGGGTTGCTAAAGCAAGCGTAACCACATTGTTTGATGTACTTACGGAACCATAGTCTGCTAAAGATGTTTCCAATGGAGTTGAATAGGTTGAACCTGTTGTTGCAAATTCGATTTTTGTTATTGGTGTAGGATATGAGATAATTACTTCAGAATTTTTATATATACGAATAGGATTTGAATAGTCTCCTACAGCACTTGTAGAGCTTGATTTATTATTTGTAAAAGTGATGCCGTTTTCTTCCCATACTTGACTAGAAGTGCTGAATGCGGTTCGTTTAGAGGTATCGTCAAATGTGATTGTTGCTTTAGTTAAAGATGAATTGTTTGTGCTACCCTCAACATCTGCACCACCTGATGGTGTTGTGTATCCAGTAGGAACAGACTCGTTAAATAGGTCAAATGCTAGTTCGGGATAGTCAACAAAGACGTTACGTGTGCCTGTAATTGCTTCTACCGAGTCATTACGTCCCATCTCCCATGTGTCAACAGGATCTTGTTCGATCCATGTTAGCAATAGGTCTTGACTTTCGATAACACCGTCAGCACCAAAAATACTGGTTGCGTTATAAGAGCTACCTGTATTTGTGCAACCCCAACGCACATATTGATAAAGAATAATACGAGCAACGTCACCACGAAGGTCATAACTTCCTAAATTTGGATAAAAATAAATTGTATCGGTTGAACTGCCGTACGCTTTGTTACCACGACTTCCGTTTTCGCTTGTAGCCGCAGGACGAAGCATCATAATATCGTTTTCGCCGTTACCCGCAAGGTCACCCTTACTGTTTGGCCAAGTATGTTCACGGTTCCAGGTAGAACCACCGTCCCACTCGGGACCGATTGCTATTCCCGAATAAAAAGAAGAAATCGTATTTGGAGTACCGTTGTTTTGACAGTCAGTGTACATAAACAAAGGTCTTGTGTTGTCATACGAGATTACATATGAGTGGTTGACAGTCATAAGTTGTTGTAATTCTTGATACAACGCGCTAGATGGTATACCACTTTCGGAGCTACTGCCGTCAAGAGTTAAAAATCCCGACAAAGTAACGTTGTTTTTTGTATAAAACGCTTCTGCATTTGGTGACAAGAAAGTCGCAGTAGTGCCTCTTGTACCCCAATTGTAAATATAATTTCCGTCGTAAACATAAGTAACCGAATTGGTATCTGCAGCAAAAATAGACAAATTTAAACCAAAGAGTACACTTACGCACATTATGAAAACCAAAAATAATGACAATGATTTTTTAAATAATGATTTCATTTTTTACACGAACCCCCAAAATAATTATTTATATTATAATAGCACTATATGTAGTATAATGCAACCGATTTTTCACAAAATATTACAAATTTGTTGTTTTGCATAAAAAAGACGCGGAAAGTTCCGCGCCTTTTGATTTTAATAATATAAAGCTTTTATTTAAGTTCAACATTCCATCCGTTAACATACTGCATAAGTAAACCATAGTCCTTATTATTAACCGCATTATCACCGTTTACATCAGCCGCATTAAGGTCAATTTCGACCTTCCAATTATTTAGCCATTGCATTAATATACCTAAATCACGATTGTTAATAGAACCATCACTATATACATCACCGCTAATATATTGAGGTTTTAGTGCAATAAACGGTATACCTCGTTCATTAGCATATTTTTCAGCAACAGAACCTCGATAACCGGTAATAGTAAGATTTATACATAAATCAAATGCATCTTTACCAATGTTCTTAACGCTGTTTGGAATATAAATATCGGTAAGCGAAGTACATTTATAAAAAGCATAATCACCTATTGTTTTCATACCCTCAGGTAATGTTATTGATTTTATTTCTGAGTTACTGTCAAAAGCATAGTCAGCAACAACTAACACACCGTCTTTAACCTCAATTTTAGAGTCATCCTGAGCGCCAAAATTATAACCATAAAGTGTATTCTCTAAATAAATAACACCACTACCTTGTGAATGAAGCCATGCTGTATCAGTAAAGGCTGTGCCGTCAATATATTCAAGATTATCCGGAATATCAATTTGTGCAAGTCTTTCAGAACCTGCAAACGAACCATAAGTAATATTGGTTACACTATCGGGAATTTTGACGCTTGTCATTAATGTATCGGCAAAAGCATGTTCTCCAATAGCTATTATATTTGCAGAAAGCTCAGTATTATCTAATGGACAATGTGCAAAAGCGCTATTACCGATAGCTACTTTTTTACAATTAAATTCAACCTTCGATAATTCAGTATTTTCAAATGCGCCATTACCAATTACACCTACGGTCTCAGGTATTGTAACGGAAGTAAGTTTTGTATTACAAAAAGCTCCGTCTGAAATTATGGAAATTCCATCACCAATTTGAACATCGGTTAATGGCGTATAGGCAAAAGCAAAAGAGCCAACATATGTAACCGTATCAGGAATTATAAGTGCAGTAATTAATGTATTGGCAAATGCATCGTTACCTATGTAACTGATGTTTTTATGAAAATCAATTTCTTTAAGTTTTGTTCCTTTAAATGCGCCATTACCAATTGTATTTACACTTTGCGGTATTGAAACAGTAGTTAATTTAGTGCCTGCAAAAGCATAATTATTGATGGTAGAAATACTGTTAGGTAATTCTAATTTTTCAATTTGCGTATATGAAAAAGAACCATTACCAATATCTACAACGGTATTGGGAATTGAAAGTTCAGATATTAACGTTCCTTCAAACGAATAATCTCCAATAGTTTTAATATTGCCTGGTAAATCTAATTTATCGATTTTGGTGTAGGCAAATGCACCTTCTTCTATATGCGACATACTGCTTGGAATACTAATTTCAGAAATATTTGTATATTTAAAACAGTATGGACCAACAGCCGTTAATCCTTCTTGTAATGTAACATCTTTTAATGAAGAAAATGCAAAAGAATAACTACCCCAATCCGTTACACTTGAAGGAATCGTAATAGACTCAAGAGATGTTCTTTCGAATGCAGAATCAGCAATTGATGTTACAGAGCTTGGAAGTTCTGTAACATTTTTTAAATTACTTCCATAAAAAGCCTTATAATCAATTGAAGTAAGACTGTTTGGCATAACAACCGTTTCTAATTTAGAACATGAACCAAAAGTATAGTAAGCAAGTCTTGTTACTTTATTGGAAATAGAAACTGCGCTTAATTTTGAATTCATAAACGCTTCTGCTGCAATCTTTGTTACTGTGTTTGGCATAATATAGTCGCCCGTTTTGTTATAATCACAATTAATAACTGTTTTCATATCGGTGGTGTATGTTACACCGTCAACTTCTTTTAATGCCTTTGAATTATCGGAAAAATCAAAAGTAACATTACAACCATTATTTAAATAATATCCGCCTAAATCTTCAGACCATATGGCATTAATATCTGCTACACTATCAGGTAAAGTATAAAGACATCCTTGCCCAATAGGATACGCAACTAAAGTATCACCTGCTTTATTATATAAAATGCCATTATTTCCACTATATGTTTTATTATCTTCAGAAACAGAAATATCATTTAAATCATAACAACTATCAAATGTTTCGTTTGTAACGACTGCTTCACAGTTACCAAGATTTACAGTTTTTAGAATTTCTCCCGAAAATGCTTCTTCAGAAATATATTTAATAGTATCAGGTATATTTAACACCTGGATTGCAAGCTGATTTTCGCCTAAACTCATTATACCAACTACGGGCAAGCCATCGATTGTATCAGGAACAGTTATTTCATCAGCAGCAATATTACAACCTGTAATATATATTTCATTGTTTTGCTTAACATATTCCCAATCGGATTTATCAATAATTTTTACCGAAAATTCTGTTGAAACATTAGCGCAAGTTACTGTAACGATATTATTACCGCCAACAGTCCACGGAGAGTTGCTTTGATTGTCAGAAACATTAATAAAAGAATGATTTAAATCATAATTATAATAATCTTTAATATATTCTCTGGTAACATAAGAGCCATTTTTAAATATGATTTTATAGATGAAATTTGGTATCTGATATATGCGGTTACCATTAGAATCTACATATAAATAATCGTTTTCTTCCAAAGCATCAATCGAAACAATTTCTATAGATTTATAAGCGCTATCACCGATTGTAACATTAAAACTAATATCAAATCCTAAAAAATTACCGTTTATTAAATGCGTTTCACCGAGCTTCCACTCACTATCTGAACCCTGTGAATCAAAACAGTTAATCCAATACCATTTATTGTTTATATAGACTCCGCCATTACCGGAAATAATACCGCCATCTTTTAGTTTAACAATAATGATAGGATTGTAATTATATTTTTGCCAGTATTTATCCCATCTACCGGTTTCCTCGTTATATTCTGAACGTCTTTCAGAATCAATACCTTCTACAAGTGTAATATCCTTAACTTCAACGCTTTCTATTGGATTTTCAAGCAAGTTAACATTAAAGGTATCGCTTACGCCCATTATAGTTCCGGTTACGGTATACGTACCTGCAAACCATTGATTTTGGTAACTTTGATTATCGTATTTATTTAATGAATACCAGTTGTTATTATATTCTATGCTTGAACCATCACGAGAAACTTTAGATGAACCGTCTTTAAAGTATACGGTATATTCAGGATAATAAATATATCTTCGCCAATATAGGTCATATTCGCCAGTATCTTCATTATACGCAGCGTCTTTATAACCGTCTAATCCCTCATACAAAGTAACATCATTTATCTCCAACCTATCAACAGGATTTGGTAATATTATTACATTAAAAGTATCACTTACACCCCAAACTGTACCCGTAACTGTATAAGTGCCTTCGCTCCACTGATTTTCGTAACTTTGGTTATCGGATTTTGTAAGAAATAAGTCTTGATAATAAATACTGTCGTTAGAAGATACCGAGGTACCATCTTTTAAATATACAGTAAATTCAGGATAATAATTATATTTTTGCCAATAAAGATCATACTTGCCGGTATCATAGTTATATTCCGATTCATTATAAGCGTCCAACGACTCATAAAGTGTAACATCTTCAATTTCAACACTTGAAACATTTGTAAGTGTTAAACCAACGCTGAAAGTTTGAGTAGCTGAATCAATATTAGATGCTGTAAAAGAATATTTTTTACCCGCATCTAAATAAACATAAAGGTTAAAATTATTATATCCGTATTTACTGTCAATCGTAAATAAAGAATTACCCTCATAATATGAGACACTACCATATGTATAACAATCGCCTACGGAATAAAATTTATAAACTCCACTTTCATCGGGAATAAAATCCAGTGTAGCAAAATTCCAAGTATCTAATGTTAATTCAACCAATGTGTCAAGAGTAATTGTGTTTGGCGATTGTGCTGATACAACCGAAGTGCTAACACAACTAAAAACCAAACAAATCACAATAATAAAGGTTGCTAATCTAAATATAATATTTTTCACAAAGTATTACCTTCCTTAAATTTTATAAAAAAATTGTAACACAAAAATAATTAATTGTAAACAAAAAAACCCAAGCAAAAAGCTTGGGTGCAAAGTTTTTGGAAATTAGTCGTTGCTGTAAGGAAGCAATGCAACCTGACGAGCACGTTTAATAGCGGTTGTAAGAGCACGCTGATGTCTTGCGCAAGTACCGGTGGTTCTGCGTGGTAAAATCTTTGCACGCTCAGAAACATACTTGCGAAGGCGAGCTACATCCTTATAATCAATTTCTTCTACACGATCAACGCAAAAATGGCAAACCTTTTTACGTGGTTTTCTGTGAAGCGGTCTATCATTCTTTTCCATGGAAAAGTTCCTCCTTTAATAAAATTTAGAAGGGCAAATCATCATCCATATCGCCAATTTCTGCAAAGTCATTTGCATCAGCATTGCTGAAAGAGGTTGGTTCGTTACCGTTTGTGCCACCCTCACGCTTTGACTCAACAAATTGTGCGTTATTAACAACAACTTCAAATGCTGTACGGTTGTTGCCGTTTTTGTCTTGATATCTACGAGTTTGAATTGAACCCTCAATACCAATCATACTGCCCTTTTTGAAATATTTGGTGATAAATTCAGCACGCTGACGCCAAGCAACTACGTTGATAAAGTCAGTTTGCTGTTCTTCACCTGCACGATAATTACGATTTACAGCAATGGAAAACGTAGTAACGGGTATACCGTTTGGTGTTGTTTTTAATTCGGGGTCTGCTGTCAGACGTCCAGTTAATACTACAAGATTAAACATTTAAAAATCCTCCATTACTTTCTTATTACCATAATGCGAAGAACGCCTTCGGTAATGCCTGCAATACGCTCAAGCTCAGCAGGTAATGACGGCTCGCTGGTCATTGTTGTGAAAACATAATAACCCTCAGTCTCATCGTTGATAGGATATGCAAGTCTGCGCTTACCCCATTCGTCAACATTTTCAACTGTGCCGTTTTTTACAATAAGGTCATTAAACTTTTCTTTAAGAGCATTAACAGCTTCGTCACCATTTGCTACAGAAAGAACAAGAGCTACCTCATACTTATTGGCCATTTTGTTGCACCTCCTTCTGGTCTAATGGCTCCGTGCATTTTACACGGGGCAAGGAGCTAAATTAGGACAATAACCTAATTAGCGACTAACATTATATCATAATTTTTTAATTTGTCAACTTTTTTTGCAAATTTAATTGATTTTTCAATTTTAATAATATATAATAAAGCAAAATAAAATAAGGAGACACATAACATATGTTACTTGCGATTGATATTGGTAATTCAAATATCACTCTCGGAGCGTACGATAATGATGTTTTGTGCTTTACGGCGCGTCTTGCTACAGCACATGGTACAACATCAGATCAATATGCCGTTGAAATTAAAAATATTTTAGAGCTTCACGGATTAAATGCTGCAAGGATTGAAGACTGTATTATTTCATCGGTTGTACCGGCGGTTGGCGGTGCTGTATGTAATGCTGTATCACTTTTATGCAACATTGTTCCGCTTGAGTTGGGACCCGGAGTTAAAACAGGTCTTAACATAAAAATTGATAATCCGGCTCAACTCGGCGCAGACCTTGTTGCCGGCGCAGTAGGCGCAATTGGCGAATACACACTCCCCTGTGTTGTAATTGATATGGGAACAGCTTCAACAATAAGTGTTATTGATCGTAACGGCTCATACTTAGGCGGTGTTATTTCGGCCGGTGTACGTTTAACGCTAAAAGCGCTTTGCGAAAACACATCTTTGTTACCTTCCATTGAAATTTCCGCGCCAAAATCTGTTATCGGTTCTAATACTGTTGATTGTATGAAATCCGGTCTTATTTTTGGTACTGCTGCTATGATCGATGGCTTACTTGATAAAATAACCGATGAACTAGGCGAAATTCCAACCGTTGTTGCTACCGGTGGTCTTTCAAAAGAAATTATTACACATTGTAAAAGCGAAATAATATATAACGCAAATCTTTTACTAGACGGATTGCGCGAAATATATGAAAAAAACAGATAATAAGAGGTAGTATAATATGTTAAAACAAGAATTATTAAACCGCAATTTACCTAAACTGCTTTCACGCGATGAGATGGTTAAAATCATGCAGCACGAAGTTTATGGTTATTTACCAAAGAACAATTTCGAGTGGTCGGTTTCAAACCCCAGAAACATAGAAATTCGTTTTGCAAAAGGTAATGTAATACATTCATGTGTGGATTTTACACTTACTAACGAATTTGGCAGTCATACCTTCCCTGTTCATAGAATTTTGCATCAAGATGGTAAAAAACATCCTGTTATCCTTTGTTTAAACTTTGACCAACAAGTTCCAAACAAGTATTTCCCAATTGAAGAAATAGCCGAACAAGAATGTGACGTTATTACATATTGCTACACTGATATTACATCTGATGACGGCGATTTTACCACTGGCATTGCTCCTTTAATTTTCCCCGAAGGACGTCAAAATGATACCGACTGCGGCAAATTAGGACTATGGGCATTTACAAATATGCGCGTTCTTGATTATGCGCTTACACTTGATGGTACGGACGAAAAAAATGTAGCAATACTTGGTCACTCTCGCCTTGGCAAAACCGCTTTACTTACCGGTATGCTTGATGAACGTTTTAGCCATGTTTTCTCTAATAATGCCGGTTGCGCGGGCGATGCTATTGCACGTGGTGGTACAGGCATTCAATTTGATGAAAACGGAGAATTCCTTATTGAAAGAGAATTCCGCGGTGAAAATATTGAAGTTATTACTCGTGTGTTCCCATATTGGTTCTGCGCTAACTATAAAAAATATGCAGAACAGGGTTATGGTACCAATTTCGACCAACACTTTATAGTTGGTAGCATTGCTCCGCGAAAAGTTTGTGTAAATGCAGCCGAACTCGACTTTTGGGCAGATCAAAAAAGTGAACAACTTTGTTGTATGGCCGCAAGCGAAGCTTGGGAAAAGTTTGGTCTTGATGGTATACAAGAATGTGACCATTTCTTAAACCCGGGAGAAAAACTACTTGAAGGTAATGTTGGTTTCTTTATGGCACCTACAAAACACTTCTTATCTCGCCACGCTTGGAATAACTATATCGAATTTATGCTTAAACACTTAAATAAATAATTTTAGACCTATATGTTAAAGCAAGATTTATTAAACCGTAAACTTCCGCCGCTACTCTCACGTGAAGAAATGATCGAGATTTTACAACGCGAAGAATACGGATATCTACCTAAAAACAATTTTGAATGGTCGATTTCTAATCAAAAAAATATTGAAATTCGTTATTCAAAAGGTAACGTTATACATTCTAGTGTCGATTTTACACTTACTAACGAGTTTGGCAGTCACACCTTCACACTTCACCGATTACTTCACCAAGATGGGAAAAAACATCCTCTTATTATTTGTCCAAATTTTGATAACATTGTTCCAAATAAATATTTTCCTATTGAAGAGATTGCCGAACAAGAAGTGGATGTTATCACATATTACTATACCGACATTACAAGTGATGATACCGACTTTACAACAGGTATTGCGCCACTCATCTTTCCTAAAGGTCGCAAAAAAGACACTGATTGTGGTAAAATTGGCTTATGGGCATTTGTTAATATGCGGGTACTGGATTATGCTCTTACTCTTGATGGTACTGATGAGAAAAACATTGCTATTCTAGGACATTCCCGTCTAGGTAAAACTGCGTTATACACAGGCATGATGGACGAAAGATTTGCTTTTACTCTATCTAACAACGCAGGTTGTGGCGGTGACGCTATTGCTCGTGGTGGTTCTGGATTACCAGACATTAACGGAAACTATTCAGTTGAAAAAGAATTTCGCGGTGAAATAATTTCAAATCTTACAAGCATCTGGACATCGTGTTGGTTTTGTAATAATTTTAAAAAATACGAACAACAAAATTATGGCACAAATTTTGACCAACACTTTGTTCTCGCAAGTATTGCTCCGCGAAAAGTTTGTGTAAATGCAGCAGAGCTTGATTATTGGGCAGACCAAAAGAGTCAACAACTCTGTTGTTTAGCAGCTAGTAAAGCTTGGAGCAATCATGGGCTTGTCGGTTTGCAAGAATGTGATCACTATCTTACAGCTGGTGAAAAACTACTTGACGGCAACATTGGTTTCTTTATGGCTCCTACAAAACACTTTTTATCTCGTCACGCATGGAATAATTACATTACGTTTATATACAATCATTTAAGCAAATAATTTTATGGTGGTATTATGTTAAAACAAGATTTATTAAATCGCAGGCTTCCTACTCTAAAATCACGCGAAGAAATGATAGAAATTTTACAGCGTGAAGAATATGGTTACTTACCCAAAAACGATTTTGAATGGTCGGTCTCGAATTATACTGTTCGTGATAGACGATTAGCAAAAGGCAAAGTTATATATTCAACAGTTGATTTTACTTTAACAAACTCAAACGGTTTTCATACTTTTCCAATTCATCAATTTTTACATACCGATGGACAAAAACATCCTACCATTCTTCATATTGCGGGCAGATACCCTGGTAACTTTGTTCCTGAAGAAGAAATTGTTGAAGATGGATATAATTTAATTATTTTCACATTCACAAACGCAACAAGTGACGATGGTGACTTTACCACAGGTATTGCACCACTTGTATTTCCAAACGGTAGACAAAATGATACCGATTGTGGTAAAATAGGTCTTTGGGCGTTTACAAATATGCGTGTGCTAGACTATTTGTTGACCCTAGATTGTGTTGACGAAAAAAATGTTGCAGTAGTCGGTCAATCTCGTCTTGGAAAAACGGCACTTGTTACCGGTATGCTAGACGAAAGATTTACATTCACACTTTCGAATAACGCTGGTTGTAGCGGCGATACGTTATCACGTGGTAATTCAGGACTGCCTGATCCTGACGGCAATTTTTCAGTAAAACAGGAATTTCGTGGAGAAACAGTAGCCCGTATAACAAACGTATTCCCCTATTGGTTTTGTAACAACTATTTAAAGTATGCAGAACAAAATTACGGCACCGATTTTGACCAACATTTTTTAGTAGCAAGTATTGCGCCACGTAACGTATGCGTTACATCGGCAGAACTTGATTACTGGGCTGACCAAAAGGGCGAACAGCTTTGTTGTCTTGCAGCAAGTGAAGCTTGGGAAAAGTTTTCTCTTGTTGGTTTGCAAGAATGTGATCATTATCTTAATCCAGGCGAAAAATTACTTAATGGTAATGTTGGTTACAGCATGACACCAACCACCCACTTTTTATCACGGCACGCATGGAACAATTATATGAATTTTATGCGCATTCACAGACATAACTGATTTTATCAGTAAATATATTATGTCAAAATTTTATGAACTGCACCCTACGCGGGCAGTATCGGAGGTAATTTTTATGACAAACCAAAAACAACAAACGCAAAAACTGGTACTAGGCGCAGTGTTGACCGCTCTTGTTGTGGTATTGCAAATGTTAGGTTCTTTTATTAAATTCGGACCTTTTTCAATATCGCTTGTTTTGGTACCAATCGTAATCGGCGCGGCAATGTGTGATTACAAAATCGGAGCATGGTTAGGCCTTGTCTTTGCTATTGTAGTACTATTAAGTGGTGACGCTGCTGCATTTTTGGCAATTAACGTTCCGGGTACAATTGTAACAGTAATTATAAAAGGCACATTATGCGGATTGTGCGCAGGACTAGTTTACAAATCACTTGAAAAACTTAATCGGTATTTGGCTGTTATAGTTGCCGCAGTTGTTTGTCCTGTTATTAACACAGGCGTATTCTTAATAGGTTGCAAACTATTTTTTATGAGTGCTATCAATGAATGGGGCGCAGCGCTTGGTTTTAATAACGCGGCGCACTATATGTTCTTTGGTCTTGCCGGTGGTAACTTTATTTTTGAACTAGCAGTAAATATCATTCTCGCTCCTGTAATATTACGTATAATAACATTTAAAAAAGATAAATAATTCTCAAAGCACCCGTATTTCCGAACGGGTGCTTTATATATAAATGAATATTTTGTTGTTAAAATTAACTATATTCCTATTTATATATTGTTTTTTTTATAAAAATATATAAAAATAGTATTTTTTTGTAAAAAACTCTTCATTTTTCAAAAGTTTTTTGGTATAATCTATTGGATACCATAGGAATATGGGTATACTTTGTTAAAAATGGATTATAAATCCACAAATTATTAGGAGGTTGATTCGCAATGAGTCACAAGTATGTTTACCTTTTTAGCGAAGGCGACGCATCAATGCGTGAGCTTCTTGGTGGTAAAGGTGCTAACCTTGCAGAAATGACCAAAATCGGTCTTCCTGTACCACAGGGTTTCACAGTTTCTACTGAAGCTTGCACACAGTACTACGAAGATGGCAGAAAGATTAACGATGAAATCCAAGCACAAATTATGGAATACATTGTTAAAATGGAAGGTGTTACCGGTAAAAAATTCGGTGATAAGGAAAATCCGCTCCTCGTTTCTGTTCGTTCAGGTGCACGCGCTTCTATGCCCGGTATGATGGATACCATCCTTAACCTTGGTCTTAATGAAGACGTTGTTGAAACAATGGCTGCAAAGAGCGGTAACGCTCGTTGGGCTTATGACTGCTACAGAAGATTTATCCAAATGTATTCTGACGTAGTTATGGAAGTTGGTAAGAAGTATTTTGAAGAGCTTATCGACAAAATGAAGGAA
>JAZQYL010000010.1:0-9973 GCA_045633485.1 Acutalibacteraceae bacterium | reverse complement strand
AGCGATCAGGAAGGAACCGCAATGCTTTCAAAGCGTCGTTACGATGCTATTGCAGGTTGGGACAATATAGTTGCAGCCAAGGATTCGGCCGAAGTACTTCACGGTACTGTACGTGATGTAATCAAGGGCGGCGTTGTAGTGTACTCAAACAATGTTCGCGTATTTATCCCTGCTTCACAAGCAACCGCTTCAAGAAATGATTCTCTTGATGAGCTTAAGGGCCAAGAGGTTGATTTCAGAATTATTGAAATTGGCCGTGGTCGCAGAGCAATAGGTTCTATTCGCAGCGTACTTCGTGAAGCTCGTAAAGAGGCAGAGGAAAAAATATGGGCATCTATTGCTGTTGGTGACCGCATAACAGGTACTGTTAAGTCACTTACAAGCTACGGTGCGTTTGTTGACATCGGCGGTGTTGACGGAATGGTTCACATTTCTGAACTTTCTTGGAACCGCATCAAAAACCCTGCTGAAGTAGTAGCAGTTGGCGATCAAATTGAGGTTTATGTTAAGGCGCTTGACACCGAAAAGAAAAAGATTTCTTTGGGTTACAAAAAAGCCGAGGACAACCCTTGGACAATATTCCAAAACAATTATAGCGTTGATGATGTTGTTACTGTTAAGATTGTTAGCATGACTACATACGGCGCATTTGCACGAATCATTCCTGGTATCGACGGTCTTATTCACATTTCACAAATTGCAAATAAGCACGTTGCTAAACCACAGGATGAGCTTACAATCGGTCAAGAGGTAGAAGCAAAGATTACTGCTATTGACCTTGAAAAGAAGCGTGTAAGCCTTTCTATCCGTGTTCTTCTTGAGCCTGAAGTGGCAGAAGAAATCAAAGAGGATGAGGTTGTAGCTTCAACAGAGGCTGAAGTTGTAGAAGCTCCGGCTGAAGAAGTAGCTGAAGAAGCAGCTGAATAATTTAAGTTTAACCTTTCACGCCCAAGATTTCTTGGGCGTGATTTTGTAGGAAAGGGAACGGCAATGCTGAATTTTGAATATTATACTCCAACAAAGGTGTTTTTTGGCAAGGATCAAGAAAAGAAAACGGGCGAAATTATCGCCGAATACGGATATAAAAAAATAATGCTTATATACGGAAAGTCAAGCATTAAAAAAATCGGTTTATATGATACCGTTGTCTCATCACTTAAAAATAATAGCATCGATTTTATAGAAATGGGTGGGGTAGAGCCAAACCCAAAAATAGAATTTGTGCGTGATGCGGTAAAACTTGCCAAAAAAGAAGGGGTAGAGCTTATATTAGCGGTTGGTGGCGGTAGTGTTATTGATGCCGCTAAATATACGGCATTAGGTGCGGTAAGCGACTGTGACGTATGGGAATTTGTTGTAGGAAATCAAAAACCCGAATCGGCTCTTCCGGTCGGTTGTGTTTTGACCATTGCAGCGGCAGGTAGCGAAATGAGTTGGTCGGCTGTAGTGAGCGATATGTCGCTGAATATGAAGCGCGGTCTTGCAAGCGATTTAATACGTCCGCTTTTTGCAATTTCAAATCCTGAGCTTACCTATAGTGTAAGTCCTTACCAAACCGCTTGCGGCATAAGTGATATTTTGGCGCATACTATGGAACGCTATTTTACACCGTGTGAACCCGTAGATATCACCGACTCTATTGCTGAAAGTATTATACGTAGCGTTATAAATGCGGCATACGTTGTAATGAAAGAGCCCGATAATTACGAAGCTCGAGCAAATATTATGTGGGCTTCAAGCCTTTCGCACAACAATCTTACAGGTTGCGGACGAATAAACGCATTGCCGGTTCATCAGCTTGAACACGCTCTTAGCGGTGAATATGACCATGTTGCGCACGGCGCAGGGCTTGCGGTATTATTTCCTGCATGGGCAAAATATGTATACGCACATAATATATCCCGTTTTGCGCAGTTTGCGCGCAATGTGTGGAATGTAAACGATAATGATGATAAGCGTGCGGCAGAAAAAGGAATTGAGGCTATGTCTTGCTTCTTTAAAAAAATCGGTATGCCGACAAGCCTTAATGATTTTAATATAAATGCCGACGCCGTTGATCGCCTTACGGAGCTTTGCACATTTGGCGGCAAGCGTAAAATTAATAGCGTAATAGAATTATCCGATGGTGATATTAAGCAAATATTTAATATGTGTCTTTAGTAATTGATATTGGTAAGCAAATAAATATTACTATTGTATTTTTACAGTATTTATGGTAAGATAAATAAAATATTTCTTTTGAATTGGTGATCAATATGAAAAAACTTTTAGCATTGTTTTTAACTGTAGTTTTATTAATGTCGGTGTTTTCTTCTTTTAGCGTGTTTGCAAAAAAGACACCTACATTTGTTATAAGTACCGCAAAGGGTGATGCCGGTGATAAGGTTAAAATTACCATTTCTACCGATGACAACACCGGTATAATAAGTATGAAATTATTAGTAAAGTACGATTCTTCTGCGTTAAAGCTTATCGATAGTAGCGAAGGAAAGTTCGAAAAAATTGCTTTTAGTCCGCTAGATAGTAATCCATTTGTTATGAACTGGATAGATGCAATAAATCCTAATAATAAAACTAACGGAACAGTTGCAACACTAACGTTCAAAATATTGGATACTGCTCCCGAAGGAAAAAGTGAAATTTCACTTACATATGACCCCGAAGATGTTTTTGACAGTAAATTTCAAAACGTTAAGTTTGAGGTTAAAAAGGGTTATGTGGATATCAAAAATCCTAACGCCGGTGCTAAACCACTGCAAAATAACGAGGACACCACCAGCGATACAATGAACGATACCACAACAAGCCAGTTGCTAGAGCAAATTCAAAATGCCGTGAATAAGGATACTACTGCTAGTCAGCAGGAAAAACCAACCGAAAGTAAGGGTGAAACCGAAAACAGTCAAACAGACAATATTGTCGATGACAGTTCCAATGTGTTTGATACTGTTGCTGTTAACGATGGACAAGCAGGTCTTATCATTTGGATTGTGATAGCTCTAGCTGTTATTTTGCTTGTCGGATCATTTGCTGTGGTTATAATTAATAGTAAAAAGAAAAAATAATATACACATAAAAACTACCGAATAAAATCGGTAGTTTTTATTTTGCAAAATATATTGACAATTTTTCGTTGAGGTATAAAATATAAATATGATATTATTAATGGGGGAATTATAATGAAAAAATTAATTTCTGTGTTACTAGCGATTGCTTTATTGTTTACAACTTTAAGTGGTTTTAGTGTGTCAGCAGGTATATCTGTAACCATTGAAATCGGTGATGTAAACGCAAGCGGAACCATAAATAATAAAGATTTAGGTCTTTTAATGCAGTATCTAAACGATTGGGAAGTAGACGGATTTTTTGTTGCTGTTGCTGATACGAATGCCGACGGCAAAGTAAATAATAAAGACTATGGTTATCTTATGCAATATTTAAATGGTTGGGATGTAGTTTTGGGCAAACAACCTGAAACAGTTCCGGATGATAGTGATAACGGCAACGATGATAATAATGATAATAATGGTTTCAATCCGGGCGATAGTACTATCGAAAAGGTTAATCCTGAAGATTACCGCGGTACCGAGGTTGTGTTTGCTACAACAATTCTTTCCGAATCAAACGAAGCAGGACCCGTTATAGATGCTTTTGAAAAGAAATACGGTATTACTGTAAAAGAAATCCTTGTTGGTGATAACGTAAATGAAATCGCAGGTAATATTGCTGCGGGTTTTAACGTTGATGTTATGCGTGTTAACGGCGATTTCCCTGCAGCAATGGCAGTTTTACAACCAATTACTGCAGCAAAGCTTGACTACACCGATCCTATCTGGGACCAATCTGTATTTAAGTATACAACATTCGGCGGCGAGCCATATCTTTGCAATACAATCAGTAATATTTGGTCGGAACAAGCATGCGTTATCTATTCAAAAAATCTTCTTGCACGCGCCAATTGCTATACCCCTAAAGAGTATGACGCTCAGGGCAAATGGACTTGGGACGCTTTTGCCACTATAGCTAAACAGGTTGACGCCATTGATGGTATTGGTACAGGTATCCGCGGATGCTATGACACAAATAATTTCTTATTAGGTTCAATCGGTTGTGCGCTTTACAAATACGAAGATGGTAAATTTGTAAATGGTCTTAAAGATCCACTACACCGCGAAGCTATGGCGAAAATTGCTTCTTGGAACAAAGAAGGTTTCTACAGTGGCTGGATTCCATTCACTGATGGTAAGGTTGGTATTACTACTGGCCTTGTAGGCTGGTCACTTAAAAAGAACGGTTCTAACGCAAACTACAACTGGAATGACATCGGTTTTTATTATATGCCCGCATACAAAGAGGGGATGCAGACAGGCGGTACAGGACCAATGAAGGCGTGGGGTATTTGCCGTGGCGCTGATAACCCGGTAGGTGCCGGTATATTCTTGCGTTATTATCTAGACACGAATAACTATGACGCAAGCGACGCCTTCATCTCTGAAGAGGCAGCAACCTTCTTTTTCAGAATGAACGACGGATTTGATATGGATTACTTTACTCCTGTTTTCACACATTCCGATTCAACCGAAAAACTCACCGGTTTCAGCGAGTGGGAGTGGGAAGTATGCGCTTATGGTGATCCTACTCAGGTTGACGCTACATTTGACAAGCTTTCCGGCGCTGTTGACAAGGCTTGCGATATAATGAATAAATTTGTAGCAAAGAATACAGGTATACGCGAATAATTGTTTGATTAAAACATAAAAACTCCTGATTTTTCAGGAGTTTTTTCATATTATACAAGCCGTCTTTCATAAAGTTTATTAATGAAAGAGGGAGTTGTATGAAATATATAATAATTACGAAAAAACAAATAATGTGTTGCTTAAGCGGACTTTTGGCGGTAATAATTGCGAGTGTAGGCTCGGTAGTAAGCTTTGCAAACAGTGACCGCAAGCTACCAATTTATTGTGTCGAGACCGAAAAAAAGCAACTAGCCATTAGTTTTGATGCGGCATGGGGTAATGATGACACCGAGCAACTTATAAACATACTTGCAGAATATGATGTGCCTGCTACGTTTTTTGTAGTAGGCGCTTGGGTAGATAAATATCCCGAGTCGGTAAAACAGTTAAGCGATGCCGGTCACCAAATCCAAAACCACTCTAACACCCATCCGTATATGACGGGGCTTTCAACCGAACAAATGATTGACGAGCTTGAAAGTTGCAACAAAAAAATAGAAAATATAACAGGCAAATGCCCAACACTATTCCGACCACCGTACGGCGATTATGACAACCGTGTCGTAGAAACAGTCGAAAGCGTTGATATGTACACAATCCAGTGGGATTGCGATTCTCTTGATTGGAAAGATAACGCTACTCCTGAAAGTATTTGTAAAAGGGTAACTAGCAAGGTTAAAAATGGCAGTATAGTGCTATTTCACAACGACGCAGACCACACACCCGCCGCACTGCCAAACATCCTCAAATGTCTAAAAGACGAGGGGTATGAGTTTGTGTTTATAGAGGATTTGATACTAAAAGAAAATTATGAAATCAAGCATGATGGAATGCAGTGTGAAAAAGCCGATGCTTGATAGCATCGGCTTTTTTGTGCTTAATTTTATTTATTTGCAATACACCTTAATTGCTTCGTTGGTTTTATAGGCGATACCGTTTTCATCAAAATCTATCTAAAATCATTTGTTTTAAAGTGGAGTTTTTTTCGGTAATGTGTGGGCGTTATATTAAAACTTTCTTTAAAGCAACGGTTAAAGTTTCGTAGCGATGCGAAACCGCTATTGTAAGCGCATTGCAAGATAGATTGTTCGGTGTTTTCCATAAGATAGCAAGCGTAACTTAGTCTGTAATTAGTAACGTACGAATTAAAAGAAATACCAATTGTCTTTTTAAAATAACGTGATAGATATGAATAATCGTAGCCGATTAAACTTGATAAACTTGAGAGTGAACAATCGGTATTGAAATTTTCTTCAACAAATGAGAAAATTTTATATAGCAAACTTTGGCCGTCAGCGTTCTTTTTAACATACTCGGCGGTTTTGTTAAACTGCCCACACAAAGAATATAAAAGCCCCTTTTTTTCGGCAGACGATGAGGATTCATCCAATTCGTTAAGCGCGTTAATTAAATAACCGTCAGGGGTAAACTTGTTATTGGTAGGGATTTTATCAACCACGTTAGTCGTGAACGCCTGAACAATACGTGGCGAAAAAATACACAAAACGTGTTCACTATCGGTAGATTCCAGTTCGTGTATTTGGTTTGGGAATATTAGAAGTCCCTCATTCTTTTTTGCAACAAAGCATTTATTATCAACCGTTATTTTCATTTCGCCCGAAAGAATAATAATTATTTCATAGCATTGATGAAGATGAGGCGGAAAGCTAAAATTGCTGTTTTTTTCAATCTTTAAATAATCAGGGGATGACAAGTGACTGAACTGATAGAACATAACAATCTCCAAAAGTCAAATTTTGTCTATAATTATAAGATAATTTGCGAGAAAAGTCAAATAAATTGCTTTATACTAATAAAAAATGGAGGTTAGGTTATGAAATATTATATTGGCGCTGACCTTGGAACTTCAGCTTTAAAATTATTACTGGTTAATAACCTTGGTGAAATAGTAAAAATTGTATCAAGGGAATATTCTGTACAGTTTCCAAACTCAGGTTGGAGCGAGCAAAACCCCGAATATTGGTGGAAAGCGTTTTTATCGGGTGTAAAGGAACTAACGGCTGATATTGATGCATCTAAAATTTCTGGTATAGGCGCAGGCGGTCAGATGCACGGCCTTGTTGTGCTCGATAAAGATGATAACGTTATACGCCCTGCAATACTTTGGAATGACGGAAGAACAGATAAAGAAACCGATTATTTAAACCAAGAAATCGGTAAGGAAAAACTTTCTGAGCTTACTGCAAATATTGCATTTGCAGGTTTTACTGCGCCAAAGATTTTATGGCTTAAAAACAATGAGCCCGAAAATTTTGCAAAGATAAGCAAAATAATGCTACCCAAAGACTACCTAAATTATAAGCTAACAGGTGTGCATTGCACCGATTATTCCGACGCTTCGGGTATGCTTTTACTAGACGTAAAAAACAAGCGTTGGTCAAAAGAAATGCTTGATATTTGCGATATAAGTGAAGAACAAATGCCACAACTTTTTGAAAGTTTTGAAGTGGTTGGTACGCTTAAAGGCGATATTGCAAGAGAAATTGGTCTATCACAAAACACAAAGGTTGTAGCAGGTGCGGGCGATAACGCGGCGGCAGCAATCGGCACAGGCACTGTGGCCGATGGTATGTGCAACATTTCTCTTGGTACTTCGGGTACGGTATTTATTTCGTCAGATAAATTTTCACTAGACCCTAATAATGCTTTGCATTCATTTTGTCACGCGAGTGGTGAATATCATCTTATGGCGTGTATTCTTTCGGCGGCATCTTGCAATAAGTGGTTTTGTGAAGATATTCTCGGTACCACAGATTACAAAGCAGAAGAATCGATTATATCCGATGACAACCTTGGAAAAAATGATATCTTTTTCCTTCCTTACCTTATGGGTGAGCGTAGCCCTATAAATGATACCGATGCAAGAGGAACTTTTATTGGTATGCGTATGGATACAAAACGAAAAGATATGTTTCTTGCGGTGCTTGAGGGCGTGGCGTTTGCAATACGAGACAATTTTGAAATTGCAAAGTCACAAGGGATAAATATTATTCAAAGCGGTCTTTGCGGTGGTGGCGCAAAATCTGTACTATGGCAGAAAATACTATGCAACGTGCTTAACGTAGATATAAGTTTATTGCAAACCGAGCAAGGCCCCGGTTATGGTGCGGCAATGCTTGCAATGGTAGGTTGTGGAGAGTTTTGCGATGTTAAGGAATGCGCTAACGCATTTGTAAAGATTAAAAACACCATAACACCTGACAGTGAGTTATCAAAACGTTATGAAAAGCAATACGCAAAATTTAAAGAAATATATCCGTCGGTAAAAGAACTATTTAAAAAGATTAAGTGAGGACAATGAAATGAGCGAAATATTTAATAACATTCCTAAAATTCAGTATGAAGGCAAAAACAGTACAAATCCGTTAGCATTTAAATACTATGATGCCAATCGCGTTATAATGGGCAAAACCATGAAAGAGCATTTACCGTTTGCGATGGCGTGGTGGCATAATCTTTGTGCCGCAGGCACCGATATGTTCGGTCGTGATACGGCAGATAAATCCTTTGGCGCCGAAAAAGGTACAATGGCTCACGCAAAGGCAAAGGTGGATGCAGGTTTTGAGTTTATGCAAAAACTCGGTATAGAATATTTTTGTTTCCACGACGTTGACCTCATTCCCGAAGCCGACAATATTAAGGAAACCAACCGCCGCCTTGATGAAATTACCGATTATATTTTAGAGAAGATGAACGCTACGGGTATAAAATGTTTGTGGGGAACAGCCAATATGTTCTCAAACCCTCGTTTTATGAACGGCGCAGGCAGTACAAACTCGGCTGACGTATTTTGCTTTGCGGCGGCTCAAGTAAAAAAGGCACTTGACCTTACCGTAAAGCTTGGCGGTAAGGGTTACGTTTTCTGGGGCGGTAGAGAGGGTTATGAAACTCTACTTAATACCGACATAAAATTTGAGCAAGAAAATATTGCTCGTCTTATGAAAATGGCGGTAGAATATGGTCGTTCAATAGGATTTACAGGTGACTTTTACATAGAACCAAAACCAAAGGAACCAATGAAACACCAGTACGATTTTGATGCTGCTACAGCAATCGGTTTTTTGCGCCAGTACGGTCTTGACAAAGACTTTAAAATGAATATAGAGGCAAACCACGCTACCCTTGCGGGACATACATTTCAACACGAACTTCGCGTATCTGCAATAAACGGTATGCTAGGCTCTATTGATGCAAATCAGGGCGATCTACTATTGGGTTGGGACACCGATGAATTCCCCGCAAACGTTTACGAAGCCACAATGTGTATGTATGAGGTGTTAAAGGCAGGCGGTCTTACAGGCGGATTTAACTTTGACTCTAAAACCCGTCGCCCAAGCTATACTGTAGAGGATATGTTCCACGCTTTTATTCTTGGTATGGATACATTTGCATTAGGTCTTATTAAAGCGGCTCAAATAATTGAAGATGGTAGAATAGATAACTTTGTAAATGAAAGATATAGCTCTTTTAACAAGGGTATCGGTAAAAAGATTGTTGACGGTAATAGCTCGCTTCAAGAACTTGCATCTTATGCCGAAAATATGGGAGCGCCAAAGCTTCCTGCAAGCGGTAGACAAGAATATTTGCAAAGCATTGTTAATGAGATTATGTTTAAATAAAATTTGTTAACCAAACCACGCAAGGAGGACTTTTTATGTCGTTTAATCCAGATGAAATGTTTGTCTTTCCAATAGACCGCGAACCGTATGTTTTTGAACAACGCTACGTGGATGAAAACGTTTTTTTGACACAAAATGCCAAGGCAGGTGTTTTGCCAAAATACGATGATATCAAGAACAAATTACCGCAACCTATATGGGAAGGTCACGATGATACCATAAACTGCTATAATCGCACGTGGGAAATTGCATTTGGTAATCTGCGTAACGCAAACGAAAAATCACGCTTTGTTTCGGACTATATAGACTGCGCGTTTTTTACTTTTTCGTTTATGTGGGATTCGTCGTTTATAGTAATGTTTGGAAAATACGCAGGGCATATATTCAATTTTCAAAAAACACTTGATAATTTTTACTCTCATCAGCATAAAGACGGCTATATAGGCCGTCAGTTATTCCAAAAGCATTTTGGTCAGCGATATGCCAAGGATGACCCCGCTTCAACAGGCCCAAATATTTTGCCTTGGGCCGAGTGGGAATATTATTGCATAACGGGTGACACCAATAGACTGCGCAAGGTTTTTGCACCGCTTA
>JAZQYL010000009.1:0-19686 GCA_045633485.1 Acutalibacteraceae bacterium | reverse complement strand
TAAATCAATCATATTTTAATTATTACTATGGCAAAACGTTCATCATTTTTAATGATGATCCTTTTAGTTTATTTAAACATCGTTTGTATTCCTTCTACTATTTCGCCTGCGGCTTTTACAACCTTTGCCGAGCCCTTTGTTACGTTGTGTTTATCCTGCATAACCATTTTACCTACAACAACGGCTGTAGCGCCCGCAATCATACCGGCACCCATTCCCTTTACAAATGACATTCCTTTTGAGTTAGACATAAAACAAAACCTCCCTTCGTGGTTAGTTTAACCATTTGAAGAGAGGTTATTATTTCAATTACTTGTTTTTCTTATATTCACTAAACGCAGGATGGATTTTATCTTTGTCAGAAAGCAAAACTTCCATATCAGCAGGAATTGGCCATTCAATACCGATTTCAGGATCATTCCACATAAGGCCGCCCTCATCATTTGGATGATAATAATCATCAACCTTATAACAAAATTCAGCCTCATCGGAAAGCACTACAAATCCGTGCGCAAAACCCTTTGGCACCAAGAACTGACGTTTATTTTCGGCAGAGAGTATAACACCCTCCCATTTACCGAATGTCGGTGAACCTTCACGCAGGTCTACACAAACGTCAAACACTTCGCCGCGTACACAGCGCACAAGTTTGGTTTGCGGATAATTAATTTGGAAATGAAGACCGCGAAGCACGCCCTTAGTAGACATAGATTGATTATCCTGAACAAAATCAATGTCTATACCGCCTGCCTTAAAATCTTCCTTTTGGTATGTCTCCATAAAATAGCCTCGGCTATCACCGTAAGCGGTAGGTTCTATAATTACAACGCCGTCGATAGAGGTTTTTATAAAATTAAACTTACCCATTAAAGTTCCTCTTTTCCACTGTACATTGTATCATAGTACTTTTGATAAGCGCCGCTAGTTACATTGTCAAACCACTCTTTGTTATCAAGATACCATTTTAAAGTCTTTTTAATACCAACTTCAAAACAGGTTTCGGGATACCAGCCAAGCTCGTCCTTAATCTTTTGTGGGTCAATACCATAACGACGGTCATGTCCTTTACGGTCGGTAACGTGTTTAATCATATGCTCGCCAACGGTAGCGTCAACATTTTCTTTAATGTATTCAATGATTGACTTAACAATAAATATGTTTGGTTTTTCGTTGTGACCGCCAACGTTGTAAACCTCGCCCAATCTACCTGCGTTAATAACCATATCAATCGCTTTGCAATGATCCTCGACATAAAGCCAGTCACGAATTTGCATACCATCGCCATATACCGGAAGATCCTTATGCTGTAAAGTATTATTCATAATAAGTGGAATAAGCTTTTCAGGGAACTGGAAAGGACCATAGTTGTTTGAGCAACGGGTAATATTGATTGGGAATTTGTAAGTATCGCCAAATGCTTTTACAAAAAAGTCGGCAGAAGCCTTTGATGACGAATATGGTGAATGCGGATCGAGCGGAGTAGTCTCCATAAAGTAACCTGTCTCGCCCAAAGAACCATAAACCTCGTCAGTAGAAACCTGAAGATACTTTACGCCTTCTTTATACTGGTCATCACCAATAGTCCATGCAACTTTAGCACACTGGAGCATATTAACTGTGCCCTCAACATTTGTTTTAACAAATATTTCAGGATTTGTAATAGAACGGTCAACGTGACTTTCTGCTGCAAAGTTAACAACGTAATCTACATCATTTTCAGCAAAAATTTTTGAAATTGCCTCACGATCACAAATATCAGCCTGAACAAAAGTATAACGCGGATCGTTTTCCACGCTCTTTAGGTTTTCCAAATTGCCGGCATATGTAAGCTTATCAACATTGATAATCTTTATGTCGTCATATTTTCCAAGCATATAGATCACAAAGTTTGATCCAATAAAGCCTGCGCCACCGGTTACTAAATAGGTTTTCATAATATTAGTCCTCCAAGTTAAGTTTTTCTAGATTAGTAATATATTCTTTTAAAGCGATTTCCCAATCGCGCATTTCATTGCCAACGGTACGCTCAAGCGCCACATTGCGAAGTGAAGAATACTTTGGCCGCTTTGTAGGTACGTTAAATTTGGTGTTATATTCCTCTGTGGTGCATGAAGTTACCACACCAGCAAGTCCCGAGTATTCAGCAATTTTTACAGCAAAATCATACCACGAACACTCGCCTTCACCCGTACAATGATATATGCCGTATTTTTCGGTTACCGCAAGTTTTAAAACATGATGCGCTAAATCATTGGCATTGGTTGGATTACCGCGCTGGTCACACACAACCCCAATACCGCCATTAGCCTTAATAACACGTCGCACGGTTTTAACAAAATTTTTGCCAATATAACCATAAAGCCACGATGTACGCACAATAAAGGTGCGGCTACAACACTCAAGGGCGTATTTTTCGCCTGCAGCTTTGGATTCGCCGTAAACACTTTGCGGATCAACTTTATCGTCTTCGCAATAAGGTTTGTCACCATCACCTGCAAAAACATAATCCGTGGATATATGAATAAACTTTGCGTTTACGCTTTCAGCGGCTTCACTCAGGTTTTTAACACCCAGCGCATTAATCTTAAAGGCTGTATCCTTATCGACCTCACAACCATCAACATTAGTCATTGCCGCACAATTAATTATTACATCGGGTTTGTTTGCAAATACATATTCGCCGACAGCATCCGCTTTAGCGATATCGAGCTGCTCAATATCGACCGCAAGTATCTCGGCGTTTCGCAATTCTTCGGGCACATTGCCAATTTCACTTTTGCCGCTTTTAATTATAGATATTAACTCATTACCTAACTGCCCTTGACAGCCCGTAATCATTATCTTCATTTAAACTTTCCCCTCCACTTAAACAAAAATTTTAAGCAAGAAATAGTATGAATAAACAAATATTTTAAACTTTTTGAACTTTCGCGTTCCCATGCGTGTATCACAGAAAACTGCGGCAACAGCATAACCTTACCCTTTGATTTAGACTTTAAAGCTAAATCAGCATCTTCGAGATACATAAAATACCGCTTGTCAAAGCCAAGCACTTTTTTAAACACATCGCCTCTTATACAAAAGAAACAGCCTGTGCAAAAATTTATTTCGGTAGGGGCGGTTATTTCTTTACTTGCCCAAACATATTCGCCCCTGATTTTTTTAGAAAGTCTACCTAAAAACAATCTTTTAAAGGTTGGTCGTTCTTTTGGTAATTTTTGCTCTGTGCCATCCTGATTAAGAATTTTAGGCATAGCCATAACTACGTCAGGGTTGGCCTCAAAATAGTCGACCATATCAGATATAACGTCCGAATTCAGCGTAATATCGGGATTTATAACAAAATGATATTTACCTATTTGCTCATTAAGCACAAGATTATGCGCTGCGCCAAATCCTAAATTTTTGTTATTTTTTATAACAATGGCATTTCCGGTGTTTTCTATACATTGGGGGGTGTTATCAACGGAATTGTTGTCGATAACGTAAAGCTTTAAGGGATATTTTTGAGTATGTTTTACAATGCTTTCAACCGTTATGGGCGCGCGACTGACATCATTATACGTAACAATAGCTGCCGAAACAGAAACATCCGCGCTCATAACAACCCTCCATTTAAACTATAACTTAATTAACACCTTAGTTATAATAGCATTTTTTTGTAAAATAATCAACATATTTTTATTTTAGGAAGCCATTTACGATTTCTTCCTCAGCCTGACTTTCACTTAATCCTAATGTCATAAGTTTTATAAGCTGCTCTCCGGCAATTTTGCCTATTGCCGCTTCGTGGATAAGAGATGCATCAATATGGTTTGCGCTTATCTCAGGGATGGCGCTTACCTTTGCATTTCCCATAATAATAGCGTCACATTCAGTATGACCGGTACACTTATTGTTTCCATTTATATTTGAACGATAAATTTGTACCGAATCATCACAAGCTACCGAACGCGAAACAACATTCGCGCTGGAGTTTTCACCGTTCATATCTACTGAAAAATCGGTGTCTGCGCGTTGGGTACCGTGTGTCATAAGTTTTTCGTGGATTATGAGCGTTGCATTGGCATCAAGTGTTGCGCGGGTTACTCGCGAAGTATTGTCGATACCCTTTATTTGACTCGTTTCCATCTCCATATAACCGCCCTCGGCCACATTTACAACAGTGGTTGGGTTCATATTTTTACCGCCCGTGCCATCGCCTTCGCCATAGTGACGTTCTATATATTTTACCTTAGCGTTTTTACCAACAAAAAACGAATGAATACCATCATGGCGTGATTCTTCGCTGCCACAGTTATGAATGCCGCAGCCTGCCATAATTGTAACATCACAATCATCACCGATTATAAAATCGTTATAAACTAAATCGTTTACTCCGCTTTCGCTAATAATTACAGGTATGTGTATGGTCTCGCCTTTTGTGCCTGGACGAATAATAATATCTATTCCGTCCTTATCGGTCTTGTTTCGAATATCAACGTTTTCGGTAACGTGTCTTTCGGCTAAAGAACCGTTTGCACGAATGTTAAAGGCACCGTTTACAACGCCGTCCATATCGGCAATAATTTTAAGCAAATCTTTTTGAATATCGTTCATTACTGCGCCCCCTTCATATTATTAGTAAGCACAGGACAAACACTGTTTGTCTTTCCTAAAAGTTCGGGCAATATATCATCACGATTGCCATAAGATTTAAGCTCACCGGCAGATAGCACGGCCACCTTGTCAGCAATGTTTAAAATCCTTTCCTGGTGAGAAATTATAATAATAGAACCGCCTAATGTTTCATGCATTTTTTCGAATACATTTATAAGATTACCAAAACTCCAAAGGTCGATTCCGGCCTCCGGTTCATCAAACAATGATACCTTTGTTTGACGCGCTAAAACGGTAGCTATTTCTATTCTTTTTAGTTCGCCTCCTGATAAAGACGCATTAACTTCGCGGTTAATATAATCGCGTGCACATAGACCAACCTGTGACAAATAATCACACGCCTGCGACATACTTATTTCCTTGCCCGAGGCAAGTCTGATAAGATCGTTTACCGTAATCCCCTTAAAACGAACAGGTTGTTGAAAAGCAAAACTAATACCATGCTTAGCACGCTCGGTAATTGATAGGTCGGTAATATCCACGCCGTCAAGCAAAATCTTACCGCTTGTTGGCTTTATGATACCCGCTATAATTTTAGCAAGTGTTGATTTACCGCCACCGTTAGGACCTGTTATTGCAAGAAAACCATCGGTTATTTCCATTGAAATATTTTTTAAAATTTCTTTAACGCCGTCTTCTGTTTTGGCAGAAAAAGAAATATTTTTAAGTTCCAGCATTTACATCCTCCATTTTTAATGTCCATACATAAGTTATTATACAATTTTTGTACAAAAAAAGCAATATTATTATTTGCTAAAAGATAACAAATATGGTATAATGTTTTAAATCACCTTTGGAGAGTGTATTATGAACTTACTGGAAAAACTAACAAACGAATTAAATTTAAAACTTTGGCAGGTCGAAGCAACCGTAAAGTTACTGGACGAAGGTAACACCGTACCATTCATTGCACGTTATCGCAAAGAGGTTACCGGTAGCCTTGATGACCAAATTTTACGTACATTATCCGACCGACTCAGCTATTTGCGTAATATGCAGGAAACTGCCGAAAAATATAAAGCAGCGATCGAAGAGCAAGGTGCGCTCACAGAAGAACTTGCCGCAGCTATAGACGCTGCCGCAACCCTTACTGAACTTGATGACCTTTATCGCCCTTACAAGAAAAAGCGAAAAACACGCGCCTCGGTTGCAAAGGAAAAAGGACTTTCGCCTCTTGCCGATTTGATTTATGCGCAGTCACCCGACAGTCCGGATCCTATTATTGTTGCCGCCGATTATATTAATGAAGAACTTGGCGTAGAAACTGCCGAGGATGCACTTGCAGGCGCTATGGATATTATTGCCGAAATGATAAGTGACGACGCCGACATACGCAAAAGAATGCGTTTTGTTTGTATGGCGCACGGTAAACTTGTGGTAAAGGCAGCCGGCGAAGAACTTGATGTATACGAAATGTACAAGGACTTTGAAGAACCGCTTGCAAAAATTGCAAACCATCGCGTGCTTGCAATAAATCGTGGTGAAAAAGAAGATTTCTTGAAGGTTTCGGTGGATTTTGATCGCGATAAAGCAATGTTTATAATAAGCCGCGACCACATAAAAGATGGTTCGCCTTGTACCGATACTGTAAAGGCTGCAGCCGAAGACGCATACACCCGTCTTATATTCCCCTCCATTGAACGTGAAATGCGAAATGCTCTTACCGACAAGGCCAGTTTCGATGCCATAAAGGTGTTTTCACAAAACCTGCAACAATTACTAATGCAGCCACCCGTTAAAGACACCGTTACAATAGGTCTTGACCCAGGTTATCGTACAGGTTGCAAGGTAGCTGTTGTAGACGGAACGGGCAAGGTGCTTGATACGGGTGTTATTTACCCCGTACCGCCTCATAATAAGATTGAAGAAGCGAAAAAAATTATTAAAACCCTTGTTAAAAAACACAATGTTCGCACATTTGCAATTGGAAATGGTACCGCAAGTCATGAAACCGAGTGCTTTGCCGCTGAAGTTATAAAAGAGATTGATAACGGATTAAACTATATGGTAGTAAGCGAAGCGGGAGCCAGCGTTTACTCGGCATCTAAACTTGCAGCCGAGGAATTTCCGCAATTTGATGTAGCTCTTCGTAGTGCTGTATCTATCGCGCGACGTATGCAGGATCCACTTGCGGAGCTTGTTAAAATTGAACCTAAGGCTATAGGCGTTGGACAATATCAACACGATATGCCCGAAAAAGAACTTGCAACGAGCCTTGACGGCGTTGTTGAATACTGCGTTAACTCGGTAGGTGTTGACCTAAACACAGCATCGGTACAGTTGCTTTCACGCGTTTCGGGTATTAACAATTCAATTGCAAAAAATATTGTTGCATACCGTGAGGAAAATGGTGTTTTCACCGATCGCGTTCAACTCAAAAAGGTCGCAAAGTTAGGTCCTAAGGCTTATGAACAGTGCGCAGGCTTTTTGCGTATTATCGGCGGCAAAAAAGCACTCGATAACACAAGTGTTCACCCCGAAAGCTATGATGCTGCAGGCAAACTTTTAAAACTTTGCGGTTTTAGTGAAAAGGATATTGTTGAGCACAAAATAAATGGCATACAAGAACAAATTGAAACCCGCGGCGCAGAGGCTATCGCTAATGAACTTGGTATTGGTGTTCCAACCCTTTTAGATATCGCAAAAGAACTTGAAAAACCGGGTCGCGACCCGCGTGACGAATTACCAAAGCCTATGCTAAGGCAAGATATTATGAGTATGGAAGACCTAAAAACCGGTATGGAACTTACCGGAACAGTGCGTAACGTTATAGACTTTGGTGCGTTTGTAGATATAGGTGTTCATCAAGACGGTCTTGTTCATATTTCTCAAATTACCAATCGTTTTATAAAGCATCCTTCCGAAGTGCTTAAGGTTGGCGATATTGTTACGGTTTGGATACTATCCGTCGAACCTGCCAAAAAACGTATTTCTCTTACTATGAGAAAGGATAAATTGAATAATGACTAAAAGAAGCAATTTAAAGGGTAGTTTGATTCTTTGTACCGCAGCGCTTTTATGGGGACTGGCATTTGTAGTACAAAATCGCGCAGCGGATAAAATACCTCCTTTTGCCTTTAACTGTTTGCGTTCATTTATAGGCGCGATATTCTTATTTGGCTTCATGAGTATTATGTCCATAAAAAACAAAGACTACCTACCAATGCCAAAAACCATAAATAAAAAGCTGCTCTTTACCGGTAGCGCCATTTGCGGTACAGTTTTAGCGATTGCTACTAACTTTCAACAATTCGGCATAGCGGCCTACCCAAAAGGCGCTCCCATAGAAGCGCGTTCGGGCTTTATTACTGCACTATACGTAATTATTGTTCCCATGCTTTCGGTCTTTGTAAAAAAACGTGTACCGCTTATAGTATGGTTATCTTCCCTTGTAGCAATAGCCGGCTTTTATATGCTTTGTCTGTACCAGGGCGCAGGCGGTTTTTATATCGCTGATATATTAGTACTGTTTTGCACACTTGCATTTTCAATACATATAATCGTTGTTGACAAATACTGCGGCGCAATTGGGGGCGTGAGACTTTCTGCATTTCAGTTTATATTTTGTGGAGTAGTTTCGGGAATAATGTCAATTATATTCGAACATGATATAATAAGCATAGCAAATATAAAATCGGTTATTCCGGAAATTTTGTATATGGGTATCGTGTCAAGCGGTATTGCATATACACTGCAAATTGTTGGACAAAAATTTGCCGAGCCGGCTATCGCATCGCTTTCTATGAGTTTAGAAAGCGTATTTGCAGCACTGGGCGGTTGGATAATTTCTGGTAATGCGTTAAAAAGCAACGAGATTGCTGGTTGCACGCTTGTATTTACCGCAATAGTTCTTGCGCAAATTCCGGAATTCTTAAAGAAGAAAAATGTATAAATAAAACCAAAAAGCATCTGCTAACGTTTTAGCAGATGCTTTTGTGTTTTTTAATTATACTTTATTTTTTAAGCGCAATAGCAGCCTTTGCCTTTTCTACGATGTTTACTGCTCTAAGACCGAACTCGTCGAGAAGTTTTACTGCAGGACCCGAGTGACCAAACTGATCGTACACACCAAGTTTTACAACCGGTACAGGTAGTGTTTCGCAAACAACTTCGCTAACCGCTGAGCCCAAACCGCCAACTACCGAATGCTCTTCAGCAGTAACGATAGCGCCAGTCTCTTTTGCCGCCTTGATTATAATATCACGGTCAATTGGCTTGATTGTTGCCATATTTATAATACGAGCGTTAATACCCTCTTCTTTTAAAAGGTCATAAGCTTCAAGTGCTTCTTTAACCATAAGACCGGTAGCGATAATTGTAACGTCGTTACCCTGACGCAATTCTACGCCCTTGCCAATCTCAAAATTATATGTTTTGTCAAACACCACCGGCACAGCCAAACGACCAAATCGCATATAAACAGGACCGTCACACTCAAATGCTGCTCTTACAGCTAAACGCGCTTCGGTGTCATCGGCAGGATTAATAATGGTCATACCCGGAATTGTTCGCATAAGGGCAATATCCTCATTGCACTGATGGCTTGCTCCATCTTCACCAACTGAAATACCTGCGTGTGTAGCGCCGATAATAACGTTAAGATGTGGATAACCAACAGAGTTACGAACCTGTTCAAAAGCGCGGCCAGCCGCAAACATAGCGAATGAACTTACAACTACCTTTTTACCTGTTGCCGCAATACCTGCCGCAATACTTACCATATTTTGTTCAGCAATACCACAGTTATAAAAACGATCGGGATATGCTTTTTTGAATTTTCCTGTTTGTGTGGCGGCTGCAAGGTCAGCATCCATTACAATAAAGTCATCGCGTTCGGCGCCAAGTTCTACCAATGTTTCGCCAAATCCTACACGAGTTGCAACTGTTTTAATTTCTGCCATTTCAAGCCACCTCCTTAGTTAAATGCCGCAAGTGCTGCGGTAAGTTCTTCCATAGCAACGGCAAAAAGCTCGTCGTTTGGTGCGGCACCGTGCCAGTTAACCGCATTTTCCATATATGATACACCCTTACCTTTAATGGTATTAGCAATTATTGCTACGGGTTTGTCCACGGTTTTTGCCTCGGCCAAAGCAGCTTCAATAGCGGCATAATCGTGACCGTCAATTATGATGGTATGCCAACCAAAAGCCTCAAATTTTTTGTCGACAGGTTTTGCACTGTTAACCTCGTCAATTGTGCCGTCGATCTGCAGATTGTTAAGATCGATAAACGCGGTAAGATTTGAAAGACCTTTATTACTTGCAAACATTGCTGCTTCCCAAACCTGACCTTCCTCTATTTCACCATCACCGAGAACTGTATAAACATTATAATTATCACCGAAATGCTTACTTGATAGCGCCATACCAACTGCAGTAGATATACCCTGACCCAAAGAGCCTGTTGACATATCAACACCTGGAATATTTTTCATATCAGGGTGTCCCTGAAGTCGAGAACCTATTTGTCGAAGAGTAACAAGCTCATCTACGGGGAAAAATCCACGAAGAGCAAGCGTTGCGTACAACGCCGGAGCTGCATGTCCTTTGGAAAGAACAAAACGATCACGCATAGGATCCTTCGGATTTTGAGGATCAACCTTCATTTCTTTAAAATAGAGATATGTAAGTATCTCAGCTATTGATAGCGAGCCACCTGGGTGACCAGCCTTTGCTGCGTGAACGCCTTCGATAATACCGATACGCACCTTGCAAGCAATTTCTTCTAATTGTTTTTTGCTAATTGCATCCATTGTTTAACATCCTTTCGGTGAGATAATCTATAAAGTCGGCAACTGCGCCGTTTCGTACTGTACCAACCACCACATCAGCGGCATTTTTTACTTCATCGGGCGCATCAATAAGCGTAGCACCGATGTCGGCTGTCTTTATCATTTCAAGGTCATTGTAGTAATCACCTATTGCAAAACAACAGCCTGTACTTATTTTTAACTTTTCACAAAGTATTTTTAACGTGGCAGCTTTAGAAACATTTTTTGGTACCTGCTCGTAATAATATCGACGTTTACCATCAATCATTGCCGAGGTATCAACAAATTCTGAATTGTTAGTAAATTCAGAAATGATTTTTTTAACCCTTTTAGCCTCATCCAAATCGGTAAAAAGATATAAAACCTTGTTCCAATTATACTTGATTGCCGCCTCATAATCAAGAGAAATCGCATCAATATTTTCATATTTTTCGTGATCTATTGTTTCCTGGCTTTCATTTAGCACAATAACCTTTTTGCCGGCATGCGCCTCGACTCCTACCGTTTTACAACCGTCAATTACCGCTTTTGCAATGTGGTAATCGTTTTGAGGTACAAAAACTTCATAAATAGATCTATCATTTTTTATGTCGTAAATCATACTGCCGTTTGCTACTATGGACGGTGATATACAATCAATCTTACCGGTGGCATGTGATATAGCGCCCGCCGTTCTGCCCGTTGCAAGAGAAAATGCGCCGCCCTCACTTACAAAATATTTTATTTTATCAATATTCCGTTGTGGAATATAATCATTTTCAATCAGCGTACCGTCTATGTCGCAAGCCAGCAAGCACCCCTCAAACAACCCCATTGCGACACTCCTTTAAAAACTTTGTAAAATATTCCGGCAAATCACTTGTAAATTCCATATATTCTTGTGTTATCGGATGAACAAACCCGATTTTTCGAGCGTGCAAGCATTGTCCGCCAAGCTTTGTTATAACCTTGTGTGGTCCGTAAACATCATCGCCTGCAACCGGATGTCCAAGAAATGCCATATGCACACGGATTTGATGAGTGCGACCTGTCTCGAGTCTTAATTTAACATGTGTAAAATCTCCAAAACGTTCCAAAACGGTATAGTGTGTTACAGCCTCTTTGCCACCTTCAACTATTGCCATTTGCTTGCGTTTTACAGGATGACGAGCTATTGGAGCGTTAACCGTGCCGCTATCGTTTTTTAAATTGCCGTAAATCACAGCCTCGTATTCTCGCGTAAGCGAATGTTCCTTTATTTGCTCAGCAAGGCTCAGGTGAGCATTGTCGTTTTTAGCCACAAGCAAAAGACCGCTTGTATTTTTATCTATACGATGCAAAATTCCAGGACGCATAACCCCGTTAATGCCCGAAAGGCTGTCACCGCAATGGTACATCACAGCGTTAACAAGTGTTCCGCTATAATTGCCGGTCGCCGGATGCACAACCATATCCTTAGGTTTATTAACGACGAGCAAATTGTCATCCTCATAAATAATATCAAGGGGAATATTTTCAGGCTCTACTGTGTATTCCTGCGGGTCAGGAATTGTTACATCTATTACATTGCCAATCTTAAGTTTTGTATTTTTAGTCGACTTTTTACCATTAACCAAGACGTTTCCGTCTTCAATAATCGTTGCGGCATAAGAACGAGTTATATCAATCTTTTCTGCTAAAAACACATCAAGACGGCGGCTTTCACCGTCGTCAAAAATGTAATTATACGTTTTCATCTTTTTGTGACATCAAAGCATTAGCGTTACTTCGCTTTTGCTTTTCTTCCTCAACTATTCCCATAAAAAAATACAACATCAAAAGTCCTGCGCCAATTACTATCGCACAATCCGCAACATTAAAAACCGGAAAAGTCGGCCAAAATTCAAAATGCAAAAAGTCGATTACATAGCCGCCGCGGAATATACGATCAATCATATTACCTATGCCGCCCGACAGAACAAGAATAATTGCCCAAAACATTAGCTTATCTTTAACTCCATACTTAAGCAAAAGCGCTATGCAAACCAGCATAACAATAATGGTTACCGAGAGCAACAACCAGGTATATCCACCTAACATACCCCATGCGCCGCCGTCATTATGAATGTATGTTATGTCAATAATTCCGAGCAAAAATTCATAAGACTTAGCCATTTCAAAATTGTTTTTTACATAAATCTTGGTTAGTTGATCTGCAACCAAAGTAAATATGCCCACAATGGAAGCTAAAATATATGTTATCACCTATTACGCACTCCTAAATTTAAATATCCTCTTCCAGAGTATCTTCTTCCTCTTCATCATCTATATCAAATTCGCTGGAATCAATAACAAAACCTGTTATTACCGGTTTTTCTTCAGCTGGTTGTGTTTCTTCAGTCTGCTCATTGATTAAATCATCAATTATGTTTTGTTCCTCGGTAACAATTGGCTGAGGATCATTTACATATTCTTCAACACTGGGTACTGCATCATAAGACATTGCAACTGCTGCTGCAATCTCGGCAGGATCACTTGGCACAGAATCAGGCAAAGAAGACAACAGTTCAAGATGTTCTTTATACTTATTGGTTATTTCTGCCTTAAATGCAGCTATTTCTATTTTCATCTTATTAAACAATAACTGTTGGCGATCAACACAACCTTGTGTTGCTTGCTCGATGGCGTTTTGTTTTTCCTGAGCATTGGCAATAATTTTTTCGATATCACTTTGAAGCGCATTTTTACGCTCGCCCGCCTTTTTATCAAATGCGGTTGTAAGTTCCTTTTCCTGCTCGGTAATTTTTTCGATGCTTGCCTGTGCAGAAGAAATAATTTCTGCGCTTTTCATTTTTGCCTCTTCTACTATTTGATCGGCAAATTTTTGCGCACTTATTAACACGTTTTGAATATTACCTTGTGAATTTTTACTTTCTTCAACTTCAGCCTTAAGTTCGTTTATTCTGTTGTTCATTTCACGCAATGTGCGCTCGAATTGCTCATAATCAGCCTCTACCTTATCAAGAAGAACGTCTACCTCTTCTTTTTTGTATCCGCCCATAGCGGTTGCAAAACGTACATTTCTTATTTCATTTGCACTTAACATAACCAACATCCTCCAAATTATACTATACGTATTTATTATATTTTAATATAATCCTACCTTTTTTTGAATAACCGTCACAAGAGACTATCTCAAACCTACCGTTGCGACGCACGGCAAGCGTATCGCCCGACGTTATGGTGTGGGTGGATTTTTCACAACAAATAGAGTTTATACAAACGAGCCCATCGTCAATAACCTCGGCCGCTGCCTTACGTGAAATTCCACACATGGCCGATACAACACAATCAAGACGAGTAGATGCCACCGTCGTAACAAACTCTTGTTTGATTCCAAGTTGTGGCAATGGCGCATCAAAGCCTTTTGTAACACTTACTCCGACATTTCCGATTTTATTTATTTGCGTAAATACAAATTTGGAAATATCGTTATGGACGAACACAACCGCGCGGCCTGCTTCCACCAAAATATCACCTATTGTTTCACGAGCAATTCCGAGAGACATTAATGCTCCCAAAAAATCCCGATGACTCAAAGTATCACACATACGATATTTGAAGGTAAATGCCGTTATAGGATATGTCACCTCATCGCACCAATGAGGCAGCACACACAAGCACACCCTTTCGGCTCCATCGTATCCGCCAAACAAGCGATACTTATCCCCTTTTGCAAATTGCTTTATTGCTATTGCTGATTCGTTCGGAGTTAAAAAGCCTAAAAATTTTGGCGCATTCGTTTTTTCACACAGGTAGGCAAGATCTTTTACCCTTGCAGGCAATAGTTCACTGTCCATTAAAAATAAATCTTACCGTCATCAAATTCTTCCGGTAACAACTCACCCATTACATCTACACCGCGAGAAACAATTATAAAGGTATTTTTTGCTACCTTACGCATATTGCCGCCATTTGCATAAGCTACACCACTTAAAAAGTCAACTATTCTGCGGCTTACCTCACGGGCGCTTTCTTCAAGATTAAGAACAACTGTCTTACCTTCGTTAAGATGATCAGCAATGGTGGTAACCTCATCAAAACGATCAGGTTTTACAAGCACTACCTGTAATCCGTTTGTGGATTGCGGATAATTGATTGTTTTTGATTTAATAAGCTTTACCGCGCTCTCCTTTTTGGGTGTATATGGAATATCATCCACAACCTTATCGCGAGGAGCTTTCTCACTGGTTTCAAGCTCGTCATTCTCGTAATCATCCTCATCAGAGATTACCATAATATTTTTAATGCTTTCCCAAAGTCCCATAAATACACTTCCTTTATATTTTATACATTATAATTTCGTCGGCCAAAAAGCGCCGTGCCCAATCGCACCATGGTGGCACCCTCTTCTATAGCTACCTCGTAATCATCCGACATACCCATAGACAAAATATCCATACTACTATTATCTATTTTTTTACTACCAATGTCAATAAACAGTTTGTTCATTTTCTGAAAATATTTTCTGTTTTCTTGCATATTTTGACAAATAGGCGGTATTGCCATAAGTCCTTTAATTTCCAAAGCATCAAAAGCGGCTATTTTTTGAACCGCTTCATATGCCTCTTCATAACTGAAACCGGATTTACTTTCTTCGTTGCCTATGTTTATTTCAAGCAAGATTTTTGCGCATTTGTTTCGTTTTGACGCTTGCTTTGAAATTTCTTCCGCTAAACGATATGAATCAACCGAATGAATAAGCGTCACCTTATCTATAATGTCCTTTACCTTATTTGTTTGCAAATGACCGATAAAATGCTTATTAACTGGCAGATAGTACTCATCTTTGGCCAAAAATTCTTGCACACGATTTTCTCCAATATAATTTATCCCTGAATTAATCGCATGATTTATGACCTCAATGTCAACGGTTTTAGTTGCCGCAAGCAGCGTTATATCGGATGGCTTTTTACCCGCTTTTTGCGCTGCACGAGCTATATTTTGGGTTATAATCTCATAATTCTCATCAAATACTTCAATCGACGATTTTTCCATCATACAACCTCTTTCCCTTAACAACTACGTCATCATACAATCTTAAAACGTCGTCGTTGCTTATTTGTTGCTCACAAATAATATATTCATCTGTTCGGTAAAGCACGTTTACCGTTACAAACTTAAGCGTTATTCCGGACCGTACAAACACGCCTGTTTTGCCATCACGTACACGAAGCGATTTTGTAGGAATTTTCAATCCAGAATACGTGTTGTTAATAATGGTCATTGCACCGCTTCTGATAGAAGCAAGTTCGCTGTTCATTTGCTGACACGCAAAAATCATAACTGCCTTATCGTCTTGTTTAGATGTATTGATTTTTTCAATCGTAACCTTAAGTTCAGGGGCAGACTTTATGCTCGTTTGCAGTGTGAGAGTATCTCCGGCTTTATATTTCAGCGAATCGCTGATATCAACCTTTGCTGCAATATACCAAACATAACCCGACACAATTTTACCTATCGCATTCGAGGGTATTTGTTCTACCTTTAACGAATCGATGTATTCGGGAGTAACATTATCAATATTATCGCACGAAAGAATGTTTTCATAACCGTCGACACCCGATACAAAGTAACCAGACGCATCGGTAGTAATGCTGCCAACCGCCTGCGGCAAAGAAGCAGTTAGCGTATCCAGCTCAGTTTTTAATTCATTAAGTCGCGCCGAAAAATCTGTTTGTTCACCTGTTATCATCTGACGGCGGCTGATGTTAGTAAGAAGCTCGGCAGCATCAACATCAAAGGATGAAAAATCACCCGTAGATATGCCTCGCAACATAATGTTAAGTGAATCATTTACCTTAGCGTTTGCAAGTGAAATATCGGCGGCCTCTACATCATTGTATCCTTGCATTTGCTCAATGTCGGCAATACGAGATTTCAACTGTTCTATACGATTAACCACAACCGAGGCTTCAGCATTTGAGTAAATTTCTGCTATAACTCCGTTTTTTGCAACTCGCTCACCATCCGAAAGCACAAAATGCAATGCGCCGGTTGTTTCGGCGGTTACTATTTTTTCTTCGCGAATAACCATGCCGTTTATTTTAAAGCCCTCTACAGTACTATAATATTCTGCACTCATTGTTGTAATAGGCTTATACGTTGAGGAATAAATTTGATGAATCATAAAAACTACGGCTATACCGCAGATTATTATCTTCAGTGCTTTATGTTCGCTCATAATATCCCTCTTTCTTTAATATATTTATTGCCTCAGATATTGTATCGTCCGTTTCGTCGTTGTATATCCAGTTTATACGTGTATCCTTGTTAAACCAGGTAAGTTGTCGTTTTGCGTATCGTCGTGTTGATCGTTTAAGATTTTCTGTTGCTTCATCCAAAGACAAATCACCATTAAAATAATCAAAAAACTCCTTGTGACCAATAGCCTGAACAGCGCCGCCGCCAAGCTTTTTTTCATGGGCTGATTTCGCTTCGTTTAGCAATCCGCTTTGTAGCATTATATCTACTCTTTCGTTTATACGCGCATACAATTTTTCACGATCACGATAAGTTATACCGATTAAAACCACATCATACGGTGATTCGTTTTTAATTGATTGTTTGTTATTAAAAGACTTTGTTTGCCCCGTGCTTGCGTAAATTTCAAAAGCACGTATTATACGTCGTTTATCGTTTTGGTGCAATTTTTGAGCAGCTTCGGGATCTATCTCATTTAGTTGACGCAACATTTCCTCGCCACCTAAAAGTTCAAACTTTTGTGTAATTTCATCTCTGAGCTCCAAACTGGTTTCTTGCTCTATAAATTCTACATTATTTACGATTGAACTTATATAAAGCCCTGTGCCGCCAACAATTATAGGTTGCTTGCCTCGCGCTGAAATCTCGGCAATCTTTTCACGCGCTACTTTAACGTAATCGGCAACAGTATAGGTGCTGCCGTACGGCAAAAACTCCACCAAATGGTGTGGTATGCCATCGGTTTCGCTTTCATCCGGGGCGGCAGATGCAATGTGCATATCATGGTAAATCTGCATCGAATCCGCCGAAATTACCTCTCCGTTCAAACGCTTTGCAAGTGCTATGCCAAGTCCGGTTTTGCCCGAAGCAGTAGGGCCTACAACACAAATTATTTTTTGTTTTTTCATTGTATTCTTCCAAAATATTTTTCCAAATTATATTTTTTAATTTCAAAAGCAACCGGTCTGCCGTGAGGACAGTACATTATATCATTGCCCGATAGCACCCTTGTTGCAAGATTTAATTTTTCGATATCCGAAGTAATGTAGCCTGCTTTTATCGCCGCTTTACATGCAACAGAATGTAGGATGTCATCAATTCGTTCATGGTTTACATCACCCTTTTGCGCAAGACTTTCAGCCGCTTCAACTATAATTTCCTCGACATCTTCCTTAGAAAGCATTGCAGGTATTGCACGAACCATTACCGATTCATTTCCAAAGTCTTCCACTTCGAATCCGTATTTGATAAGCGTATCAATATTACTTACCATTGCGCTATATTCCTCGCCGATAAGTTTTACGGTAACGGGAACAAGTAGTGTTTGACTTTCAACAACATGGTTTTCCTTTAGTTTATCAAACAATATTCTTTCATGAGCGGCGTGCTTATCTATCATAAAAATACTGTCGTCCTTTTGCGCTACTATATAAGTATTAAATACCTCGCCAATAAGCTTAACTTCATCTTTAGGCGAGTATTCTTTTTCCACCGTCTGTGGTTTTACGGATTCTTTTATTACGATTTCATTTATCGGTTCTTCTTTTATAATATCAACCGTTACCTTCTTTTCAGGTATATTCGGTTTAAATTCATTGCGCAAGAAGAATGGAGTATTGTCAGACTTTAGTCTAGTCGGTTCTGCCTTTGGTTTTACTACTTCTTCTTTTATGATAGTTTTAGCTTCTTCCTTTTTTTCAAAAACGGGTAAATTAACCGCCGTTTGACGATACTGCTCGGCAGTCATATGTAAAAAAGTATTGTTTTTAGGTGCTGCTACCGAAATTTCGGGACGGGTATCGCCCGAAAGTATTGCATTTTTTACCGCATTATAAACGGCGGTAAATACACGCTTTTCGTCCGAAAAGCGCACCTGAGTTTTGGCAGGATGAACATTTACGTCTACCGTTTCAAATGGTATCTGAACTCCCAAAACAAATACAGGGAATTTGCCCACCATTGCGCTGTTTTTATACGCTTGTTCGGTTGCGGCAGTAATAGTGCCCGATTGCACGTATCTACCGTTTAAAAATGTAAATTGATAAGCGCGTGACGCACGGCAAGAAACAGGCTTACAAACAAGACCTGTAACCTTGACGCCGTCAAGTGTTAAATCAACAGGAATTAGTGTGTTAGAAATTTCTCGTCCCAAAACGCTGTAAACCGCCGAGGTGAGTTTGCCGTCACCCGAGGTTGAAAGCGTTTGTTTGCCGTCACGAATAAGTTTAAAGGCAATTTCGGGGTGCGACAGCGCTTGACGCTCTATAATAGCCGATACAGTAGTACCTTCCGATACGTCTTTCTTAAGAAATTTCATACGGGCAGGTGTATTATAAAACAAATCACGCACTATAAGTGTTGTGCCGTCGGGGCAGCCGACCTCTTCGTACAAAACCTCTTCGCCACCCTCAATTTTATAATGGGTGCCAAAATCCTCATCGGCAGTTTTGGTAAAGAGTTCTACTCGTGATACCGCGCTTGTAGCAGCTAACGCTTCGCCACGGAATCCTAGAGTTGAAATACTGTCAAGGTCAACCGCTTTTTCGATTTTACTGGTAGCGTGACGCAAAAATGCCTTTGGTACGTCATCGTTTGCTATACCGCAACCGTTATCTGTTATGCGGATATAGGTTATACCGCCATGCTGAATTTCAACAGTTATGTGGGTAGCGCCTGCGTCTATTGAATTTTCAACCGCTTCTTTTACGATGGATGCAGGTCGCTCTACAACCTCACCCGCCGCAATAAGCTCGGCAATAGATTTTGGCAATACGTTAATTTTTGGCATTTTTGTTCACCTCATTTTTTATATAGATTTTGCTTTATTTGCTATATCAAAAAGAACACCCATCGCTTCGATTGGAGTTAAAGTGTTCACGTCAATTGCTTGCAGTTCGCGCAAAATATCGGTTGCGCCCTGCATTTCAAGTGACATTTGGTCGGTATTTGTTTCGACCGTTTTATATGTAACAATTCCGCTTTCAAGCGTTTGTTTTAGTATTTGTTTAGCACGGCGAATTACCGAATCAGGTATG
>JAZQYL010000008.1:0-6024 GCA_045633485.1 Acutalibacteraceae bacterium | reverse complement strand
CTACCCCTGCCAAAAATCCTCGTACAATAGTACGGGGATTTTTACTTCTTCACTATTACCTTTTCACTCTTCACTTTTATTAAATACGAGGATTTTTGAAAAGTAATAAGTAATAGTGAATAAGTTTTGGTGTCGGCTTTGCCGACCAATATAAAAAAATTACACTTCACTCTTTTTGAGTGAACTGTTTTTGCTTTTCACTATTCACTTTTCACTAATGTATGTCAGTAGCGTGTCAGTGAATGTCAGTAAATTTTCTGCTATCATATTATTATAAAATATGATATAATCGAAAAGGAGAAATAAAAATGAATTTATCTGACATTATTACAACCGCATCTATTTGGGGCGATACACTTGAGCCCGAGATTAAAATAAGTAAAAATTATAAGCATTGGGTCAGTATAGAGGATTTAAAAAGATGTGTTGTATGCGAAGAAAATCACGGTAAAATTTGGTCAATTAACGATTTACCAATTCCAGAGCCGCCCGTTCATCCTAATTGTCGTTGTAAGATTAAACCTATGCAGTCGATTAAAGCAGGCACGGCAACAATCAATGGAAATAATGGTGCCGATTGGCATCTCAAAAATATAGGTAAATTGCCAAATTATTATATTTAAAAACTGACGCAGAGCAAAAAGGTTGGAAACCAGGTAAATGGCCTTCAAATTTTATTGGAAATCAATTAATTGCTGGTGGTATTTATTATAACGATGATGGCCATCTACCTATGAAAAATGGGCGTATTTGGTATGAAGCTGATATTAACTATAAAACAGGTAAAAGAAATAATCAGCGAATAGTATGGTCAAATGATGGCTTGGTTTTTGTAAGTTATGATCACTATGAAACATTTTATGAAATTGTATAAGGAGAAACAATAAATGAAAATTATTGAATTAGATTTAACGGGTTGTAAATATTTGTATGATTTACACGAGCGCATAAGAATAGCTTTTGACTTTCCTGAATGGTATGGTAAAAATTGGAGCGCATTTTGGGACTTGTTATGGAGTGAATGTGACACAGATAAAGTTGTTATAAAAGGGGAAAATACATTACCAAAAGATTTTAATAATGCAATTAGTTCTATGCATAAATGTTTAGAGAGAAATGTTTCGTTTAGAAAAGAGCATAATCTTAATACCTTTTCTTATGAAATTATATCGTAAAACAGAGATTTTTTGAGTTGTGTGGATATGACTGGTTCCGTTCTACCCCTGCCAAAAATCCTCGTACAATAGTACGGGGATTTTTACTTCTTCACTATTACCTTTTCACTCTTCACTTTTCGCTAATTCATGTCAGTAAATTTTCAAGCAGCGAATTTTTAAAAGGTTTATGGGAAGGAACTAATAACGATTGGGTTAAATGGATACATAGAAATTTAAGCGATAATCATTGCCCAGAGTGTTTGATGTTAGATAACTGCTGGTTTTTAAGAACCAAAGCACCACCTTGGCCACATCACCCATTTTGCCACTGTTTATTAGAGTCAATTTCTTATGATTTGGTTTCTAAAAATGCCGTTGCAAAATCAGATTATAGCAAGTTCGACCCGTACTTATTTAATCGTGACAACAAATACCCACATAATAAAGAAAAATTGTTTAACAGTTGGGGTTATACAATTGATGATGCAAAATGGTTACAAAAAGAAATTGAAGAACAAGCATTACAAAAATACATAAACGGTGAATACAAACTCGGTTTGTTAAACAGTTATGAACAGCGAATAAGTATAAGAATTGAAATACCACGAAAAGATAATGGTGCAGCAGTATCATTTACAACTAGTTGGACTGTTTTGCCAAACGGACAAATCAAATTAAATACACCTTATGGAGGTAAATAAAATGAAAGAAATGGATTGTGTAGAAGTAATAGTTGAAAAAGAAAAATATGCAAAACACGGTGTACATAAAGGAATGCAAGGTTGGATTTGTGATGATAGAAACATTGATAAATCGTGGTTAGTTAATTTTCCACAATGTGGCGAAAAAATGATATTGCAACTATTGCTGTAAAAGAGGAAGATTTAAAAGAAATTCCAATAATGCATGCCATTATTAACGAGCAAATCAAAGCGCAGTTTAATGATTAGCTTAACATATTTTAAATGTTATAGATATAGTTGGTTTCGTCCTACTCATGTCAAAAAGACAAGTCTAATTTTAGACTTGTCTTTTTAATTTTTTACTTGTATTATCTCACTTGGGTGTAGATAAATATCAATAAATTTTCCTGTGGTTTGTATTTTTGAAATTGGAATTTCATTTTTATTAAAAACGACAAAATAAGTCTTTTTTATATCAAAAAAATTCTTGAAAACACGTATTTTTATTTTTTATAATTTTCTTAAAGGAGATGATTTTATGCAAAGATTTGATTTGAATGGTACTTGGCGTTTAATGGGTGGCGAGTATGATTGCTTTGGCACGGTGCCGGGTTCGGTTTATTCATTTTTACTTGATAACAAGCTTATAGACGACCCATATTATCGTGACAACGAACTTAAATTTGTTGGTATTACCGACGTGGATTTTGAGTTTTCGCGCACTTTTGATTATAAAGCGGACGGCAATACTGTTTTGCTTTGTTGCGATGGTCTTGATACCATTTGCGATATATACGTAAACGGCGAACACATTGCATATACCGATAATATGCATCGTAGTTACGAATTTGACGTGACTGATGTTTTAAAAAACGGTGAAAATGAAATTAAACTTTTATTTCATCCTGCCGATGCATACATAAAAGAAAAAGAGGCAAAACAACCAACCTTTTACGCTAAGGAGGCGATGGCCGGTTTTGGTAATATACGTAAAGCGCATTGTATGTTTGGTTGGGATTGGGGTCCACGTTTGCCCGATGCAGGTATTTGGAAAGATATTTATCTGCTTAAAAAAGACAGCGTAAGAATTAGTGACGTATATATTACCCAGCGTCACGAGGGCGGCAAAGTATTTGTAACACCAAAGGTTAGCATAGACGGTATTGCTGATATAAAGGTTACTTGCACGGCGCCTGATGGTAGTGTTTTTGAACTTGTGGCGAACTGTGAAAATGAGATTTCAAATCCAAAACTTTGGATGCCAAGGGGTCTTGGCGAGCAACCGCTATATAGTATAGTTGTTGAACTTATTGACGGTGGTAAAGTTGTAGATTCTACAAGCAAGAGAATAGGTCTGCGCACTGTAAAACTTATTCGCGAAAAAGATAAGTGGGGAGAGTCTTTCTGTCACGAGGTTAACGGCGTTCGCTTTTTTGCAATGGGCGCTGACTATGTGCCGGAGGATAATATTTTATCTCGTCTGAGTCCAGAACGCACTCGTGAACTTATTAAGCAATGCTGTCATTGTAATTTTAACTGTTTGAGAGTTTGGGGCGGCGGTATTTACCCACACGATTACTTTTTTGATATCTGTGACGAAATGGGTATTACTGTTTTCCTTGACCTTATGTTTGCGTGTTCAAGTATGAACCCTGACGATGAAATGATGGAAAACATTAAGATTGAAGCCGAGCAAAATCTTGCAAGACTTCGCCATCATCCATCAATTATGGTTGTAAGCGGTAATAATGAAATAGAGCTTTGGTGCACCTGGCAGCCGGTTAAATACCCACGTTATCTCGAGATATTTGAGGATGTTTTGGCAGATGTTGCCGATCGTATTTGTCCCGATTTACCATATGTTCCGTCATCGCCATCATCAATTGGTCACTTTATGGATCCGCAAAATGAAAATTTTGGCGATTGCCATTATTATGACGTGTGGTGCGGTGAGCCTATTACAACCTATCGTACAAAGCATTGGCGTTATATGAGCGAGTTCGGTGTGCAATCGTATCCGGGCGAAAAAACGGTTAATTCTTATACATTGCCGGAGGATCGCAACGTGTTCTCGCGCGTTATGGAAATGCATCAGCGTTCTATTCCGGCTAATAAGTTTTTGATGCAGTATTTGTCCGAAAACTTTAAATATCCAAACAGTCTGCCGGCGTTTCTTTATGCGACACAGCTTTTCCAAGCTGAAGCCATTAAATATTGTGTGGAGCATATGCGTCGCAATCGCGGACGTTGTATGGGTTCGCTTTATTGGCAGCTTAACGATATTTGGCCTGTGGCATCTTGGGCAAGCATTGACTCTTATGGCAGATATAAAGCGTTACAGTATTACTCGAAACGTTTTTATAACCCCGTGCTTATCTCTTGCCGTGAGGTAGGCGAAAATGATGTTCGTCCGTTTATTAACACCGAGCGCAACATAGAGCTTGTAACAACGGCTGAGCTTACAGTTACAAATGATACCCTAAACGATGTAACTGGTGTTGTAAATTGGGAGCTTCGCGATAATAAGGCAAACGTTATAAAGAGTGGTGAACAAACAGTTACAGTACCGGCTCTTTCATACGTAACGCTAGATAATATGGACTTTAACAAAACAGATCCATATACTACGTATATTAGTTATTCGTATACTGTTGATGGCGAGGTTGTATCAAGCGGCACAACACTCTTTGCGGCGCACAAGCGTTTTGATTTTGTTGAGCCTAATTTGCGATATGAAATAAATGGTGATGAAATTACGGTTTACGCCGATACTTATGCAAAAGCGGTTGAGATTGACTCGCTTGACAGCGATTTCATACTTAGTGATAACTACTTTGATATGAATGCCGGTAGTAAGACAGTAAAAGTTGTGCAGGGTACACCCAAGACTATAAGACTGCGCAGTATTATAGATGTTAAGTAAAATAAAAATGTGTATGAGAGTAAAATCTCATACACATTTTTTATAGTATTGATACAAGTTAAGACACTTTAAACGTATTTGAAAGAATGCCTTCAACTTCTATTCGGTATACACCCTTTTCTAATGGTAGATAAAAATATTCCTCTAGGTTTATTTTTCGCGTTTCGCTTGCGCCTGCGGGTAACAGTTGCGCTAACTCGGTCCAATAGCGGTCATATTTTTCACCTACGCTTTTCCATTCACCATCTACTAATTTTTGAAGTTCCCAACAATTGTGGTCAGAGTTTATCCAGGCATCATCATTGGTTACGTTTGTTAAAGTATAATGTATTAGTGTATCATCGGGTGAATATTCTTGCTTTTCGGTAACGCATTTAACATCGGTATAATTAGGTATTTGATGCTGGATATCGTAAAGCTTATTTTTGTGAATAGAGCAAGCAGAAAGAGTAAACAAAGTAACTATAAGAAAAATAACTGATAGTTTTTTCATAATTTACACCTCTTTATTTAAGTATATCATAATTTGAATTTAATGTAAAGAAAAGTCGGTTTTGACTGTTTTGCTTGAAAATATTTGCTTTTCTAATTATAATACTTTTTGAAACTTTAAAAGGTTGCGAGAGGGGTAAGAATTATGACTAAAATACTGTTCGTCTGCCACGGGAAGAATTGAACAACCCAAGCTATGCAACCTTATGCCACGAAATGCAAGGATTTTTTGCATTTCATACTACCAACGTACTACTTTTGAAGAAATCACCCAAAGCCTTGAATATGACACAAAACAACCGCTGACCTGCAAGTCAGCGGTTGTTTTATTTGTTATTTTTTAGTCCAAAGACACAAATTGTTACAATTCTCGATAATTCGTCAATTGATTTATTGCAACCGTTTCTCAACCACTCACTAACGATTGCATTGATACCATTAAGATAGTACATCATCACATATTGCCTATCACCCTGCGGATAATGAAATCTATCTAATATGGGATTGAATATGTTATCAAACATTCGCTTATAGACATCTTCAAACCCCAAGGTTTTATTATTTACGAGTGCCGTACCGAAAACCTCCTTATTGTCTTTGATATAAGTGAAATAAGGTGTAAGGTACATATCGCAAATGAATATCAAATCGTTAAGTTCACAGTTTTTAAGGTTTAGTGCAACCGATTTTGTATCAGTTGAGAAATACGATAAAAAATCATTCAATAAATATCGTGCAGTTTCATCAAGCAAATCTCCAACGGTCTCAT
>JAZQYL010000007.1:0-7436 GCA_045633485.1 Acutalibacteraceae bacterium | reverse complement strand
ATCTTATTGCAAACGACCCAGAAATCGGCGCAGTTTACTCAGGTCGCGTAACACGTCTTATGACATTTGGCGCATTTGTTGAAATTGCACCGGGCAAGGGAGGTCTTGTTCATATTTCTAAGCTTGATGTTAAGCGTGTAGAAAAGGATGAAGACGTTGTTGCAGTTGGCGATCAGGTTATCGTAAAGGTTACCGAGATTGACGACCAGGGCTGAATCAATCTTTCACGTCGCGATGCTCTTGTAGAGGTTAACGGCGCAGTCGTTGAAGACGATGCCGACGAAGAAGCACCACGCAAAGGTGGCAACCGTGACCGCCGCGGCTTCAAAAAACGCGATAAATAATTAAAGTTTAAATCCCCGAGTTTTCTCGGGGATTTTTATTTATGCTTACTTGACTATGAAAAAGCATTGTACTATAATTATGTTAAATTTAAGAGAAATTCATCGAATAGGAGGATGAGAAAATGATTAAAAAATATTTAAACCGTTTGTTTATAGACGGCCTTTCGGGTATGGCATCGGGTCTTTTTGCAACGTTGATTATAGGCACTATAATATGTCAAATAGCGGAACTAATAGGCGATAATACAATAGGCAGTTACGTTAACACTATTGGCATATTAGCAAAAACTATAACCGGTGCAGGTATAGGTGTTGGTGTTGCTGTTAAATTAAAGGCTTCACCACTTACTACCGTATCAGCAGCGGTGGCAGGTATGATAGGTGCTTTCCCAAATGTAGCGACAGGTACGGCTGTAACAGGATTTGCAATAGAAAAATTTGCGCTTGCAGCTCCCGGAGAACCGCTTGGTGCATTTATTGCTGCATACGTTGCTGTCGAAATAGGCGGTTTTGTATCCGGCAAAACTAAGTTGGAAATAGTTTTAACTCCTCTTTGCTGTATTCTTGGCGGTGCTACGATCGGCTATCTTGTAGGGCCTTATATATCTACAGCAATGAAATGGATTGGAAACATTGTGAATATAAATGTAGACAAAAACCCAATAATAGGCGGTATAATTGTTGCGGTTGTTATGGGTGTATGCTTAACCTTGCCTATATCATCTGCGGCAATAGGAATGATGCTGGAGCTAAAAGGTCTTGCAGCAGGAGCTGCAGTTGTAGGATGCTGCTGCAATATGATAGGTTTTGCCGTGGCATCATATCGTGAGAACAAAATATCCGGTCTTGTTTCGCAAGGTATAGGTACATCGATGATTCAAATGCCCAACATAGTTCGCAAACCGATAATTTGGCTACCCGCGATTGTTTCAAGTGCGATATTAGGGCCTATTTCCGCTGCTGTTTTTCAAATGAGTAGCACAAAAATAGGCGCCGGTATGGGTACTGCCGGTTTGGTAGGACCGTTTGAAACATATACTGCAATGGTAGGCGCCGGCACCGAACCTATAATAGCGGTGCTTGAAATAGCGCTTATGCATTTTGTTGCTCCCGCTGTTTTAGCGTTGGCTATTAGTGAAATAATGCGCAAATTAAAATGGATTAAATCCGGCGATATGAGGTTAGAAGCGTAATGACTAAAAAAGAAAGGGCCATTAAAGCAGTTGAGGCATTAGAAAAATTATACCCTGATGCTATATGCTCGCTAAATTATAGCGATGCGTTTCAGTTGCTTGTTGCTACACGTCTTTCTGCCCAATGCACCGACGCGCGTGTTAATATGGTAACACCTGCGCTTTTTGAAAAATATCCCGATGCCAAAAGTATGGCATTAGCACCCATCCAAAGTGTAGAAGAACTTATTAAAACCTGCGGTCTTTATAAAACAAAGGCGCGTGACCTTGTTGGCATTGGCAAAATGATAATGAGTGAATTTGGTGGGGTAGTACCTGATACGATAGAGCAGTTAACAAAACTGCCCGGCGTAGGTCGCAAAACCGCAAATCTTGTATGCGGTGACGTTTACGGCAAACCCGCGGTGGTTACCGACACGCATTTTATACGTCTTTGCAATCGCTTGGGGTTTGTAAACACAACAAATCCCTTGCAGGTTGAAAATGCTATGCGCAAGCTTTTACCGCCCGATAAATCGAACGATTTTTGCCACAGAACAGTGCTTTTTGGCCGAGATATTTGTACGGCGAGAAAAACATATTGCGAACGTTGTCCAATGAGTGATTTTTGCCCGTCAAATAAAAATTAAGAAGAACGTTAATTATATTAAAGCAAAAGCTTGTACCGTTTTTGCCTAACAAACAAAGCGACAGAGTAAATTTTCTCTCTGTCGCTTTTTGTTTCCGGTACAAACAAGTTGACATTTCAACTTGTTTGTGATACAATGTAAAAGTTGAAATTACAACTTTTATTTTGAAAAGGAGTATATTTATGTTAGAAAGATTTGAACGGTTTTCTTATGCTTTAGCAGAGATTTCTCGCTGTTGGCGGAAACTTGCTTCAGAAGAGCTTGCTAAATATGGACTTAAAAGTCCCCACGCTACATATCTTACCACAATGTATAAATATCCCAATGGAATCACTGTACCAAATCTTTGTGAAGTTAGTGGCAAGGATAAATCCGACGCATCCCGTATGATTGCCATTTTGGAAGAAAAAGGACTTGCGTGTAAATCTTCCGTTGACGGAAGCCTTTATCGTGGCCTTTGGGTTCTTACCGCAGAAGGAAAAACCGCTGCTGAGCAGGTTAGTCTACGAGCTAGTAAGGCGGTTGAAGTGGCGGGTAAAGACCTTGATGAAAAAACAAGAAACATTTTCTACAAAGCACTCGAGTCCATAACATCAAATCTAACAGCACTAAGCAAGGAAGGAATTCCCGTCTAAATAAGGAGTATTATTTATGAAAACAAGAATTATTGTAGATTCCACGGCTGATTTAATGCCAGGATATAAACAACGTGTCCATATTGTTCCTCTAATCGTAAATTTTGGCACAAAAGAATATATCGACGGCGTTACTATCGACCATAAGACTTTTTATGAAAAACTTATAGAAAGCGATGTATTACCTACAACAAGTCAGGCAACACCCGATGCTTTTATGAAGGAATTCGACAAAGCTAAAGAAGCAGGTGAAGCGGCAGTAGTAATTACACTTGCTTCTAAATTTTCGGGCACATATCAAAGTGCCACTATTGCGGCCGAAGATTATGAAAATATTTATATTGTTGATAGCTCCAGCGCAGCTATGGGTAGCGGTATCTTAGTGGAATTGGCATTTAGACTTTTAGATGAAGGTAAAAGCGCTAAGGAGATTGCAGCAACACTCGAAGAAGAAAAGAAAAAGATCGTTGTTGTAGCGCTCATAGATACACTTGAATATCTAAAAAAAGGTGGTCGTATTTCTAAGACGGTTGCATTTGCAGGCGGACTGTTAAATATCAAACCTGTGCTTTCTGTAATTGATGGTGAAATCAATATGTTGGGCAAGGCGCGTGGTTCTAAAATGGGCAATAATCTGCTTGTGGAGGAAATAGATAAGGCCGGAGGTATCGATTTTAGCAAACCCGTTTTGCTCGGTTACAGTGGAATTTCTGATTCACTATTGCTAAAATATATTGAAGATAGCCGTCACATTTGGGAGGGCAATCTTGACGAGGTGCGCTACACAACGGTTGGTAGCGTTATCGGTACCCATGCAGGCCCAGGCGCTGTTGTTGTGGCATTTTTTAAAAATTAGTCATTTAAAATATGTTTTTAAAAACCGAATTATAATTATTTATCAAGGAATATGATTGTGAAAGGAAAATTCTTATGAGCAAAATGGATAAAAAATACGAGGCGTTGTTTACGCCTTGGAAAATCGGCAATGTTGAAATCAAAAACCGAATAGTGATGTGTCCGATGGGTAGTACGTCGCTTTTTGGTTGGTTTGAACTGGGCGGTTGTCATTTTGATAAGGAAGCTGCAAAACTATTTTTAGAAAGAGCCAACAATAACGTTGGTCTTATTATTCCGGGTATTGCGCCGCTACGCGATACATTTTGGGGTAAATGGCTTTGGCAAAATCCAAAAATGTTTAAAGAGTTAAAAGAGTTTATGGATGAAATTCATAAGACGGGGGCTAAGTTGTTTGTTCAGCTCACCGCGGGTATGGGACGTAGTTGGGCTATTACTGAATTGGTAGCGCCACTTCACAAAAACAAATTTACTCGCGCTTTGATAAAACCTATTATTGATACTTCACACGAATTGGCAAGTCCAAGCCCACAACCCTCGCGTTGGGCGCACGATATTGAATGTCCCGAAATGACCAAGCACCAAATCGAAGAAATAATTAAGGCTTTTGCAAAAACTGCAAAGCTTTGCAAAGATGCGGGTGTTGATGGTGTTGAAGTTCACGCTGTCCACGAGGGTTATTTGCTTGACCAGTTTGCAATAGAATTTTTCAATAAGCGTACTGACGAATACGGTGGTAGCTTTGAAAATCGTTATCGTTTCGCGGTCGAGGTTGTAAAAGCGATTAAAGAAGCGTGTGGCGAGGATTATCCTGTTTCACTTCGCTATTCGGTAGAGTCAAAAATGAAGGGCTTTTGCGAAGGTGCAATGCCTGGTGAGCAATACACAGAGGTTGGTCGCGCAATGTCCGAGAGTGAAAAAGCGGCTAAATATTTGCAGGATGCAGGATACGATATGCTTAATGCCGACAATGGTACGTATGACTCTTGGTATTGGGCTCATCCACCGATGTATATGCCACAAAACTGCAACCTTGAAGACGTGGCTCACATAAAGAAATTTGTTGATATTCCCGTTGTTTGCGCAGGCCGTATGGAACCTGATGTGGGCGCCCAAGCGGTAGCCGAAGGTAAAATAGACGGCGTTGGTGTAGCACGCCAATTTTTAGCTGATGCCGAGTGGGTTACCAAGATGATTGAAGACCGTGAAGAAGATATTAGACCTTGTATTTGTTGTCACAATGCTTGCTTTAACTTTTCGTCATCTAAAGGTCACGCAAACACTCAAGCCCTTACCGATACAATGGGACTTTCTCGTTGTGCTATAAACCCTCAAACAATGCAGTCAAAGAAATACTATATTGCGCCCGCTAAGAAAAAGAAAAATATTGCTGTTATCGGCGGTGGTATAGGCGGTATGGAAGCGGCAATTGTTTGTGCAAAACGTGGTCATAACGTTACCCTTTATGAAAAGAGCGGTAAACTCGGCGGCGTGTTTATAGCGGCAGCGGCTCCTTCCTTTAAAGAAAAGGATAAGGCTCTTATTGCTTGGTATAGACGCGAACTTAGTAAACAACCAATCGAGGTTAAACTTAATACCGAGATTGCCGACATTAAATCGTTAGGTGCTGACGAGGTGATTATTGCAACGGGCGCAAAAGCGCGCACTATTCCTGTTAAGGGAGCCCAAAATGCAATAGAGGCTTGCGATTATTTGCTTGGCAAAAAAACAGTTGGCGAAAACGTTGTTATTATAGGTGGTGGCCTTACCGGTTGTGAAATAGCTTACGACTTATATTTACAGGGTAAAAAACCAACTATTATAGAAGCGCAAGACGACCTCATTACCACAAAGGGCATTTGTCTTGCAAATACAAGTTATCTTCGTGATTTCTTTAAGACAAACCACGTTCCCGTTTATCTTGAAACAAAGGTATCGGCAATTGAGGCCGATGGCGTTGTTGCCGAGTCTATCGTTGACGGAAAACAAACAAAAATCGACGCAGACAATGTAATTATGTCGGTAGGATATAATCCTGCACCGATTGCAAAAAAATCTAAACACGTTCACATCATTGGCGATGCAAACAAAGTTGGAAATCTACGTACTGTTATTTGGCAGGCGTGGGATGTAGCAATGAAATTATAATAAGGAGAAAATGTTATGATATTAACACCCGAACAACAGGCGATACTTGACGGCTCTAAAGGCGAAACCATGGCGCGCGTTATGAAAACAATGGTTATGTATGGTGACGCATTCGAGGCCGAAAAGTTGGTTCCGATTACATCAAAAAACAATCACTTGGTAACTTCATTTGGTTTAAAGGTTATGTCACCGGTATATGACTTAATGCAACAACTTCTCGACGCGGGAGTTATGTCCGAACAGAAGTTTTCGGTTGACCCACGTCCTGTTGATAAAAACGTTCCTGCAAATTTTTTGCAAAATATTGTTTTTAACAAACTTATGTACACAAAGCAAAGCTTTTATGAGGAACAACTTAAAAAGCTAGGTCTTATGGATGATGATGCATTTACCTGTACTTGCTATATGGACGAGGTTGGTAACAAACCACAAAAAGGCGAGGTGCTTTCTTGGGCGGAATCATCTGCCGTTGTATATGCAAACTCGGTCTTGGGCGCGCGTTGCAATCGCAACTCGGGTATTATTGACATAATGGGTTCAATAGTTGGTTACGTTCCTTACTTTGGTTTGCTTACCGACGAGGGTAGAAAAGCCGATTGGATTATAAAAATCGAAACCACCAAAAAACCGGAAGCTCAACTTTTGGGTTCTGCTATCGGTATGAAGGTTATGGAGGATGTTCCATATGTTGTTGGTCTTGATAAGTGGCTTGGTAGTGAGCTTGATGATGCGGCCTGCACATATCTTAAAGATTTTGGTGCGGCTACCGCTTCTAACGGCGCGGTTGGTCTTTATCACATTGAAAATCTCACTCCCGAGGCAGTGGAACTTGGCCAATCTCTTATAAAAGAGGATGCAAAGGTTTACGTTATTGATGATGCCGAACTTGAGCGTGTTTATAAGAACTATCCTGTTATTTGGAAAAACATCAATGCTAAACCCAAAATGTGCTTTATGGGTTGCCCACATATGAGTTTGGAACAACTTAAATCTTGGACCGACAAGGTTGAAGCGGCACTTAAAGAAACAGGCAACAAAAAGGTTGTTATTCCTACAGTGTTTACTGCGGCGCCAAAGGTGCTCGAACAATTTAATAAAACCGAGTACGCTACACGACTTAAAGCAACGGGTGTTATCACTTCATATATTTGTCCGCTTATGTATATGAATAATCCGTTGTGTAAGAAGATGCCCGTTATAACCTCATCAAATAAATTGCGCACCTATACTACAGCGCGTTATTATACCGATGACGAAATTTTGACCACCATCACAGGAGGTAACAAGTAATGAAAGAATTTAAAGGAAGAATAGTTACCCCAGGCACAGTTACTGCAAAAGCGGTAGTATCAAAAGAAGGTTTTAACACGTTAGCATCTATGCAAATGGCGCTTCAGTTTGGCGATAAGCAAACCAAATGCGGCGACCAAAACAATGCCGAACTTTATGGCAAGCCGCTATTTAACAAGGCGCTTTGCTTACCGCAAACCATTGGCTCTACCACAGGCGGTTTGGTGCTTTATTGCGCTTGCGCTATGGGTAGACAACCTGCATGTATGTTGTTTGCTAACCATATTGACTCGCTTGCAGCTGCGGGCGCGGTTTTGGCAGACGTTTGGGTGGATGGTATCA
>JAZQYL010000006.1:0-52114 GCA_045633485.1 Acutalibacteraceae bacterium | reverse complement strand
GTGGGATAATTGATAGCACATCCGAAAAGACCTACAATGCCGATAAGGATACCCATTACCATACCACCCTCGATAACTTGCATTGACATACACATACCTGTGCCAAATACAAGTGCCGAGATAATTCCACACGAATAAGTGAAAATGGTGGCAGGGAGTTTTGCTCTATTGTCCAACTTTTTGAGGGCAACGAGTTTTGAACTCTCTTTCGGGGCATAATCCTTTGCGATTGATTCTGCGATAATTTTGTCTGTGTTCATTTTTAGAACCTCCTTTAATTTTTGTAACTACATTGTACAATTTCAAGGAGATTAACTGAACAACACAAAACTTGAATTGTGTTGAATTCAAAAAATAAATTTTATCAGCGATTTAATTATATCATATTTTACTACAAATATCAAATACACCGTGTCTTGCAATCAAGGTGTGCAGATTTTTCTGCACGCCTCTTTTATTTTTAGACTTTTTTGCACTCCCGAAAAAGTAATTTCTAATATGATAATTTTACAATTTTAAATATTCTACACTAACCTTTGCCGTCTGCTTCGGTTTTACCGAGCTTGTAAAAGGTATTAACATAACGACCACACAGAAAGGAAACAGCAAATGCAAAGAACATACAGAGAACGTAAATATATCTGTGGGGACTACATAGAGGTAGCGATTTATCCTGTTTACACCCAAACGAGAGGACGAAGCAAAAGAAAGAAGCCGACAACCGAGATACAGCAAAGACTAAACCGCCGACACGCTACTGCGGGGCGAGGGGGTTTACTCCCTCCGTAAATCATGTTATAATATGCTTGGATGAAAGTGAGGCGATTTAATGTATAAAATACTTTTTGTTTGCCACGGGAATATTTGCAGGAGTCCAATGGCTGAATTTTTAATGAAAGAATTGGTGCAAAACAGGGGACTGGAAAACGATTTTTATATTGAGTCGGCCGCAACCTCTACCGAGGAAATAGGCAATGGGGTTTATCCTCCGGTAAAACGTATTTTGAATGGTAGGGGAATAGACTGCTCTGCTAAACGCGCACGACAAATGACACGAGCCGATTACCAAAAATTTGATTATATAGTTTGTATGGACAGCAAAAACCTACGTAATATGGGTTATATAGCTGCCGATGCGCAGGATAAATACAGTCGATTGCTCGATTACACAAACAGTCCGCATGACGTTGCTGACCCGTGGTATAGCGGTGACTTTGCTACCACCGAGCGCGAGGTGGAGATTGGGTGCAAAGCCTTGCTTGAGTATATACTTAACAAATGAAATAATTCTTTTTTAAATTAAAACACACTCAAAGGTTTTTTGGAGTGTGTTTTAGTATGAAATTTAGTGATATTTAGGTAACCAGCTGCCGTGAGTGTCGATAAGGTCGTCAACCATTTTTTTAATAGTGTCGATATCGAGTTCACTAGCGGTATGTGGGTCGAGCATTGCGGCTTGATAAATATGTTCTTTTTTAAGCGTAACTGCCGCCTCGATAGCGAGTAGTTGAACATTAATATTTGTCATATTCATAGCTGCGCATTGAACGGGAAGTTCACCAACAAAGCAAGGGTTAATGCCATAACGGTTAACAAGGCAAGGTACTTCGACACAAGCGTTTTCTGGTAGGTTTGTGATAAGATGACCTGTGTTTAGCACATTGCCGCCGATTTGATAGGGGGTGTTTGTAACCATTGATTCCATAATGTGCGAAGCATATTCGAAACTGCGGGTGTGCTCTTTAATGCCTGTCTCAAGAATGTTTTTATAATCCTCTTTCCAACGCTCTATTTGTTTTATACAGCGGTGTGGGTATTCGTCTAGCGGGATGTTGTATTTCTGGATAAGCTCGGGGTATTTTGACTTAATATAAAAAGGATTATATTCGGCGTTATGCTCGCTTGATTCAGTACAGTAGTAGCCAAAATGCTTGATATACTCGAGGCGAACCTTGTTATTGCAGTTTGGATTGTTGATTTCGGAATCTATTTTCGACTTGATTTCGGGGTATAGGTCGCGACCGTTTTTGTCTTTTATTTCGAGTAGCCACGCCATGTGGTTGATGCCTGCAATAAGTTCGGTGCAATCCTCGGGTTTGTAATCCATTTTAAGCGTATCAAAAAGAGATTTGGTACAGTGTTGAACGCTATGGCAAAGACCAACGGTTTTGACGGGCGTGTAACGCAGCATAAAGCCTGTAAGCATAGCCATAGGGTTGGTGTAGTTTAAAAAGAGTGCGTTGGGGCAAACTTCTGCCATATCATCGGCAAAATCTTTCATAACGGGTATTGTTCTCAGCGCTCGCATTATGCCGCCGATACCCAAAGTGTCACCGATGGTTTGTCTAAGACCGTATTTTTTTGGCACTTCAAAATCTATGATGGTGCAAGGGTCATAAAGACCTACCTGAATTGCATTTACTACAAAGTTAGCGCCGCGCAAAGCTTCTTTACGATTTTCAACACCGCAGTAACATTCAATTTTGCCAAAGCCGCCTTTGTTTTCACGCATAGCTTCAAGAATGATGCGACTTTCTTCCAAGCGAGCGGCATCAATGTCATAAAGCGCAAAAACACTGTCACGCAAAACCTCACTACACATACAGTCACCAATAACGTTTCTTGCAAATATGGTGCTACCGGCACCCATAAAGGTAATCTTCATAAAAACACCTCAAAAAGTTTATGTTTTTATTATACATTTACAAAACTTATTTGTAAATGCCGAAATATCGCCTAAAAAATATTTTTGGGGTTTATCTGTCGAAATTTAGTTAAAGAATGATTTATAATATTGATTTTTAGTGTGTTAAGTGCTATAATTCTACAAGAGGTGATACTATGAAAATTTTAAGTATTGGCAATAGTTTTTCACAGGATGCACACAGATGGCTTTATGATATTTGCAAAAGTGCTGGAAAAGAGATATATAATGTCAACCTTTATTACGGCGGTTGTAGTCTTTACGGACATTGGATGTTTTATGCTGACAATAGAGAAGAATATGATTATGAAATAAAGGGTGAACCGGTTAAAAAAATTGGCTTGATGGAAGCTTTGAAGGCAGAAAAGTGGGATATTATAACATATCAGCAAGCTAGTCACGATAGCGGAAAATATGACAAATATCAACCGTTTTTAAATGATTTGCATAAGGTGGTTAAAAAAACGTGCCCTAACGCGAAGTTTTATATTCACAAAACCTGGGCGTATGAGATTGATTCGGAACACTCGTGCTTTGTGCTGTATAATAATGACCAACAGTATATGCATAAATGTCTTTGCGATGCTTATGATAAAGCGGCTAAAAGCATAGATGCGCCTATTATTCCTGTAGGCGACGTTGTACAATATTTACGCGATAATGCAGAAGAGTTTGATTATAAAAACGGTGGACTTTCTCTTAATCGAGACGGTTTTCATTTGTCATTGGGTTACGGCAGATATGCGGCGGCGCTTACTTGGTATTGTAAGCTATTTGACGGTAACGCAAATGACGTTACGTATGCGCCAGAGCTTTGTGAAAATGAAGATTTGGTTAACGTGATAAAATCGGCAGTTAACACTGTTTTATCAAAATAATGATTTACCCGAGGTAACGTTATGAAAATATTAAGTATTGGAAACAGCTTTTCAGAGGATGCACACGGCTTTCTTCGTGATGCGTTAAAAGGCGCGGGCGTTGACGCATATATAGTAAATGCTTGCGTACCCGGTTGTTCTTTACAAATGCATTGGGATTATTTACAAAACAACGCGCCTGTTTATATGCTACAGGAAAATGGTGTTACAACCAAAACCGAGGTTGTGTTTCGTGATATAATAACCGCGCAAAAATGGGATGTTATAACCATACAGCAGGTAAGTCATTATAGCGGTCAATATGAAACGTATCAGCCTTATTTGGATAATTTGTATCGCGAGATAAAATTTATGTGTCCCGATGCAAAGTACTATATGCACAAAACATGGGCGTATGAAAGCGATTTTGTAAGTTCAAACTTTGAAATTTATAATAGCGATCAAAAACATATGTACGAGTGCATATGCGATTGCAACAAAAAGGCGGCAGAGAGTATTGATGCCGATATCATACCATCGGGTGATGTCATACAGTATTTGCGTGAAAACACAAAAGAGTTTGATTACAAAAATGGTGGACTTTCCTTTAATCGTGACGGTTTTCATTTGACGCTTGATTATGGCAGGTTCACAGCAACTCTGACTTGGTGTTGCAAAATTTTGAGTGTAGATGCATCAAAAGTTGACTTCGTGCCTCAAAATTGTGATAAAGAAAAGATAGAAGTAATTAAAAATGCGGTTAATACCGTACTTAAAGGAGAATAATTATGAATTTACCACTTATTTTAGAAACCGTTATGATTGCTTTGTTTGGATTTTCATGGCCTAATAACATTTTAAAAACATTGCAAAACAAATCAACCAAAGGCAAGAGCCTTATGTTTTTGCTTCTTATTGACACGGGTTACATTTGCGGTGTAATAGCAAAGTTTTTGAAAGAAATAAACGGTTGGTTCGGTTGGCTTTCAGTTGCGGTTTACATACTAAACTTTGTTATGGTAAGCACCGACCTTATACTATATTTCTACTACCGTTCTAAAGAGAAGAAGGAAGCTAAGGCTTAATTGTCAAAATGATCAAGATAGTTTTCTGCTTCTTCGCGGGAGGCAAACTTTATCCCTAAAGTGAAATTTTCCATATCTTTTTGCGGTAAAGTATTAAACACAATATGATTGTAAGTTTTTACGATTTCATCACCGTTGTATAACGCAACGGTGTTTTTGTGTTTTTTTAAGGTATAGTTTGTAACTACGGCTTTATTATTTGAATTTGATACAAAGCAGAACAGTATTACAAATATTGATAAAAAAATTAAGGATAAAAGTAAAAAATTTCTTGTAAAAGAACTCAAAAAAATCACCCTGTTTAGTATTCCCTTAATAAATTGTTAATATTAGTTAAAAAATTGTAACTACCCAAAATGAATATTTTGGTGTATAATGTTTTTGTATTATGAAAAGTGTGTCCATTTTTGGCGGAGGTGTTTATAATGGATGATAAAGATATATTTAGCCACAGCGAACCTGAAGACGAAAAACCCACATCGTTGGATTTAAACAGTTTTTCGTCAGGAGCGGTTGATGATGCCAGAAAGAAAAAGGCCAAGAAAAAACGTGGTAAGCAAAGATTTATAAAAATGTTTCTTACCGTAGCGTTGGTTGGCATTATTACCGTCAGTATTGTTATAGGTACATTTTTGATATATGCTTTTACAATGGTTGACGGCAGTATTGATTATGACCTTAACGATTTGGAACTTAATTTTACCACCACAATTTATGTGGAGGACAAGGCAAGCAATGAATGGGTTGAGTATCAACGTTTGCATGGCGAGTTTAATAGAATTTGGGTGCCATATAACGAGGGCGAGGCCAAAAAATCTGACAATACCGAATATAACGGCATTCCGCAGCAGTTGGTTGATGCATTCGTTGCTATTGAGGACAAGCGTTTTAATACCCATTACGGTGTCGATTGGAAACGAACATTTGGTGCGGTTATAAATACCGTAATACCAATTTATTCTTCTAAGCAGGGCGGTTCTACCATAACGCAACAGCTTGTTAAAAACCTGACCGATGACCGCGATCAAAGCGCAATGAGAAAAGTGCGCGAGATTATGAGAGCGCGTTATCTTGAGCGTGAATATAGTAAATCCACTATACTTGAGTGTTATTTAAACACTATTCCGTTAGGACATGGTCTTTACGGCGTAGAGGTTGCATCGAACTATTATTTTGGTAAGAGTGTTGATGAACTAACATTATTAGAATGCGCTACATTGGCTTCTATAACAAAAGCGCCGTCAAGCTATGCGCCGGATGATAATCCAGAGAGTAATAAGGCAAGACGCGAAACAGTTTTGGCTTTGATGTTGGAAGAAAATCTTATTACCCAAGAAAAGTATGATGCTGCTATGCAAGAGGAGTTAAATCTTGTAGCATCTCGTGAAGAACTTAACGAAAGCGAAGTTAACAATTATTTTGTTGACGCCTTAATTGTTGATGTTACTAAGGATCTTGCTGCAAAATACGGTTGGGACGATGCTCACGCCGCTGAAAATTTTTATAGCGGCGGATATAAAATTTACGCTACAATTGATCCTGAAATACAAAAAACCGTTGACGAGGTATTTTCTAATTCCGAGAAATACGGACTTAAAGGCAAAGACGGCGAGCAGTTGCAGGGCTCCTTTACCATTATGGATTACAAAGGAAGGGTAAGGGGTCTTGCTGGTGGAATAGGTCCTAAGACTGTAAACCTTGGTTTAACCGGTTTTAACCGCGCGACCGATGCGCTACGTCAACCGGGTTCTACCATGAAACCGATTGCGGCATATGCTCCTGCAATAGAAAACGGAATTGTTAATTATTCTTCAATAGTAAACGATACGGCAACCAATTATAACGGATGGACTCCAAGAAACTGGTACGGATCTTACTGGGGCGGCGTAAGCATTCAATATGCCTTGGAGCGCTCTATAAATACTATTCCGGTGTATCTTGTTAACAAATTGGGACCGCAAGTATCGTACGATTTCTTGACACAAAAGCTTGGAATTACCACACTCAATGAGAACGATATAGATCTTTCACCACTCGGAATGGGTGGTACAAACGGTGGTATAACAACCAAGGAATCTGCCGCAGCCTATGCAATTTTCGGAAATGGCGGTCAGTATTACAAGCCTACTTTGTACTATGCGGTTTATGATCAACACAACGATGTTGTGTTATCGCACGAGCAGATTGATCCGATAGTTGCGATAAGCGAAGATACCGCGACGGTTATGAACAAGTTGCTTCAAAATGTTGTGTATGGTTCTAACGGTACAGGTAAGGGAGCAGCAGGGTATATTAATAATATGAAGATATACGCTAAAACCGGTACTTCAAATAATTCCAATGACCTTTGGTTTGTAGGCGGTTCGCCATATTATGTTGCTTCTTGCTGGTGCGGATATGACAATCAACAGACTATTTCCGATAGTGGTATTGCGCACAAAATGTGGGGCGCTGTAATGTCTAAGGTGCATTCAGGACTTGAAGTAAAGGAATTTGAGGAAAGCGACTACGCTGTTGATAGATATTATTGCACCGAGACAGGTTTATTAGCCACTAAAGGTTGTCCGTCAAAATCTTTGGGTTGGTATACCAAGAGCAATGTGCCGTCAGTTTGTAAAAATCACGAGGGCGCAGCGTTAGGTACTCCCGAAGAGGTTCAAAAAGCAGAGGAAGAGGCGAAAAAGCAGGCTGAAGAATCTGCTGGTGAAGAAAATTCGGAAAGTGATGAAACGTCAGAATAAAATTAAAATTTGTTTATTGACAATATTTTAATATGTGGTAAAATTAACTTGTAAATATTTCTTGTAAAGGCGGGAATTAAAATGGAAAATTTAATTAAACAAATAAGTGATATAGGTGTTGTGCCTGTTATCAAAATTGACAATGCTAAGGATGCAGTTCCGCTTGCAGCAGCTCTTAAAAAGGGTGGCATTTGCTGTGCAGAGGTTACATTTAGAACCGATGCAGCGGAAGAGGCAATTAAACTAATAGCACAAGAATATCCTGATTTTCTTGTTGCAGCCGGCACGGTACTTACACCAAAACAGGCAGATGCAGCTATGGCTGCTGGTGCATCATTTATTGTCAGCCCTGGTCTTAATCCAATTGTTGTTAAGCACTGTAATGAAAAGGGATATCCAATTATTCCTGGTGTTTGCACACCGAGTGAAGTTGAGCAGGCAATGTCATTGGGACTTACCTATCTTAAGTTTTTCCCGGCTGAAGCAGCAGGCGGCGTTAAGATGATTAAAGCTATGGCTGCTCCTTATACTAAAATCAAGTTTATGCCTACCGGTGGTATAGGACCTAAAAATCTTGCCGAATATTTAAACTGCAAGGCTATATTTGCTTGTGGCGGTAGTTGGATGGTTCCCGGTGATATGATTACCGAAGGCAAATTTGACGAAATTGAAAAACTAACAGCTGAAGCTGTAGAACTTTTAAAGGAGATTAGAGGATAATGGCAAGAATTGTTACTTTTGGTGAAATAATGTTGCGTTTGGCACCTAACGGTTATTATCGTTTTTTCCAAAACGATCAAATGCAGGCTACGTTTGGTGGCGGTGAAGCAAACGTTGCGGTATCGCTTGCAAATTATGGTATGGATAGCGCATATGTAACTAAGTTACCTAAGCATGCTATAGGTCAAGCTGCTGTTGATTCACTTCGCGCATTTGGCGTGGACACATCAAACATTACACGTGGTGGCGAACGCGTAGGCATTTACTATCTTGAAAAAGGCGCTTCACAGCGTGGTTCGGTATGTATTTATGACCGTAAGTATTCTGCAATTCAGCAGGCTAGTAAAGAGGATTTTGATTGGGATAAGATTTTTGAGGGAGCTGACTGGTTCCACTTTACCGGTATTACACCGGCTCTTGGTCCTAATGTTGTAGAGATTTGTCGTGATGCTTGTATTGCAGCAAAGGCAAAAGGCGTTAAGATTTCATGTGACCTTAATTATCGTGGTAAGCTTTGGACACGTGATGAGGCGCGCGCAGCTATGACCGACCTTTGTCAGTATGTTGACGTTTGCATTTCTAACGAAGAAGATGCAAAGGATGTATTCGGTATTGAAGCCGAGGGTACAGACATTTATGGCGGTAAACTCAACCACGAGGGATACAAGTCGGTTGCAAAACAGCTTGCTGACAAGTTTAATTTCGAAAAGGTTGCTATTACACTTCGTTCTTCTATTTCGGCTAGCGATAACGATTGGGCTGGTATGCTTTATGATGGCGAAAATTACTGCTTCTCTAAGTCTTATCATCTGCATATTGTTGACCGCGTAGGTGGCGGTGACTCATTTGGTGGCGGTCTTATCTATTCAATTCTTACCGGAAAATCAACTCAAGAGGCTATTGAATTTGCTGTTGCAGCATCTGCACTTAAGCATTCGGTAGAAGGCGACTATAACCGCGTTAGCGTTTCGGAAGTTGAAAAACTTGCGGGCGGCGATGGTTCTGGAAGAGTACAAAGATAAATTTAAGCAAAAATTTAAAAACGACTTACTTAATTTTCTAAGTAAGTCGTTTTTTGTTATATTATTGTACTTGTAAAGCCAACGGCCTTTCCCAAAATATGAATTTCATTTAACTGTTCTCCCGTGTAAACAAAGGGTTGATATTTAGCGTTGCAGGCAACCAAGGTAATGGTATCGTTTGATATATATACACGCTTTAGCGTTGCTTCTTCATCAATTAAAACGGCTGCAATTTCACCGTTTTCAACCGTAGGTTGTTGACGGATGTATACGATATCACCGTTGTGAATGCGGGCATCAATCATACTGTCGCCCTTACAACGCAACGCAAAGTCAGCATTTATATCCTCCGGAACGGTTACCGCACCATCAAGATTTTCGGTAGCGAGTATGGGTGTACCACAGGCTATTGTTCCGACAAGCGGTATGCGGTTCATTTTGGGGAAGGAGATAACATTATCATATTTTAAATATTCATCAACAATAAACGAAGAGGGAGGTACATTAAAAATTTCGGAAAGTTTTTTTATGGTTTCCCGTTTAAGATTTTTAACAGTACCGCACTCCCATTTTTGAACGGCGGCACGCTGAACGCCAAGCATATTACCAAGCTCTTCTTGTGAATAACCATGCTGGGTACGTAGTTTTTTAATAAGTGCACCTGTATTCATAAAATCATTCCTTTCTTTTTAAGATTGTATCTTAAAAATATCAAAATGTCAAGAAAAATATATAAAATCCTTGACAAAGCTTGAAATCTGTGATAACATAGTATCGTAAAAAGATACACGCAAAAAATAAAGTGACAATCTTATATTGGGGAGGGAACAAATTTTTTTGTTGCTTTTGTATCTTAATTGGATACAAAAGGTAATTGTGATGAAATAGCAATGTTTTGAAAGGAGGGTTTTATGCTCGCAGATAGTTTTAGATGTAACGACTGTAACGCGTTTTTTAAGAATGCTGATTTTTATGACGAAAAGCACGGATTAAATAATCCGCCGTTTGAAAAAATCCCTATTTGTCCAAGATGCAAAAGCAGTAATTTTACATCGTTTAATCTTAAAATGGATAAATTTGATATTTGTGAAAAACTTTTACCGGCAATAGCTCGCATTAATGCCGGTATTAGTCAAATAAAAGATGTATTTGGTCAAAAAAGCAATAATGAAAACATTGAAGACGGTGTGGCAATGTTGATTCAATTACTTAGTGAAATGTTTGACTTTTTATCGGTTGATATAGAAAGAAAAATTTTTGCATGTATTACCGAAAAGGATGTCGAAAGGTTGTTTTATTATTTAAAGGGTGAGTTATGAGTAAATTTATTAAATGCGTATGTGGAAATAAAGTTTCAAAATACGGTTTGTGTGAAGAATGTATTAAATTGTTAAAGGTAAAAAAGATGAAAGATATAACCGCGGTTGAGCGACTAAGGAGTAATTACAACAACAGCAACGACACATACAAAACATATGGTCAGTTTGTTGCCTTTGTTGAGGTGATATATAGGAGGAAAAAACAATTTGACAATACAAGAAAAAAAGCAAGTGTTGCGAAAGTACGGTCAATTGGACGATCGTATTGAACAGTTAAGAAGAAATAAGGCTGATAGCAAAAATTATGAAAAATATCATAGCATTGATTTTAACGAGAGGGTGCAGGGCGGAAAAAAGAAGGGCTCCATTGTAGAAATTACTGTAGAGGAAAAAGAAAAAAATTGGGATTTACTTATAAACCAGGAATTGCAAGCATTGCTTGATTTGAGAGTAAAAATAGAAAATTCAATTAATTCGCTTAAGGATTATACCGAACAAAAACTTTTAAGATTATTATATCTTGGGGAAATAGATGAGTTTGGAGACAGAAGTAGATATACGTTTTCTGAGATATCGCAAATTTTGAATTACAGCGAAAGACAGATATATAGAATATATAAAAAAGCGCTGATAAATTTACCCGATATAATACATGTCAGTGAATGTCAGTAAAATGTGTGATATGATATTAACGTGGTCAAAAGGATTTTGGTTTTAATTAAAAGTGTGTGATAACATCATACGCTTTTAATTATGAGTATTAAACGGAGGTGTTTGTGTGAATAAAAAGAAAAATAATGGTTTGACCCCCAAAATGTTAAGGTGCGCTAAACTGTTGGTACGGAATGATTTTGACGGTGATATAAATAAAATTTGCGAAGATGTTGGAATTAAAACATCAACTTTTTATGGTTGGTATAAAAATGCAGAATTTAAAGAGCACCTGACAAAATTGATAAATAACTATATTGAAAGCGAATTGGTGAATATGTGGAAGGCGGTGGTTGATTCTGCTAAAAATGGAAATTTACAGGCTTTAAAACTGCTTTTTGATTTTAAGAATTTACAAAGTCAAAAAGCGGAAAAAAGCGAGAGTGTAATATTTATATCGGGTGAGGATAAAATTGAAGAATAATGTATTTTATCTACCCGAAATAGTGGGCAAAGGTTATAGGAAATTTTGGTTTGATAAAAATAGATATCGAATACTAAAAGGTGGAAAGGGAAGTAAAAAAAGCGCTACAACGGCTCTAAATTTTATATATAGGATTATGCGGTATCCGGATAGTAATTTGTTGGTGCTAAGGGCTGTAATGAATACACATCGTGACAGCACTTTTGCGCAACTTAAGTGGGCGCAGCAAAGGTTGGGCGTATCGCATTTATGGCACAATACCACCTATCCGTTGGAAATGACCTATCTACCGACAGGTCAAAAGATATTGTTTCGCGGATTGGATGACGTTTTAAAATTGGCGTCTACAACGGTTAATAAAGGGTATTTATGTTGGGTGTGGATTGAGGAAGCTTTTGAAATAGAAAGTGAGTATGATTTTGATAAGCTGGATCTTTCGGTACCGAGAGGAAACATTACGACCGATTTATTCAAACAAACAACCTTAACGTTTAATCCCTGGAGCGAGGGACATTGGTTAAAAAAAAGATTTTTTGATAAGGAGTGTAAGGATGTAGGAGTATATTCTACCAATTACCTGTGTAACGAATTTTTAGATGATACTGATCGAGCAGTATTTGAGCGAATGAAACAAACAAACTACAGGCGGTACAGGGTTGCCGGTTTGGGCGAATGGGGTATTGCTGAAGGGTTGGTTTTTGAAAATTATGAAACATTAAATTTTTCTTTTGACTCAAAAGGTAATCTGTACAAATTATCGGGAATGGGTATATCAAACAATGAGAGCGACTGCCTCGTTGCAACCGATGAAGATAAATCGGTAATAGAATTTTGGAAGTTGAGGCATTTTTTCGGTTTGGATTACGGGTATACAAACGATCCAACGGCGTTTATTGCATTTGCGGTTTCTCCCATCGAAAAGGAGATTTATATATATGATGAGCATTATCAGGTGAAGATGCTAAATTCTGAAATAGCGGATATGATAAAACGCAAGGGCTATGCCAAAGAACGAATACGCGCGGATTGCGCGGAGCCTAAGTCTAATGAGGATTTAAGGCGTATGGGAATTAGCAGAATAATATCATCGGTCAAAGGCAAAGACTCGGTCTTAAACGGCATTTCTCAAATACAGGAATACAAAATCTATGTACATCCAAAGTGTAAGAACACTTTGTCGGAATTATCAAGTTATTGTTGGGAAAATGATGGTGGAGAAAACGGATTGAATACACCGCAAGATAAGAACAATCATTTGATGGACGCATTGCGTTATGCTTTTTATGATGTAAAGTTTTTTAGACCACAAAATCCAAACGCCCCCAAAATTAAAAGAAATGCAGAACAATCATATTTACAAAAAAATGCACTTAGAGTAGAGGATATAATTTTATAAAGGAAGGAAAATATGGATAATATTGTTTTTACAGTCTTGTTAGTTTTAACATTTTTGCTATTTGCGTTTATGGTTTTTGGACTTTTTGCAATAGGGTTTTTATTTGGATATAAAATTGAAGAAAAATTCAGCAAAAAAAGAACACAACGCAACCTGAAAAATATGGCAGACGAAAGCAAAGAAGAAAAAAATGCTAAAAAGGAATGGAAAAAATTTTTAGCATATGATGGGAGTTTCCCCGACAATCAAAACAAATAAAAATTTACCCTTTACCATAGGGTTTATATAAAGGAGTATAGGATATGGATAATGAAATCCAAGATATCAGTTTTCAGGACACCAAACCTGGAGAATTTGATGTAGAAGAAAAAGACCTTGAACATGACACTGAAGAAGCCGTTATACCAAACGGGGAATATTCGGTCGAGGAAAAGGTTGCACGAGATGCAGAAATACCATCGGCACAGAACCCTGCATCAGACAACAAGGTGGTACCGGAGCCTTTTATTACAGTTCAATACAATCATAAAAACAGGGACTTTACCAAAGAAGAGGCTATTAATTTTATCCAAAAAGGAATGCATACAGAGTCGTTAAGAAGCAAACTTGAATATTTGGCAAGGGAGCAGAAAACCGATATTAATTCTTTGGTGGATAACTTAATATCAGGGCCTGAGACTCAATACCGTAAACGTCTCGAAAGTTTATATGGCGTGGGTAGCGAAGAGGTTGAAATAGGTATGAAGATATATCGCCAGCAGCAATCAGAAGAATATAAAAATATAATTGAGAATTTAGAGGCTGCTAAGAGATATGATGATACAAAAAAATGTGTTAATTCGCGCTTGGCTGACGAATACTTGTATTTGAAACAGCAAATACCCGAAGCGCCCGAATATAGCGCTCTTCCTGATTCGGTAATACTTGAAGCGGCAAATGGTAGGCGAGATTTATTCTCGGCATATCTGTGTCATTTACATGAAGAGAAAGAAAAGATTGATGCCGCGAAAAAATCAAAAGATGCGGCAAGCACTGCAAGTTTAGGCGAAATGGGAAATTGCGGTAATGATTTTGCTAATTCGTTGGAACGAGATTTCGTAGTAGGATTATGGAGCAAATAATACTATCGAAATTGAGCAGCGTAAAATAAAAGAAAGAGGTAAAAATATGTCAAACACAATTCAATACGCAAACAAATATGCAAACGAGCTAGACAAAATGATAGTTCAGGAATCAAAAACCGGCTTTTTGGCCGACAGCAAGTTCAAAGCGCGTTTTACAGGAGCAAAGACCGTTAATATGCCTCAGGTTGATTTTGACGGTTTGGGTGATTACAGTCGAGAAAACGGTTATTCAAAGGGAGGAACAAATTTTACATACACAAGCTATGAATTAAAGCAGGAACGAAGCAAGCAGCTAATTATTGATGCACAGGATGCAGATGAAATCGGTGTTGCGTCGTTAGTCGGTAAAATGGCCGGTGAATATACGCGAACAAAGGTTAATCCGGAAATTGATGCTTATGTTATTTCGACACTTTATTCAGTAGCGAACGAAAAAAATCACGTAGATGATTTTAACAGCGAGCAGGCAGTAGAAACAATGCTCGAATGCATTAATAAAGCGGAGGCTGCCAGCGGCTATACAAACGAAAAAATGGTAGCGTTTGTAGATCCTGTTATGTATGCGGCACTTATGACAAGCGAAAAGCTACAGCACTCTATTACTGTGAGTGAGTTTGAACAGGGTGCGATTAACCTAAAGGTAAAGGAGCTTAACGGTTGTGCAATTATTCCTGTAGCTGCTGATAGAATGAGAAGTAATTATAATTTTAACGATACCGGATTTGAAGCGAGCGCAGATGCCGGATATATCAGAGCGGTAATTTGTCCTAAGTCGGCGGCATCTCTTGTTAAAAAGGTTGATAAGGTAGATATTTACACACCGGATATGGTTCAGGATATGGATGCTTATAAAATTAATTTTAGACTTTATTATGATTGCTTTGTTACAGAAAACAAGAAAAATCTTATTTATGCAATAAGCGGCGAATAATAAATTATTTTTACTCAGGTGGTTGTATTCATTACAACCACCTAATTTTTTGGAGGTAGATAAATTTATGATAAAACTTAAGCCAAAGCAAATTTTTAATGAATATGAGGCGGGGCAGCAATATAAAAACGGTATAGGTAATAAAGGCATTCATGATCAGGCAAGAATTAACGAAAGATTTTTTGTTGGTGATCAATGGCATGGTGTAAGCGCCGGAAATGAAAAGCCACTTACACGCAGAAATATTATAAAACGAATTGGCGAATATAAAATGTCAACAATCGGCAGCGCTCCTATAGCGGTAAATTATAGCGCTGAGGGTGTGCCGTGTGCATCAAATTTAGAAGCCCAAACAGAAATAAAAAAACAAATGATAAACGGTACTCTTCCAAAAGGAAATGCAAGTGATGCAGAGGTATCGGTTATTATGGGTGCGCTTACCGATTATTTTAAAATTACTGCTGAAAGGATTAAGTACGATGATAAAAAGGATCAGTTTTTAAGGAATGCATATATTTCAGGCACAGGTATTTTATACACATATTGGGATAGTTCTGTAAAAACGGGACTTTATGCCGACGAGGGTAAAACGTTGCCTATAACGGGTGATATTGCCTGTGAAGTCTTGGATATAGAAAACGTTGTGTTTGGTGATCCGAATAACGAAGATGTAGAAAGTCAACCCTATATTATTATTGCCAGACGAATAAACGTAGACACGGCGCGCAGAGAAGCAGAAAAATACGGGCAGTCAACTAAGGATATTATGCCTGACGGACAGTATGCATATTACCGTAATGCAGGAGATAGAGGTGAAGATGAGCCAACCGATTCGCAACGGGTTACAGTAGTTACAAAACTCTATAAAAAGTATGACGAAAATGGTGATTTTACCGTTTGGGGCAAAACTGTTACCGAAAAAGCTGTTGTTCGCCCCGAATGGAATTTGCTTATACATCGCTATCCAATAGCAAAGTTTATTTGGGAACGCCGACGCAGTTGCGCATATGGCGACAGTGAAATAACCTACCAAATTCCCAACCAAATTGCGCTTAATCAGGCGCATTCTATATCGGTTTGGGCTATGCAAAATACCGGTATGCCCAAAACTATTATTAATGGTGATTTATTGCCTGACGGAATAAGCAATGATCCAGCAGAAGTGTTAAAGATTTACGGTAATGCAGAGGATATGGCAAGCGCCATTAAGTATGTATTTCCGCCTAATTACGGTGCGGCATTTATAAATTTTACAGATGCATTTGCTAAAAATGTTCTTTTGGATAACGGTGCTAATGATGCAGCACTTGGTAATTTCAGACCCGAAAATGCTACGGCTATTGTTCAGGCGCGCGAAGCTGCACTAGCGCCGATGCAGATGTATCAAAATCGTTTTTACAGCGCTAATGAGGACGTTGCGCGTATTTGGGCTGATTTTTGGATTACTATGTATGGCAAACGATCAATAAAAATTAATAACGGCAGTAATTTTGGTTATATGGTTTTTGATGCACAACGTTACAAGGATTTAGTTATTACGGCAAAAATAGATGTAGGAGCATCTACGCTTTGGAGTGAGGCGGTATCAATTGCCAATCTTGGTAATCTTTTGTCGGGACAGATGATTAGCTTTGTTGAATATCTCGAACGTATTCCCAAGGGACTGATCCCTAATGTAAGCGGACTGATTAACTCAAGAAAGGAGTATGAAAAAGCGCAGATAACAGCCAACACAGCGCAGGAGATAAAAATTGATGATATAACGGATGAAGAACTGCTTTTAGATCTGCAAAAAAACAATCCGCAAATTTATCAAGAGCTTATAAAACTAACACCGCAAGAACAAAAGCAGGCTATGTCTATTATGAGAAACAGTGCAAATAATTACATGGAAAATCTTAGTAAAACACAATGATTTACTAATGTTATTTTGATTAAGAAAGGCAAAAATTATGAAGGCATACGAATTGTTAAATGATACCTTGAAAATGTTGGGATATCATGACGATGACGGGCAGATAGGATTGTCACAAAGGATAAGAAAAGGAGCAATCGTTTCCATAAACTTAGTTTATGCGGATTTGTGGCGTATATTTAATACAGATGAATTTGAAGGAATCAAATCGTTAAATGACGATATAAAATTGCCTGTTAAGGCATTAATTGATGTGTTTTTATACGGTCTGGCAATGCATATAGCCCGTAGTGAAAATGATGGTGATCAGCAACAATATTTTGCTGTATTGTATAACGCAAAAAGGTCGGGACTTACAAGATATGAATCGGTAAAAAACAATATTCCAAGTCCCGAATATTAAAATATTTACTATGGTTAATAAAGAAATAAACACGAAAGGAGTAATGTAATGAAATATCCCGGAATTAATAAAATGCCACGCCGAGAGGTCGGTATACCGCAACTTTCAGGAGGTCTTAATTTGCGTGATGGTCTAACGAGTGTTGCAGATAACCAACTAACAGACTGTATTAATATGTGGTATAAAAACGGAATGCTTCGCTCGCGCCCTAAATATCAAAGCATAAAAAAGACACTTTTAAAACAGGCCGAGTCGGAAATTTTGGATTGTGTAATTCAAAGACACAATATTTGTTTTGATAATCAATATTTTATTTCTGCAAGATATATTGATGGTACAAAGCAGTATATAAATTTTGCCGCTGTTTCCGCCTTAGATATTGTTTTATTACCGCAAATTACAAGTGATACTTCTAGCTATTTTTTAGTACTTTTTGGCAAAGAATTATATTGCTATACGTCTAATAGGGAAATATTTAAACTAACGTTGCCGTATAACGGTGAGGATGAGTGGTCCAAGATTACGACAGATGACGTATATATACCGATTTATATTACTAATGGAAAATCCGGCAAGAGCCTATATAGTTATGAGGGCAGTATGTTTGAGAGTGTTAATCTGATAGGAAATAAGGTTAAATATTATTACTCTACCGTAAATCCAGGAGTTACCGATGACGGACAGTGTATTATGCTGTACGAGTTTCCGATAATGAAGGTCGATTGGATTTCTCATATAAAGGCCACAATAACCGATTCAAAGGGCAATACCGTAACGCACGAAATGGATATCAACGGTAGCGAGATTATTAATTATTATGAATCCAAGCATAATTCTAATTGGGAAAATGTGAAGGATGGACTAGAAATGATCGTACAGCTAGATAAGTATAAAAAGGGAAGTATTAAACGTTTTGCTTTGGGATTTCGTTATACCGATAGCGCAAGCGGTACAAATCATACCGTTAACGGTTGGGGGATTATACCTAAAGATGCTGAAAGTATAGAGAATAATCTTGAGGTAATTGTTACATATGATTCTATAGAAGAGGACATTAAAACAAAGGACAAAATATTTTCTATGCGCGTAGCGGAATGGTTTGGAGGGGCGTCGGTAGGTATTAACGGAGGAACTCGCTTGTTTTTGGGTGGAAACACCAAGGACGACGAAAAGTCATTAATTCTTTGGTCTGCATTAAACGATCCGCTTTATTTTCCCGAAAACAATTACGCTTATATTGGAGAAAAAAACACATCGGTTACAGCCTTTGCCAAGCAGTCTAATATGCTTGTAATCTTTAAGGAAAACGAAACTTATTATACGCAATACGTTAAGAACGAAAACGTTACTGCGGAATCTATCATAAACCAAAGCGTAATAGATTATCAGGCGAATTGCGTATATTTTCCAATTACTTTAATACACGCAACGATAGGGTGCGACTGCGCTGCAACCGTTCAACTTTGTCGCAACCGTTTAGTATGGACCAATTCAAACGGAAAGGTGTATACACTTGTAGGCGATAATCAGTATAGTGAAAGAAACATTTATGAAATTGGAGAAATGGTATCAAACAGAATTAAAAATGAAGATAATCTAAAGAATGCGTCTTCGTGCGATTGGGAAGGATATTATGCGTTATTAGTCGGAGGCCATATGTATTTAATGGATTATAATTCTAACGGATATCAGTATGTTTCGTCTTATCAAAAGGGCGAGGATGCAAATAGGCGTATACCTTGGTATTATTGGGAATTTAACCTGAGCAGTTTGAACGTCACCACATTTCATATCGGTGAATTGCTGATGATTGTTACTTGCCACTCCACGCGCAGAGAGGCTTTGGTGTACGATCTGCTTATATTGGATGTTTCGGATGAAAAAGGTACCGAAATAATACGTTCCGGCTTTGCTACTAAATTGTTTGATTTTGCTGCCGGGAAGTATTCTAAAAAGATTAACGCGGTAAGCATAGGTTTTGGTGCCGACAAAGTGGCACGGATAAATGTTAAGTTTATTACGGATATGGGAAATGCAAGCGAAACTGTTTTGCTGGATAAATCGGTAGACGATAATGGTGCCCGATTTGTTGTGATAAAGAATTTTTATCCGCAAAATTGTGGCGCGCGAGTGTTTGGGGTAGCTGTAGAATGCGAAGAATCAATAGCGGTAGACAGTTTAACGATCGATTATCGGATACTGGGAGGAGTTAGGTGATGAGCAACTATTATTCAACTGATTTTAATAAAATTTTAGAACAAGAAAATCAAAGGCTTGAAGAAAGCAAAAAGAAGAAACAAAATGATATTAAAAAAATATATGATGACCAAGTAAATGTAGTCAAATCGGATTATGACAGCGCAATAAATGAAACAAAGATTTCATACGAGGATGAAAAGGAGCGCAACGCTGTACAAAAAATTATAAATGAAAGAACAATAGCCGAAAAAAACGCTAATTTAGGTTTAACGGATAGCGGCTTAAACAGATCACAACAAACCGCCGTAGAACTTTCATATGCAAATGCAAACAGTAATATTGATTTATCAAGGCGAAAAGCAATAGACCAATTAACGCAAAGCCTAGCAAGCGCAATATCTTCTATAGAGCAAAACAGAATTACAAGTCTTGCGGATTTGGACAGTTCATTTGAAACTCAGGCGAGAGAAAATGCAATTAATATATATAATGCAAATGTTGAGGCAAATAGCAAAATGTATCAAACTCAACAAAACACGACCGTAAGTAGCAATACCCAAGACACAAACGAACAAAAGATTTATTGGTTTTCGGGTGTTTCAAAGGAAAACGGTAATTACATTTACTATAATACCGAAACGGGCAAAAACGAGGAAATTTCTCCTTTTACGAATCCGTATACTTTGGCTGATAACCGCACGGTGTACAGCAAAGAATATCAAGATAAAAATATTGGATTTTTTAATTTGACGGATGGTGTTACGGGTTATCAGCCTAGGGGCCTAGTTAGCGAGGGCGGAAGATTTGTTCAGGTTGTTATTGATAATGCGCCGTTAAAATATGATTTATATGGAAACGGAAAGTTTAATTCAATTTGGTTTTCACCTTCGAGACACTATTGGATATGGGACGATTTAAGTAATAGCTATATAAATATGGATGAAACGGTTATTGAATATATGAAGGAAAGAAGCAAAGGGTGATTGGCAATGAGAGAGTTAAATATATCTAATTTTAAAGTTGCCAATGACGTTGCTCTAAATCAAGATAAAACCCTTTCGGTAGATAGGTTTAAGCTTTCTGAGAAAGTCATTGACACACCGGTATCCGTACCCACGGAAGACTGGTTTAAAAACGATGGTATTAATTCTTTAAAAAAGGAATTGGAGTCATGGGAAAAGGAATTGAAATTTCTTTCGAAAGAACATGAATGGCTTAAAAATGACGATTGGCGAAGAGATAATGACGGTAATTATGCCATTCCGTATAGCGCAACACATATGCCCGATGTGTTTGCCGGTAAAACTATGGCCGAAGCTGAGGCTATGGTTAAAAACAAAAGAAAATATATCGAAATGGTCGAAAAAGCACAGGAGAATATATTTTATACAATACTTGCCAGATCCGGCGAGGGCGAAAAGGGTTATGAAAAATGGCTTGAAGAAAAGGAAAACAACAAACCTACTACTAAATCGATTATAAAAGATAGTTTGCAACGAGAAATTATTGCGGCAAACGACAACCAGTTTGAAGCGGGTTTAAACGGTATTATTTTTGATAAAATGAAGGACACAACCTATCAAGAACCTAACGATAATTGGACAAAAGAAGAACTGTATGAATTTGGCGCAAGATTTTCTAAAAATCCGCAAGTAGCATATGAATATGCTGCAAATCTTAACAACGCTAAGGCGCTAAAAGAAAAAAATAAAGCAAAACAAAAGACAGCGGACTTTGCAAAAAAGAATGTTGGTACCGCCGCTCTTGCCACAGTAGGTTCTATTCCGGCAAATATGCTTGGCTTAGTGGACTTTTTGGATGATTACACAGACATAGCGGCAGGCAGACGCGTTATTGTAGAAGAACCGACTTTAACACCGTTTGAATGGGCAGGGACATCAACAGGTGCTGTTGGTGAAAAACTTAATGAATATGGTACTTTAAATGATGATATACCCATTATAGGCGGCAAGGGTTGGGGCGATCTTTACGGTATTGGTACAAGTATAGGACAAAGCGCGGCTACTACAGCCACGGGCGGTCCGTTGTTGACTGCAATTACATTTTTTGGGCAGGGCGCAGCAGGCGCTATTGATGACGCCAGCGAACGAGGAGCTACCATAGAACAATCTCTTGCATACGGTACTCTCGTAGGCGCTGCGGAAATGGTGTCCGAATATATTGGCGCAGATAAGTTGGTTAATATAGGTAAAAAGGAAATAAAATCTGCATTTGCAGAGGTTTTTAAGCAAGCGGGCGCTGAAGGTATCGAGGAAATGTTTTCATCAACAATAGAGAACATTGCTGACGACATAGTTATGGGGGAGAAGAGTAAGTTTAACCTATTGGTGCAAGAATATACTCAGCAAGGTTTAGAGTATCAAGAGGCTGTTAATAAGGCGTGGACTCAATTGATTGAGGAAATAGCTTTCAGCGGAATAGGCGGCAGCTTGTCGGGAGGAATACACGCAACACCAATCGTAATTACAAATTCGATAACGCAAAATAACCTTAACAAAACCGGAAAGGTGGATACTTCGGTTGTAGAATTTGCCGAGTCAACCCCCAATAATACTAAAACCGTTAACGGCAATAAGGTTAATTGGCAAAGTCTTAATGAATATCAGCAGGCATCAATTATAGGTGCAAGTAACCTTGCACAAGCTGTTGGTATGGATGTTACCTGGGTGTCCGACAATCAAAATAGCGAAACAAGTCAAGCGTTTAGAGTAGATGGAAAACAATTGCTTATTGATGTTACGGCAAGCAAAGAAAAAATTGAAAACAGTACTTTAAATAATATTATTGTACCATTAGTATCTCAAGAGATAGCAATTTGGGCTAAGAAAAAATCACCGAAAATATATCATAAATTAGAAAGTGTTAATAACAACGATATAAAAAATGAGGATAGAGATAAACCGAATATTGACCAATATGTTTTTAGACAGGATAATATAAGTAGGGCAAATAAGCAAGGTGAACTCATAAACGATTACTATTATGCTTTAAACAAAGGAGATATAGATTATGATACACAAAGAATTTTCGCATTCGTTAATAGACTTAATAGGCTTGATGGCAGAAATGAATTACTCGCAAGATATAATAGAAATAACTCTCGGTTTGATGTTGCCTTTACCAACGGAAAGCAGGAGAGAAACAATGATGAAATTCACGGAGATAGCAAAAAAGAAATTGCCGGAGAAAGATTTTCATTACGAGATAAGTCAAGTGTTCAAGGAGAGCATGAATTATTAAAACGTTCAGACCGTGCGGATTTTAAAAGCGATGACGAAAATACGCAGATAAATAACATTGTCAATGTATGTGAAGAGCTACTTCAAAGCGGTGAAAAATTTAAGGGCTTTTTGGACACCGTGAATAAGGGCGAAAGGCAACTTTTAGTAAATAAAATCAGAAACACATTATCCGATATAGAGTTACGGATAAATAAATACGCACCAAAGGACTCGACAAGCTCTTCAGAGGCTATAGTTATGCGCAGTAAGATTGCCGCTTTGCGCAATCTGACTAAGTTATATAAACAACGCTTCAATAACGTTTTTTCGGCCGAAAAGGGATTTGAATTGCAGGCAAATAATACAGAAAATCCAAAGGACGAGATTGCCTTTTCTGCGTCGATTGATAAGGTCGATAAAACTATTGATAAATACAGCGAGGAACAGTATAATAATTTTGGATGGGTAAGATTTAATGATGTTTTATCGGCAGCCGAATATAACGCGCTGATTTCTCGCTATGCCGATTACAAGCATAATAAGCATAAATATCCGACCACAAGATTTGGCGAGGCGGCTGTATATTCTTACGATTATCCAAACATACTTATGTACGTTAAGGGATCAATCAAAAGTCCGCAAATCACAAAGGCAGTAATAATAAATTCTGCACTTCCGATAATTACACAAGGAACTATACAAAAGGAGATTTTATCCAATGAAAGAAAACAACTATCATTTCCGTACGAAACTGTTACAGATGTTTTTGGACAAGGATGTCTCGCCATCAACAAAAAGCGAGATTTCCCGTCTTTTCAAAAATATACCGGAGAACGAGAAGGAAAATTTGGCAAAGACGATAATTCCGTTAATCGAGCAAAGCGAAACGGAGACTCAAATGCTGGAGAGAATACAAGAATTAACAAAGCAGATTCATTAAACGAATCTGCCTTTTTTATGTCCGTAGACAAACAAGCAAGCGAATATACGAATGTGGAGGATGAAACAAAACCGCAAAATAACTCTCCCAAAAAACTAACTGCGCACGAACAGAGTGTAATTAGTGATGTTTGTAAACGATTGGGCCGCAAGGTAGTGTTAGAGGATTTGCGCAATGCGGTATATAAGAATCAAATAATATCGCCTGATGGCTATGTCGAAAACAATGTAATTCATCTTAATGTTTATGCTGTTAATCCAATAGGATTTGTGTTTAAGCACGAATTGACGCATTTTTGTAAAAAATCAAACAGATATAATGACTTTGCTAATGCTGTAAGGAAAAGCAATTTGTATAAAATTTGGATAACTAAAAAGAGTAATGAAACTGACATAAAAATTGCTGAACATAAATATAAGTTGTCTTTGTTGCAAAAGCATAGCGATATTTACGACATTACCTCTCCTAAAGCGCAAAGCGAAATAATAGCCGACTTTGTAGGTGATGTGCTCTTTGCAGATGATGGTGGCGGTATGACCGCAATAACAGGTAATCTTAATGTAAAAAATCACAATAAAATTATTGAGTTTGTGCTTGATTTTATTTCTTACATTAAAAAGAAATTAAAGGGGCAAAAACATATAACTTTGCAGCTTTCCGCTTTACAGGACAAGTTTAATCGCATGCTTTCGGATGCCGGAAAGGTTGCAAAAGAAGATTCGTCTGTTTATGAACAAATGGGTAAAAGTGGCAAACTCGTTACAGATAATAAACGCGTTCACAAGACAATCTCGGATGACGAGATTACTTTTTCTATGCCCCAAAAAGTTCAAAATGAAATTCGATATGATAAAGTCGCCATAAAGTTAGCGAAAAGTTATGCAAAAAAATATAAGTCTAACGTGGACGCTTCTTCGCTTGCCAATAAAATTGAAGCAATAATGTTGCTTGAAAATGGTAAAGAAATTACCGACAAAAAAGTTAAAACGGCAGTCTATGACAGTGACGGAAACTTTTCGGGTGAATTAACTCAAAAAGAAAGGCTGTTAAACGAACTTGCGGTAGAAATTGCTGCAGAAGTTGTTGCCGAACGAGACGAATATGCGCAAGAAGTAATTGAGCTTATAGAAGAAGAGCGGCTTTTTATGGACCGAAAGCAACGACTAAAAATGATGCATATGTACGATACTCCTACTAAGTACTATAAAGCGGTTGGTTTGAATATGTTTTATAACAAAAAAAATAATATTCGCGAGGCCGCCATAGCTTTAAAGGATGCGTGGAATAACTGGTCGTATTTTTATCCGGAGTTGTTTAATCAAAACGTAGCTGCCGAAGATATTCCGGTTCGCCTTGCCGAAACAATGGAATATATTAACAGTATGACAGTAGAAATTGATTATGATGCTTTATCACAAAAGGTTTTTGCGGATTTATGTAAAAAGTTAAATCTAGCAGAAAATTATGAAAAGGATGAGCAGATATACGCCGAATATCGCAAGCATTTTGCAAAGCGCTATATCGAGACTAATTTAAAGCTTGATGATGCGTCGGATGATACACAAGATATTGTCGGCGGAGATATTTATAGCAATAGGAAAAATTCGGTTAAGGAATACTCGGTAAGTCAGTATAACAAATATGGTTGGGTAATTGATAACGATATATTGACCACCGAAGAAGTACAAAAATTACTTTTGTCTTTTTCTAAAGATCATAATCGTTATAAGAGTGTGTTTGGTGAGTCAATTTTATATTCAAAAGATTTACCCGGTGTTTTGATGTATTTAAAAGGCTCGGCGAGTAAAGGTATAATTACCAAAGTTATTAGAATAAATGCAACAAATCCTCAAGATGCATCAAAAATTAAAGAGGAGATATTGTCTGCAGAAGATGAGCGAAACATATTTGCCATAGACTTAGCCAAAAGGAAGTATGGTGACGATGTTGTGCTTGAAGACAAGGCACAGGATCATAAATCTTATTGGGATTATTTGCGTGAAATAACAAATAAAAAACGCATGCCAAAACAATCGAAACAAAAAACAGATTCAAAAAAAGGCGAAACATTACCTCAAGAAACAGAGCCGGAAGTGCCGACAAAACCAAGCAATAAATTAGCGTGTTTTATAAAGTGTAATGATACAGAAAAGATTGCCGCTGCACAAACAATGGAGTCAGAGGGTAAGGATAGCTCATACATATGGCGCGAATTAAAGATATTCAGAAGTGTATTTGGCGATTGGGTAAGACTTATTGATGCAGACGGATTAAAATTCTATGCATCCGGTACGGCAAAAACCGATGGCCACACTAAAAACATTAAACTTAAAAAAGTAGGCAATAACATAGAGGGTAGGCTTTGTGACTTTTTGCATTGGAAACAACTTTACAAAGAGTTTCCACATTTTAAGGATGTAAGGGTTTTGCTGACAACTTCCTTCTATGATTACGAAACAGTAAGATATTTACCAAGCGGTAACACTATAGTAATCGATAAAAAACTGTGTAAAGATTTTATTGAAAATAAAGACCGTGAAATAATATCACATCTTATGCGTGAGATTCAAAGAATGATTCAGGTTGAGGAAGGAAAATACATTGGTAAAAGCCGTGATTATTGGAAAAATATGGAATTAGAAGGCGCATTGCCTTTTTCAAAAATACTAAACCGTCATTTGACGGCGGAAGATATGAGCAGGTATTTTGTCGATAATTATGAAGCTCAAATGGCTGCCAAAATGCAAAGTATAAGCGATTTGTTTTTTCAAACCGCACAGGGTAAAGCGTCGGATTTAAGCAAGGTTTTGGTTTTTGAGCCGAATGTACAACCCGAGCTTGCAATAACATTTGATTCGCACGGAAATATTGTAACGGTGGCGGATAATGACAAGATTAGCGGTAATCATTATTTTAAAAATTATGTTCCTGCCCAAAAAAATTATGTTGAATCATTATATGAACTTAATGAGGATGACGTAATTCGCGCTATGCGCCAAGAAAAGAACGGTAAAGATTATAACGCCAAAAACCTTGAAGCTTTTGGAAGCGAAGAAACATCAATCAAAGTTAAAGAAAGTCAGCAAAGTGAAAAGTCGCAGTTATCGCAGGAAGCATCTCAAGAATTCACAAAAGATACTGTTGGTGAAACACAAGCAGCAAACATAAACAGTCAGGATACGGCACGCAAGGTGAAAAACTTTGTTGCATCCACCCTAAAAACCAGAGCTTTGCAACAAGCATACAGACAAAATGTGGACATAAAGGCTGGTAATAGCGGCTTTGTTTCGGATAAAAATCTTGATTTAAAAAATCCGCATTTTTTGGACAGTCGCGAAATAACTATATCGAATCAAGATACGGTTGGCAGAAAACTCAACCACAATATAAAAAATAAGCTTGGCAAAACAATTGCAAAAAACAATAAGGGCGAACCGATTTCGTTATATCTTGTAAACAGGTATGGCGATAATTTGTTACGCCATGAACAAATGGGCATACTTTTGTCAAGCGCGGATATGGCGATTGAAAAATATGAACATCAAAAGAATAACGGTAATTTTGTGCGAAACGGCGTAATCGAGGAATATTATGCAGTAATTAATAATCCTTTAATTTTACCGTTTGAGCCATACGAACTTTCGGTTCAGGAAATAGGATTTTACCTTACTGAAATAAATATGTTACCACAAGAAAAATATTTTGATATGATCGATAGCTATTATTCGGCTAATTTAAAACCAAGCTATAATAATGCGATAATTAAAAACTTCAGAAAAGTTTTAAGAAAATTGGGATATGACAGCATAATATATAAAAATCAAAATTATGATGCAGGTAGCTTGGCGGTGGCTGTTTTAGACAGCGAACAACTAATTTTGGTAGCCAGAAATGGATTAAGAGCAGATGTTGAAGGTATTGTTGACGGCGATTACGAGCAAACAATAAATTTAAGTGAAAAGCAACTTGGAAACACGAAATTATTAAAAACATTGCTTGAAGATAAGCTGTATATTGCTCGAAAACATAAAAAGAAGGCAAATCAACTTATATATTGCGGCAGTAGCGGATGGTTTCAATGCTTGGAAAAGAACGCAGAAAAAGAGCGTATTAGACTTACAAATGAAATTAGCAGCAAATCAAATGTGATGTATAATGAATTTTCAAATTCAAATAGCAGAAAAATAAGTGAAAAAATAAAGAAAGTGTTTGAATCCACTGTATTCAAAAACAACGATGGTGAATTAATATCCTTTTATTTATATTCTAAAAAGCCTGTAAATATTGAGGATATTGCAAGACAAGGAAAAGAATTAAAGGGATTTAACGGCGCTTTTGATGATTTTGTGCAACAAAAAACTCAAAGCAATTATTCGTATAACGGAGCTTTTTATGAGTACATAGCTAACGTAGTTAATCCGCTGGTTTTAAATTTAAACGAGTGGAACACCTTGAATGTAGCCGAGGCTATTTTTAACGATGGACTAATATCTAGTGAATTTTATGAAAGTATACGTTTGCATCCTAATGTTAATACACCTACCTTTAGCAACTATGCATCTAAAAAGTTGAAGGATAAAATTGAACTTTTAGGGTATGACGCTATCGTATTAGTAAAGGATAAGGGTGAAAACGCCTTAATTGTGTTTGATAAAAGCCAAATATTACTGCTTTCTAAAAACGGAATTCTTGTGGATGAAAATTTGGCAACACAAAGCATTTATGATAATGACGGAGATTTATTGAACGGCGAAGACAAAACCGAATATGTTGTGATTGATGAAAAAAGTAGACCGGTTAGGGATATCGCGCAAATAGAAAAAGAAATACTGGCTTTGCAGGATAATTCTCAAAAGCTTAAATTGCTTACCGAGCATTTGGAATGTCCTAATATACCGCAGGCTGAGAATTTGGACGAAATAAAGGTCGGTCAAAGCGGATTACTCGAAAGAAAAAGCGAAAATATTTGGGGAGCAAAGGTATTATTAAATAAACAAATAAGCGAAACGGCAAAATTAAAAGTTGCATCTGTGGATACTGCGGGCAGAACGGTAGCGCATAGCGTAACGCAAGAATTTGCTGAAACTGTTTTTAAAGACAATGACGGAAGGTTGTTGTCTTTATTTGTTTGGAACAAGTATGGCAAAAATCGTTATAAGCATAGCGCATTCCCATATAATATGGGCAGCTTGGCGTTTGCGCGAGACAACTATCTTTTGGAAAAAAGCAAACAACCAAATCTTAAAATGGGCGCATATGAAGAATATTACGCAAATATTAAAAATCCGTATTTTACGACAAATGCGTTTGAACACGTGACCGCACAAAGTATTGCGGAAGATATGTACGAAAACGGAATTTTAAGCAAGAGTGAATATCGTTTAATCGTATCGCGTGAAGGTGCGCATTGGAGTGACAGAAACAATAATGCTGCTAAATATTTGTGTGAAATACTAAGTGACAAGGGAATAGATGCAATTGTTTATATGAACAGGCAGTTTGATCCGGGAAGTTTGTCGGTAATTGTGCTTGATGAGGAAAATTTGCAACTAGTATCCAATGATGGCAGCAAAGCATCGCTTGACAAGCTTGCTGAATCTAAGTATAATATTGTTAAAGTAAAGTGTGTAAATCAAAAATTATCAGGAAAGAGGCACCCCGTAAGCGACGTTTTGTTTGAGACGAAACGATTTCAAGTCGGAAACGTTTGGTATGAGGTTGTCGTGCCTCAATTCGAAAGTGTATTTGAAGTACAATTACCCGAAGATATGTATAAGGTCAGAGACAAAAAGCAGTTTAAAGAGTGTTATTGTCAACTTAAAAACAATTTAAAAAACAATCCGGATTTGCAGGAATTGTTTTCGGAAAAAGAACTCCAACGCATATATAAAGATCTTGAGTTAAAAGATTATGTTTGGCATCATGATGTACCTCCAGGCAAAATGAAACTTGTAAAAAGGGAGATACATAATAAAACCGGACATACAGGGGGTCGTTATATATGGGGCGGAGGAAGTAAAAATAGATAGGAGTTTTTATTATGGATTGGGATTTAGCAACACCGCTTGAATCTAAAAAACTGATAGAAGCATATGAAAGATTGCGCCGATATACTTTTCCGCAGTCGTTTAAAGACTGTGTGGAATTAAATAATGGCGGTTGCCCGATGTTAACAGAATTTGACACAGATGAAACAGAGGGTAGAATGTTTGGTTTTTTGTATTCTTTTAACGCATGCGAAAAACAAGGTATAACGGTATGGGACAATGTTAATGCATATGAAATACGAGTACAAGATGCAATGGCCGACGAAGATATTGATTGCTTGAATGACATAGCTTATATTTATCAAAATTTTGTTTGTTTTGCCGACACGTCGTTTGGTGATGAAATAGCTTTTTATAAACGTGATGACAGCGTAGTGTTTATTGATCACGAAACACTTGAGATAGAAAAAATCGCAGATAGTTTTGAGGAATTTATTGATAGTTTGTACGAAGAAGACGATGATGACGATTTCGAGTAATCATGCTTGCCTTAAATTGTAAAATTTAGATGTCCCCCCCCGGCAAAATGAAGCTTGTAAAAAGGGAGATACATAATAAAGCCGGACATACAGGGGGTCGTTATATATGGGGCGGAGGAAGTAAAAATAGATAGGAGTTTTTATTATGGATTGGGATTTAGCAACACCGCTTGAATCTAAAAAACTGATAGAAGCATATGAAAGAGTGCGAGGATATACTTTTCCACAGTCGTTTAAGGATTGTGTGGAATTAAATAATGGCGGACGCCCGAAGTTAACGGAATTTGACACAGATGAAACAGAGGGTAGAATTTTTGATTGTTTGTATTCTTTTAACGCACGTGAAGAACATGGGACAACGGTATGGGAGAATGTTAATACATATGAAACATTTGCAAGAGATGCAATAATCGACAAAGATATTGATTGGTTGAGTGACGTAGCTTATATTTATCAAAATTTTGTTTGTTTTGCCGATACACCGTTTGGTGATGAAATAGCTTTTTATAAACCTGATGACCGCATAGTGTTAATTGATCACGAAACACTTGAGATAGAAAAAATAGCAGATAGTTTTGAGGAATTTATTGATAGTTTGTACGAAGAAGACGATGATGACGATTTCGAGTAATCATACTTGGTTTAAGTTATAAAATTTAATAGGTTAATATTATAAAAGGTCGTATTAAGGCGTTTGCTTTAATGTGACCTTTTTGTGTAGGTAAAAATTTAGAAAGGATGTAAAAATGCGAAAGATAGAATATACGCTTGATTTAGATGAAATAAATCCTTCGGCAGAGCAATTCTGCGGCACTCAGGGTGACCACAAGGCTACGAAGCTGAGTTTTTATTTAACGGAAAGTTTACGTTACAATATAAATTCCTATTCAACAAATAAAAAGATTAGATATAGGTTTGATCTTTATGACGGTGAAGGTGGAATATGGCAAAGCGAACCGCAAGAACTACCCGAAATTGCAATAAATTTTGAGTTGGAAGAAAGACACACACGTTTTGGAGGTAAATTAACCCTTTATTTGGTTATAACCGCATTGTCAGACGACAATAAAACCGAAATGGAAATATACAGTTTCCCGATTAAGTTGTGGTTAAAAAACAGACCTGAAGGAATACAACAAAAAGAGGATAATTACGAGAGCGTGTCAGCGCTTGCAGATGCGGTTAAGAAAAATACAAACGATTCAATATCTGCGGCAAAATTTGCGCAATCGACATATGATGATGTAAAGGATTTTGCTTTGCAAATCGAAGAAAAACTCAAAAACGGTGAATTTGACGGCGTTTCGGTAACGCATAGCTGGGATGGAACTACATTAACAGTAACCTCGGCAAGCGGTACGAGTCAATCAGATTTAAAGGGTGACAAAGGTGACAAAGGTGATAAGGGTGACAAGGGTGACGGTATAACAGAATATTTTACGTCGGCTTCGGTAAATGTGTTTGACGGCAATATACTCGAGAATGTATCGGTAAGCTCTGCAGGCGCACAAATAGATGCAAACGGTTATGGAATAAGTGAAAATTTTATTGATTTAAATGGTTTTGACCAAATTACTTGTTCTTCAACCTTTGAATATTTAGCGTTGTATGGCGAAAATAAAATATTTAAATCAAGAATAGCCGTTGAGCCTTCGGGTGAATATGGCGTTTACGATGTATCGGGCAATGCGTTTGTTAAGCCTATTTCAAGAATTAAGGGTTATGGTGTGTACGCACCGTTTAACATAAATACCGCATATGTTGCGCTTGGCGAATATACGGGTGGGTATGTGCCATTTGAAAAAGAAAAGCTAAAAAATGATCATTTGGATATGGAATTTATATCCGATGAAATTGAAAATGGTATTAAAGAAGAATTTGGTAAACAAATAAAAGATATTGAAAAACGGTTTGGCGAAGCATCAAAGAATGTCTTTAATCCCGAAGCCTTGGAGTGGGGAAGTACTACAGATGTTAACGGAAATGATATAACCGGAAGCGCTTATTCAAAATATGGTTTGGGAGAATACATAGAACTTAAAGATAATACTGCCATCGTGTTTTCTAAGGCGTTTTTAACCGTAGCTTTTTATAATGAAGATAAACTTCCCATAACAAGAAAAAATATTACACATCCCACAGCTTACGATTCGGTTGTTTTTACAGATATACCTGCGGGCACTGTGTATTTTAGACCAACTATAACAACGACGAAATACGTAAAAGACGAAGAATATATTTTGTTGGGTGATTCGGATACAGGATACGAGCCTTATCATAAAGAACAACTAAATAAAGAAAATCTTAATCTTGATGAAATTAGTAAATATGTTTCCAAAGAATTTGATAATCTTGGTAAAACAATTATTGCGTTTGGTGACAGCATTGTTTTTGGTTATGGAAACGGGAATACGAAGGGGTCGGGATATACCGATATTTATGCGCAAAAAAGAGGTTGTGGCAGCATAAATTGTGCCATCTCCGGAGCAACGATTGCCAACAAAGCATCGGAAGGCCGTTCTTGGATATACGATCAAATATGTGAAAACATAGGGCAACAGGCAGATTTGTGCGTTATTGGTGGTATGACAAATGACTGTAATTATGCAAGCGATGAAAATTTTATAGGAGCCATATCAAACGATTTTATAACTTTTGATACCAATACATTTTATGGTGCTTTAGAACAAACGCTTTCAAAGTGTAAAGAAATTTGGGAAAAGGTTGTGTTTGTGCTTCCTCATAATATGAGCAGCAGAAAATCATCGTCGCAAGAAAGATTGCGCGGCATAGTGCTTGAGGTTTGTAAAAAGTGGAGTGTAGAGGTGGTGGATATCTACTTGTACGGCGGTCTTAACACAAACATACCGTTCATGTTTGATAATTACACCTCAAAACCAACCGGTGTACCCGACGGAACACACCCTAACGGTGATGGATACCGAAGATTTTATCTGCCGCAAATCACACCTGTATTTGATAAGTATTTGAAGGCGGTGTATTAATTGATGGATAAGATAATTTTTACATCAACAATATTCTCGGCAATTGGTGTTATAGTAACAACTATTGTAGCGGCTTATCGTTTTATTCGCAGGTGGGACAAATGGCGCGAACAAAAGGATTTACACGATAAAGAAAACTATAAAGCGATACTTCGCTTGGTTATTATGACACCGGAAATGCCGTTGTCTGAGCGTATAGAGGCAGGAGATGTTTATGTTAACGGGCTAAATGGTAACGGTGGGGTAAAACAAAAATATAAAGAGTTGCTTGCAAGATTTGCAGAAGAACATAAGGAGTGATTTTATGAAAAAATTATTTATTATTGCAGGACATGGTAACGGTGACAGCGGGGCGGTTGGCAATGGTTATAAGGAATCGGAACGAGTGCGAGCATTAGCCGCTAAGATTAAGGAATTTGGTAATGATATGGTTTTGTTAAGCGATTTTAGTTTAAACGCCTACAAAAGCGATATTATCTCAAAGGGCGTAATCCCCTCTGATTGTAATGTTCTTGAACTGCATTTGGATAGCAGTGATAATCTAACGGCTCAAGGCGGTCACGTTATTATTAACGCCAAATTTAATGCCGATAAATACGATCAGGCTCTTGCAAAAATGATTTCTGATATCTTTCCCGGAAGAAGTCAAAAAATTGTTAAAAGAAACGACATTGCAAATATAAATCGCGCAGCGCAAAAAGGATATAATTACAGAATTTTGGAATGTTGTTTTATTTCAAACAAACAGGACATTACAAAATTTAATGAAAGTATTGATGTGTTGGCAAAAGAAATATTAAAGTGTTTTGATTTTCAACTAAAGCCGCACAATAACAAACCGCTTGTGTCTGATAAAAAGTCGGTTAATCAAATAGCACGCGAGGTTATTGCAGGCAAGTGGGGCAATGGAAATACGAGAAAAATTAACCTTTTAAACGCAGGATATGACTATGATTCGGTCCAGGCCGAAGTAAATCGTCTGAGCGGTAAAGCGAATGCAAAACCGTTGTCAACAGCAAAAAGTGAGCAAGAAATTGCCCGCGAAGTTATATCGGGCAAATGGGGCAACGGCGCGCAAAGGAAAGAGAGTTTGGAAAAAGCAGCATATAATTACTCTGCAATTCAAAAACTTGTGAACAAATTAATTAAGTAAGAGGTGTATGATGAAAATTTTAGAATGGCTAAAAATACTGGGAATAAAGGTTTTAAAAACAATGGCCGAAACAGCATTGGCAGTAATTGGTACAAACACTATCGGAATTACACAGGTCGATTGGTTAGGACTACTTAGCGCATGCGCTTTATCGGGTGTGGTAACCGTGCTTTTTAATATTAAAAGCTTACCGGAAAATAATTAATAATAAAACACCGCATAACTTCATAAACTGTTATGGGGTGTTGTTATGGTAGTTAGATTTAATTTTAAAAAATTTTTAATCAGCATTGCTATTCCGCTTATTGTTGGTGGATTGTCGGCATTAATTACAAGGGATAATATGGATATATATTCTCAAATAGTAAGACCGCCGTTATCGCCGCCCGGCGTACTTTTTCCCATTGTTTGGACTGTTCTTTACGCGCTGATGGGAGTTTCGCTCTATTTTGTTTGGAATAGTGAAGCGCCAACATATGAAAAACAAGCGGCATTTATTGTTTTTGGAATACAACTGTTTTTAAATTTTGTATGGTCTCCAATATTTTTTAATAACAGACAGTTTTTGTTGTCATTTGTTGTTTTAGTACTTTTATGGATTTCTGCGATTATAATGACAGTAATGTTTTATAAGATATCAAAGCCTGCTGGAATTTTGCAAATACCATATATTTTATGGCTTACGTTTGCAGGGTATTTAAATTTTTCTGTTTATTTGTTAAATTAAAAAAGCTGCGGTAAAAATTACCGCAGCTTTTTGACGCAGCTTATTCTTCTGTGATTGGAGGAAGCTCAGATGTGCAATATGCGCAGCGAGTAGCTTCAATATCAACTTCGTTTTTACAGAAAGGACATTCTCTGGTTGTTGGAGCCTCTTCAACCTCTTCTTTTTTGCCAAGCTTGTGTAGGTTGTTAATAAGCTTTACAAACAAGAAAATAACAATTGCCATAATTATGAAGTTTATTACTGCTGTAACAAAAGAACCATAGGCAAATACAGTAGCGCCGGCTTCTTTTGCTGCGGAAAGGGAAGGATATTTAGTGCCTTGCTCGACACCATCGGCTAATTTTAAAATAAGGAATTGATCGGTAAAATTGATGCCGCCTGTTGCAAGACCTACAAATGGCATAATAAGATCATCTACCAATGATTTTACAATGGTCTGAAAAGCGCCACCGATAATAACACCAACAGCAAGATCGATTACGTTTCCGCGAAGGGCAAACTCTTTAAATTCGTTAAAAAACTTTTTCATAAAGCACCTCGAATATTTTGATGTATTCATTATACCATACTTGTCAATATAAACAAGCGCAAAATTTGCAAAAAATACAAAAAAATATTTTTAGGTTTTAAAATTGAATGATTTTTAAATTAAAAGATATTAAACAAACTTTATTTTTATTTGAAGTTTTGCTTTTTAACGCTCTTGTTGGGATTTTGTTTTAAAAAGGAAAAATATAGTAAAATTTTGACGCAATCTTAAACAATGAAAGGAAAATTTAAAATGAGTGTAAAATTAAAGGTTTTAATCGCGGATGATACTGTTGATTTTGGGCGCAATTGCGCAGATTTTTTACGCAGTTACGGAATGGAAGTGTTTTTGTGTGAAAAAGATGGTGAAAAATTGTTGCGCCAAGCAACGGAACATAAGGTAGATGTTGTGATTGCCGATGTTTTTATGCGCAATTTAGACATTTTGGGAGTTCTTGATTCTTTAAATGATAAAGAGAAACAGGGACAACCCATTGTAATTGCAATGTCAAATTTTGATAATCAGCGTCTTGAGAGGGAAGCGCTTGAGGCCGGTGCGGCATATTATTTTTTAAAACCAATCGATTTAAACGCTATGGCAGAAAGAATTATCAGCCTTACCAACTGGAAAAATAACAATATGCCAATTGTGGTTAATAAAACTAAAATTACTACCGATGTTCAATTGGAGATTTTAATAACTGATATAATACATCAAATTGGTGTTCCGGCTCATATCAAAGGCTACAATTATCTCAGAGATGCTATAATGATGTCGGTAAAGAGCAACGATATGATAAGCTCGGTAACTAAAATTTTATATCCTACCGTTGCAAAGAAACACCAAACAACATCGTCGCGAGTAGAACGTGCAATACGCCATGCGATTGAAGTTGCTTGGGATCGTGGTGATATGGATACGCTAGATTCATATTTTGGATATACAGTACACAATAGTAGAGGTAAACCTACAAATTCAGAGTTTATTGCTATGATTAGCGATAAAATACGTTTGAATTTAAAGGCAGGATAACACAAAACCACCCAAATCAATTATAGATTTTGGGTGGTTTTATTTTTTTGCGTTCAAAATGTAAGAAAATGCATAATAATCTTGAATTTTAAACAATTTTGATGTAAGATAATAATGTATAAAACTATTTGTGAGGTAGGCGTTATGAAATTAAAGGTTGCAGTTATAGGATGCGGAAATATTTCGGTTATGCATCTTGATTCAATAAAGGCTTTTGACGATGTGGAACTGGTTGCTGTTTGTGACATTAAAGAGGATAGAGCAATTACCGCTTCGCAAAAGTATGGCGGCAAGATGTATACCGATTACAATGAAATGTTCAAGAACGAAAAGTTGGATGCGGTACACATTTGTTTGCCTCATTATTTACATACGCCGGTGGCTATTGATGCATTTAAATGCGGTATAAACGTTTTATCCGAAAAGCCGATGAGTATTCGTTACGAGGATGCCGTAAATGCGGTTGAGACGGCTAAGGAGTGCGGTGTGCAGTATGGCGTAATATTTCAATGTCGATATAATGCGCCATCACAGCTTGTAAAACAACGTATACTTGACGGTAAATTAGGTGCGGTTAAATGTGGACGAACAACACTTACTTGGTACAGACCCGACAATTATTATGATCATTCCGACTGGAAAGGCACTTGGGATAAAGAGGGCGGCGGAGTTATAATAGACCAAGCCATTCACTCTATTGATCTTGCTAACTGGATGATAGATAGCAAGCCAATTGAGGTTCAATCTACACTTCATAACCGCAATCACGAAATTATGGTGGTTGAGGACACGGGCGAGGGTCTTATTAAGTATGAAAACGGTGTATTACTATCCTTTTTTGCTATGAATAACTATCTTTGCGACGATCCAATCGAAATACGTTTGCTTTGCGAAAACGGTAAGGCAACCTTCTCGTATGACCATGCAGTAATCAGATACCATGACGGCACACAGGAAACTGCCACAAATAATCCCGAGGATATGTTTAAATATAGTGGCGGTAAAGATTATTGGGGTTTCCAACACGCCGTACAGATAAGACAGTTCTATAATGCGGTACAGGGTAAAGAAACGCTTGAAATTTCCGGTGAAGAAGCATTGAAAATCCAAAACATCATATGTCAAATATACGATAATAACGACAATCCGTTTAAATAATGCCATGATAAAATATGCAACTATAGGAACAAGCTTTATAGCAGAGCAATTTGTTACAGGCGCGCTTGCTACGGGGCAAATGCAGCTTGCGGCAGTATATTCACGCAGAAGTGATACCGGTCTTTCGTTTGCAAAAAAATTTGCTTGCAACAAGGTTTATACATCCTTGGAAAGTATTGCAAAGGATGATGGTATTGATGCGGTTTACATAGCATCACCAAACTCATTGCATGCAAAGCAATCGGAATTTTTGCTCAATGCCGGCAAACATGTTATTTGCGAAAAGTCAATAACAACATCGGCTAGTGAATACAAGCGTCTTAAGGAGCTTGCAGATAAAAAGAATTTGATATATATGGAAGCGATTATACCGATATATAATCCCAGCCGTCAACGTATTAAAACTGCGATAAATAAAATCGGTAATATCGTTATGGCAAAAATTGATTATTGTCAGCGTTCATCTCGCTACGACCGTTTTATGCAAGGGGAACCGGTAAACATTTTTGATATGTCACTACATGCCGGTACACTTATGGATTTGGGCGTTTATTGTGTTTATGCCGCAATAGATTTGTTTGGAAAACCAAAAAACATTAAGGCAAGTGCTTCGTTTTTAAACAACGGAGCAGATGGTAGTGGGGTTGCGATTTTTGAATATGATGGCTTTAATGCTTGCTTAACCTATAGCAAAACCGGTCAAAGTATTGCACCTACCGAGATAGTAGGTGATAGCGGCTCGGTTGTAATGGAAACGGCTGTTTACTATCAAGATGCTTATCTTGTGCGCGCTAATGACAAAGAATCGCTTTTTGATGATGTATCAAAGGAAATATTAATGGGTTATGAAGCGATTGCTCTTTGTGATTTTATAAACGGTAAGCGAATGGACGAATATAACCAAAACAGTAATATTTGTTTTATCGTACACAGTTGTATGGACGAAATTAAACGTCAAGCAAAAATAATATATAAATAAAATCGTCGGGTGCCTTTATAATATAAAGCGCACCCTGTTTTTTGTTTATTGATAAAAATAACCTCTTTGCGTATTGCTAAATAAAAACTTAAAACACTACAACACTCACTTATAAGGCTGTGCAAATGCCTATAAATACGGGATTTCTACTGTGAGTAGAGCGTAAAATTTATTCGGTAGAATTTATAATTTGTATAGTAGATAGCATTTTTGTTAATTCTTGAATATAATTATCTCGTTGCTTGTTGCAACGCGCATTTATAATTTTAAGGAGCTTTTTTATGCGAGATTATATTATTTTTGTTGATTCTGCGTGCGATATTTCGTGCGACATATTAAATGATTGGGGCGTAAAATACTGTACACTGAGCCTGGCGTTTAGTGACGACCCCAACGAGTATCAAGACCATGAAATTCCCAAAAGCGAGTTTTACAACAAAATGCGCGCCGGCGCTATTCCAAAAACATCGGCTGCTAATATGGGTAAATTTTGCGATGCGTTTGAAGCCATTGTAAATGAAGGTAAGGATATTTTATATCTAGGATTTTCGTCGGGTCTTTCTGCTACTGTTAACTTTGCCCGTGAAGCAGCCGAGGAAATAATGGCTCAATATGACGGCAGCAAAATTGTGGTTGTAGATTCGTTGTGTGCATCGGCAGGATATGGTTTGCTTGTGAAACTTTTGGTAGATAAGAAAAACCAGGGCGCCGATATTGATGAACTCGCCGATTATGCCGAAAATACAAAAATGAATATAATGCATTGGTTTACGGTTGATGATCTAAAGTATCTTAAGGCAGGCGGAAGAATTAGTGCTACAACCGCACTTGTTGGCGGGATGCTTAATATTAAACCTGTTATGAAGGTTGACGAAAACGGTAAGCTTGTAAGCGTATCAAAAGTGCGTGGAAGAAAGGCGGCTCTTAAAGCAATCGCCGATATGTACGCCGAAACGGCATTAGATAAAAAAGATGGCGTTGTATTTATTTCGCACGGTGATTGTATTGATGACGCTAATGCTCTTGCGGATATGTTAAAAGAAAATTGTGGAGCACAGGTTCAACTGACTACTTACGTAGGGCCTGTTATCGGATCCCATTCGGGTCCTGGCACATTGGCGTTATTCTTCTTGGTAGATAAAAGATAATTTTTAAAAATTCCCCTCATCGCAAATTTGTGATGAGGGGTTTTTCTCTTATAAATAAAAGTTATATATAAATATTTTATTATTGAAAATTATGCAAATGTGTGGTAAAATATTATGAATATTTATAATTGAATTCTAAGGTGGTGATTTTGTGTCTATCAAAAAATGGGTCGTTGGTGCTCCCGATCGCGAAAAAGCAAAAGTGTTGGCAGAGGAATGTAATGTCGATCCTTTTGCAGCGCTTATTGCTGTTGGTAGGGGTATTGATAACGAAGGCGAACTTGAACTAATGATGAGCGAGGAACCGATTTTGTGTGATCCTTTTGAACTCATGGACATTAAAATTGCCGCAGATTATATAAACAATGCTATTGCTAAAGGTACAAAAATTGCCGTGTTTGGCGATTATGACTGTGATGGTGTAGTAGCAACATCCTTGCTTTACGACTATTTTGTCAGTAGGGAGGCTAACGTAATTGCGTATATTCCGGACAGAATAGACGAGGGTTACGGAATGAGCTGTTCGGCGGTTGACAAACTCGCTTTGCAGGGTGTGGGTCTTATTGTTACTGTTGATAATGGAATTTCGTGCGCAAAGGAAATTGCTTATGCCGATTCTTTGGGAATAAAAACCGTTGTAACCGATCACCATATTCCACCTGAAAAGCTTCCCGAAGCGATAGCTGTTGTGGATCCGCACAGAAGTGATTGTCCATCTACTTTTAAAGATATCTGTGGCGCGGAGGTTGCCTTTAAGCTTGCGTGTGTGCTCGATGATAAAGAACCCGAGCAAATGCTTGAGCGTTATGCCGATATATTGGCGGTGGCAACGATTGGCGACGTTATGCCTATTGTGAACGAAAATCGCTCTATCGTGAAGGCGGGTATTAGAAAAATTAAAACGTCACCTAATTGCGGTATTGCGGCTATATTAAATATGGCGGGCATTGAAAAAGCCCAAATAGATGCCGGGAAAATATCTTTTGGTATTGTGCCCAGAATAAACGCTGCGGGAAGAATGGGTAGTGCATACAGGGCTTTTGAGCTTCTTGTAAGTGGCAGCACGATTGAAGCCTTAAGGTTGGCAGGGCCGATAGATGATGACAATGTTAAAAGACAACAAATTGAAAAGGAAATTTTTAAAAGTGCAGTAAAGATTATCGAAGATGAAGCGCTTAAATATAACCGAGTTATAGTGGTTTGCGGCAAGGGTTGGCATTTTGGCGTATTGGGTATTGTCGCATCACGTATATGCGATCGATACGGCAAGCCGGCCATTGTTTTATCTGACGATAACGGTGTGGCTCACGGTTCGGGCAGAAGTTTTGCTGGATTTAATCTTTATAATGCAATAAATCATTGTTGCGATATTTTGATAAAATACGGCGGTCACGAGTTGGCTGCTGGTGTTAGTGTTGATGCAGAACGTGTTGACGAATTTAGAAAAAAGATAAACGAATATGCGGTTTCTACCAATGTGGCCGTGCCTTGCCTTGACATAGATTTCAGACTAAATCCGGCAGGGATGAGCATTGATATGGCTTATGCTATAAAATCTCTTGAGCCGTTTGGATTTGGCAATCCTTTACCAGTATTTGGTATATTTGATGTAACACTAGAAAAAATAACGGCAATAGGAAACGGAAAACACTTAAAGCTTCTTTGCCGAAAAAATGATAACGCTTTTCAGGCATTGCTTTTTGGCGTAACCTTGGAACAGTTTTGCTTTATGGTGGGCGACAAAATTGACCTTGCTGTAACGTTAGACATTAATTTGTATCACGGACAGTATAATTTGTCTGTACAGGTTAAGGCGGTTAAGATGTCCAATATCGAGCAAGAGCTGTATTTTAGCGAAAAATGCAGATTCGATGATTTTATGTCGGGAATAGATGCCGATTATACCGCTATTTTACCTGACAGAATCGAGGTTGGTAGCATTTACAAAATGATCACTGCAACGCCAATAAATGCCGAGCGATTAAAGTACATTGATACAAAAATAGGTTATGCTAAAACTCAAATAGCGGTTAAAACACTTTGCGAAATGAATCTAATATCAAAAAATAACGGAATTTTAGTAGGTCATACAACCAACCAAAAAAGCGATTTAATGAATTCGGATACGTACAAAAAACTTTATGAAGGGGTGAATAGCAATGAATGAAGCGGCAAAACGTGATTATGCGGCATTGTTAGACAGTATGACAAATCAGGGCGGAAGTTATGATATTCCATTGATTGAAAAGGCTTTTGTTTATTGCGTTGATCATCACCTCGGACAAAAGCGTCTTACCAATGAGGAGTATTATATTCACCCTTATAATGTAGCAAAAATTATTGTAGGACTGGGTATGGATAGCCAGTCAATTGCGGCAGCGTTGTTGCACGACGTGGTAGAGGATACCGATGTCGGTATTGAGGAGATAAAATCTCTTTTTGGTGAAGATGTCGCTCTTTTGGTTGACGGCGTTACCAAAATAGGAAGACTTTCTATTGTTTCTAAAGAACAACAACAGGCCGAAAGCTTGCGCAAAATGCTTATCGCCATGGGCAAGGACGTGCGTGTAATAATTATTAAACTCGCCGATCGTTTGCACAATATGAGAACGTTGGGCGCTATGCCTGAACAAAAACAACGCGACAAAGCGCTCGAAACATTGGAAGTCTATGCTCCTATTGCGCATAGACTAGGTATACGTCCTGTCAAAGAAGAACTCGAAGACCTTGCTATTAAGCATCTTGACCCTATTGCATATAATGAGATTGAAGAGCTTTTGCAGGTAAGACGTCATCAAAGAGAACAGATACTTGAAGATATTGAAAAGCGTATCGAAAAACGTCTTAAAGACGAACTTCCAAATGTAAAAATGTCGTTTCAGGGTCGTGTCAAATCCATTCATGGCATATACCGTAAAATGTATGTTCAAGGCCGTGATTTTGATGAAATTTATGATGTTTATGCGATACGTGTAATCACCGATACGGTAGCAGACTGTTATAACATATTGGGTATTATGCACGATATGTTCCGCCCGATCCCAAACCGTTTTAAGGATTATATATCTACCCCAAAACCAAATATGTATCAGTCGCTGCATACAACCGTTATCAGCCGAGAGGGTGTGCCTTTTGAAATTCAAATTCGTACTTTTGAAATGCACCACACAGCGGAATTTGGTATCGCGGCGCACTGGAAATATAAAGAAGGCATAACCGGTACGGATAAATATATGGAGGATCGCCTTGCGTGGATAAGGCAGGTGCTTGAGACATCCGATGTTTCGGGAGATGCTTCGGAAATTGTGCGTACTATTAAGGTTGACCTTTCGCAAGAGGATGTATTTGCCGTTACGCCACGCGGTGACGTAATAAATCTGCCTGTAGGTTCCACTGTTGTCGATTTTGCTTTTGCTATTCACTCGGCAGTCGGCATTAAAATGGTAGGGGCTAAGGCTAACGGTAAAATAGTGCCTATTAACCACGAAATTAAAACGGGTGAAGTAATAGAAATACTTACTACTAATCAAGCCGGTCATGGTCCAAGTCGCGATTGGATGAATATTGCCGTTACTAACTCCGCAAAGGCGAAAATACGCTCGTGGTTCAAGAGAGAAAAGCGCAGTGAAAATATTGAACAGGGCAAAAATGATCTTGAACGCGAGTTGCGTCGTAACAACATTAATTTTACGGAAAGTGAATATCAGGAATATATTGATGATCTTGCAAAGCGTATGCGTTTTAGCGATAGTGATGAGTTTTATGCTGCCATTGGATATGGCGGTGTACTTATTTCAAAAATATTGCCGCGTATTCGTGAAGATTACACCAAGCGCGCAAATGCGGCAAAGGCTGTTGAAATTAAAACATTATCACCTAAAAAACATACATCTTCAGAAGGAGTTATTGTAGAGGGAATAGACAATTGTCTTATAAAACTTTCAAAATGTTGCGCTCCGTTGCCAGGTGATGATATTATCGGCTTTATAACACGCGGACATGGCGTATCAATACACAAGTGCGATTGTAGTAACGTGCCGACGGATATCCACAATTGTGATGAACCGGACCGTTGGGTGCATGCACATTGGGATAATATAAAGCGTGAAGGATTCACCTCTACACTTCAAATATCCGCAATCGACCGTGAGGGTCTTGTAGGGGATGTTATGAATACCGCTTACAATATGCGTCTTGCAGTACATGCAATAAACGCAAGACAGTTAAAAGGCGGAAACAGTATTATTCATATTACAATCAGTGCCGAAAGTGTTGAACATTTACGCAGTATTATTGCTCGTGTGGAAAAAATAACCGGCGTATTTAGCGTAGAAAGAGTGGTGCAATAGTATGAAGGCTGTAATTCAAAGAGTTAAAAATGCATCGGTAGAGGTTGAGGGTAGTGTTGTCGGTAAGTGCAACAAAGGTTATATGATACTGTTTTGTGCTGTAGATGGCGATACCGAAGCAGATATAGAATTACTTGCAAAAAAGACTGCTAATCTGCGCATCTTTGAAGACGATGAAGGCAAAATGAATAAATCAATTATTGATGTGGAGGGCGAAATCTTGTGTATATCGCAATTCACATTAGCTGCCGATACAAAAAAAGGTAATCGTCCGTCCTTTATAAACGCAATGGAGCCTGTTACGGCTGAAAAATATTACAAACTTTTTTGCCATGCGCTTGAAACAAACGGCATAAAGCATGTACAAACAGGTGTGTTTGGAGCCGATATGCAGGTATCGCTTATAAACGATGGACCCGTTACCATACTGTTAGATACGGATATATGGAATAAAAAGGGATAATTATGAAGGTTGAATTTTTACTTAAGGGGCATTTGGCAACATACTCTAACTGTTACGGTATTTTGACCGATAAAGCGGCAATTGTCGTTGATCCGGGTAAATACACTACAGAACTTAAAGAGTTTTTAGATGAAAACTGTGATAAAACACGTCTTATATTAATTACGCACGCTCATTATGACCATATTGGCGGCGCTTTGCAATTGCGCGACAAAACGGGGGTTAAAATAGCAATCGGTAAAAACGAAGAGTTTGCACTATCAGACCGCACATATAATTTGTCGGGAATGTTTACACCGCAAATACCACCATATAATGCCGACTACACCATAGATGATGAGGAAGAATTTATCGTCGGTGATCTTACGGTAAAAGCTTACGAAATGCCGGGGCATACCATTGGTGGTATGTGCTATTTGATAGAAGATTGTCTTTTTAGTGGCGATATGCTTTTTTATGAAACCGTAGGCAGGGTTGATTTGCCTGGTGGCAACATCAACGAAATGAAAGAGTCGCTTGATAGAATGATGTGGCTTTTTGATGATACAATAAAGGTTTATTCGGGTCATGGTGAAATGACAACTATCGGTCATGAACGTTCACATAACCCTTACCTGAGGTAAAAAATGAAATTATGTAACATAGGTCACGAATTTGACTATGAAATGGAAAAATTAATAAGACTTTTTCTTCCTTTTGAAAAAATAGAGGTTTCACACAGTGTAAGTTTAGGTGACAGATATGCACATTGCAGCGTTTGTGAAGATGACTGTGATACCTTGGTGATCGCAAAACTTAAATTAGGGGAAAATGAGATTCAATTTTCTGCAACGGTTGACAAGACAATACCCGACCAGAGAAAAGAAACGCAACACGAGCTTGGAAGACAACTTTTTTACTGTTTTGAAAAATTGTTGGATTATCGTCCGCAGTGGGGAATATTAACGGGTGTGCGTCCGGCAAAACTGTTTTTGCGCTACTGCAATGAATACGGATTACAATATGCGCGAAATTTCTTTAAAAATAAGTTTTTGGTAAGCGAAGAAAAACTGAAACTCTGCGAGAAAACTGTAGTAAGCGAAGAGGATATAATAAATTTGTCTACCGACAACTCCTTTAGCCTTTATATCTCAATTCCGTTTTGTCCTACCAGATGCACATACTGTTCGTTTGTTTCGCATTCGGTTGAAAAAGCAAAAAATATTATTCCGCAGTACGTCGATTTTTTGTGCCGCGAAATTAAAATTACTGCAGATATTGCAAAAAGACTAAATTTGCATCTTGAAACTGTTTATATGGGTGGCGGTACTCCTACCACACTTAGTGCGCAGCAGATGGACAGAGTTCTTAAAACCGTAAGAGAAAATTTTGATATGTCAGATGTTAGGGAATTTACCGTCGAGGCAGGAAGACCCGACACCATTGATATAGAGCGTCTAAATGTTATAAAGCAAAATGGCGTTACACGCATCAGCATTAATCCACAAACAATGAACGATAATGTGCTTGAGTGCATTGGCAGAAAGCACACTTCGGGAGACACTATAGCAGCGTTTATGCTTGCAAGAGAAGCAGGTTTTGACAATATAAATATGGATTTAATTGCGGGCTTGCCAAGCGACGATTTTGATAGTTTTAAAGATACTTTAAAAGAAATTTTAAACCTTGATCCCGAAAGCGTAACGGTACACTCGTTGTCAATGAAGCGCGCGTCTACTCTTAACACAACCGGACAACACGATGAAATAAAAGCCGGGGTTGAAGCATCAAAAATGGTAGAATATGCTCAACAGATGCTTGAAAGTCATCAAATATTGCCATACTATATGTATAGGCAAAGCAAAACGGTAGGGAATCTTGAAAACATCGGATATGCAAAGCGTGGCAAGGAAGGACTTTATAATGTATATATTATGGATGAAACCCATACCATTCTTGCCTGTGGCGCATCGGCAGTAACCAAGCTTAAAGATGCATCAAAAAAGAATATTAAAAGAATTTTTAATTACAAATATCCTTACGAATATATAAACGATTTTGATGAACTTATATCACGTAAATCTGAGATAGGTGAGTTTTATGATAAATACTTTAAACCAAATTAATAAAATGGCGACCGAATGTCCAAATGAGTTTATAAAATCATCAAACAAGGAATATTACGATAGCATAAAAAATATTGCAAAATATGTTGAATCAAACGATGATATTAAAATTGTTGCTATTGCGGGGCCGTCCGGCTCGGGCAAAACAACAACCGCTCATATTTTGCAGGATGAACTTGAAAAGCTTAATGAAACCGTTGCGGTAGTTTCTCTTGATGATTTTTATCTTCCTGCAGATAAACTGCCGTTGTTGTCTGATGGTACTACCGATATTGAGTCGGTAAATTCGCTTGATATTGAGCTTATAAAAGAATGTTTTTACAACATAATCAACACCGGAAAATTTGATTTGCCTCATTATGATTTTAAGACAAAATCAAGTATTAAAAATGCAAAAAAGATTGATATTGGTGATCATGGAATAGTTATCATAGAGGGCTTACACGCCATGAACCCTATGATTTCGGATGTTGTGCAGCGAAAGAATATTTATAAAATGTATATCAGCGTAAACCGCTCGGTAGATGATCAAAACGGCGTTCAGATGTTATCGAGTCGACAGATACGTCTTATAAGGCGAGTGTTGCGTGACGAAAAATTCAGAGGCGCTACTGCAACCGAGACATTGCATCTTTGGAATAATGTTATTGATGGCGAACGAAAATACTTGTATTGCTTTAAGGATACGGCGGATATTCAACTTGTAACGTTCCATCCTTACGAGCTTGGTGTGTATCGAGAGCGTTTTGGCAAAATGAGAAATACCGTAAATAAAAATGCGCCATGCTATGATTATTTTATTAAGACGGCAAATGCGCTTGAAAGATTTGAGGATATTGACAGTTCTTTGGTTCCGCCCAATTCACTTATTCGTGAATTTATTGGCGATTTAAAACTTTAATAATTAACAGGAGGTATTTTATATGGGATTTTTAGATGATGCAATCAATAAAACCAAAGAGGTATTTGATGTTGCCTATAAAAAAACCGACGAGGTAGTTACTACCGAAAAGCAAAAGTTTAATATTGCTTCACTTAAATCTAAACGCGAAAAAGATTATGCTGATCTAGGAAGGATTTATTATGATCTTATAAAAGATAGTGAGAATCTTGATGATGAAATCAGAAAAATTGTTGATGCAATAAGCGAGAAAAATGATGAAATTGCTCGACTAAACGAGTATGTACAAACTGTAAAAAACAAACGGATATGTCCAAATTGTGATGCTATCATTGACATAAAGTCATCGTATTGTAATAATTGCGGAGTAAAATTAGATTAGGAATTTTAAAATGAATGATTTAAAAATTGGTATAGTGGTAGCGGATTATGATGAATATTCGCCTTTTGTTGAGGCGATTAATTTTGCTGCCGCAAAGGATTATAAATATTTTAATAGAAAAGCAATATCGTTCGAATGTGGAAATGCGGAGGTTATTTGCATTAATTGCGGTATCGGCAAGGTTAATGCCGCCACGGCTGCAACCCATCTTGTTGATATGGGTTGTACATATATTTTAAACTACGGTCTATCCGGTGGAATAAGTCACGTGCGTCGTGGTGAAATTGTATTGCCCGATAGATTTTTAGAGCACGATTTTGATCTTACTGGTATTGGTTATAAGCCATGCGAAAAGCCATCACAAAGGTATGTTTATGATGCTGATAAAAGCTTGTTACAGCTTGCTGAAACTGCAATTGGAAGTTGTGAAAAGGGAACGGCTGTATGCGGCGACAGGTTTATATGTAATGCAGATGACCGCGACTTTTTGCGTGATACCTTTGGCGCAACAACCTGTGATATGGAAACTGCAGCAATAGCGAGCGTGTGTGATATGGCAAACGTACCTTTTTTAAGCCTGCGCCGTGTGTCAGATGATGCGGGTGAGGATGCCTATTCAAACTATAGCAATATGAACACAGGCGAAGGTAAAACTTTATCAGAGGTTTTTTTAAAGGTGCTCAAGGTGCTGTGCAGCGAGGTGAAAAACTAATGAAAGACAAGGCAAGAAAACAACAAAGTTTTGAGTATGGCGCTCTAATATTATTATGCTCTACATTGCTTGTTAAAGTGATTGGTGCCTGCTTTAAAATTCCTTTGGCAAGAATTTTAGGTGATTTAGGTTACGGTTATTTTTCATCAGCTTACGATTTGTTTTTGCCAATATATGCTTTGGCTATGGCGGGCTTGCCTATAGCAATTTCACGTGTTGTAGCCGAACGAATGGCCAAGGGAAGATATCTTGATGTAAAAAAATCACTTAAAATTACAAGTAGAATATTTGTAGTAACAGGTTGTACAGCAGCGCTGATAATGTTACTGCTTATAAAACCTTTCGTTAGCCTTACCGATGCTACGGGCAAGACTGTTTATAGCATTTACGCAATAGTTCCGTCATTGTTCTTTTGCTGCGTAATGTCGACATATCGCGGATATTTTGAAGGACTGCGTAATATGTATCCAACGGCTATTTCTGATGTAATTGAAGCACTCGGAAAGCTGATTTTAGGTCTAGGATTTTCCTATGTTATTTTAAGACTGACAAACAACGTTGCGTATGCAGCGGCCGGAGCAATGTTGGGTATAACTGTAGGTGGAGCGGCATCAGCAACATTTTTATATTTAAGATACAAAATAAAAGGCGACGCCATTACCACTCAAGAACTACAGGAGTCCCCTCCGGCAGAATCAGGAAAAACAATTGCGAAAACCTTAATAGTAATAGCAATACCTATTGTAATGACCTCTTTGGCAAATAATATAAGTTCGCTGGTTGATGTTACGCTTGTAAAGTGGCAGCTCAACAGACTGATGCAGGATTCGGCTGATGTTATTCGCAATATGTACGGTGCGTCCATTGCTGATTATAACAAGGGTGCAACCGAGGCTTTAACAAATGCCGAATTGCCAACATTACTTTATGGTGTGCGCAGTAAAGCGTATACGCTTTACAATCTAATACCAACCATCACCTCTGTTTTGGGTGTAAGCGCATTGCCTGTAGTTGCTACAGCATGGACAAATAAGGACAGGGATTTACTTAAACGCAACATAGAATCTCCGCTTAAATTTACGGCTCTCATATCAATGCCTGTGGGAATGGGATTTTTGTTTATGGGTAGTGAAGTGATGCAACTTGTTTACAGCACAACGGCATCTTATGAAATCGGCGGCACTATGCTTAGAATATATGGTGTTACGGCAATTTTTGGCGGTCTGGCAACATCAATGACAAGTATGTTGCAGGCGATTGGTAAAGAAAAAGTATCTCTTCGCAATGTTGCGATTGGCGCTTCACTAAAGGTTATAGTTAATCTGTTATTTGTCGGAATACCATCAATAAATATACAAGGCGCGGCATTGGGCACGGCAGTATCATTTATCTTTATATTTATTGCAAATCTTTTGTCGCTAATAAAATGCACAAACGTAAAACCAAACCTTTTAAAAACAGTTTTAAAGCCGTTTGTTGCAGCCCTTACTTGCGGTCTTTCGACCTTGATTTTAAACTTGAGCGCTATTGGAAAAATTGGCACTATATTTGAAGTTGCGCTGGCAGCGGTAGTTTATTTAGCAGTTTTAATTATTCTTAATACCTTTGAACCGGAAGATGTTATCTCGCTACCAAAGGGTGACAAGTTACTTAAAATGTTCAAAAAGCTTAAAATAATAAGATAAAATTGTACAAAAAGCACAAAACTAATTAAATCGTTTTAATGATTTTTAATAAATATATTAAAATGTGTTGATTTTTTGGAAAGTTTAGGTATAATTATTATGGTATTAAAATGTTTGAATAAACTTTTTAACACTTGAAACTTTGAGTGTTAAACACTTTAAGGAAACCAAAAACTTTATAGGAGGTTCTATCAATGAACAAGACAGAATTAGTAGCAGCAGTTGCAGAGAAAGCAGGTCTTTCTAATAAGGATGCAGCAAAAGCAGTAGCAGCAGTTTTCGACGCTATCGCTGATTCACTTAAAGCAGGTGACAAGGTTGCTCTTGTTGGTTTTGGTACATTCTCAGTTAAAGAGCGTGCAGCTCGTGAAGGTATCAATCCTCTTACCGGCGCTAAGATTAAGATCGCTGCTTCAAAGGCACCTGCATTCAAGGCAGGCAAAGCTCTTAAAGACGCTATCAACTAATTATAAGTTAGTACGAAATGAGCCGCCAATTACGGCGGCTCATAATTTTTTGTTTTAAAAAGGAATTGTATGAGATTAGATAAGTATTTAAAGGTATCGCGAATTATAAAGCGTCGCACAATTGCAAACGAAGCATGCGATGCGGGTAGAGTTATGGTGAACGGGCGAGTTGCCAGAGCATCATTGGATATTAAGATTAACGATATTATTGAAATATCGTTCGGAACCAAAACTGTTAAGGTACAGGTTTTAAGCATTGCAGAAACCGTAAAAAAAGACGATGCTGTATTAATGTATAAATTAGTTGAATAATAAAAACACCTCACCAATATATTTTAGTGAGGTGTTTTGTTTTGGAAGAAAATTTATCTACTGTTCAAAATGTTATAATCGAAAACCGTAAGCGTTTTAATATATCGGGTGTAAAGGATGTAACGTCTTTTGATGACGAAAGCATTTTGCTTGATACATTGCTTGGTAAAATGACCATTAAGGGTGAAAAAATGCAGATAGAACGCTTTGATACAGAATCAGGGGAACTAACTGCGACGGGAAGATTGCATGCGGTAATTTACATATCCGATTCAAGGGATTCCGTGGGCTTCTTTTCCAAAATGTTTAGATGACCTATGTGGGAAATAGATGTAACTAATCAAATTGCATCCTTTGCATTGTCCTTAGCTTTAGGTGCTTTGCTTTGCACCTTTTATGACTTGCTGCGCGTATCACATCATTTGGGAATAAACTCTGTTTTTGCGGTATTCATAGGTGACATATTTTTTTGGACATTTTCTGCGTTTATAACATTCATATTTTTAATGGCGCGCACTAATGGTGAAATTCGTGCTTTTGTAATTATTGGACAATTAATTGGTTTTTTATTATTTCGTATAACCATATCAAAAATCACATATAAAATTTTCTGTTTTTTATTATCCCAAATTATAAGTTTGCTGCAATTAATAAGAAATAAAATTTACATCTTTTATGAAAAACTTGAGAAAAGGATTTTTAAAATATTAAAAAAATGCGGAAGTTTTTTAATTTTAACCTTAAAAAG
>JAZQYL010000005.1:0-3094 GCA_045633485.1 Acutalibacteraceae bacterium | reverse complement strand
ACACGCCCACGGACTTCCCAACCTTTCACCGAAAGGTTGGAATTTGCTATTCGCAAACCGTCCTTTTCGAATCCCAAGTCATTTTCAAAAAAATAATAGCCCGCAAAAAGCGAGCTATTTTGGCGGAGAGTAAGGGATTCGAACCCTTGGTCTGGGATAAACCAGACAACTGATTTCGAGTCAGCCCCGTTATGACCACTTCGATAACTCTCCAAATGCACAAGTCGATCTTAAGAACGACTTGTATATTATATTGATTTTTTAAAGCATTGTCAAGCGTTTTAAAATTAAAGTTTGTAAAGATTAAATTCTTCTATTCCGTCTTGGAAATAAATCTTTGAATTTTTATCCACATAAATTCTAAAACGTTGTTTTTCTAGGTTGCCGGTCACAATGCCGACCATTCGTGTGCCTTGGCAATTATCAACATAAACCAATATGTCTTTTTGTTCGAGTTCGTTACCCTTTAGATTATATAAAATTTCTCCACAATACATACCGCTCTCTTCAAGGTTAAGTTGTATACGTCTACGAGGCGTGCCTTGATATATCTTTAGGTGGTCGGTACAAATTTGCAGATTTTCTTCAAGAAGATTTTTATGGTAAACAAGCTCGTTTGCATCACTTAATTCATTTACATTTTGCTTTTTACCCGACCTAAACGCATAGGTTTTCATTGTAAATTTCAAAAGATTTTTAACACATCGTTGCAATTCGCCAATAGTAAGATAACCATTTTTTATACTTTCAAGCTGGTCATCTATACATAGCGCCGAATCACCTTTAACTTTATAAATATCATTTTGCGCTTTTACCATTGTTGCCAAATTACTGTTTTTGTCGGTACCATTATTAGGATCATCAATCGTAGTTCCCCAATCGGTCATAACAAAGCCGTCATATCCCCAATCGTCACGCAAAATTGTGGTGGTAAGGTCATAACTGCCCGCTGTGTGAATGCCGTTAATTCGATTATACGAAGTCATAATTGAATTAATACTACCGCCCTTAACAGCAATTTCAAAAGGCTTAAGATAAATTTCTCGCAAGGCGCGTTCGCTTAAAATCTCGTTTTCGTTATTACGATTAAACTCTTGTGAATTAACCGCAAAATGCTTAAGCGTTGCAAAAAAACCATTTTTAGTAAAATAACTTGATATCTTATCAGCATAAACACCGGTAAGATACGGGTCTTCTGAAAAGTATTCAAAATTTCTGCCGCAAAGACCGCTTCTGTGTATGTTAATACCGGGACCTAACAAAACGTCAACGTCATAATGTTGCATTTCTTCGGTTAAGTAATTATACATATCCTCAAACAATTCCGGAGCCCATGCCGACGCCAAAAGAGCACCTACGGGAATGCACGTAGCCTGCGCACTGCTTTCCATACGAATGCCACTTGGTCCATCACAGGTAGTAACCACGGGAACGCCCTTCTCGCTCCACGCTTTTGTAATACCAGCAAAGCAACTTGCGGTACCTTGATAGGTAGCCTTCGGGCTGGCAAAGCCTTCGCCGCGAACCATCTCGGTAAGAGCTTTTGCATCAAACTGGGCAACAAATTCATCAAGCGTATTTTTACCCGATGCAACATCCTGCAACACTATACCCTGATCACCCGTTATTGCTATTTCTTGCGGTAGGTTAGATTTTATACGTTCTTGCAAATCATATTTCATTAAGGGTGATTTTTCAAAAGCAATTTCACCGTTTTGATTTATCATACGGTCAAATTCTTCTTGCGGTGCCAATGCTTGAACACATTGCTTTATAGGTCTAGTTTCGTCCAACTCAAATACAAAACATTGCTTTGCATCACGAACATTTTGTCCAACATAAATACTATATTCGCCGCTTTCAAGTACCCATGCAAACGGATATCCCGTTTTGCCACAATCATCATAGCAAGCCATTTCACAAATATTAATTGCAAGATTTATCTCTTGAATTTCTCCCGGCAATAACGCCTTGGTTTTTTTAAAAGCAATAAGTTCTCTTGCAGGTTTACCTAAAGTACCTTGCGGCGCTGAAAAATACACCTGAGCTACATCTTTACCAATATAGTTTCCAACATTTTCAACAAGTATTGATAATGAAATTATGTCATTGGATTTTGAAACACCTGTGACAGTTTGATTAAATTCGGTATAATTTAGTCCAAAACCAAATGGATACAATACTTTATCGCGCGCAAACGTTTCAAAATATCGATAACCTACATAAATATCTTCTTTATGTATATTTTCATATTGGTCACCAAAACAATCGTCACAAGGATAATCTTCGGGAGATGTTGCAATAGTATCGGTAAGACGACCGCTGGGTGCTGCTTCACCCATAAGCATATCTACCGTACCGCTTCCTCCTTCTTGACCACCCTGCCATATATATACAACGGTACCGATATTATACTTTTTAACCCAGCTCATATCCATAATATTACCGCTGTTTATAAGAACGATAATATTTTTAAAGTGCTTGCTCAGCAAAGCTAGCGTGGCATCTTCTTCATCAGATAAATACCAATTGCCCGCCACTTTTTCATAATCAAAACTTTCGCCTACATTACGGCAAATAATATAAATTGCTTTATCACTTTTAGATGCCGCATCACGAACTAAATCTTCGCTTGGTACGGCTTCTTTTTGACAAAAGCAGGGCTTCCAACCGTCACCTTTATCATAAGGATTATTCGCTATAAAATCACAATAAAATTGCGTAACGGTTTCATCTAAAGTAACCTTGTTTTTTATCTCATCATAAATGTTGGTAACATAAGGGCAGTTAACCCTTCCACCCGAACCGCTGCCGCTTTTTAAATATTCAAACTGTCCTCGGCCGAAAATCGCTATTTTTTCATTAATGGTTAGTGGCAACGAACCATTGTTTTCGAGTAAAACTATACCCTCAGGGATTGCCTTACGACAAGAAAAAACAAAATTATAATTTCTCATATTACTTAATCCTCCAACTATTCTCCAACAAAGGCATTAAGCGCATTCATTAGAGCGGTGCTTCGTGTTGCGGAAATGTTATTAACAAAAACAACATCCTGTATTCCTCTTTCGTCAACAAACTGACGTAAAGTACC
>JAZQYL010000004.1:0-49508 GCA_045633485.1 Acutalibacteraceae bacterium | reverse complement strand
GTTCTTCCTAACGGAACAGGTAAAAAGGTTAAGACCCTCGTTCTTACAAAGGGCGACAAGGTTAAAGAAGCTGAGGCCGCTGGCTCTGATTATGTAGGCGGAGACGAGCTCGTTGCTAAGATTCAGAATGAAGGCTGGATTGATTTCGACGTAGTAATCGCAACACCTGATATGATGGGTATGGTTGGTCGTTTAGGTAAGGTTTTAGGACCTCGTGGTCTTATGCCAACACCTAAGGCTGGTACTGTAACACCTGATGTAGCTAAGGCTGTAACCGAAGCTAAGGCAGGTAAGATTGAGTACCGTCTTGACAAAACAAATATCATTCACTGTCCTGTTGGAAAGGCTTCCTTCGGAACAGAAAAGCTCGTAGAGAATATTGATGCTCTTATGTCTGCAATTGCAAAGGCTAAGCCTGCTGCAGCAAAGGGTGCATATTTCAAGTCTTGCGTAATCGCAACAACTATGGGCCCCGGAATTAAGGTTGCTACCGGTAAATACGGCGCCTAAATTTTAGAATTTTAGTTAATACTTTGTCGTTGCTGCTCAATATGTATTTTAATACTATATTTCGCAGCACTTCGCGTCTTAACTAAAATTATAAATTCTGCTTGACAACACAAAAGTTTTGTGTTATCATCTTAAATGCAAAATCCAAAGACAGCAGGTCGCTTTTGCGATAAGTTTATCGCCTGCCGAGGTAATGCGAACAACTTTATTACTATTTAAAGATGTTTCTGCCTGTCCTCTTTTGTCTTTGGAGGACAGGTTTTTTAAATTTCACAAAAAAATGAGGTGAAAAATATGCCAAACGCAAAGGTTCTTGAGGCTAAGCAGGCATTGGTTGCAGACCTTTCTGCAAAGATTGCTGACTCGGTTGCAGGTGTTGTTGTTGACTATTCAGGAACAACCGTTGCTGATGATACCGTTCTCCGTAAGGAGCTCCGCGAAGCCGGAATCGAATATTTCGTAGTTAAGAACACTATTTTAGGACGTGCTATTGCAGGTACTGATTTAGAAGAAATGAAGTCTGTTTTAGAGGGTACAACCGCTATTGCAATCTCTAAGGAAGACCATGTTGCAGCTGCTAGAATTTTACAAAAGTTCGCTGATGCTCATGACAACTTTAAGATTAAGGCAGGTTACCTCGACGGCAAATTCGTTGATGTTCCTACTATCGAATCTCTTGCAAAACTACCCAGCAAGGAAGTACTTCTTGCAACTGTACTTGGAGCATTCCAAGCACCAATCGCAGCATTTGCTCGTGCCGTACAGGCTATCGTTGATAAAAACGGTGAAGCAGCAGCTGAATAATTAAAAAACAAAAAACAAAACAAAAAATAATTTATTTAATTAATTGGAGGAAAATAAAATGGCATCTGAAAAGATTACAGCTATGATTGAAGTGTTAAAGACTCTTACCGTTCTTGAGCTTTCTGGGCTTGTTAAAGCACTAGAAGAAGAATTTGAAGTATCTGCAGCAGCTGTTGCAGTAGCAGCACCCGTTGCAGGCGGCGCAGCAGCAGCTGAAGAGAAAACTGAATTTGACGTTATTCTTGCAGAAGCAGGCGCTGAAAAGATTAAGGTTATCAAGGTTGTTCGTGAAATCACTGGCCTTGGCCTTGCAGAAGCAAAAGGTCTTGTTGATGGCGCTCCTAAGACTCTTAAGGAAGCAGCAAGCAAAGAAGACGCTGAAGCAATCAAAGCTAAACTTGAAGAAGTTGGCGCAAAGGTTGAACTTAAGTAATTTAAGATTTAATCAAACTTTAAACCCTGACCTTTTGGTCAGGGTTTTGTTTTTTATGCTTGATTATGCAAACTTTTTGATATATAATGCATATAATCAAAACAATAGCTTTGCGAGGTATGATTATGAAAAAAACAGTAATTTCAGTTATGGGAAAAGATACCGTTGGCATTACCGCCAAGGTAAGTGCCGCTTGCGCTGACTATAATGTAAATATTATTGATATCACTCAATCGGTATTACAGGATATGTTTGTAATGGTAATGCTTACCGACATATCGGGACTTAGTTGCGATTTTAAAGATTTTTCAGATAAAATGCAGACTTTGGGCAAATCTATGAATTTAGAAATCCACGTTATGCACGAAGATATTTTTAACTCCATGCATAGAATTTAAGGTGACCGACAATGCTTAATCTTAACGATATTTTAGAAACTATAAATATGATCCGACAAGACAATCTTGATATTCGTACAATCACAATGGGCATCTCTTTGCTCGATTGTGCTGACAGCAATATAGATGTTTCTTGCGAAAAGGTATATCAAAAAATCGTACGCCTCGCTGGTAATCTTGTTAAAACAGGCCAGGATATAGAGGCCGAATATGGTATCCCCATCATAAACAAGCGCATCTCGGTTACTCCGATTTCTATGCTTGTTGCCGTATCGGGCGGTGATCCTGTAAAATATGCGCACGCGTTACAAAAAGCTGCAGATACTGTTGGCGTAAACTTTATTGGCGGTTACTCGGCGCTTGTTCAAAAAGGTTTTGCCGCCGGTGACGTAGAGCTTATTAAATCCATTCCGCGCGCCCTAAACGAAACCACTAACATTTGCTCTTCGGTAAACATAGGTTCCACCAAGGCAGGCATTAATATGGACGCCGTAAAGCTTATGGGAGAAATAGTTAAGGAAAGCGCAGAACTTACCGCCGACAGAGATTGTATCGGCCCTGCAAAATTAGTGGTATTTTGTAATGCTCCGGAGGATAATCCTTTTATGGCAGGCGCATTTCACGGCGTTGGCGAACCCGATTGCGTAATCCACGTTGGTGTTTCAGGCCCCGGCGTTGTTTATTCCGCGCTTAAAAAGTGTGACGGTGACCTGGGTGCCGTTGCCGAAACCATAAAACGCACCGCCTTTAAAATTACCCGTGTGGGTCAACTTGTTGGCAGCGAGGCAGCTCGAAGACTCGGCGTACCGTTTGGCATTGTTGACCTATCTCTTGCGCCTACCCCTGCAGTTGGTGACTCGGTTGCAAGAATTTTGGAAGAAATCGGGCTCCAAGTTTGCGGTACACACGGAACTACCGCCGCACTCGCAATGCTTAACGACGCAGTTAAAAAGGGTGGCGTTATGGCTTGTAACTCGGTAGGTGGTCTGTCGGGCGCATTTATTCCTGTGTCGGAAGATGAGGGTATGATTGCCGCGGCGCGTAGCGGTGACCTAAAGATAGAAAAACTGGAGGCTATGACCGCCGTTTGCTCGGTTGGTCTTGATATGGTGGTAATACCGGGTGATACACCAAGCGAAGTTATATCGGCAATTATTGCCGACGAGGCAGCTATTGGTATGGTAAACTCAAAGACCACCGCCGTTCGTGTAATTCCTGCAATTGGTAAAAAAGCAGGCGAAGACCTTAACTTTGGCGGACTCTTGGGTGAGGGACCAATTATGGATGTAAACCTAACGGCAAGCCCTGCAAAGTTTATAAACCGTGGCGGCCGAATCCCCGCACCTATGCAAAGCCTTAAAAACTAACAAAAAGCAAGACTCTTTTGAGTCTTGCTTTTTTGTTAGTTAATTGAAAATTGAAAGTTGAAAGTAATTAAAGTTATACAACTCGATAGTTATGATTTGCGTTTTGTATATGTTGTGTTATAATAATTAAAAGGGTGATACAATGAATAGAAGGTTTAGTCTGCTCAGTTTAATAGAAAAGGCATTTTACGAAAAAACTTATAAAAAAGCAAGGGAAAAAGAAAAGGAATTACCGCAAGATGAATTTACCGCATATTATTTGCCTCGAACTATAATTTATTGGTTTTTAATTTCTTTGATATTTGTTGCATTTGCGATACTTTTTAAATGGTTAAATGCCGATAAAATCCTTGTAATACTTCTTATAGTTGGTGCAATATGTTCGTTCTTAATTTCAATTTATCATTTTACATATCGTTGTTTTGTAAATGACGAAGGAATGCAAATAATGTGTTTTTGGGTTATTAAAAAACGTGTTTTCTGGAGAGAAGTGTATAAGGTTGATGTTAAAAGACAAGGCGAAGAATATGATAAAGCAGAAGAAAAAGATATAATTATTCGTAACAAGAAGAATAAAATCATTTTTTCTTGTCCTTTTGATTTGGTTGGTTTTACTTTGATCATTAAAAAAGCAAAAAAAGAACGTAAAAAACTGCATTAAAAAAAGCAAGACTAATTTTTTAATTTTTTAGTCTTGCTTTTTTATATCCGTGCCGAAGGCACACGTAAATTTTCAATTTTACATTTTCAATTTTCAATTAAAAAATTAAGCCGTCCTTTCGGACGGCTTTAAATTTTTTCTTATGCGCCAAACTTAGCAACGTTAATCTTAACGCCAGGACCCATAGTAGTAGCCACTGTGCAAGATTTTACGTACTGACCTTTGGTAGCAGCAGGCTTAGCCTTGATAATAGCGCCCATAAGAGCGTCAAGGTTTTCCTGAAGCTTTTCAGGACCAAAAGATACTTTGCCGATTGGGCAGTGAATGATGTTGGTTTTGTCAAGACGATACTCAATCTTACCAGCCTTTGCTTCGGTAACAGCCTTAGCAACGTCGGGTGTTACAGTACCGGCCTTTGGTGAAGGCATAAGACCACGAGGACCAAGAACCTTACCAAGACGGCCTACCATACCCATCATATCAGGTGTAGCAATAACTACGTCGAAATCCATCCAGTTTTCTTTCTGGATCTTTTCTACCATATCTTCTGCACCAACAAAGTCTGCGCCTGCAGCAAGAGCTGCTTCTGCTTTGTCAGCCTTTGCAAGAACGAGAGTTCTTACAGTTTTACCTGTACCGTTCGGAAGAACAACAGCGCCTCTAACCTGTTGGTCAGCGTGACGTGAGTCAACACCGAGGCGAACGTGAAGTTCAACGGTTTCATCAAATTTTGCAGAAGCTGTTTTAACAGCAACTGCTACTGCTTCTTCAACATCGTAAAATTTACCGTTTTCGATAAGCTTTACGCTGTCATTATATTTCTTTCCGTGTTTCATAGTCGTTTACCTCTTAATCAACAACTTCAACGCCCATGCTGCGTGCAGTACCAGCAATCATACTCATTGCTGTTTCAATGCTTGCTGCATTAAGGTCGGGCATTTTAGTTTCTGCGATTTTTCTGATTTGTTCGCTTGTAATCTTAGCAACCTTTGTCTTGTTAGGTGTACCCGAAGCAGTTTCAATACCGCATGCTTTTTTAATAAGTACGGCTGCTGGTGGGGTTTTTGTAACAAAACTGAAAGAACGGTCTGCATAAACAGTAATGATAACAGGGATAATCATACCTACATCATTTTTTGTTCTTTCGTTGAATGCCTTGGTAAACTCCATGATGTTAACACCATGCTGACCGAGTGCAGGACCAACAGGTGGAGCTGGTGTAGCTTTACCTGCAGGAATTTGTAATTTAATATAACCTGTAATTTTTTGAGCCATAAATAGCACCTCCATTATTCGTGGTAACCGTGTTTAGTCAAAACCTTGTGTTTTGCTAAAGTAACACTTGGCGGAGCACTCATATACATGCTCCTCCCACCGTGACACATAGATGCTCACATTTTTGCGGACGGTTAACCTTGACCGCAAAAAAATCTATATGCCGGAAGTTAATAAGCATTTCTGCGTATTAACACTTAATCTTCTAGAGAAATCTGGTCAAGCTCAAGCTCAACTGGTGTTTCTCTACCGAACATAGAAAGAACAACGCATACATTGTTATTGTTCAAATCAATTGACTTAATAACACCGCTGTATCCTTCCAACGGACCGTTGATAATCTTAACGCTGTCACCTTCTGAGTATCCAACTTCAACGCTGTGCTTTTCAACGCCAAACTTAGCAACCTCATCGTCGGTAAGCGGTACTGGCTTAGAAGCCGGACCCACAAAACCTGTACAACCGCGAATGTTTCTTACAACATACCAGCTGTCATCGGTAACAATCATCTTAATAAAAACGTATCCGGGGAAAATCTTTCTTTCAACCTCGCGCTTCTTGTCATCTTTAATCTCGGTAATGATTTCCATCGGGATCTTAATATCCTGAATTAAATCTTGCATACCGCGACTTTCAACCATAGTCGCAAGGTCGGTTGCAACCTTATTCTCATATCCGGAATAAGTGTGCACCACATACCATCTTGCTTCAGTTGTTTCAGCCATAATCGCTAACCTCCCGAAAGCTTATTAAAGTATAAGCTCTATGAGTTTACCGAGGCCAAGGTCAAGAAGCCAAATAAACGCACCGACAATAAGGCACATGATAAGAACTATTGCTGTGTTTTTAGCAACATCTTTAATACCTGGCCATACTATCTTTTTAACTTCGCTCTTGTAATCCTTTAAGAAACCGATTACTCGCTTAATAATTGTGCGCTTAGCACCCTTTGACTGCATTACCTCGATGTAATCGTCAATAAGCAAATACGCTGCTGCTGCTACCGCACAAAGCAAAAGAGCTATTGCAGTAAACAGTACAGAGCTTGCATATTCAATGCCTTTAACACCAAGTGATGTTGTAAGTGGACGAGCATCTACAAAGTTAGCAGCGTTGCTTAACGCGATAACTAACATATAAATGCCTGAACCCAAAGCCACTGCAGGAGCAAAATAGCGTACCTTTTTTGACTTAAACGAGAAAATGTTTAGCACAAGACCGATTGCTGCAAGCCAGAAACAAAAAAGAATGTCTGCTGATCTTGCCATATCGTACTTAACGCCTGCGATTTCAGTGTTTGCACCAAAACCGAGCGCAGCACCTACCATTGTTGTTTCACCACCGGTAGTGGTAATTGTTGCAAATGGGGTGAAAAAGAGTACTAAAGAAACAGCTGCGAAGATAACCGAAAGAATCTGACAAATTCTATTGACAGTTTTCATCATATTACCCTCCTTACTTTGTTTCCTTGTGCAAGGTGTGCTTTCTGCAGAATCTGCAGTACTTGTTCATTTCAAGTCTGTCAGGGTCGTTTTTCTTGTTTTTCATTGTGTTGTAGTTGCGTTGCTTGCATTCTGTGCAAGCGAGTGTAATTTTTACTCTCATAACGGCACCTCCCGCTTTACGGAAATATTTTTTTCTTAGCACAAGGCCAAGATTGCCTCCCTCATTACAGTACAGCGCACACCGTACCGAAAGCACACATTTTGCGTGCAATCAGAAAGCACACTACAGTATGTTGTGTATCTGCGTTGATAAGGTCATTTTGACCTTGCAGAGGTAGAACGATTATACCACAAAAAGACCTAAAGGTCAAGTCTTTTTTAGCGGATGTATTTATTAAATAAGTGTTTTATCCGCCAAAATCACAAAAACATTGAAATGCTTGTTATTATGTGTTAAAATATTATGATTAAACTTTGGGCGGTGATTATTTATGAGTGAACGCACAATAGCGGCCATTGCCACACCATTAGGTGAAGGCGGCATAAGCGTTATAAGAATATCGGGGCCGAATGCCATATCGGTTGCCGATAAATGCTTTTTTGCTTTTTCGGGCGAAGCGCTCTCTAGTCTAGGCGGTTACAGGGCGTCCTATGGCAAAATAACCGATACTAACGGATCCACCCTTGACGATGCCGTTGCCCTTGTGTTTCGCGCGCCGAAAAGTTATACCGGCGAAGATGTTGTTGAGTTTTCGGTTCACGGAGGCACAATTATTGCTCGACAGGTTTTGCGTAGGGTATTGGATTGCGGCGCAACACTTGCTTTGGGCGGCGAATTTACCAAACGCGCATTTTTAAACGGTAAACTAGACCTTACAAAAGCGGAAAGCGTTATAGGATTAATTTCTGCTCGCAGTGATGCTGCGGCAAAAATTTCTCGCGGTGCGCGCGAGGGCAGAATTAGCCGTGATACCGAGCACATATTAAACAAGTTGTTGGAAACCGCCGCTTCGTTAGCAGCTTTTGCCGATTATCCGGACGAAGACATTCCAAACCTAAACGAAGAAAATTTCTCTGCATTACTTAAAGAGTGTCATCAAAAATGTCAGCAACTAATTTCTACATATGATGCAGGTCGAATCATTCGTGAAGGTATTAACTGTGCTATTGTAGGTAAGCCAAACGTCGGAAAATCAACCCTTATGAATTTGTTGTGTGGCAGCGACCGTTCAATTGTTACCGACATCGCAGGAACTACCCGTGATGTTGTAGAAACCATAGTCAACATCGGTGATATCACACTAAATCTTGCCGATACGGCAGGAATTCACGAAACCGATGATACCGTCGAAAAATTCGGTGTAAACAAGGCAAAAGAAAAAATAGATAATGCAGAACTGCTCCTTGCGGTATTTGACAACTCACTAGCCACCGACGATGATGACCTTAAATTGCTTAAAAGCATTAATGATAAAAAATGCATTGTCATACTCAATAAAACCGATCTTACTTCCGCATTTGACAAAAGCAGTTTAAGCCAATTTGAAATTGTTGAAATTTCGGCTAAAACCGGAACCGGATACGACGAGCTTACAAATGCAATTCATAATCTTTGCAAAACAAACATGCTATCCCCCGATGACACCGTGCTGATAAGTGAACGCCAACGCGACTGTGTAAACCGCGCGCTCAATGCCGTAAGCGGCGCTCAGGACGCTCTTGCAATGGGAATGACATTAGATGCTGTAGGCGTTTGTGTTGACGACGCTATAGCGGCATTGTTAGAACTTACAGGCAAACGTGTTACCAACGAGGTTTGCGATGAAATATTTAAAAGATTTTGCGTAGGCAAATAAAACCAAAGAGGATTTTTATGATTAAAGAATATTTGGCAGAACAATATGATGTTGCCATAATAGGCGGCGGTCACGCAGGAATTGAGGCAGCCCTGGCTCCTGCCAGACTTGGATGCAAAACAGTTATGTTCACCATCAATCTCGATTGGGTTGGAAACATGCCCTGTAACCCTTCTATTGGCGGAACCGCAAAGGGACATCTTGTGCGCGAGCTTGATGCTTTAGGCGGCGAAATGGGCAAGGCAGCCGATGCCACAACCCTTCAAAGTCGTATGTTAAACCGTGGCAAAGGCCCTGCGGTTTATTCGTTACGCGCACAGATTGATCGACGAGCATACTGCAGTTATATGAAAAACTGTATCGAAAAGCAAGAAAATCTTGATGTTAAACAAGCAGAAATAGTACATATAGAAAAACGCGATGACGGGCTATGGCACTGCATAACCCGTCTTGGTGCAGACTATCCTTGCAAATGTGTAATTCTCGCAACGGGCACCTTCTTGGGCGGCAGAATTTATATCGGCGAGGTAAACTACGAAAGCGGTCCTGACGGCAACTTTCCTGCAACAGAGCTTTCTAATTCACTTAAGAAACTGAATATACCCTTGCGACGTTTTAAAACAGGAACCCCGGCTCGTGTAGATCGCGCCAGTATTGATTTTTCAAAATTAGAGGTTCAAGACGGTGACGACGACACCGTACCTTTTAGCTTTTCAAGTAAAGAAAAACCAAAAAACAAGGTTGTTTGTCATATTGCCTACACCAATGACGAAACCAAAAAAATCATTCTTGAAAACCTACACCGTTCACCCCTTTACGCTGGTGATATTGAGGGCGTTGGCCCTAGATACTGCCCGAGCATTGAGGATAAAATTGTGCGCTTTGCCGACAAGCAACGTCATCAATTGTTTGTTGAACCCTGCGGAGAAAACACCGAAGAAATGTATCTTCAGGGTATGTCCTCTTCGCTTCCCGAAGAAGTACAGATTAAGTTTTATCGCAGTATAAAGGGACTTGAAAACGTAAAAGTTATGCGCACCGCATACGCAATAGAATACGATTGTATTGATCCGTTGGCACTTTATGCCACACTCGAAATAAAAGATCATCCCGGTCTTTATGGCGCGGGTCAATTTAACGGCTCATCCGGTTATGAGGAAGCTGCGGCTCAGGGATTTGTTGCCGGAGTTAACGCAGCGCATAAGGTTTTAAACCGTAAGCCTTTGATACTTTCCCGTTCATCATCATACATCGGTACTTTGATTGACGATTTAGTAACCAAAGGTTGCTCCGACCCATATCGCATGATGACCTCCCGAAGCGAATACAGACTGCTACTTCGTCAGGATAACGCCGACGAGCGATTAATGCCAACCGGTTTTGAGCTAGGACTTGTAAACGATGAGGAGTATAACCGTTTCTTAGTGCGCCGCCGCTTAAAAGAGGAGGAAATTGAGCGTGTAAACAACACGTTTTTAGCTCCTAAGCCTGATCTTAACCGATTGCTCGAAAGCCGTGGCACCGCACAACTTACTACAGGCGTTTGCTTAGCCGACCTTATAAAACGCCCTCAACTAGACTATAAATCACTCTCACCGTTTGACAGCAATCGTCCCGAGCTTCCCGACGACGTTTGCGAAAAGGTCGAGGTTGAAATTAAATACGAAGGTTACATAAGCCGCCAACAAGCGCAGGTTGACGAAATGTTGCGCCTTGAAAGCAAAACTTTACCAAAGAATTTTGACTATACCGTTATTACAGGTTTACGATTGGAAGCTGCCGAAAAGCTAAATAAAATCAAACCCGAAAACATTGGTCAGGCATCTCGCATTTCGGGTGTTAGCCCGGCAGACGTATCAGTCTTGCTAATATATCTTTCAAAATAGAGGTTTTTATGATAAATTTTAATATTGAAAAAATAGTTCCCCTATGCGAAGGGTTTGGGCTAATCCTAGACGATAGTGCAATAGGCCGCCTTAACACATATGGCAATATGCTTATAGAGTGGAACCAAAAAATGAACCTTACCGCAATAACCGATCCTCAAGAAGTGCTTTACAAACATTTTTTAGACTGTCTTTTGTTTTTTAAAAATGTTGACATTCCGCAAAACGCAAGTGTCATTGATGTTGGAACCGGCGCAGGATTTCCCGGCATGGTTCTCAAAATTGCGCAACCGAACATAAAGCTTACTCTTATGGACGGGCTAAACAAACGTCTTACATTTTTAAGCGCGGTGCTTACAGAGTTAGGTTTGGAAGCGCAAACCGTTCATATGCGCGCCGAGGACGGGGGCAAAAATCCTCTTTACCGAGAAAAATATGACATTGCGTGTGCAAGGGCAGTGGCTAACCTACCTGTTCTTTGCGAATATTGCATTCCTTTTGTAAAGCTTGGCGGTCAGTTTGTTGCCATGAAGGGCAGCGCAGCCGAGGATGAATTAAAGGCTGCAAACAATGCGTATACTATTCTTGGTTGCGAAAAGCCAACAATTATATGTGAAAACCTACGTGAAAATGAGCCGAGAGCCTTCATTATTGCAAAAAAAACATCGCAAACTCCGCCAAAATACCCTCGTATGGGTGGTAAAATATCAAAAAACGCCTTGTAAAAAGGCGTTTTTTATTTTTTTATGTCTTTTTTGCACGATGGCTTTTTCTTTACTTTGCGCAAACTTTTCGATAAACTGTAGTTGCAAACAAGGACGACGCCTTGAAAAATTTTTAAAAAAAGGGGTGTAATTAATGCATACTTTCGCAGATAAAAAACTACTTATGTTAAAACCGGACGACATAATTCCATGCAACAATCAACCGCGCAAAAATTTTGATGCATACGAGTTGCAATCCCTTGCCGACTCTATTGCCGCCAACGGTATAATTCAACCCTTAACAGTAAGAAAGGGCGAAAACGGCAAATTTTTACTTATTGCAGGCGAAAGACGATTGCGCGCGGCAAAAATAGTAGGTCTCAGACGCATCCCCTGTGTGCTACACCGCACCAGCGATTTGGTGGCTTCCATTTACGCCATTACCGAAAACACCCAGCGGCGCGATCTTAACTGCTTTGAAGAAGCGCACGCTATACAAACACTAATAAATGATTTTAGACTAACTCAATCCGAGATAGCTGTGCAACTTGGAATGGCAACATCTACTATAAGTAATAAACTCCGTTTGTTAAAGCTGTCTGCAAGCATTCAATCGCGCTTAATTTCGGCAAATCTTAGCGAAAGACATGCCCGCGCGCTTTTGCGCCTTCCTCCAGAAAAGCGAGAAAACGCTCTGGACAAAATAATTGCAGAAGGTCTTAATCTTTCACAAAGCGAAAGGCTTATAGAAAATATTCTTAATCCGCCACAGATTCAAGAAGAGACTACCGCGCAAAGTGAAACCTTTAAACCTATTAGAAAAGCAGCTATTGGTGATATCAAACTTTTTTCAAACAGTCTTTCAAAACTGATTTTCACCATGCAAACAGCAGGCATTTCTGCAAACTCCCGAAAACGCGAAACCGATAGCTACGTAGAATATAAAATACGAATTTTAAAAAACGAACAGGCCACCCAGCTTAAAATTTGTTAAAATCTGCAAAAGATGCCTTTGTCCCCTTGGCATCTTAGCGGTTTTATAAAGTCTTGACTCGTTTCTGCACTACGAGTCAAGACAACCACCATATTCATCCCCATACGCAAACAACCCCTCGCATGAGGGGTTGTTTGCGTATATTATTGTTTGTTTTGTAAATCCTCTATCTGTTTTTGTAAAATAGCTACGCTTTGAATAAGCGTTTTTATTTCTCTGTGTTGCTTGGAAGCAATCGATGTAAGCGAAACCAACAACAACAAAATAAAGAATATAAATGCCATAAAAATAGCGTTTATCGGCAAGGTAACACCTATAACATGCGCCAAAAACTGTACCAATTTCGGAAACGCAACCATTATAAGCATAACTGCTGCCATAAACATCCACAAAAGCGAATATTTAAGATTAAAACTTTTTTTACGTAACAGCACAATTATCAACACAAAATATAGCGCTATCGCAACAAGCAACGAAATTCTAAGCACTATTCCCATTATTTTGCACCGCCTTTGTATGTTATTCTATAAAGGACTATAGCAAGCGAAACCTTAATCATATAATATATCGATTTAAACGGACTTATAGAGGAAACTCCGCCCTCACGTTCTCTCATTATTACCGGCGCTTCAACCACCTTTGCACCGCGCAAGGTTGCGGCAACAATCGCTTCAGGTTCCGGATAATCGTCGGCATACTCTTTAGAGAAAACCTCGATATATTTTTTGTTAACAACCCTAAAACCGCTGGTTACATCCTTGATTTTTGCACCGCACACCATTCGAATAAGTGCGCTTAAAAACGTTATGCCAAATCGGCGCATACCGCTTGACTGAAAGCCCTCTTTTGTAATAAAGCGAGAGCCTATCGCCATATCCGCTCCTTCTTTTTCCAAAACATTAATCATTTCGGAAATATAGCTTGGATCGTGCTGACCGTCACCGTCGATTTGTACCGCATAATCATATCCGTTAAGATATGCGTACAAATATCCGCTTTGAACACCGCCGCCAATACCCAAATTGCAACAAAGATTAAGATAATTAAATCCGTTTTTCTTACAAATATCCGCCGTATTGTCGGTTGAGCAGTCGTTTATTATCAAATAATCATATTCTGGACAATTTTGCTTAATGTCTGCTACAACTCGCTCAATGTTCTCACTTTCGTTGTACGCAGGAATAATTATAAGTGTCTTCACACTAAGTTCCCCTTTTTTAGATATCGTTACTTTTTTCACCGGCCGAATAAATCTTTGTTATAATCTTTGCAATTGGTTTAGGCCAAAACTTGCAAAACATATCAAAGTCTTCTTTGTTGCGCTTACTGTCACCAATTATTTCGGTTGTTGCCGATTCTTCGTGGATGCGATGACACATACGCGGAAGTTTGTTGTAAACAAACGAACCATTCTTTCTCGACTGAAGCTCCCATTGCTGCCAATCTATATCGCTTAAATAATCGTTTGTAAAAGGATTTTCGCCAACCACTTCACGCACAAATGTAACCGAAGGACAACATATGGGACAACCGAAAGACAAAATTCTTCGTCTAACAAAACGGCTCTTCCAAAAGGCTTTTATTTTGAGAGGAGAAAGCATAAGCCTTTTTATTCTTAGATTAGTATTTTTATATATCTTTTTCCCATTTCTAATCTCTGCATATGAGCAAAAATAAATTATCGGATTTTTCGCCCTGTTTATGTTTTCAAGCATTTCCTCGGTATACTCAGGCTCATACACATCATCTTGATGAGCAATCGTTACAAGTGGAGTCTCGGCCTTTGAATAGGCAAAATTCCAATCTCCACCAATACCCTTCTCTCCTTCGTTTATATAAACAGAAAGATTATATTTTTGCGCAATCGCATCTATATGTTCATTAGGGGTTGATGTTGCAATTAAGATTTTGCTTTTAACCGTTTGCGCCATCAAAGACTGTACGCATTCCTCTAGAAATTCACTTACCTTATATGCGCAAAGCACAAAGGTGTGATCCTGCGCGGTATAGGTCATTTTTCTTCCCCCTTAAGTTTCAAATTTTTGCGTATTACCAATACACAAACCGAAATGTGAACAAAGTAAGCAACCATTATGCTGTAGCTTACGCCGTTCATATTAAACATATTAATAAAAGGCTTTGCCAATGTTGCAGATATTGCCAAAGCAATAACGGCGGCTATCATACAAACCTTTAATCGCCGCATTATTATAAGTGTATTGGTGCACAACCAACTTACAACATACATGGTTGTACAACCTACTATACCATACATTAAATAAGTGTACGGTACAAACTTTTTACCAAAAACAATACCTACTGCAAATTCGCCCAAAACCGCTACTCCCAAGCACACAGCCGCTGCTATAAGCGATAAAAATCCCAGATTTTTAAGCAACCGCATGGTAAATTTTTTGGTTTGTCCATTGTTGTAAAATTCCGCAAGTTCTGTAAGCATAGGATTAAATATACTGGTAGCCAATATTTGCACTATTAAAAGCGGAGTTGCAATCGTACCGTAATAACCTAGTTTTTCCTCACCCTGCATGCTCTCCAACGTTTGTCTTGGAACGCTTGTTATGGCGGTAAAAGCCGCTGACGAAATTACCGCAGGCAAACAGGTAATAAGCATTTTTATTATTATAGACTTATTAAAGTTTGGTTTTATTGATCCAAACTGTCTCGTCTTTTTAACATCGAAAAACCAAACCTCTAAGAAACTTGCAATCGCCATCGACAAAACAGCAAGCAGTACATCATCAAAAAACAATATTGCCACAGTAAAAACCGCTACCGCAGTTATGCCGCGCATGCAATAGGAAATGCACACATAGTCCATTCTGTAATTTTTTTGGTTTATTGCGTGCAGCACATCGCTAAAAGTTTCGTTTAATTTAAACAACAAATAAAACATTACACAAGCAATGGTTTTTATTGAATATCCAAATGCAATAACGTATCCCAAGCACAACACTACCGCAATTATTGCCGTGACAATTCTAACGCCTATATAATCACCATAGGAATAAATATCCTTAGTATCGGATATTTGATAGGTGCGCATATTGTAACATGAAATTGCAAAAAAGATGTTTGTAATGCTTATTGCCAATTGCAAAAGCCCGGCATTTTCAACCGCAATTTCTTCAGGCGAAAGACGAACTACCAACAAAGAAGATATTATCCATTGGCAAAAGCAAAAAATCAATGCACCTATCATATTATAAAATGCATTTTGAGAAACACTTAGTTTTTTTTCGGTCAACACTATCACCTTGCAATAATCGTTAATGTGTATTATACCATAATTTGCCGCTTAAATCAAGTAATTGTATATTTCTTGTGTTTATATATGTTATTTGACAAAAATAACTCCATATGCTACAATAATATTATAATTATATAGTAACTACACATATATGAGGATGATTCTATGGCTACAAAACTCGCAAAGTTTTATACTGATGAAATTCTTAAAAAAGTTCAAGAAACAGAGCTTTCGATTTTTAAAGATTTTAAAGAAATTTGCGACAACAATTCACTAACATATTTTGGCCTTGCCGGCACCGGCATTGGCGCACTACGCCACGGAGGTTTTATTCCGTGGGACGATGATATCGACGTAGGTTTATTAAGAAAAGATTACGACAAACTTATTGAAATAGTAAAACGTGACTACGCCGACAAGTATATTGTTGTGAACGGCGATGAGTTTTCAGGATATCCTTTAATGACGACGCGAATAGTCTTAAAAGGCACTAAATTTGTAGAAGAATCACTTAAAAACATAAAGTGTCCTCTTGGTATCTTTTTAGATGTATATGCCTTTGACTGTGCCGCAACCGACAAAAAAGAAAGAACAAAACAAGCGCGAACCGCTTGGCTTTTTAGTAAATTGTTGATTTTAAAACACATTCCATTCCCCGTTTTGCCCTTCCGCGGTGTTAAAAAGTTTTTGGCTCACTGTGTTACGGCATGCATATGGGCATTTTTAAATATCTTTTTTGTTTCACACAAATGGCTTTACAACAAGTGCAAGAGCACAAGCTGCAAGTATAATGATACCGACACCGGATTTTACGGTTATTTTTGTGATACTGCCATGTTTTCAAACTTTTTTGAAAAACAGGATCTTTTCCCTGTGAGAACAGAAAAATTTGAAGATACCGAAATGTGTTTCCCCTGCAATCTTGAAAAATCTCTCACAAATATGTTTGGTGATTATATGCAATTACCTCCACCGGAAAAACGCAAAAATCATTTTCCCTTTATACTTGAATTCCCAAAAGAAGAGGTGTACAAATGAGTATTGACCGCACCTATGCTCCCGAAGATTTAAAGAAAACGCAAGAAGTCTTGCTGAACATTTTAAAAGATGTTGTTCGCGTTTGCGAGCAAAACAATATAACTATTTTTGCCGAGGGAGGCACAGCAATCGGCGCTGTTCGCCACGGAGGTTTTATCCCTTGGGACGATGATATCGACCTTTGGGTATTGCGCGAAGATTACGAAAAACTTAAAGTCATTCTTCCCGAGCAATTAGATCCGCAATTTGGCGCAGATCATTGGTTGGCCGAAAAAGATTTTCCCGCTCCTAATCTTTGTGTGTACGCAAAAGGTTCTCTCTCGGTTCCGATAGAAATGAAAAGTTGCAAATATAAGTATGGCATTTCATTAGGAATTTATCCATACGACAATATTCCCAACAACGAAAAACTTTCTGATGCGCAGATTAAAAAGGGTTGGTTCTTAGGCAAAATAAACTGGCTTAAAATGCTTCCTTTCCCCTATATTCCACACAAGGGGCTTAAACGTTTTGTTATTCATTCGGTTTGCGCTGTCGCACATGTTTTTTTAAAACTGGTTCCCAGAAAATTTATTATTAATGCAGCTGAAAAAAATTGTCGTTTATACAACGACTCCCAAACCGACAAAATGACTATTATTATGGCGCAAAATCCTCGTAGAAATGTTATAGAAAAGGATAAAATTTTTCCTGCCGTTGTTTTTGATTTTGATGGTGTTTCGATTAATTTGCCTGCGTGTTATGACGAACTACTTACTCGAGAGTATGGAGATTATATGCAAATACCACCAAAAGAAAAACAAAAAAACCATTTTCCATGCGAGCTTAAATTTCCAAAAGAAAGAGATTAATTTATGAACATTACTATTGTAGGCGCAGGAAATGTCGGAACTCAATTTGCCGTTCACTGTGCCGCAAAAGGTCATATCGTTACAATTTTTTCATCAAAGCCTCAAAAACTTTGCAAAACAATGAATATTGTAAATCCTGCCGGCGATGTTATACTTTCGGGCGAAATGTCAAATATTACATCTTCCGAGCCTTTAGCATTTGCTAATGCGGATTTAATTTTTATAACCGTTCCGGCTTTTGCAATGAATGACTGCGCTAAGAAAATAATCCCGCATTTGAAATCGGATGCAATGATTTGTTTGGTGCCGGGTACCGGTGGTGCAGAGTTTGCATTTAAAAAGGCACTCGAAAAAAACGCAGTTATTTTTGGTTTGCAACGTGTTCCCAGTGTTGCGCGACTTACCGAATACGGGAAATCCGTTTGCGCTTCGGGTTATCGCAGTGAATTGTTTTGTGCAGCAATACCTTCTGCATATGGCGATACTGCCGCAAAAATAATAACAGACATATTCGATATGCCCTGTACACCTATGCCTAATTATCTGAACGTAACGCTCACTCCGTCTAATCCGATACTTCACACAACGCGACTTTGCACATTGTTTAAAGATTATCACAATGGCATTTTTTATGATAAAGTTCCCCTGTTTTACGAAGAATGGAGCGATGAATCTTCTGAATTGTTGCTTAGATGTGATAACGAAGTACAAAACATTTGTAATGCTCTTGACGCTTTGGATCTTTCGTATGTAAAATCATTAAAACTACATTACGAAAGCAATACTGCTGAACAATTAACACAGAAAATCTCTAGCATAAACAGTTTCAAGGGCTTATTATCTCCCTGTATTCAAACAGAAAACGGATTCGTTCCTGACTTTTCGTCCCGCTATTTTACCGCTGATTTTCCGTACGGACTTTCTATATTGGTACAAATCTCACAAATTTTACAGCTCGATTGTCCCTATATGAAAAGAACGCTTGATTGGTACTACGGAATTGTCGGCAAAGAAAAAGAATTTTCGTTCAAAGATTATGGGATTCAAACACCGGATGAATTAATAAGTTTTTACAAATAATAAAAACCGTCATTTAACGAAGCAATTCGTTAAATGACAGTTTTTTTATTTTTCTTTTACGAGATTTAAATTATCTTGCATTAGCTGGCGCACTTTTTCGCCCAGCTCAGCGGTGTGTTGGTTATCTACAGTATCGATAACCTCTAATATATCAAAATAAATATCTGTTTTTCGTTTGAACAAATTCTTTGGTATATCTTTAGTGCCCCAAAGTGTGCAAACCACTATTTTAGACTGTGATTTTGTAGCCATTTTAAGCGCACCATTGCGTATTGGCAATAACTCGCCGGTTTTGCTTACATAACCCTCAGGAAAAACCGCAACCGAATTTGTTTTATCTTTTATAAGCTTTGTTGCATTTATTATTGTTTTTGCCGCCTCACGATTGTTTTCGCGATTTATTGGCAGCCCGCTTAATTTATGCAACGCCTTATACACGAAGGGAAATAAATCGCGCACCTCTTGCTTTGCAATAAATGCAAGTCGCGAATCGGGCACAGCGTAATAAATAATCGCCGGATCCAAATCATGCATATGGTTGCTGACCAATAAAAACGGTTCGTCTTGCGGTATCTTTTCCTCACCGGTTATATGTACCTTTACGCGAAGAATGGGAAGTGCTATTTTTAAAAAACCCTTTATCAGCATTCTGAAAAGTGCGGTATCTTGCGCCGGCTTATTTAAATCGACCGCTAAGATGCTAATCGCCAAAACGGCTATGTGCAATATTACAAGCAAAAGCATTCCCGATACAATCATCACCGGCACCAACCAATATGAGTATGCCTGATTAAAAATATCAAACGGAATGTCAAGCAGCAGGGTTGCAACTGCCGCTATAAACGCATAAATTTTAAGCATTGTTTTTCCGCCTTTCAGTTTTGTTTTTGCACAATTTTGTATTCGTCATAAAAATTATAGTACGGACAGTTAAAATTTTGTGAAGTCAAAAACTTTGCCATTTCATCCTCATCAAGACGACAATCACAATAATATTCGTCATACTCTGCATCGTACATATAATTAGCGCACGTTTCGCAATTGGTGATTTTTTTGTTCACAAAAATCTTTCCTTTTACTATGTTGTGGTTTCACCCTCGGTTTCCGGTGGTGTAGCGGGCGGATCTGTGGGAGTTGTAGGTTCTTGTTCGGGTTCGCCCGTTTCTTCATCTTCAGGTGTAGAAGGGGGATCTGTAGGAGTTGTAGGTTCTTCGGGTTCTTCTACGCCTTCATTCTCGGGTGTTTTTTCGTCCTCCGGTTTCTGTTCGCCCTCGTCCGGCTTAGGATCTTCCTTGTCTTCATCATCCTCTACCGGTTTTTCCAATACATCCTCGTCCTCAGACTCCTCAGAGGTTGTAGTTGAGGGTGTGGGCGTGGATGTTTGCGGTGTAGTTGTTTGCTGCGTAGACGAAGTCGTGTTAGATGGCTTTCTGCCCGAATTATCGCTTGTCGCAACATCGCTATACCAATCGTTCTTTTCTACGGGATTTTGTTCAACAAAATCTTCCATGGTCATATCATCATATATTATCGCGTGAATCATTTTGGTAGCATAATCCAAATCATAATAAACAACCGAGCCATATCTTGACGGACCTGTAAAAGGCATTGTAAAATCGTCTTGCGGCAAACGATACTGCTCAAAACTTGGCGAGCTTAGCAATATGTTGGTAGCCAGTCCTAAAATGTCACTATACGAGAGCGATGTTTCGCTGCATGGAATAAGTGCTTTTGCAAGCGCGCCATACTGTGTCTTTTTCATTGTTATCGCTTTGTTAAACAATCCTTGCATAACGTGGCGTTGACGATCGGTTCTACCGTAATCGTTATTTGTACCCCAAACGCTGCGGCAATGACGCACACGAGCATATGCTACAGCTTGTACGCCATTAAGCATTTGTTCGCCTGGTGTATGAATATAGTAATCCTTTGCGCGCAAGCCCATCTCACTGCAAATTTCATCCATACAGTTGTTAAGGTTTGGTTTGTTAGCGCCCTTCCAGGTAAGCTCGTCCTGTGTTATAGTGGCCGGAATACCGCCCACCGCGTCAATAATATCGGTCATTCCGTAAAAATTAACGGTTGCATATTCCGATATGTCCAAATCAAATGCTTGATTCAGTGTTTTAATTGCGTGCTCAGGTCCTTTTGAATATGCCGAATTTATTTTGCCAAAATATTTTTTGCCCTCATACTCCATCGGCACAAAAGTATCACGCATAACAGAAAATATTTTTACCTTTTTGGTTTTGGTGTTAAGGCTCAAAATCATAATACTGTCGGTGTTGCCTGTAAAAACGTTTTCGTCACGAGAATCCACACCAAAAAGCGCAATGTTTATAACACCTTTTTCTTTAACGTTGGCAAAGCCCAAATCATCAGGATTTGTGGTGATGGAATTATAGTTATAATTAAAGATTGTAAAAAAGCAACTTAAAGCAATTATAATCACCAAAACGATGCTTGTAACAGATATGAGCGCCGCCTTTTTACCACGTGTTAATTTGCTCCACCAAACCTTGAAACTTTTGCTTTTTTTACTTGATGAGCTTATGTCCTCAAAAGTGTGTCTGCCGTTCTTGCGACTGGAGTCGGAAACAATATCCTCGTATTCTTCCTCCTGCTTTTTTTGAAGAGCAGCAATAATTTCTTCGTATTTGTCATCAAAACTAAACTCGAAATTGTCTTTATTATCCATGTTTCCACCACATTATACTTTCTTTTTTAAAAATGGCTTTTCAGTTAACAAAAATGTTAGAATTGCTAACACTATAGATATAATGGTTGCTAACGCAAAGTTAAGCAACTGCGGCATTCGTCCGCCGAATATGTGCGACAATAACTGCTGCACAACAAATCCCCACAAATATAAACCGTATGATATATCCCCGGTTTTACCCAGCTTGTCCGAACACTGCGGAATCGCAAACCAAATTGTAAACAAAATGTATGGCCATAATAATATCATAGCAACTTTAATAAGCGCGGGAATAAAATACGAGCCGACAAGCAACGCCACAAAAATCGGCACTATCTTTATATTGAGTTCTATATATTCACGATATACATAATAAAACATACCTATATAAAAGAAAACGCACGGCCTTACCATAAAAAACAGTATTTCCGGTAATTGTTTTTCAAAAATCAAAACTAAAACCACTATAGGTATTGTATAAAAAAATCGTTTTTTGTCAAGAAGCTTTAATTTGTAAAATATGTAACACGCAATATAACAAGCAAATTCAACAGGCAAAGTCCATAAAGCTCCGTTAACCGTCGCACCATATTTATTTGATTCAAAAACGCCCGGCAGATTATGAACGGGAAGCATAATTGCGTTTAAAAAATATTTGTATGTTCCTAAATTTGCAAAATATTCCAATACGGATAGCGTTGTTATAAGCGCACCAAGCAACACCGACAAAACAACCACAAACACAAGTGGTGGCAACAATCTTATTAATCTAGCCTTTAAATAAACAAAAAACCGATCTGTGCGAAATATGCTTTTTGAAATCAAATATCCGCTACAAAGGAAAAAGAGTGTTACGCTAATTCCGCCTATAGATATTAATCCATCTGTGTGGCGATCAACAAAATCCGAACCTAAGGCGCTACCCGATATTGCATAGGAATGTGCAAAAATAACCATTACGGCCGCAACAAAACGCATTAGTTGCAGATTATTGCTTTTTTTGACCATCGTATCAGAAAATTTCATATTTCATCTATCCCAACATTGCTTTATATATTTCGCTTTTTTTAATATTTGTAGCCTGTGCCGATTCCTTTGCGGCAGCAGACGCCGACATTCCTTCGGTCATGAATTTTTGAGCAAGCTTTATAGCATCCTCTAAGGTGTAGGATGCCTTTTCTTGCTTTGCGCCCTCAATGATTAAAACATACTCTCCTCGGGGCTCGTTGCTTTTGTAAAACTCTACCGCATCGTTAAAGGTTGTGCGCATCACAGTTTCGTGAATTTTTGTAATTTCGCGTATTATCGCAATATTTCGGTCGCCGAAAGCATCATACATATCGGCAAGCGTACGAACGAGCTTGTGTGGTGCTTCGTAAAAAATCAGAGTGCGCGTTTCACACTTTACCTCTTCAAGATGCTTTTTTCGAGAAGGTTTGTTGACCGACAAAAATCCCTCAAAACAAAATCTGCCGCTCGGCATTCCCGATAGAGCCAAGGCTGTAGCAAATGCCGTTGGCCCAGGCACCGACTCGACCGCAATGCCTTGTTCGTGACATTCGCGAATCAAATCTTCACCCGGATCTGATATTGCAGGCATTCCTGCATCGGTAACCAATGCACAGCTTTCGCCGCCTAAAATGCGATCAACCACAACGTTTCCGCGTTCTTTTTTATTGTGCTCAAAGTAGGCAACCATAGGTTTATATATATCCAAATGATTAAGCAGCTTTATTGTTACGCGCGTATCCTCAGCGGCAATAAAGTCAACCTCGCTTAAAATGCGCTTTGCTCGAGGTGAAAAATCCTCAAGATTGCCTATGGGGGTGCCAACTATATATAATTTTCCACTCATTATAGGTATGCTTCCTTATAACTTCCGTAAATTTCTATCATTTCTTTTGAAAAATTGCCATTGCCGTCCTCTACGTAAAGCGTAGGTTCAATGGCGAGCGCCGTATTTGCGCAACGCCTACCCTCTATCAAAACAAGCCACGGCGACTGTCCTACGCATTTGCACACAAGTCGAAGTCTTTTGGGTTCTACCTTATACTTGCGCATAAGATCCATTATTTCGGCAAGTCGCTCAGGACGCTGGCACATGCAAAATCTACCGCCTGTTTGAAGCAACTTTGCCGCAACGGCTACTACGTCCTCAAGCGTACACTCGACCTCATGTCTGGCAACACTTTTTACGCTGTCCGGATTTTTTATTCCTGCGCCCGGCGCTTTGTACGGCGGATTACAAGTAACCAACGTATTGCTACCAAACGGCACCTTACCCTTTAGCGCTTTTAGGTCTGACAGTACCGGAATAAAATTTTTAAACTCATAGTCTTGCCCTGTTTTTTGCGCCAATTCAATTGCTTCGTTCGAAATATCAACACCGTAAGACGACTGTAAACTTTCATCACGCAGGAGTAAAAACGATATTATTCCACACCCTGTACCCAGATCAACATGCTTATCGTTTTTCTTTGCTTTCGAAAAATTCGCCAGCAAAACCGCATCTGTACCAAAGGTATGATGAGGAGATACGTATATAAACTTACCTTCGCCTATAGGTTCGCGTTTTATGCTCTGGTCCATTTTACGCCTTGTGGAGTATCCTCTAAAACAATACCCATCTCTTTTAATTTATCACGGATTTCATCGGCTGTTTTAAAATCTTTTGCCTTGCGTGCTTGTGTGCGTTTTTCAATAAGTTCTTCTATTTCACTATCCAAAGCCTCAGTTTTTCTGTTGTATACCAAACCTAATACGCCGGTAAGTTCATCAAAGATTTCAGCGCAAGCCGCAAGTGTATCCTTGCCGACACCGGCAGCAATAGCGGTATTTATATCGCGTACAAGCGTAAACACCGCTGCCAACGCATCGGCAGTATTAAGATCATCGTCCATCGCTTTAATAAATTCTTGTTTTCTTTCTTGCACAAAAGCGGGCACATCTCCGCCTTCCGCTGCGTTTTGCAACGCGAAATCAATATTGTTGCGGCAGGTATAAAGACGTTCCAATGCATTTTGGCTTTGTTCAATAATATCAACCGAATAATTGATAGGTCCTCGATATTGTGATGATATCATTAAATAACGTATAGGTTCATAGCCGTATTTTTCTGCAACGTCACGAACTGTAAAGAAATTGCCTAATGATTTTGACATTTTGTGATTATCTACGTTAATAAAACCGTTGTGCATCCAATAATGCGCAAAATCACAACCGTTTGCGCATTCGCTTTGCGCAATTTCGTTTTCATGATGTGGGAATATAAGATCAAGGCCGCCGCAGTGAATATCTATGGTTTTTCCAAGATATTTTTCAGCCATTGCCGAACATTCTATATGCCATCCCGGTCTGCCTTGACCCCAAGGAGATTCCCAATATGGCTCGCCCGGTTTTGCGCCTTTCCAAAGGCAGAAATCCATCGGGTCTTCCTTTATATCGTCGGTAGCAATGCGCGCGCCTGCTTCAAGATCTTCCAGCGGCTGATGAGAAAGCTTGCCGTATTGATCAAACTTTTTAGAACGGAAGTAAACGTCGCCGTTAACAGCGTATGCGTAACCTCCTTCTACCAACTCGCTAATGATTCTTTGTATTTCATCAATGTTTTCGGTAGCGCGAGGATGAGTGGTAGCTTCTCTTACGTTCAAGCCCTTAGCGTCAACCCAAAATTCTTTTATAAAACGCTCGGCAACCTCGGGAACAGTAATTCCTTCCTCGTTTGCTTTTTTAATAAGCTTATCGTCAATATCTGTGAAGTTTTGAACGAAATTCACCTTGTAACCACGCCACTCAAGATAGCGACGCAACACGTCAAACACACACAACGGTCTAGCGTTACCTATATGAATGTAATTGTAAACGGTAGGTCCGCAAGCGTATATTTTCACTTCGCCTGGTGTAATGGTCACAAGTTCATCCTTGCTTCGTGTTAATGTGTTAAAAATTTTCATTTTGGATTACTCCTTTATCTTTGCTTCAAGTTCTTTAAGTTTTTTGTTTAGTAAATCAAGCTCAAGCTGAACAGGATCGGGAATGTGTATCTGATCAAGCGGCTTTATATCAATCTTTTTACCGTTTTGGCGAACCACCTTTGCAGGAACACCTACTACGGTTGAATTTGGCGGAACATCCTTAAGCACTACAGCGCCTGCAGCAACACGTGAATCGTCGCCAATATTAATCGGGCCTAATACCTTTGAGCCCGCGCTTATCATAACACGATTACCTATGGTTGGATGACGTTTGCCAACATCCTTACCGGTACCACCAAGCGTTACGCCCTGATAAATAAGAACGTCATCACCTATTTCGGTTGTTTCGCCTATAACGATACCTGTGCCGTGGTCAATTACAAGTCTGCGACCAATCGTTGCTCCGGGATGAATCTCGATTCCCGTTTGACGTGCCGCTTTTTGTGAAATGTATCGCGCTCTAAAGGAATGACCTTTTAAATAATGCTTGTGAGCACGACGGTGCATTCTAATGGCTTTAAGACCGGGATACAACAGCAAAATTTCCAACCAGGATTTTGCCGCAGGGTCTCGGTCTTTTATGGCCTGTATATCTTCTCTTAATAAATCAAACAACTCTACCAACTCCGTGGGTTATTACTTAGATGCATTAATATATCCTTTGCATTCATTAAGATATATTAATCCTGAAATTACGCAAAGAACTGCGGAAATCCAAAACAATACCATTATTATTATATCGCAAACCGTAACAATTTGTGTAAATTTAAAATCAATAATAAGCGAATACAAAAGCAATGCCACAACAAGTCCTACCATTTGGCTGACGGTTTTAAGCTTGCCCCAAATATTAGCCGCCACCACAAGACCGCTTTTTGCGGTAACAAGTCTAAGTGATGACACCATAAACTCGCGAAACAACACTATAAACACAATTGTTGTCATCTGCCATCCAAAACTGCCACCCTTTGCGCTATATAAAAACATAAATCCCAGATATGCCGCTGTGGTTAACATTTTATCTGCAAGGGGGTCTAAAAATTTTCCAAAATCGGTAACAAGATTATATTTTCTGGCCATTTTGCCGTCTATCATATCGGTTAATGATGCCGCTGCAAAAAGAAATAGCGAAACAACATAGTGATATGGAAAATCAATAAGCATAGTAGCCATAAATATTGGCGTTGCAATCATACGTGCGAGCGTTAATTTGTTTGGTGTATTCATAACTGTTCTCCTAATAAGTCATACTCTAAAACATCATTTATTTGAACCTGCGCAAAATCCCCAATAATTAGCGGTTGGTGCGCCATAAAGAAAACTTTTCCATCAATTTCGGGAGCGTCAGCTTCGCTTCGACCGTAATAACACTTAATATAGTCATCCCAGCCTTCTATCAGTACCTTTTGCACCGTGCCGATTTTTGCCTCGTTCTTTGCAGACGCTATATCGAGTTGCGTTTCCATTATATGCTCAGCGCGGTCCTGTTTGGTTTGCTGATCAACTTGGTCGGGATACTCTGCCGCGATGGTACCTTCTTCTGCCGAATATGTAAAACAACCCAGGCGATCAAAACAAGCTTCACGCACAAAGTTGTGCAATTGCTCATATTGCTCTTCGCTTTCCCCCGGAAATCCCGTAATAAGTGTTGTTCGCAAAGTAACGTTGGGAACAGTTGCCCTAATTTTATTTATAAGTGCCAATAGCGATTGACTATCTCCTCGGCGATTCATACGTTTTAAAACCTCGCCGCATGCATGCTGGATTGGAATATCTAAATATTTTACAAGCTTTTGTTCTTTTGCTAGCAAATTTAAAAAGTCGTCTGTGATACGTTCGGGATATGTATAAAGTGTTCTTATCCACTCGATACCGTCAATCTTACAAAGCTCGCTTAATAATTCACATAACTTACTCTCGCCGTAAATATCTGCACCGTACGCAGTCGTATCCTGAGCTACAACAATAAGCTCACGCACACCGCTAGCAGCCAATTCCTTTGCCTCAGCAACACAGTCCTCAATGGTACGGCTACGCATTCTTCCGCGAATTTTAGGAATAGCGCAGTAAGTGCAGCAGTTATCGCAGCCATCAGCAATTTTCAGATATGCCGTAAATGGCCACCCGCCTAAAATGCGTTTTGCATTCAAATCCAAATTTTCTTTAGCGCCATAGCTATTTTGCGCCTTGCCCTCTATTGCGTTTTTTACAATCTCTGCTATTTTTCCGTTAGAACCTATACCTACGCAAACATCGGCCTCGGGAATTTCCTCGGTAACATCATCCTGATATCGTTCCGCTAAACATCCCGTAACTATCACGGCCTTACAATTTCCGTCTGCTTTATATTGGGCGGCCTCGAGTATATTTTCTATTGCTTCACTTTTTGCGTCCTCAATAAAACCGCAGGTGTTAATAATTATTGCATCCGCCTCAGCCTCAGGCACACCAATTTCAAATCCTGCCTGTTTCAGCGAATAAAGCATTTGTTCGGCATCAACCTGGTTTTTCGGACAACCGAGTGATACCATACTAATTTTATACATTACTCTTCCTCTTGTAACTCTATTTCTTTTGTATATTTTCTTATTGCATTTCCTACCGCAGAATACGAAAAGCCTTTGCGAATAAGTGCAGCGTAGACCTTTTGCACGTTTTCTTTGGTGTTCATTTTGGTGGAATATTTTTTATCTATTACCGCCGCAATTTGCGATTCTTCATCAAAATCGGTTTCTTCTAAAACCGATTTTATAACATTTTTAGGTATTCCTTTATTATATAGTTTTGCATATGTCTCGCGCATAGATATGTTTGCGTCGCTCATTTTAGCCGCAAGACGTGCGGCATATTTATTGTCGTCAACAAGTCCTAGTTCCTTAAACCTGGCTACTGCGCGAGCCGCGGCGGCAGATGAAATGCCGCCTGCGACAATTTTTTCATATAATGTTTTTTCGCTATAGTCAGCACGGTCTAAAAACCACATTCCGCGCGACTTTGCTCTAATGTAATCCGATTCTTCAAGATGATAACGCAATATTTCTTCGTCGATATCATCTTCTTCACGCAAACAAATCTCGTCAAAATACCCAAGATCCAAATGCACGCTTTTACCCGTATCGAAACTTACTTGTACGGTGTGTTTTTTATCTTTTTTAATTTCGACTATTTTCATCAGTCGTCAACCGCTATGTCGATGTTTACCTTTTTGTGTTTGATTTCAGGTTGCGGCTCTGCCTCTATTGGCATAATAACTGCGCTGTCGTTATTTTCTTCCTTTTTACCTTTGTTGCCCATTATTTCGGCGTAACGCGCACGAACCTTTTCTTCTACCTCGGCCGCAAATTCAGGATTATCTTCAAAAAGTTGTTTTACGTTGTCTCTGCCCTGACCAATACGTGTTTCGCCATAATAGAACCACGCGCCGGAACGTTTAAGAACCTCTAACTCAAGGCCCATATCAACAATTTCGCCCACCTTTGAAATTCCCTTACCGTAGATAACGTCAAACTCAGCTTCACGGAATGGAGGCGCAACCTTATTTTTAACAACCTTTGCTCTTGTTCTTGAACCTATAATTTCACTACCGTTTTTAAGTGTTTCGATTTTTCTTACGTCAATGCGAACGCTTGAATAAAACTTAAGCGCACGACCACCGGTGGTAGTTTCGGGGTTACCATACATAACTCCTATTTTTTCACGCAATTGGTTAATAAATATAGCGCTGCAATTTGATTTTGAAAGCGCACCCGTTAATTTACGCATTGCTTGCGACATCAAACGAGCTAACTGACCTACGTGGTTATCGCCCATTTCGCCCTCTATTTCGGCACGTGTGGTAAGGGCTGCAACCGAGTCCACAACAATAATGTCTATTGCGCCCGAACGAACAAGTGCCTCTGCAATTTCAAGCGCTTGTTCACCGCTGTCAGGCTGCGAAACCAAAAGACTGTCAATATCAACTCCCAACGCCGAAGCATACACAGGATCGAGCGCATGCTCTACGTCTATAAATGCAGCGGTGCCGCCTTCTTTTTGCGCTTCTGCCACACAGTGTAAAGCGAGTGTGGTTTTGCCAGAAGATTCCGGACCGTAAATTTCAATTATTCGACCTCTCGGTATGCCACCAATACCTAGCGCCATATCAAGAGCCATCGAACCTGTCTTGATATGCTCTACATTCATAGCGGCATTTTCTCCAAGAAGCATTACTGCGCCTTTACCGTACTGTTTTTCTATTTGAGCCATAGCTGTCTGCAATGCTTTTTCTCTGCCCTCTGCAGATTTATCTGTTCCTACTGATTTTATTTGTTTTTCTTTTGCCATAATTTATTCCTCCAAATGTTTTATTTGGTTATATTATAGTTAATCGGATGTCCCAAAAACAACCCTGTCAATATCGCAGTAATCCTTGCGTGTGCCAATGTTTTTAAATCCGTTTTGACGCATTATATCGACAACCGCATCGGCTTGATTAATTCCTACTTCAAGGGCCATAACTGCGTTTTGCGCCAAGTACTTTTTGTAGTTTTTTATAATATGCCTATAAAACAAAAGTCCGTCTTCGCCGCCGGCAAGAGCCGTTTCCGGTTCAAATTTCACTTCGGGCTGCAAACATTTCATGTCGTTGCCATTTATGTACGGCGGATTGCTTACGATTAAATCATACAACTTATCAGCGCCTTCGGTTTTTAAAACATCGCCTTTAACGATTTTTACATCAAGGTTGTTATGCTTGGCATTTTTGTTTGTAAAGCTTAATGCCTCGTCATATTTTTCTACCAGCGTAACGTCAGCGTTTTCGCATTCGCCCTTAATAGTAATGCCAATACAGCCGGTGCCCGCACAAAGATCAAGCACCACAGGATTTGGTTTATCCTTTATGCTTTCAAGACAGACGTCGATTAGTGTTTCGGTATCACTTCGTGGGATTAAGACACCCGGCCCTACAAAAAATTCGCGTCCAAAAAAACTCCACTTTCCCAATATGTATTGCAACGGATAGCGTATAAGCCTTTGTTTGATTATTGCCGTTAGGTTATTTTGTTGAAATTGATTTAGCGGCTGGGTATATTTTGTCAGTATTTGAGCATTCGTATACCCTGTTATATATTTTATTATTTGTTTCGCTTCGAAAACATAATCTTCCACGCCCGCCGCCTGTAATTGTTTTTTACAATCGTTATATGCTTCAAATATCGTCATTTTCCTGGGTTTCATCCTTTGGTTGTGCATCTTCTATTTCATCGCAAGCCTTAAGTGCCGCGATAGCAATTTCTATCATATCGTCCTCGGGTTCTTTGGTGGTAATACGCTGCAACCACATGCCCGGTGCCGATATAATTTTTGTGATAATGTTATCGTATTTTCCACAAATTTTAAGCAGTTCATAGCCTAGACCGCAAATCAACGGAAGCATCAAAAATTTAGCGACTATCCAAAGCCACGCTATGTCATACACATTTGGAAATATCATTTGAACAACTGTTGAAACTATCATGCTGACAAGTATCATCAGTATTAAAAACGATGTGCCACAGCGCGGATGAAAACGGCTTTGTTTTTTTACATTTTCAACAGTTAATTCAAGGCCTGCCTCATAACAAAATATGGTTTTGTGTTCGGCGCCGTGATAAGCAAACACTCGGTGAATATCCTTTAAAAAAGATATTACCCACATATAAAGCACCAAAACAGCAAGCTTTATAAGTTGCTCTATGCCCGAGCGTTCGATTTTTGAAAATTCAGCCTTCGCAAGAAGTTCCAATCCTTCCACAGCGTAACGCGGAATTCCTAAAAACAAAATCAACGCCAAGGCCACGCCCAACACCGATCCCAACGTCATAATAATCGCCGTGAGCGCCGATTCTTTCTTAGGATCCTTGTCATTTTTTCCTTCGTCTAAATCGGTAAATCCAGATATTTCAGCTGATTTCATCATGGCCTTATATCCTTGAATCATTGTCTCGATATAGGTTACAATACCACGAAGTATCGGAAGCTTTAAAAATTTTATTTTATCCTTTATGCTTTTGTCATCAATATAACTAATATCGATGGTTTTATCGGGTTTTCGTACGGCCAAAGCTGTTTTTTTTAGGGGATTTTTCATCATAATACCCTCTATCAAAGCCTGTCCGCCTATAGATGTGTATTTTGCCAAATTAATTTTCTCCTTGTGATTATTCTAACGGCGTTTCGCCTGTAGTATCTTCTATGGGAAGTTGTTGTTGCTCGTTTTCAAGCGGTTCTATAATTTCCTCTGGCGTTTTTTCTTCTTCAGGTTCCTCATATAGCGGCAATACTATTGTAACGGTAGTGCCTACACCCTCGGTAGATTCAACAAACAACAATCCTTGATGCTGCTTAATTATTTCATCAGCAACGGCAAGACCTATGCCGCTACCTCGAATGGTTTTGTTTGATTTAAAGAATTTTTCTTTTACTCGGTCGATATCCTCTGCAGGAATGCCAACGCCCGTGTCTTTAACAACAATACGAACGCAACCTTCTTCTCGAGTTTGTGCTACCAGCACAAGACCACCCTTTTCGGTATATTTTACCGCATTATCTATAACGTTAATAAAAACCTGCTTTAATCTGTCAGGATCACACATAACTATCGAACTTTGTGCGGGCGGCGTATAAGAAAGTTCTATGCCCTGTTTAATTGCAAGCTCGGTATACATATCCGATACCGCTGAAATTAACGCCGACACATCAGTAGCAATAACGTTGTTCACCAACATTCGACCTGACTGCATACGTGAAAAATCAAGTAGATCTTCAACCAATCCCGAAAGGCGATCTGCCTCGCCTAAAATTACATCAAGGCCTCGAGAAACAAGCTCTTCATCAAATCCTATTGACATTTTTACAGTTTCACCCCAACCGCGAATTGCGGTAAGCGGAGTGCGCAACTCGTGAGAAACCGAGGAAATAAAATCGTTTTTCATTGTTTCTGCGTTTTCAAGTTCGCTTGCCATATGATTTATAGTCTCGCCCAATTCACCTAGTTCGTCATTGCTCGAAACATCAATTCTTGCCTTAAAATCGCCGCCGGCGATTTTGCGCGTTGTGTTACCCATATCGCGTAGTTTGGCAACCATTGCTTTTATAAAAAACAATCCCGATAGCGCACACAATACCAAAACCACAACAGAAATCATCACAATCATAAATATTGTAATATTTATGTTTCTGTGTGCCGCTTTAAGTGATGTTACCCATCTATAAGCGCCCATTGGCTCGCCTTTATCGTCATAAACAATTTGCGTCTCGGCCATTATTTCCTCGCCGCTAGAATTTTTTCCGCGGTAAAGGGCCCTGCCGGACGGAGAAGATTTGGCTTTGTTATATTCTCCCGACACATCATCGGACGGTTGAAATCCCGTGGTGGAAACCAATACTCTTCCCACTTCGCTTATTACCTGGACCTCTATTTTGTTTTTATATTCAAATTCATCAGAAAGAACTATCGCACGATCATAAAATCCGTTTTTATCGGTAGATGATAGATTTTTAAAACCTTGCGCATAATCAGTAGCTTGAGATTGCACAGTGTTAAATATAAGCGCTGAAAACAACATAGATAGTATTATCGCTATTGCTGTAACAGCCAAAACTATAATTAAATAAACTTTAAAAAGCCAACGCATAGCGATACTCTTAAAATGTATTCCAATATTCACGGTGCAACCCACCTTTCAGTTAATTTTATTTTTTATTAATTTGCGGAAGTATCCCACTTATAACCCATACCCCAGACCGTTACAATAAACTTGGGATCTGAAGCATCCTCTTCAATCTTCATGCGCAGACGTCTGATATTAACGTCTACTATTTTCTCTTCGCCAAAATATGCGTCGCCCCAAACCTTGTGCAGTATAACGTTTCTGCCGATCGGAACATCAGGATTAGCAAAGAAATATTCCATTATCTGAAATTCCACCTGTGTAAGTTCGATGTTTTTACCATCCTTAGAAAGCGAACGACTTCGTAAATCAAGAACAAATCTTCCCGATTTAATTTCGGTCGAAGGTTTTTGAACCGCACCGGTTTTGCTTACGCGGCGGTATAACGAATCTACACGAGCTAATAGTTCGGTGGGACTGAAAGGCTTTGTAACATAGTCATCCGCGCCTATCATAAGTCCGCTTATCTTATCCATTTCCTGCGACTTTGCCGTAAGCATTATAATTCCCAAAGATTCTGATCGACTGCGTAATTCTTTGCATAAAGCAAAACCGTCCATACCGGGCATCATAACATCAAGCAACGCAATATCAAACCCTTCAGTATCACTATCAAATATTTGAAGCGCTTCCTCTGCACTTCCTGCCTCTATTGTTTCATATCCTACTCGTTTAAGGTTTATGGCCTCAAACTCTCTAATAGCAACCTCATCTTCTACAATAAGTATTCTTCTCACAATTGTATCTCCTATTATTTCACAAGCTTAAATATTTCCTTAATAGTATCCATCGTAACGCCTATCTGAGATGCCCCTTCTCCCAATTCGCAGGCAAAAACAACATCCGCCGTTCGAGTTATTTCGCTCAAGTCTTTATTGTATTCTTCCTTATCCCACTCATATGCATCAATAACCGTTATTTTAAACAACATATTGCCCATAATATCGTTTGCTACATCGTATCGGTAAAAGGTTCTTTCGTGATTATCAATGTCCTTAAGCACCGCAATTGAACCCAACATACTGTTTGGAACGATAAGATAGTAACCGTCTACCGTGTTAACCACCGTTATAAGTTTAACCGATAGTTTTTCACCGTTAAACGAACACCAATTGGTATAATAGAGTTTTTCGTCACCGTGTCCGGCGTTTGGTAAATCAGAAGCCACCGGCACCTCCAATATACCGTCATTATTAATATCTTGTGTTGTAAGAGCCGCCGCACGCAATGTTGAAATGTTCTCAAACGAGTTTACTGTATCCAACAAAGGATTTATAAGTTCTCCTTTTGACATATACAATATCTCAGTTACGGCGCCAACACCCTTTATTTCGTCAATATATATTGCCTTTTGACCGTTTGAAAGGGTAGACAGCATCGGCTTTTCAGTGCTTTTTACGCTTGCATCCATTACGCATCCGGCAGTTTGCTCCATGCCGTTTTCGTTATAGTTGTAAACGATTGCCTTATTGGTTTTTTCAGCAGTATTAAGCAGATGAACAAAAATCTCATTTGTGCCGTTGTTGTCAAGGTCACAGCACATAAAGTCGGTATACGTTTGTAAAGCCAGCTGTGTAATCGCATTTTCCACAAAAGTAAATACACCCAGTTGTTTTTCATTGCTACCGTTTACTTCCCAACCAACCAATATCTCCTCTACTCCGTCGTTGTTAAGGTCGCAAAAATCGACCTCTTCTACGCCGATTGCTACAATCGTTTTGTCCGACACAGAAATCCATTTACCGTCAATTTGAAATATAGCATTAATGTGCATTGTAGTCATTTCGTCGTTGCTGGTACTGTAAAAGGCAAAAGCCTCAAAAATACCGTCACCGTTTATATCTTCCAAAACTATAGCCGATCGTCTGTCACCGGAGGCCGGATATTTTAAATCACAGTCGGTGCCCACGCTACTATATAACGCCTCTGCAATCGGTGACATTTCGCCTGTAAGCTCCGGCGGAGATACTAAATCATCTTTATTATCAAAGATATCGCATCCGCAAATCATTAAACACATAACCATTACAATTATAGTAATTATTGCTTTTTTTAGTTTCAAAGCGCACGCCCCCTTTTACAGATATTTATACATAATGCATTATATCACAATATCTTTTAAAATAAAAGATATTTTTAATTAAATTTTTAATTAAATTTTTAATAAAATGATTGCAAGAAGCATTTTTTTATTGTATCATTTACTAAACAAAAGAAATTTGGTGAAATTATGGATAAAAAAAGATTAGAACAGTTGCTTCTCACGGTCCAAAAACCCGGTAGATACACCGGCGGAGAGGTCAATCAGGTTATAAAGGACAAATCGAAGGTTGATGTTCGTTTTGCATTTTGTTTCCCCGATACATACGAAATTGGTATGAGTCATTTGGGTATGAAAATTCTTTACTCTCTTTTTAACGAGAGAGATGATATCTGGTGCGAACGTGTTTTTGCTCCATGGGTGGATGCCCAAAAGGTCATGCGTGACGAAAACGTGCCGCTTTATGCGCTTGAAAGCCGCGATGCAATATGTGATTTTGATTTTGTAGGCTTTACACTGCAATACGAACTGTCATATACCAACATTTTAGCAATGCTTGAACTTGGTAAAATTCCGCTTAAATCATGCGACCGAAACGATTCTCATCCTATAATCGTTGCCGGCGGTCCTTGCGCTTGCAACCCTGAACCCCTTGCCGATTTTATTGATATTTTCTTCCTTGGCGAAGGTGAAAAGGTTGATTTAGAGGTTATAGACCTATATAAAAAAATTAGACAGTCGGGCGGCGACAGATTAACCTTTTTAAAAGAGGCCGCAAAAATTAAAGGTGTTTATGTTCCCTCGCTTTATGATTTTGCTTATAATTCAGACGGAATCATTTCGGCAATAACACCTAAGGGCGACGCCCCTGCTATTATCGAAAAACGTATTGAAGAAAACCTTGACGAAACTTACTATCCCGACCGATTTGTAGTCCCCTTTGTAGAGGCAGTACACGATCGCGCCGTACAAGAGGTTTTTCGCGGTTGTATTCGCGGATGCAGATTTTGTCAAGCAGGTTATATCTACCGCCCCGTGCGTGAAAAAAGTGCAGCAACCGTTAACAGACAAGCTCGTGCACTTTGCAAAAACACCGGTTATGACGAAATGTCGTTATCCAGCCTTTCAACAAGCGATTACACCCAACTCGAAGAAATGCTTGACGAAATGCTTTCTTGGACCGAATGCGATAAAATAAGCCTTTCTCTCCCTTCACTTCGCATTGATAATTTCAGCGAAGAATTGATGAAAAAAATAAACCGCCTTAAAAAGAGCGGTCTTACCTTTGCGCCCGAAGCAGGCACGCAAAGACTACGTGATGTTATAAATAAAAATATCACTGAGGATGATATTTTAAGCACCTGCGCTACGGCGTTTAAGGGGGGTTACACAGCAGTAAAGCTTTACTTTATGATGGGTTTACCAACCGAAACAGACCAAGACATCGTCGGTATAGCAGAGCTTGCTCAAAAAATTGTTGATCTTTATTATTCGTTGCACGAAAAGCCAAAAGGCAAAGCGGTTAACGTATCAATAAGCGTTGCTAATTTTGTGCCTAAGCCACACACTCCGTTCCAATTTGAACCTCAAATTACACGCGAAGAAATGATGCGTCGACAAATGCTGTTAAAGGATAGTATTAAAAGCAAAAAAATTACCTTTAATTATCACGAAAACAAAACAAGCTTTCTTGAAGGCGTATTTGCCCGTGGCGATCGTCGCCTTGGCGCTGTAATAGAATCTGCATATAAAAAAGGTTGTTGTTTTGATGGTTGGGACGAATGTTTCGAACTGGAAAAATGGCTTGAAGCATTTGAAGAATGTGATGTTGACCCTGCATTTTATGCTAACAGAACACGTAGCTTTGATGAAATAACACCTTGGGAACATCTTGATTATCGTATTACAAAAGAATTTTTAATTCGCGAAAATATGGCGGCGCATTGCGAAAAAACAACGCCAAACTGCCGCGAAAAATGTGCGTCCTGCGGTGCAAATTCTTACGGAAGGGGTGTTTGTCTTGAAAAACGTTAGACTTTTTTACAAACAATTCGGCAGAATGAGATTTATTTCTCATTTGGATATGACGCGCTTTATGTCCCGCGCCATTCGTCGCGCCAACCTTCCCGTATGGTACACCGAAGGCTTTAATCCGCATCTTTATATGACCTTTGCGTTACCGCTATCCCTAGGCTTTGAAAGCGATTACGGTGTTTTGGACATTCGCATTCTAGACGACGGTTACGACATTACCACCATCCCCGAAAAGCTTAATGCCGTTTGTCCTCCGTATATACGTTTTTTTGACGTGTCAACCCCAATAAAAAAAGCGGGTGATGTTGCGGCGGCAGAATTTAACATTTATTTTGACGATAATGGTGAAATTGCCGATAACTTAAACGCTTTTTTAAACCAAGAAAGCATAGTTGTTTTAAAGAAAACCAAAAAAGGCGGCGAAAAAGAAATTGAAGTTGCCAACAAAATTAAAAGTTTTGAGATTTCAAATTTTGAAGGCAATACAGTTTTGAAAATCACGCTTCCTGCAGGCAGCACCGAAAACCTAAACCCAGAACTTTTTCTAGGAAAGTTTTTTGAAGAAACCGAAAAATATTTTTGCTATATCGTAAAACGCACTTCTATACTTGATGACAACGGAAAGCCATTTATTTAATTCTAAAAACGCAAAAGCACTTATCACCTTTGTGATAAGTGCTTTTGTTTTATTATGTTACGTCTTAGTTTGAAAGATCTTCTACAATAAGTTCGCGTACTGCCGACTCTTCAACCGGTTCTGCGTCACGTACTGCAAAGAATTTTTCAGCAACCTGTGGGAAGAGAGCATAGCTTAGTACATCTTCATAAGACTTACCAATGCCCTTTTCCTTCATTTCTGCTGCATATTTTTCAAGCTCAGGCTCAAGTAAATCGGCAGGACGGCAGGTAATAACCTTGTCGTCACCGATAGCCTTTTTGCGAACCTCTTCGTTTACCTCTGCAGGCAATTTACCGTATTCGCCACGAAGAAGAGCCTTTGATTCCTTAGGAACCATCTTGTAACGCTCGCCCGAAATTACATTCATAACCGCCTGTGTACCAACAATCTGGCTGGTAGGTGTTACGAGTGGTGGATAACCAAAGTCTTTTTTAACTCTCGGCACTTCCGCCAAAACTTCGTAAAGCTTATCTTCTTTTCCGGCCTGCTTAAGCTGAGAAATGGTGTTAGAAAGCATACCGCCCGGTACTTGATACAACAATGTTTTTGCATCAACATTAAGAACCTTAGGATCAAGAGTGCCCTCTTCCTTCATCTTGTTAGCAACGCCACGGAAATGGGTTGCAACATCAGAAAGCTTTTCAAGGTCAAGACCTGTGTCGCGCTCTGTACCCATAAGGGTTGCAACAAGCGCCTCGGTAGCCGGGTTTGCAGTACCATTACCAAATGGAGAAAGCGCACAGTCAACAATGTCAACGCCTGCTTGAGCTGCCATAAGATAGGTCATATCACCGGTACCTGTGGTGTTATGTGTGTGAAGATGAATCGGAACCTTGATGCTTTCCTTCATCTTTTTAACAAGTGAATATGCGTCATACGGCAAAAGCAAGTTTGCCATATCTTTGATACAAATTACATCTGCGCCCATATTTTCAAGAGTTTTTGCAAGATTTACAAAATATTCCTCGTTATGAACAGGGCTTGTTGTATAACTTATAGCCGGTTCACAAATACCGCCGTGCTCTTTACAAGACTTAATCGCTTGTTCAAGGTTACGAGGGTCATTAAGAGCGTCAAAAATACGAATAACATCAATACCGTTTTCGATTGATTTTTTAACAAACATATCAACAACATCATCAGCATAGTGCTTATAACCGAGGATGTTCTGACCACGGAAAAGCATTTGCAGCTTGGTGTTTGGCATATGTTTCTTTATAGTGCGGAGTCTTTCCCACGGATCTTCGTTCAAAAAACGCATACAAGAGTCAAACGTTGCGCCGCCCCAGCACTCTACCGACCAATAACCGATTTTATCAAGACGCTCTAGAGCCGGAATCATATCCTCAATACGCATACGGGTATCCGCCTGCGATTGATGAGCATCACGCAAAATGGTATCGGTAATATATAATGGTTTATTAGCCATAATTTTTAGTCCTTTCTGTATTTTTTAGAAAATACATATATAAACAGTTTATATAGTCAGTCTACATAGTTTGGAGAAAATCGTTCACAGTGCCTTTTTGCCGTAAGTGGTGCCGTATTTTCTTATACTGCCCCAAACAAAAGGCGGTGCTGTGGGCGATTTAATACAAACTTAACCTAAAAGAGAGAGAAGTACACCGGCTGCAATGGCAGAACCAATTACACCAGCAACGTTTGGTCCCATTGCGTGCATAAGCAAGAAGTTTGAAGGATTTGCCTTTTGACCTACCATTTGTGAAACACGAGCAGCCATAGGAACGGCAGATACGCCTGCAGAACCAATGAGTGGATTCATCTTGTTCTTGGTAAATAGGTTCATAAACTTAGCAAACAATACGCCGCCAGCAGAAGCAACACCAAAAGCTACAACGCCAAGCACTACGATAAAGAGTGTTTCTTTTGTTAAGAACACCTCAGCTGTTGCGGTTGCGCCAACAGAGATACCAAGGAATATTGTAACAATATTCATAAGCTCGTTCTGAGCGGTCTTGCAAAGACGCTCTGCAACGCCGGATTCTTTCCAAAGGTTACCAAGCATCAAACAACCTACAAGTGCAGTTGCGTCCGGTACCAAGAGTGCTACAAAGATAGTAACAACAATCGGGAATATAATCTTTTCTGTCTTAGTAGCCTGACGCAAAGGCTTCATAACGATTTCGCGTTCTTTTTTAGTGGTAAGAAGCTTCATAATTGGCGGTTGAATTACTGGAACCAACGCCATATACGAGTATGCTGCAACCGCAATTGCAGGTAGCAACTTAGGTGCGAGTTGTGACGTTGTAAAAATAGCTGTAGGACCGTCTGCGCCACCGATAATACCGATAGAGCCGGCCTCAGCTTGTGAAAAGCCCAAAACAATAGCGCCAATAAATGTAGCAAAAATACCTACCTGTGCCGCAGCGCCCAAAAGCAAACTTTTGGGGTTAGAAATAAGCGGACCAAAATCGGTCATAGCGCCGATGCCTACAAAAATAAGGCAGGGATAGATACAGGTTTTAACACCTATATAAAGATAATCCAAAAATCCGCCGTTTTCCATAATGTAGCCATAACCAACCTCGTGGTTCATAAATTTTATCCAAATATCACTGTGATAAAGACCTGCACCGGGAAGGTTTGTAAGCAACATACCAAACGCAATACCAATAAGTAGTAACGGTTCAAACTGTTTCTTTATTGCAAGGTATAAAAGTAATAAAGAAACACAAATCATAAGAAGGTTTTTCCAGCCGCCATTAGCATCGGTAAAGGTCGAAAACATTTGATAAAAACCTGTGGTTTGGAAAAAACCCCACAATCCATCTAAAAATCCCATTTTATTTACTCCTTAAAAGAGCGTTCTTATGCTATTGTGCAAAGAACAGCGCCTGTTTCAACTGCTGAGCCCTTAGTTACAACAACGTTTACAGTGCCATCGCAAGGAGCCATGATTTCGTTTTCCATCTTCATAGCCTCAAGAATAATAAGCACATCGCCTTTTTTAACCTGCGCACCGTTTGCAACTTTAACGTCAAGGATAGTGCCTGGCATTGGAGCTGCTACGGTTTCACCGCCTGCTGGCGCTGCTGCTACGGGAGCTGCCGCAGGAGCAGGAGCTGCTACAGGTGCTGCTGCAGGAGCAGCCTTAACTTCTGCTGCATCAATTGCTTCAAGTGTGATTTCATAAGCTGTACCGTTTACTGTTACTTTATAAGCTTTCATTTTATTTACCTCTTTTTATATTTTTTTGTTTTTAAATTAAAGTTTTTTGAAAGAAATTACACGAAGGGCAGAAATATCCTTGCCCATTTCTTCTGCGCATACGGCCGTTACTGCCGCAATAATTTCCTGACGGTTTTCGATTGCCGCAGGCGCCGCAGGTGCCGCCGGTGAAGCGGACTGAGCCGGTGAAGAAGCAGTTTGATTGTTCGCGGATTTTGCAAAGAAAAGACCCATAATTTTGCAAATTAAAATTATAAGCACAAGACCCACAAACACAACGCCTACGCCCATTACAACAACCATCCAGTCGGGTGTGTCCTTGGCTGAATCCACAGCCACTGCCAAATTTTTAATCATTTCCACTTGTTTTGCACCTCCCAAAATGCAATGAAAAATGTATCTATGATTGAGAAAATCCAATTCTCTCCCAATTGTAATCATTATATATTATATTTCCAAAAAAAACAATACATATTTTGACAATTTTTAATTTTTTTCATAATTCGGTTTGTTTTTTATCAAAACTTATTTTATGACTATTTTTACTTGCAATAAATATTGCCATATGTTATTATTTTTTTAAAAGATAAATGCTTTTAGGAGGTACTATTATGGCAAATATTATTCCGCGTCCCGTAAAGGTAAAACAACTTAACGAAAATGTGTTTTTTTCTCAAAAAACTATAATTTCGGGCATCTTTAGTGATGTTACCAAAAATTTTGAGAACCTTATTCCTCAAGCGGTAACCGCAAAGGAAAATAATCTTACCTTTATTGCGGATAACGAAATTCCCAGCGAAGGATACAAAATCGTCTGTGAAAACGGCGATATTAATATTTTTTGCTCTGACAAAGGCGGCGCTTTATATGGATTTATGACCATAATACAGCTTGCTGCGGGTGATGACCACTTTGATGCAGTCCTTGTTGACGATAAACCTCAATTTAACTGGCGTGGATTTATGCTTGACTGTAGCCGTCACTTTTGGTCAATGGATAAAATTAAACAAATCCTCGACTATATGGCAAGCATAAAAATGAATGTTTTCCATTGGCATTTAGCCGACGATCAGGGTTGGAGAATAGAGATTAAAAAATATCCACTCCTCACCGAAAAAGGTGCTATTAGAAAAGGTACACAATATTCTGTGGTTCACAAACTTTATAATGGTTATACCTATGATGAAGGTGAATACGGTCGCGGTCTTTTTTACACACAAGACGATGCCAAAGAGATTGTAAAATACGCTGCCGAGCGCAACATAATCGTAGTGCCCGAAATTGATGTTCCAGGTCACGCAACCGCCGCTGTCGCTTGTTACCCCGAAATTTCTTGTGACAACCGAGAGGTAGAAGTTGAACCGCACTTTGGAATATTTAAAAACAACCTTTGTTGTTCAAAACCCGAGTCGTACGAATTTATTAAAACAGTTATTGACGAATTATGCGAGATTTTCCCGGCTCCTTATTTCCATATTGGCGGTGACGAGGTCGAATCCGACCAATGGGATGTCTGCCCTTCTTGTCAAGCACTTATGAAAGAACACGGTTTAAAAGACCACGTAGAATTACACGGATATTTCAACAACATTCTTGTCGCTCACCTTAAGTCGAAAGGTAAGCAAGCGATTGGTTGGAACGAAATTATCAGCGATAATATAGACGAAACCGCAATTCCGCAGGTTTGGACTACTACGGGTGCCGACAAAGCAATAAAATGGTCACAAAACAAAGGTCCCGTAATTTTAACACAGTATAACTACGTTTATTCTGATATGCCATATTCGATTATTCCACTTTCTAAAACCTATAATTACAGCCCATATTTTGAAGGCTTTGAAGATCAAAATATATTAGGCATCGAAATGCCACAGTGGACCGAGTACATACCAACTAATGAAAAATTTGATTTTCAAACCCTTGTTCGTTTGCTAGCGATAAGCGAAGTCGCATGGACCGACATTCGCAACAAGCATTACGAAGATTTTGAATCTAGAGTTGAAGCTATGCGCCCTTACTTTAAAGGTATCGGTATAAACCTTGCGCCAAAGCACATCTATTGCGGCAACACAATTAAGGCTGCCGAAAATATGACTGAAGCAGTGCGCAAAGACAAAGGCAGATACATCTGGTCAAGAAATCCAAATTACGAATTTGAGCTTTTAGATTTCTAATTTTATAATAAAACACGGCTACCGAATTTTTCGATAGCCGTGTTTTATTATATTTTCTTCATTTTTTTAAGCGCAATTCTTAAAATTGACATTACTACAATTGCTATTACTGTATTTGGTAACATATAAAGCGCATTGTACACAACCGAATACAAAGTAGGGTTTCCTATTGTTGTTCCTGCTATTTCGGTAGGCGACACTATAGCGTAAAGTGTTATACCGCTTATAAAATGTATAGCAAATCTGGCAATGCAACCTATAAAGGTTGAAAGTTCGATTGCCCAAGACTTTTCCTTAAAAAATCCCGCAACGCCAACAGCACCGTACGCAAGAACGTAGTCAAGCAATACCGACGGTAAGCCCCAACCAATACCACCGCCTATAAGGCATTTTAAAAAGCCAAATATAAGACCGCTTATCACGCCGTAGCCTGCGCCGTTACGATACGCAATTATAAACAGAGGTATCATAACAAGGTCTATATCACCGCCAAATGCAGGACCTGGTATTTCAAGCGGCATTAAGGCAAGTGACAACGCTACTAAAACTGCGCTTTCGCACATTTTGTAAAGATGTTTTCTTTTCATTTTTTCATTTTCCTTTCGTCTCTGACGAAAACAAAAAACAAAACCGCACTACCTTTCGGTAATGCGGCTATAGGTGTTTTTTATTCTCCTACGGCGGCATTATCCGCATCAGGTTATAGGTCGAAACCATAGCAACTGCCGTTGCGGGTTCCCTCTCAGCCGAAGTTTCATTCAGCTCCCTTTTTTTATTTTTTGTAAGCTTACAAACAAATTATACTATAAAAAGCTATTTTGTCAAGTCCTTAAAAATATTAAATTCGTAATCAACATCAGTATACCAATGGTCTGTAAAACCAGTCATTCTACGGTCAAAATACGTCATATTTTCAGCGTTTTCAAAGCTATAACCGTTGTATATTTTTCTTGGTGGTATAACCATTCCGCGCATTTCGAAATAGTGACGCATTTTTTCAACACGTTGCTCAAAGTTTTCGTAATTTCTGATTTTAGGATCGGTCCAACAAAGTTCTGACAAGGCAAGGAATCTAACGTGTGTGTGGAATCCAAATTTCAACTCATCTTCTATATATTCGGTCCACAAAGGCATTTCGTATCCTAATATGCCCTCCTCGCGCTCAATTCCCAAAAACGTTGCGTTAAAATTATAGGTTGCAGGAAGCGAAAGGCGCGAATACGGATAATCAGCATACAAATAAATTTGTGAAGATATTACTACGTCACCGCCCTGATGATTCACCCAATCAAGCGCCTCTTTAAGTCCGCGCTCAAAAGTCCAAAACTGTGCTATTGATGTTTTGTCAAGCTTTGGATTAACCATATCGTTCCATCCAATAACCCTTTTACCGCGTGTGCGAAGGTGCGCAATAAGAATATCGTTAAAATATCCGTGAAGTTCTACGTGGTCTTTTAAGCCTTTTTCCTTCATTAAAGCCTGACAATCAGGGCAGTTATTCCAAGCATCAGGAATAACCTCGTCACCGCCTATGTGGAAGTAAGGTGCCGGAAACAGTTCACAAAGTTCATCAAATATATCCTTTAAAACCTCGTAAACCTTAGGCTTTGCGCAGCATAAAACCCTGTCTAATATACCGTATCTGGGATCAACCTCTATTTGCTCGCCAGTGCACGACAACTCCGGCAAGCAAGCGATAATCGCTGCCGCGTGACCGGGTACGTCAATTTCGGGCACTACCATAATATTGCGTTCTGCGGCATAGCGCACTATCTCGCGAGCATCTTCTTGGGAATAATAAAGTCCCTCACCGTATATGCCGTCATCGTATGGTTTTACTTTATCTAACGTTTGTTTCGGACAACGCGAAGATCCGCAACGAACAGTACCCTTTTCTGTAAGAATAGGATATTTTTTTATTTCTATTCTCCAACCTTGGTCATCGCAAAGATGCCAATGAAAAACGTTTAGTTTAAGACTTGCTAATATATCAAGTGTTTTTTTAATATATTCTACCGACCAGTAATGACGGCTACAGTCAAGCATAAAGCTGCGCCATCTGAATTTAGGTTTGTCGGTTATCTCTACGGCATCAAACTGCTCGTTTCCGGCGGCAAGTTGCAAAAGAGTCATAAAGCCGTAAAGCGCGCCGCCCTTATCCGCACAGTAAATTTCTATATTACCGTTATTATAGGTAATTCGATATCCGTCGGATTCACAAATATCATCCTTTATAACAGTTAATTTGTTTTTTTGGGCAGCAACCGCTATTGGTAGTAATTCGGCAAACAGATTTATTGTTTCGAGAAATTCGCCGCAAATCTCTGTTTTGGTTGAAAAATAGATTTTTTCGTTTAGTTGTACTGCTTTTTGTGGTTTTGGTATAAGATTAATCATTTTAAATCCCCCAAGTATCATACTGTACTTATTTTAAAACAATACCACTATAATTTCAACCTTTTTTAACAAAAAAGAACTGCCTCACCTTTGGTGAGACAGTTCCATATAAGTAAAACTATAATTTATTTGCTCTTAGGACCAAGTTCTACTTCCCAGCCGTTGATGTACTGCATCAATAGACCATAGTCTTTGTTGTTAATTGCGCCGTCAGCATTAACGTCAGCCGCATCTTCATTAACTGTAACATTCCAGCCGTTGATGTACTGCATCAACAAACCAAGGTCTTTGTTGTTAATTGCGCCGTCGTCGTTAATATCGCCGTATTCGAATGTTGGAAGTTCGCGAACTTCGCCACATACGTTACAATCAACGTCTTTTCTGTCATCATATTCGTGATCGCCTGTTGCAGGGATTACAGTTGCATTTCTTGAAATTTCTTCTTTACATACTGTACAGTATACAACCTCATCGCAAGAGCCGTCAGTGCTACATGTAGCATCAACAACATTTTCTCTTACAACTTCGCCTGCGGTATGACCTAAAGCGTCAATTACAACAGTTTCTCTTGAAACTTCAGCACCACAATCTAAGCAAGTTACAACGTTTTCGTATGAACCAGCATCTGTACATGTAGCATCAACACGATTTTCTACTACTGCTTCAGCCTTGTTTGCGTGTGCACATTCTGCGCCGCAAACACAAACACCGTCAACGTAAACGTGAGCTTCTGCGCCAAGTACATAACCGCATGAGCAGCCTGCGCCGTGTGTACCGTCACCATTGTTAGTAACGTCTGCAAATAAGTGGAATGACTTAAGTTCAGGATAGCTTTCTGTGTTGATCCAAGCATCGCCAAGGTCAGCAGTTGCAAGGTCAGCTACTGCGATAGTTTTGATTTGCTCATCGTTAAATACCATCTTGGTAGGTTCGCCGTTGGCATTGTTTGCAAATATCACTTCGCCTGATGCAGCATCAGTAAGTACATTTACAAAACATCTAGCATCGTTAAAGCGTGAGCCTGATTGCTGTGCAAGATCATAAGGAGCTGTTCCAAATATTACGCTATTGCGCATCATGTTATAGTAACGTGGTGTTTCAGCGCCGTCATCAACAAGTTCAAGACCTTCTGGAGCAACAAAGTCAGCGCTTACGCTGGTGCTGTTGTTACCGCAAGACCAAACCGGCATCTCAACGCCTGCACCATAAGTAGCATCGTTGCCATAAACCAAGCAGTTGTCTATATAAACAACGTCGCTTGATGAACCGATGATAACGCCTGAACGGTCGTGGCTGGTAGAGCTGTTATACATATAGTTGTTAGCAACTACGCAACCCTCAAACCAGATAGCGCCGGTTGTCTTTGCGCCATAATTAGCACTTGATGTAACAGCTGCGAGACCGCCTACCTGGTAGTTACCAGCATTAGAAGTAAGATAAGAATTCTTAAGAGCGATGTTTTTGATTGCTGCGCCGCCATCAACTGTTGAGAAAAGACCTGCGTTATTTGTAGATACTTGATATAAACCGTAAACGGTTACGCCGTTACCGTCAAATTCGCCTGCAAAGCATGACAGCTCCCAACCAACTGTTGGCCATGATTTAGCAGAAGCTGCATTTGCTTCAAAATATGATTTAACTTCTGCTGCATCTTTAAGAGCAATGATAGCCTCAGTATCTGCAGGCTGAAGAACGATTTTGCCGATAGATGCATCTACTTCGAAATATTTACCACTTGTTACGTCAGCTTTCTGCTGGATAAGCCAAGCAAATTCCGCAGCAGTCTTGATGATATAAGGATCATCTTTTGTACCACTACCGGTTGCAATACCGCTTGCTACTGTACCATCCCAAGTAATTGTCTTACGGGTTGCGCAAGAAAGTTCTGAACCGCAAGTGCAAGTATCGTCAACGTATGTACAGTCAACAGCTATGCCGCCAAAACCGCAAGCACATGTAGCTGCGTGTGTGCCGTTGCCGTTGTCAACCAATGTAATGTTCTTATGAGCATTAGCAAGTTCAGGATAACCTTCATCGTCTGCCATCCATACAGACCAGTCAAGCGCAAGATTATCAACAGCTGCCGCGCCCTTAAGCTTATCATCAGCAAGTGGGAAAATTTTGCCTGTAAAGTTGCGGTTTGCCAATGCAGTAGTACCTGAAAGATTAACAGGATTAATTGCAACATTCTCTGTTGTGTAAACGTTATTGAAGTGACTCTCAAGACCTGAGTGCTGCGCGTCATTAAATTGGGTGCTTTCACTTGTAGCATATGGCTTAATACCAATAACTACGCAATCGCTAACTTTAAGTGCGTTTGAACCAAGAACGCCTGCAACACCACCGTGACAGGTTCTTTCATTAGATGCCTCTACACCATCTTCTGCAGCAGAAATAAAGTATTCTTCATCAAGATTTACATAGCAGTTTTTAATGTTATAAGCAACGTTTACATAAACGTTTTTACCATCAGCATCTTTGTATGAAGGAGCGCTTGCGCCGTAACCAATAATAGCGCCCGAAGCGGTGCCCCAACCTGAATTCTTAGTTTCGATATGAGAATCAGTTACAGAGCAGTTTTCAATAGTTACTGTGCACATAGCATCAGCGTTGTGGTAACCAACGATACCACCTGCTGCACTATTAGCAGTGAAAGAAGCAAATTTAACGTGTATGTTTTTAATGAGAACTTCATTCTTTGTAGTAGAGAAAAGGCCTGCATAAGTTGAAACAGCGCCTTCATTATGGTTAGTCCAAGCGCCGTAAACGGTAGCGCCGTTACCATCAAAGTAACCTTGGAATGCAGGAGAACCTGCATGGTTTTTGCCACCGGCTTTAATTTTGTCAATATTGTCAGCTAATGTACCATTAAGGTCAATATCGCCTTTTGAAAGGTCGAAGCCTGCAAGGCCGTCAGCAACCTTATAATACTTACCTATTGTCTCATCACCTGCTGCTTTACAAAGGTAAACAAGTTCTTCCGCTGAATCAATAATAATAGCGTTAGCCCAGTCAGCGCCGGTTTCGCCATTGTCAGCAAGTATAGTATCCCAGTATTTGCTAGTGGAGCCTGCATCTGTAAGATATTCGCCAAATTCAAGCAAATCTACTTCGCCTTCGGCAGAAAGCATTTTTGTATCGCCTGCCGCGCTTACTACAAAACCTGCGAACATAGACATTGCAATAATTGCAAATGAAAGCATTATTGCTAATATTCGTTTTGTGTTTTTAATCATAAAAAACAAATCCTTTCTTTGTGACTTAAGTCACCGAATTAAAAATACATTGTGTAATAAATATGAACACCATAACACCAAACCGCTTTGTGACTGCCCACCAATTTGGTGACAATAATCCATATTTACATAATGCTAAGCATATTGTAGTACAAATTTATAAATTTTTCAATACCTTTTTAAAAAAATTTATTGTTTTTTTATAATTTTCACAACCATAAATAAAAAAATATATGCAAAGCAACAAATATGACAATTTGTATTTTTACATTAATTTTTTAGCATTCGACAAAAGACAACAATATATGGTATAAACAAAGCAAAAAAGCCTATATTTTCAATTTTAGCATTTATATTAAAACAATAAATATCTACACGCATATAAAGATATCAAAAACTCTATTTTCGTTGCGAGCATACGTATTTTATTAAAAAAGGACGAGTTATGCTCGCCCCAGTGATGTATTTTATATTTACTGTGTAGGGATAACAATCGCTCATCCGTAAAATACTGTAAACCCAAAATTTCTTATACAAACAAAAAACACCCCTCAAAAGAGAAGTGTTCTAATTGCTCGTACCTTCAAAACTGAACAAATGTAACGGAAGAGAGGATTGAAAAATAGGTCAAGCCCTCGGTCTATTAGTACAGCCTAGCACACGTATCACTACGCTTACACCTGCTGCCTATCAACCCGGTAGTCTACCGGGGACCTTACTAGCTTATGCTATGGGAAATCTAATCTTGAGGTTGGCTTCATGCTTAGATGCTTTCAGCGTTTATCCAATCCGCACTTAGCTGCCCAGCTATGCCCTTGGCAGAAC
>JAZQYL010000003.1:0-58716 GCA_045633485.1 Acutalibacteraceae bacterium | reverse complement strand
TACGAACTTCTTGAATAACGCCGTCCTTTGCGGTTTGACGCTTAAAGCGACGAAGTGCGTTATCGAGTGATTCGTTTTCTTTTACTTTTACCTGACTCATTAACATTCCCTCCCTCCGCGATAGTGCAGGGGTATAAACTTACAAAGGCCATTATACAACAAGTGCGCATAGAATGTCAAGAGAATATTTTTAATTTTATTATTTATTCTGCTGTAAAAGTATTAAAAATTATCGACAGGTTACTATCCATACCAATAAAATACGATATTTATCTTAACCAAAGGTTTCACATTATCATATTGTTAAATTCTTCCTCGTTAATTACGGTAATGCCTAAAGCATTTGCCTTATCAAGTTTACTACCCGCTTCATCACCCGCAAGCACATATGTGGTTTTTTTAGAAACAGAAGATGACACCTTTCCGCCGAATGACTCAATAATTTCTGCCGCGGCAGAACGAGTATATGTCGGCAGCGTACCCGTAAGTACAAAGGTCATATTTAAAAATCTATCTCCTGCGACGGTTTTAGTCGAAACTGTGTTAACACCGAGTTCCTTAAGTCGACGTATCATATTACGGTTATCGTCGAGAGCAAAATATTCTAACGCCGAATTCGCAAGGATTTCACCAAAACCTTCTATTTGCAAAAGCTCATCGCGATTAGCTTGCATAATAGCATCTATATCGCCGAAGCGCTCAGAAAGCAGCTTAGCAGCCTTTGTACCGATGTGGCGAATACCCAGCGCTGTTATAAGCTTAGATAAATCATTTTGCTTCGACTTGGCTATTGCATCAAACATATTTTGAGTTGATTTTTCACCAATTCGTTCGAGTGATATTACCTTATCAAAGTCCAATATATAAAGGTCTACTATATTATGAACCAAATCGGCATCAAGCAACTGCTCAAGCACAGCAGGACCTAAGCCCTCAATATCCATTGCGTCGCGAGATGTAAAATGAATAAGATTACGTAGCAGTTGAGCCGGGCAATCGGAATTAGTGCATCTAATTACCGCCTCTCCATCGGTGCGTGACACAGGAGCGCCGCAAGACGGGCAATGGGTCGGCATTTTAAAGACAACCGAATCTTCACAATGGCGACTTACCGCCAAAACCTCAGGTATAATTTCGCCCGCTTTTCGCACTATTATTGTATCGCCTATACCTATTTGCTTTTCATTTATAAAATCCTCATTATGCAATACCGCACGACTAACAGTAGTGCCAGCTAATTGAATAGGTTCAAACTCGGCGGTGGGAGTTAGCGCACCCGTTCGGCCCACATTTATTTCAATGTTTTTAAGCACCGTTTCCTTTTCCTCAGGTGGATATTTGAATGCTACTGCCCAACGCGGATATTTTGCCGTGCTGCCCAGTTCCTGACGGTAAGCGAGGTTATCCGCCTTTATAACTGCTCCATCAATGTCAAATTCATAACTTCCTCGGTTCTCACCTATTTTATCTACCTCGGCAATTGCATCGTTAATGGTTATGCATTTTGTGTAAAAAGGCAGTACATTAAACCCTAAACTTTTAAGAAAGTCAAGTGTTTCTATATGCGAATTAAATTCCCTTCCCTCTATGGATTGAATATTAAATATAAATATATCCAATCCACGATTTGCAGTAACTGCGCTGTTTTTTTGACGTAAGGAGCCGGCCGCAGCGTTTCTTGGATTTTTTGCCGGTTGCTCGCCCAAAAGTTCTTGACGCTCAACAAGTTTCAAAAAAGACTTTTTCGGCATATAAACCTCACCACGAACCTCCAATGCGCCATCAAAATCAATATTATGTGGAATTGATTTTATCTGCAAAAGATTTGCAGTTACATCCTCACCTGTTGTGCCGTCGCCACGAGTTGAACCCCGAACAAATTTACCGTCGGCATATTCGAGTGACACCGAGAGACCGTCTATTTTAGGCTCTACCGAAAAAGTTGTTATGGAAGTATCTATTTTTTCGCCAAACTCACGCAATTCCTCAACACTAAAAACATCCTGCAAGCTTTCCATTTTTACGGTGTGTTGTACGGGAGAAAATAATTTCAAAGCGGCGCCGCCCACCTTTTGTGTAGGCGAATCAGGAGTTATAAGCTCGGGAAATTCTTTTTCAATCGCTTTAAGTTCTCGTGTTAACGCATCATACTCAAAATCAGAAATTTCAGGAGCATCCTGGTTATAATAAAGCTCGTTATGATGTTTAATCTCCTTTGTAAGTTGAGCTGCTCTTTTTTTAGCTTCTTTAAAATCCATAATTTTCTCCTTTTATCCTAAATCTCCAAAGTTAAAAATCTCATCCGCCAAATCATTGTTTGGTTGTTCTATAACGTTAGTAAATGAATCAGGCACCTCACCTGCAATTATTGTTTGTGCAGCCAAGGCAGTAGTAGCAACGCTAAAGCTATCGGTACAACCCATCATAAGCACACTTGCACTCGTGTTTATTTTTATAATTATCTGATGCAATACATTATTTATTCCGGAAGACTCAAAACAACTTTCAAAATCAAGCATTGTCGTTTCGGTAATTTGCATTTTAAACTTTATTTTAGGGCCGTACCCTGTTGTATATTCATTACCAAAAAGTGTTCCTATCGGTATATTTAAATCATACTTGTTTCTTGTTGAGACAATGTGCGCAATCTCATTTGATATAGAACTTTTTAAAGCATTAACCTTTTGTGCATTAATCTCGATTCCGGTAATTTCTGCATATTCATTACAAGATATTTCAGATATATCACCATATGTAATGTTGTTTTTCGCTATAACATTCAAAACAGCCTCGTTTATAGCATTTAAAATTATAGTTTCAGCTACGCTTTTAGCATATGTAAAAACGAACGGTTTTACACTTATAAAACAAATTGCAAAAATCAAGACCAATAAAAAAATTAAAATAATCCAACGTTTTACAACCGTATAATGATGTTTTTTTATAAATTTTCGCACTCTAACACCCCCACTTTATATTACGATAAAGCAGGTTTTTTGTGAAAATCAAATGGCAAAAAAGAATATGCACAAAAAATGCATAACACTCGCTAATACAACGAAAATATGAAATATCGAATGTATATATCTTTTTTTGGTTCCAATGCAGAACAACACGGCGCCTATGGTGTACATTATCCCACCGCCGAACAACCACATAAATCCCCAAAAAGTCAGCGCTTTATATACTGGCACTATGGTTACTATTACGCACCAACCCATAGCAATATAGCATATCATAGAAAAAACATTGTACTTTTTAAGATCAATTGCCGTAAATGTAATCGCAAGTGCTGCAACGCCCCAAACAACGCCAAATATAACCCATGCAATAACTGGATTTGTTTTGCGCAGCAATGATAACATAATCGGCGTATATGTACCTGCTATCATAAAATAAATTGTACAATGGTCCATTACCTGCATTACTTTTTTTGCCATAGGATGCTTAAGACCGTGATAAACGCTTGACATTGTAAAAAGCGATATAACCGATGCGCCATATATCGCCGATGACACTACGCCCCACATATTACGATGCAAGGCAGCAAAAATAACGCAAAGCGCAAGATACACAACGCCAAGACCGCCACCCACGATGTGGGTCACCATATTAAATATTTCTTCCCCGTTTGTATAATCGGGTAATAGCCTGTCAATAAGTTTTGTACGTTTCATAAAACACCTCTTATATGTCTTATTAAATTATATCACATTTTGTATGAGTTTTCAAGAAACAAAAGGTAAAACCGTACAAAACGTGTCACGGTTTTACCCTTAACTTAATTTTACTGTAATTCTATTTTTTCTATCATTAAAAGACGATTGTATTTTGCCACACGATCGGTGCGACACGGGGCGCCGGTTTTAATCTGCCCTGCATTTGTCGCTACCGCAATATCAGCAATTGTGGTATCTTCGCTTTCGCCCGAGCGATGTGAAACAATTACTGCATATCCCTTTGATTGCGCCATTTTTATCACTGATAGTGTTTCACTTAAAGTGCCAATTTGATTTGGTTTTACAAGCACTGCATTTGCAACATTTTTATCAAATCCCATCTGCAATCGTTCGGGATTTGTAACAAACAAATCATCCCCCACAAGTTGTATCTTTTCTCCGATTTTTTGGCTTAGTTTTTGCCAACCCTCCCAATCGTCTTCGGCCATTGGATCTTCAATAGAAACAACAGGATATTTAGATATTAATTCGCTGTAGTATTCTGTTAATTGGTCACTATTCATTGTTTTGTGGCGCTTTGGCATTGTGTAATTTCCGTCTTTATACCATTCGCTGGATGCCACATCCAGTGCAAGCTTGATTTTGCCGCTATAACCCGCCTTTTCCACCGCCTGCAAAATAAGCTCTATCGCCGCTTCGTCACTATCAAGATCAGGCGCAAAACCGCCCTCGTCACCAACACCGCTATTAAGATTATTTTGTTTTAAAATCTTACCCAAAGCGTGGTATATTTCGCTGCATATTTGCAATCCTTCACAAAAGTTTTTTGCCGTTTCGGGTATTATCATAAATTCCTGTATATCTATATTATTTGCCGAATGCGCGCCGCCATTTAGTATATTCATCATAGGACGCGGTAGCTTGCCGGCATTAATACCGCCCAAATATCTGTAAAGCGGAATTTTAAGTGTATTTGCCGCCGCTTTTGCCACCGCCAAAGATACCGCCAGCATAGCGTTTGCTCCAAGACGAGATTTATTATGCGTACCATCGTATTTAATCATATCATCATCAATTTCTTTTTGATTAAAAACACATTTTCCACACAACAATTTACATATTTCGCTATTTATATTCTCAACTGCTTTTTTTACACCTCTGCCCATATAACGCGTACTATCGTTATCACGCAATTCGTGCGCTTCATACATTCCGGTCGATGCACCGGAGGGGCTTATTGCAAAGCCAGTTATCCCATTTTCACATATTACCTTTGCAGCAACCGTAGGATTGCCTCGCGAATCCAACAACTCAATCCCTATTACACTTTTTATTTTCATAAAAATTACCTCCTTTTTTTATTATTTTTTACTTTATTTTTTTATTTATGTATGTTATAATAACTTGAATAATTATATCAGGTGATTAATATGGAATTCAAAACGCAAGAAAACCTTGATTCTAAACAAGGTAATATAATATATGGTAGAAATCCTGTTATGGAAGCCTTGCGCTCCGGTCGCGAGATTGACAGACTGCTTATAGCACACGGTGTTACAGGCGGTTCTGTTACTGCAATACGCGCAAAATGCAATCAACGAGGCATACTTATTAAGGAAATCAGCCCCCAAAAACTAGATTATTATTGTAACGGCGGTAATCATCAGGGTGTTGCTGTTATGATTGCAAGCCAGGAATACTCCACTGTGGAAGATATATTAAAAACTGCGGAAGAAAGACAGGAAAAACCGTTTATTGTAATTTGTGACGAGATCGAGGATCCGCACAACCTTGGTGCTATCATTCGTACTGCTGAAGCGTGCGGTGTACACGGAATAATCATTCCAAAACGTCGTTCGGCCTCACTGAATGCTACTGTTGAAAAAACCTCTGCAGGCGCTCTTGCCTATATGAAAGTAGCTCGTGTTACCAATATATCCAATACTATTGATGAGCTAAAAGAAAAAGGGATTTGGGTATTTGGCGCCGATATGGACGGCTCAGAGTATACGCAAACCGATTACGATATTCCTTGTGCCATTGTTATCGGCAACGAAGGAAAAGGCATCGGCACATTGGTGGCAAAAAAATGTGATGGTATTATATCATTACCAATGTGTGGTAAAATTAATTCGCTTAATGCGTCGGTTGCTGCCGGTGTACTTATGTACGAAGTAGTAAGAAAAAGAAAAAACTAATTTAAATTGGTGGGAAAACAAGTATGGCATTTTTCTCAAAAAACAATGATAAAAACCTAGGTTTCATCATCAATTTTGGTGATGACAACATTAAAATATCGGGCAACAAAAATTTGGCCCCTCATGCGATTACTCCGGACGAGGTATCGGCTATAGGTTCTGAAACTAATGAAACAGCAAACTATACGCATAACACATCCGCCTTGGATTCACTAAAAAAACGTATGAATGTTTCAATGCCCGAAGCACCCAAAAGCGAAAAAGTAGAACTTTTTACACCTTCTAAATCTTCAAATACCGTAGATGATAGTAAACCTATAAAGTCCGACATTAATAATAAATCCGATACCAAAAAAACAGGCGGAATAGAACCATCTATTTCTCATAAAACGCTTGTCGAAAAGGTAAAACGTTATACAATCGACGAAGAAGGTCACGATGTTTCAAAAAACGACGAACCACTTTATCAACTACAAAGTGTTGCGGAAATTCTTTTAAACGATGGTCAAAATGCAATGAAGGATTTATCCAAAAAATATGGTCTCGATTTTGTTGTTGATAAGTTAGACAAAGAAAAAACTAAGCCAGCAACTTTTGAAACTGCGGCACCCGAAAAAACCGAAAAATACTCAAAGAACACTTTCCGCACAACACCTGCCTTTGAACAAATGGTAAATGATGCTGCCGAGCGCGAAAGTAAAGAAATATACGAGTCGCTTTTTAAAAAAGAAAAGCAGGCACCATTAATTGATACCAGCGTACCGGATATTTCCGATATAGATACCCATGAAGTAGGAATTTCTGAAAACAAGCCCAAGGCCAATACTGCAACCATCCGTTTTACTCCCATAAAGGATAAACGCGGTAACACTGACCACATCACCATAAGTAGTGTTACAAAGCATATTGACCTTGCGGATGATGTATATCAGGATGTTTCCTCAAACAGTACCGTTCAAAATTTGGAGCAATCCGACTTTGATAAATTTGTTCCCGAGCAAGAAGTTACTGATATTTCAAGCGGCAAAAAAATATTACGTCAATACGCAATAAAAAAGCGCTCTAGTTTTTTTGGCGTTTTCACTTCGCTTTTATCGCTTATTGCTTTGTCGGTATTTTTAATTCCGCCTGTTTTTGATTTTATTATCGGTAATCCACAAAAATCTATGTTTATTTGCGGAGCATTTTTACTTGTTTCCGTTTTTGCAAACATATCCATGTTTGCTGACTTTAAAAATTTATTTAAAAAGCGTTGTTCTTTTGACATTTTGGCTTCGCTTTCGGCCATATTTACCCTCGCACTTTGTATTAGTGCTGCGTTAACGAACGAAAATGCCTACTACAGTATACTTTTATGTTCTTTTGTGCTTTTGGTAAGAGCGATTTGTAATTTTAAAGACAATTCGTTATTTGCAAGTAACTTAAAACGCATTTTAACCCAAACGCCTAAAAAGGCAATTTCCTTAATAAACGACCCTGCAACAACATTCGCTATGGCAAAAAACACAATCGACGGCGATGTTCTTATTGCAACCCAACGTAACACGAATTTTGTAAATGACTATGTAAAGCATTCAACATTTTCGCTAAAACTATCCGGTAGATGTTCCGTAATATTCTATTTCACTTTAATTTTTGCTATGCTTAGTGCTATTATGGGATACTTCTATTATCAAAGCTTTTATGCGGCCGTTTATTGTGCAGCAATGATATCGTTAATTATCTCTATGCCATCGTTGTTTTTTATAAACACATTACCGCTTTCGTCGGCCGCAAAAAAACTAAATTCCAAAGGTGCTATGATTGCAGGTATGCACGGCGCCGAAAAAATTGAACTTACAAATGCCGCAACAATTAACATTAACGATATATTCCCAAGTGGCAGCATAAAAATGTATAGTATGAAGGTTTTATCAAACAACAACATCGACGATACTATACTTCGCGCGGCATCACTTACTGCGGCAGTTAACAGCCCACTTGAATCTATTTTTAAACAAATTGCAGGTACAAACACATCCTACTCCATTCCCGATTCGGACACCGTTAAATACGAAAAAAATCTTGGTATATCAGGTTGGGTTAATAACGAGCTGCTCTTTATTGGCAACCGCTCGCTTATGCAAGCGCATGGTATAGCAATACCCAGTCTTGAAACCGATCGTAAGATTTTGCGTAAAGGTTATTTTCCTGTATATGTTGCTACCGCCGATACTGCCTGTGCATTGGTTATTATACAATATGATGCAAGGCCCGAAATTGCCAAAGAATTACGCACGGTCACCGACTTGGGACTCACGTTACTTGTTGAAAACTGTGATCCAAATATAAACGAAGAAATGATTTGTGACTATTTTGGTCTTTATGAAGATTCGGTAAAAATTATGTCAAACGCTGGTGTGCATATGTATAAAAACGCTACTGTCTTTTCTGATGAATATTCTACTCCGGCTGTATATAAAGGTTCAAATATAAACCTTGTCAGAATCGTCAATTGCGCTTCGATGATTATAAAGTCAAACAAATTACTCACAATTTTTTATAGTGTTTTTGCTATATTCGGTCTTATGTATTTCATATATGCGGCATTTTCCGGTGTAACCAACATACCAACACCACTTAATGTTCTTGCATATGAACTTATAGCAACTATTTTATCAATTACCGGTTTTCTCATTCGAAAACCGTAGGAGGATTATATTATGGACAAACAAAAATTTTACATCACTACTGCGATTGCTTACGCATCGCGCAAGCCACACATTGGTAACGCTTACGATATAGTACTTGCCGATATGATTGCCCGTTATAAAAAGATGATGGGCTTTGACGTATATTTAATGACAGGCTCCGACGAGCACGGTCAAAAGATTGAAGAATATGCAAAGGCTGATGGTATTAGTCCAAAGGAATTTGTTGATAACGCTGCCGCTAACATTAAGGCAGTTTGGGACTCACTTGACACCTGCTACGATAAATTTATCCGCACTACCGACGATTACCACGAGGATGCTGTTCAAAAGATATTCAAAAAGCTTTATGAGCAAGACGACATATACAAAAGTACCTACGAAGGTAAATATTGTGTGCCTTGTGAATCTTTTTATACCGAGAGTCAACTTGTAGATGGCAAATGCCCTGATTGCGGTCGTGAGGTTATCGACTCTAAAGAAGAGGCATATTTCTTGCGCCTTTCCAAATATCAGGATAGATTAGTTGAGTATTTTGAGCAAAATCCCGACTTTATTAAGCCGGAATCCCGCAAAAATGAAATGCTCAATAACTTTATAAAGCCCGGTCTTCAAGACCTTTGCGTGTCACGTTCATCATTTAAGTGGGGCGTGCCGGTAAGCTTTGATGACAAGCACGTTATCTACGTTTGGATTGATGCGCTTTCAAACTATATTACAGGCGTTGGCTACAATCCCGACGGTAGCAGTGAGCAGTACAAAAAATTGTGGCCTGCCGACCTTCACGTAATCGGTAAAGATATTGTTCGTTTCCATACAATTTATTGGCCGATTATTTTGATGGCTCTTGGAGAACCACTACCAAAACAGGTTCTCGGTCATCCTTGGGTGCTTGTTGGTGACGATAAAATGTCTAAATCAAAGGGCAATGTTATTTATGCCGATGAGCTTGCCGCTCGTTTCGGCATTGATGCCGTTCGTTACTACTTACTTTCCGAAATCCCATTCACACAAGACGGCACCATCACCTACGAAAGCTTTATTACAAAATTTAATGCTGACCTCGCTAACACACTTGGTAACCTTGTAAACCGTACAGTTGCTATGACCAACAAGTATTTTGGCGGCAAGGTTACTGCGCCAACAACCGTTGAAGAACTTGATAACGAGCTTATCGCAGCAGCTAATGAAACAATCGAAAAGTATTATTCTTTAATGGATGCTTACCGCAATGCCGATGCTTGTGAAACAGTTATGAACTTTGCAAAGCGACTTAATAAATACATTGACGAAACTACACCTTGGGTACTTGCCAAAGACGAAGCAACACTCCCCCGTCTTAATGCGGTGCTTTACAACTTGCTTGAAGGCATCAGACTTCTCGGTGTTATGCTGACCCCTGTTATTCCGTCAAGCTGCAAGAGCATTGCCGCTCAAATAAATAATGACGATACTACCCTTAAATTTAATTCTTGCGGCGAGTTTACCGTAGGCGAAGCAACACCACTTTTTGCTAGAATTGATATGGCAAAGGTTTTAGAGGAAATTGCCGCCCAGCAAGCAAAAAAAGCCGAAGAAACCGCAAAAGCTGAAAACATAGTAAAACTCCCCGAAATCTCTATCGATGATTTTGCAAAGGTTGAACTTACCACCGCTAAAATAGTAGCTTGCGAGCCAATTCCAAAGGCTAAGAAACTACTTAAACTTACACTTAACGACGGTAGCGGCAAGCCACGTACAGTAGCATCGGGTATTGCAAAGTACTATACTCCCGACGAGCTTATAGGGCATACCGTAATCGTTGTATCAAACCTTAAACCTGCCACACTTTGCGGCGTAGAATCTAACGGTATGATTCTTGCGGCAGATTGCCCAAATGATGACGTTAAGGTTATTTTTGCCGACGATATTCCCGAAGGTTGCAAAATAAGATAATGTATAGCGAAGACTTAAAAAACTCCTACCCCATTTTTGACACGCACAGTCATTACGAAGACCCACGATTTGACGAAATTCGTGACAAACTTTTTAATGAAATGCACCAAAACGGTGTTTGCGGTATTGTCACTTGCGGGTGTGATGAGCAATCGTCTAAAGCCGCAATTAAAATGTCAGAGGATTATGATTTTATTTATGCGGCGGTTGGTATTCATCCGGGCAATATTGATTCGGGTACAAGACCTGAGCAAATAAAAGCCCTTGCAACACATAAAAAATGTGTTGCAATCGGTGAAATCGGTCTTGATTATTATTGGGTAGACGACAACAAAACGCAACAAATCGAGATTTTTGAAAAGCAAATTAAACTTGCAAAAGAACTCGATTTGCCCATAATCGTTCATGACCGTGATGCTCATGGCGATACGCTTGAAATTCTTAAAAGGCATAAACCAAAAGGCGTTGTGCATTGTTATTCAGGTAGCGTTGAAATGGCGCACGAGATAATAAAGCTTGGAATGCACATCGGCGTTGGCGGCGTTATTACATTTAATAATGCAAAAAAATTACCCGATGTAGTAAAAATTATTCCCGACCAACTACTGCTTGTCGAAACCGATTGTCCTTATCTTGCGCCCGTACCCTATCGTGGCAAACTTTGTCATTCTGGGCTCATAAAATATACTGCGCAAAAAATTGCCGAAATAAGAGGCACAACTACCGAACAAATTTTAAATTTAACGGCAAAAAACGCGAAAAATTTATTTAATATAAAATAAAGAATAATCACCCCGCTTAAAGCAAAAACTAATGCTGAAAGCGGGGTGATTTTTGTGAACGACAACAATAATAAAAACAACCAAAACAAAAACGACCAAAACAATCAAAATAAAAACGATAATAAAAAATCCGGAAAGAAACTTGACAATAAAAAATAAGCATAAAAACCGCACAAAAGTGCGGTTTTTAAATTTTTATATTAATTATTTCATAAACTCATACATAGCGCGGTAACACATATACACATCGAGTTTCGAAGTGGTTTCATACGGCGCATGCATTGAAAGCACCGGCACACCAAGGTCGATTACGTCAATACCGAGGTTTGCAATGTACATAGCAACAGTACCGCCGCCACCTGCGTCAATTTTACCAAGCTCGCCTGTTTGCCAAATAATACCTGCATTATCAAGCATAGCGCGAACTTCAGCAACATATTCAGCAGATGCATCAGACGTACCGCCCTTACCACCGCCGCCTGTGTATTTGGTAACAACTACACCATAGTTTAAGAAGCTTGCGTTTCTGCGTTCCATAACGTCTTGGAACGTTGGGTCGGTACCTGCATTAACGTCGGCTGAAAGGCACTTAGAATTGCGAAGCGCTACTGTTTCATCACAGCCTTGCATTACGCAAATATCGTGTACCACGTGTGGTAGAAAATCAGACTGCAAGCCTGTGTTACCCATAGAACCGATTTCTTCCTTGTCGGTAAGAATTGCTATTGCAGTCTTTTCCGGTGCTTCAACCTCTAAAATTGCAGTGAGAGCAGGATATGCGCATACGCGGTCATCCTGACCGTAAGCGCCAACGAGACTGCGGTCAAAACCGATATCGCAAGCCTTTGCCGCAGGAACAAGTTCAAGCTCGGCAGAAAGGAAATCTTCCTCAGTAATGTCGTATTTTTCATTTAGTATTTTAAGGATATTAAGTTTTACAAGCTCGCTACCTTCATCACTCTTGAATGGCATACTACCAATAAGAACATTAAGCTCTTCACCGCGAATGCCGTCAGATAGTGTACGTTTGCTTTGCTCGCGAGCAAGGTGTGGAAGTAAGTCGTTGATTACAAATTTAGGATCAGCATCATCTTCACCAATGTTAACTTCTACAACACTACCATCTTTTTTAGCAAATACGCCGTGGAGTGCCAGTGGTAAAGCTGTCCACTGATATTTTTTGATGCCGCCATAATAGTGTGTCTTAAAGAGCGCAAGCTCAAGCTCTTCATAAAGTGGGTTTGGCTTGAGGTCTAGACGTGGCGAATCAACGTGAGCAGCAGTAATGTTAATACCCTTGTCAGATGATTCCTTGCCGATTACTGCAAAAGCAACAGTCTTGCCGCGATTGTTAAAGTAAACGCGGTCACCTGCATTATACTTGTTGCCGATTACAAAAGGAACAAAGCCTTTTTCTTCTGCCATAGCAATAGCAGTAGCTACTGCCTCACGCTCGGTTTTACCGGCATCAAGATACGCCTTATAACCCTCACAATATTTTTGCATACTATCAATAATTGCGTCGTCAACCTTTAAAAGGCCGTTCTTTTTTTCATAAAAAAGTTTTTCTCTTAGTTCTTTTACTGCATCAGACATTGTTATGTTCCTCCAAAAGTTTAGTTAAAAGTTTTTGTATTTTTAAATTAAAAACGGATATTTCGCAATCATTATACACTATATTATTTGTTTTTTCTATATAAAATTCATCGGATTTTCCCGCTTTCATACGGAGTTCAGCAGCAGCTTCATCAATATTATCTCGCTGCACAATACGTGCTTTTCGTGTTTTTTCATCCGATATAACCGCAATTACCTCATCACAAAGGCTATCTGCTCCACTTTCAAAAAGTGTTGGCGCGTCAAGCAACACCTTGTCACCCGTTATTTCCTCACGAACAAGCAACGTAATATACGGCAAAAGAGTTTTATTTAAAAGCTCAGTATTTTCGGGTGTAGAAAACGCAATTTCTGCCAATTTTTTTCGGTTTATTTCGCCCTCGTGATTTAATATTTCACTTCCAAAAGCAACCATTAACGCTCCGTGACCCGCACTACCTCTTTCCACCGCTTTTCGAGCAAGCTTATCGCAGTCAACAACCTTAAACCCCATTTCTTCGGCTACGACAGTTACGCTACTTTTACCCGCTCCTGTAGGACCGGTAAGACCAATTACAAAACTCATAATTTAATCACCTCAAAACCACAAGCACGTATCAGCCTATTGTAAACCGCAAGCCCTACGCCCTCTTTACTTGGTGCGTGAATATAAACCTGTTTAACACCTAAATTGTCAATATCTCGTAAAACTGAAAACACATTTTGCGCCAATGTAATCTCGTTTCTTTTAGAGCCGTAAGAAATTTTGGGCGTTGTTATATTGTAATACTCTTCTTCAAAACAAATTGCTGCACAATCTTGTTTTTCGTTAACAAATTTAACAAAACTATTACTGCAACCTTCCACCAAAAATGCCGTAGTGTTCGGTGCGTAATGCTTGTATTTCATACCTGGCGATGCAGCTGACTGCCCCTCTTTCAATTGTTCCAAAACAGCATCATCAATAACAAGATTCGGTAAAATCTTACGTAGCCGCTCAGGCGTTATAGCACCGGGACGCAAAAGTCGCGGTTTTTCGCCCACAAGTGATACAACAGTTGATTCAACACCAACGCTGCACTCCCCGCCAACAACCACCGCATCAATTTTACCATCAAGATCATCAATTACATGCGCCGCAGTCGTTGGACTTGGCTTGCCTGAAGTGTTAGCGCTAGGCGCCGCGAGCGGTAAGCCGCTTTTTTCAATTATATCACATATAGTTTCATCACTTGGAAATCTAACGGCTACTGTATCAAGTCCCCCTGACACACTATCGGCAATTTTGTTACCCTTTGATAAAACCATTGTAAAAGGACCTGGCCAAAAAGCTTTTGCACACTCGTATGCCGCATCGGGTATATCGCAAGCAATATCACTCAACATATCAAGATTTGAAATATGAACGATAAGCGGATTATCTTGCGGCCTGCCCTTAGCAACAAAAACCGAATTTATAGCATTATCACTATAAGCAGATGCCGCAAGACCGTAAACCGTTTCTGTAGGAACGGCAACTATGCCATCGCTCGCCAGTATTTCAGATGCAATTTTTACAGCATTTGTGTAGTCGTTTATTGCATCTAATTTTTTAGTCATCATCTTAAGAATTCTCCTGCGCTTTTAAAGCCTCAGCTCTATAATAGGTTGTCAGTCCATCAACAAGTTCATCGATATCACCGTTTAAAATACTGTCTATTTTATAAAGTGTAAGACCTATTCTATGGTCGGTAACGCGACCTTGCGGATAGTTATAAGTGCGAATACGTTCGCTACGATCGCCTGTCCCAACCTGCGCCTTGCGATCGGACGCTAGTGCGGCATCAGCCTTTTCTTTTTCGGCATCATAAAGACGCGCTCGCAAAACCTTTAACGCCTTTTCCTTGTTCTTAAACTGACTTCTTTCATCCTGACATTCAACTACCGTTCCCGTAGGCAAATGGGTTACGCGGATGGCTGAGGATGTTTTATTGATGTGCTGACCACCCGCACCTGAAGAACGGAAGGTATCAATTTTAAGGTCGGCCGGATTAAGCTCAAACTCAACCTCATCGGCCTCAGGAAGTACAGCTACCGTAACGGTAGAAGTATGAATACGTCCCTGTGTTTCGGTGTCAGGTACACGTTGAACACGATGAACACCACTTTCATACTTAAAGCGAGAGTATGCGCCGGCACCCTCTATCATAAAGCTTATCTCTTTATAACCGCCCAGTTCTGTTTCGTTAGCATTTGTTATATCAATATGAAAACGCTTGCTTTCGGCATACATTGAATACATTCTAAAAAGTGAAGCAGCAAACAAAGCAGCCTCTTCTCCGCCTGCGCCACCACGAATTTCGACTATAACATTCTTATCGTCATTCGGATCCTTAGGTAATAACAATATTTTGAGTTCATCTGCAGTTGTTACAATATTTTCCTTTGCCTGCGACAACTCTTCTTCAACAAGCTCTTTAAAATCTTTATCGAGCCCACCGGCCTCTAGCAGTTCCAACGCTTCCTTCTCGGCATTTACGGCAGCACAATACTCACGATACTTTTCCACAATGGGCGTAAGTTCGCTATGTTCTTTCATAAGCTTTGTAAAAAGCGCATTATCACTTGCCACATCGGGACGTGTAAGCTCAATACCTATTTGTTCATAGCGGCTTTCTACCGCTGAAAGTTTTTCAAACATTAGTTATTCTCTCCGTTAGAAGCTAAAATTTTCTTAATATTTTTTTCGACGGTCTTTCTGGGAAGCATAACCTCATGACCGCAACCGTTACAACAAATCTTAAAATCCATACCAATTCTTTTTACGGTAAAGGTGTTTTCTCCGCACGGATGATTTTTTTTCATCTGTATAACATCGCCTACATTTATATTCATAAGATATCTCACCGCCCACTTATCTATCAAAATATTATACCCTAAAACATAAATAAAGGCAACATTAAATTTATATGTTATTTTAATATATACGAAAACTATCATTTTCCTTGATTATTTATCCCCCATATGCTATATTAAAATTGGATTTTAATTCCAATATTGTACGGAGGTTACCTACTATGAACGATTTCGAAATGAATGTAAAAGAAGAAGGATTTTACAAGGGCAAACCATCTACCGAATTTATGATTCACCTTGATAGCTATCATCCCGGTGTGCCCGGTTATTCGGTGGTATATAAGTACCACATTGTATTTAAGGGTGAACGAATCAGTGCAAAGGGATGTGGCATTAATGCAGATATGCCCAACGTTTTCTTTAAATCAAATGAGATTATTATACCTGATGCTACACGTCAGATGGGTGGTACCCTAACCGTTTCTTTGCATTGCGCATACGACCATGACTATACCGCAACACTTAAAATAAAAATGCGTAAATATGAAATGACCCTTGAAGATAACTTTGAAACATACAATAAGGATTTGTGGACTCCTCGTCACGATGGTGCAAAAGTAGCGATGGCATTCACAAAGGTTAAAGATAACTACGTTCGTGACGGAAAATTATGTCTTGATTTCGAAAAGAATGAAGAACCGACCATACGAAATGGCAACGAATGTTATTATTCCGATGCAGGTCTTCATACAAAAGGTAAATTTTCACAAAAATATGGCTGCTTTGCTTCAAGCATACAGGTTCCGGCCTGCCCGACAGGTATTTTTACTGCCTTTTGGTTACTTCCTGAAGGCAGATATCAGGAAGATTATTTCTTTAAACGTACCGATACGGGTGACGATTTCCACGGCTGCAGCGAAATAGATATTATGGAAATATTTAACCATCCCGCTACACGTGGTTCCGCTCATACCGAGCATTATTGGGAACCAAACTGGGATCGTGCAGTGAGCGGCATTACAAAAAGTTCTCTTGGTTTTGATTATACGATCCCCGGTTATAAAGACGGTGACTATATCGAATACGCGCTTGTTTGGAATGAGTATGCCATTTATTACTATGTAAACGGTGTGCTCGCAAAGGTTAACGATAAGATAGCGCCTGTTGAGGAAGTGTTCCCTGCATACATTCTTTATACTTGCTACATCGGACCTGAAGGAAGCGGTGCATTCTGGGGCGAAGTTCCCGACAAAGATCTTCCTCAGGCAATGAAAGTAGATTGGCTTAGAGTTTATAAATAGCATTATATTCTTGTTTAAAGGAGATTTAAGATATGACCGATTTTGAACTAAATGTAATAGAAGAAGGTTTTTACAAGGGTGAGCCTTGCGATGATTTTAAAATTCATTTGCTTAAATATCACCCAGGCGTACCGGGTTTTACGCTAAAATACAATTACGAAATCATCTTTAAAGGCGAACGAATCAGCGCGCGTGGTTGCGGCATCGAAGCTGATAACCCCGAAGTGTATTTTAAAGCGGATGAAATCCTTATTCCCGACCGTGTACGAAAACTTGGCGGTTGGATTACCATTTCGCTTTTTTGCGCACAAGACCACGATTACACTGCTACGCTAAAAATTAAAATGCGCAAGTATGAACTAACTCTTGAAGATAACTTTGAAACCTATAACAAAGATTTATGGAACGCCCGCAGTGCTGGCGCAAAGGTTGATATGGCTTTCACAGAACCACTGGATAACTACGTTCGTGATAACCACCTATGTCTTGATTTTAAAAAGCACGAAACACCCACTATCCGCAATGGTAAAGAGTGTTATTATTCAGATGCAGGTGTTGATACAAAGGGTAAATTTTCTCAAAAATACGGTTGTTTCGCTACACGTATGAAGTTACCCGATGCTCCAAAGGGTATTTTCTCAGCTTTTTGGCTAGTTCCCGACGGCAGGTATCAGGAAGATTATTTCTTTAAACGTACCGATACGGGTGACGATTTCCACGGCTGCAGCGAAATTGATATTATGGAAGTTTTTCACGACGCAGACACCTTGGGTTCCGCTCATACCGAGCATTATTGGGAACCAAACTGGGATCGTGCTACACAGGGTATTACAAAAAGTTCTCTTGATAATTTCTACACCATTCCCGGTTTTAAATATGAGGACTATCAAGAGTTTGCTTGTGTTTGGAATGAGTACGGCATCTATTACTATGTAAACGGAGTACTTGTACGAGATAACCAGAACATTGCCCCTGTAGACGATGTATTCCCCGCTTTCATACTTTATACTTGTTATATCGGACCTAAAGGCAGCGGCGCACGCTTTGGTGAAGTAGAAGATGAACTACTCCCAAAAACTCTTATGATTGACTGGCTCAAAGTTTATAAATAAATTTAGGAGATTATCAAATGACCGATTACGAATTAAATGTCAAGGTAGAATCTTTTTGCGGTGATGCACCTTGTGATGATATGCAAATTCACCTAAAAACATATCACCCCGGTATTCCGGGCTACGCCCTAAAGTACAATTACTTTGTTACCTTCAAGGGTGAAAAGCTGGCATTTACAGACTATGATGTAGATTTTAATTTGCCAATGGTTTGGATTATTGACGAACTTATTGTTATCCCCGACGAAATACGTCAGCGCGGTGAAACACTTACCATTACCGTAACACACAAGGAGTTTAAGGAGTATCGTTCTACCATACATATCAAAATGCGCAAGTATGAACTAACCCTCGAAGACAATTTTGATACCTATAACACCGACTTGTGGGAGGGTATGCCATATGGCGCAAAAACGTCTTTGTCAATTACACCGGTACAAGACAACTACGTTAAAAACGGTCAACTTTGTCTTGAATTCAAAAAACTCGACACACCTATCGTAGTCAACGGCAAAGAATATTGGTACACCGACTCTGGCGTTAGAACAAAGGGTAAATTCTCACAAACCTATGGTTGTTATACCGCTAAGTGTAAACATCCAAGTTACCGCAAAGGTCTTTTTACAGCATTTTGGCTTATGCCCGAAGGTAAATACTGTGACGAATATTTCTTTAAACGTACCGATACAGGCGAAGATTTTCACGGTTGTAGCGAGATTGATATTATGGAAATTTTCTGCCATCCTGATACGTTAGGTTCCGCCCATACCGAGCATTATTGGGAACCCGGTTGGGATTGGGAAACTCAAGGTATTACCAAGAGTTCTCTTGGCGAGCATTACATTATCCCAGGATTTAAGTATGGTGAATTCCAAGAATACTCTTGTGTTTGGAACGAGTATGCTATTTATTACTACGTAAACGGTGAACTAGCAAAGGTAAATCCAAACATTGCCCCCGTTGATGACGTAAAAGCGGCATATATCAAGTTTACCTGCTATATCGCACCCGAAGGCAGTGGCAAACATTGGGGCGACATTCCCGATGAACTTTTACCGCAAGAGTTTGTAGTTGATTGGTTAAAGGTATATAAATAATTAAGACAAAATAAAACCGCAAGTCTTTACGACCTGCGGTTTTTCTTCGCAAAAATTTATATCCTCTTCCACGTTTTGGGGCTAAACAAAATCAATACCGGTAGTATCTCAAGTCGTCCCAACATCATTGTAAGTGTCAGTACTATCTTTGAAAATGCACTATATCCCGCAAAACTTGCATACGGACCTACCGCCTCAAAACCCGGACCAATATTCGATATGCAGGAAAGCGACGCCGAAAAGTTAGAGAAAAATCCATGTTTTACTTCATATGTTCCCGCATCAGATACAGTAGTTACCATAGTTCCGTTAATTGGGTCAAACGATAACAAGAATACAACGCCTATTAGTATGAATAAATACAACGTCATAAAAGCAAATACGCCATTAATAGTCTTTTCCTCAATGCTTTTACCTTCAAACTTTGCCTTTGGTACATAACGCGGATTTATAAGTCGTCTTACATTTATATAAGCGCCTTTTACCGACATTACAATTCGCGAAACTTTCATGCCGCCGGCTGTAGAACCTGCCATACCGCCTATAAACATTGCAACAACAAGCGTTGTTACACCAAGCATAGGCCATACGTTAAAATCGGTAGTGCTATATCCGGTAGTGGTTATAAGCGATGCCACCTGAAACAACGAATGTCTGAATGCTTCTTCGGTAGTATATATTTGCTCAAAAGAGTCAAATCGCCATATCAAACTTATAAACACAAATGCAACAGCTGACCCGACAATAAAGAAATAACTTTTTACTTCTTCACTTTTAAACACCGATTTGATTTTTCCTATAAGTATAAGATAATAAAGACTAAAATTACAACCAAACAAAATCAAAAATATTGCTATCACATACTGCGAAAACGGATTAAACAATTCCATACTTCCCGGTATGAAACCAAATCCACCTGTGCCTGCTGATCCAAACGAGGCAAGCAAGCTAAAGAAAAACTTCTCACTTTCATATCCTGCAATTGGCTCGTCAAGCATGAGAATAATTATTTCAAGTACCGTCATCCCCAAATATATAAGATAAAGTATTCTGGTAGTAGCCTTCATTTTAGTAGCAATTTTACCAACCTGTGGTCCCGGGCTTTCTGCTCTAAGCAAATGCATCGAAGAACCATCTTCGCTTTCGGGAATAAATATCAGCACAAACACAAGTATTCCCATACCGCCTATCCAATGCGAAAAACTTCGCCAAAACAGTATTGATCTGGATATGGATGTAATATCGTTAATAACACTTGCACCTGTAGTCGTAAAGCCCGACATTATCTCAAAAAATGCGTCTACGAAATTAGGCACGTCACCACTTATAACAAACGGTATTGCACCAAAAAGCGCCATTACAATCCAAACCAGCGCAGTCAAAGCAAAACCCTCTTTTTGATATAGGGTATTTCGCTTCGGCCTTGGTATTTGTAATAAAAAACCTATCAGTGCCAAAAGAACAATCGGTACAATAAACCCTAACTTATGCATCAAATCTTCACCATAAATAAAGCTTATAAGCAACGGTGCAATCATAAGTATGCTTTCAAGAATCATAATTTTGCCGAATATTTTACCGAGTTTTTTATAATTCATACCCTATGCCACCTCACTCAAAAACATCTGACAAATCATCAAAGTTTTTATGTGTGGTAACAACTATTACATTGTCACCCAGCTGTATTGAAGTATTACCGTCAGGAATGATCACCTTACTGTTTCTTATAATGCATGCAATAAGGCAATCTTTTTTTATCTTTAATTCGCGAAGCGGTTTATCATAGAATTTTTCCTGTCTTTTAGCAAAAAACTCCAGTGCCTCCACCTTTCCGTTTACAAGACGATAAAGTGTAAGCACATTACTGCCCCTTGAATTTTCAAGCGCTCTAATATAACTAATAACTCTATTAGCAACAATATCCTTTGGAGAAACGTTGTTCTTTATTCCAAGTTCTGAAAGCATACCGTAAAGATCGTCATTTTTTATCTGAGTAATGGTTTTTCTAACATTCATCTTGTTAGCAAACATAGAAACAACCATATTTTCTTCATCTATATTGGTTAACGCAACAAAGGCATCCATAGCCTCTATTCCTTCTTCGATGAGAAGATCGTGTTGTGTGCCATTGCCGTTTATAACGGTAACACGCGGCAACACCTCTGCTAATTCTTCGGCAATATGTCTGTCACTTTCAATCAATTTAATGTTATGTCTTTTTTTAGAAAGCTCATAAGCAAGATAATAAGCAATTTTACTACCACCGACAATCATAATATTTTTAAGCGGAGATTTTACAATATTTATTTCCGACAAGAAATCACGCAGTTCTTTTGCGTCGGATGTAAAATAAATTTTATCTCCCTCAGCAATTTCAAAATTACCGGAAGGTATGATAACATCCTCACCACGTTGTACTGCGCAAATAAGCACTTTGGTATTAAGCTTTTTACCAATTGATATAAGCGTTTCGCCTACAAGGACACAACCATCCTCGGCAACTATTTCCACCAGTAACACCCTGCCTTTGGCAAAATGTTCAACCTGTGCAATTGCCGGTAGATTTATAAGATTAAATATTTCTGTTGCGGTATCTTGCTCGGGATTTACAATCATTGAAATACCAAGCTCATCCTTCATTGTTAGTATCTGACGGCGATAATCAGGATTTCGTACACGAGCTATAGTGTTTTTAACTCCCAGTTTTTTAGCAACCAAGCACGCAAAAACATTAAGCTCATCACCGTGTGTTAGTGATATAACAATATCAGCATCTTTTACACCGGCTTCTTTTTGAATATCCAGCGAAGCGCCGTTACCAACAACTCCCTGAATGTCATATTTTTCTATAAGGCGTTCAATTTTATCTTTATCTTCATCAATAATGGTTATCGTGTGTTCTTCCAGCGATAATGTTTTAAGTACGTTTTTTCCTATTGTACCAAGACCAATAATCACTATTTTCATAAACGCTTTCTCCCCTTTTCAAAGGAAATCTAGATAGAAATATTATAATATACCATCAAAAAAATGTCAATCTTATAAGCAAACATACCATCAATAACTATATTATACTATTTAAACCTTTTTAATAAAAGACAGCGTAGGACGGTAAACCACTGACCTACGCTGTAATTTTAAAAATTAGAATCCTAATAATTTAGTTCCGGACATCTCAAGCATTTCGCGTTTGCTGAGCGCATCGGCATCAGTAGCTCCTACCGCACTAAGATACAACTTAATTTTAGGTTCTGTTCCCGAAGGACGAACAATAAGTGAACTGCCGTCTTGGAGGTAGAAACACAAAACGTTGGATTTCGGCAAATCTATTGCAGTAATTTTGCCGCTTGAAATATCAAGTGACTCGCTCTTGTTAAGGTTATCAAATCTTGAAACCTTAATGCCTTCAATATCGGCAGGCGGATTAGTAGCAAGTCTGTCCATAATGTCTGCAATTTGCTTCATACCGGCTTGACCTTCGCAAGTAAAGCTCTTTTGTGAACAATAGAAGTAACCGTATTTTGCATAAAGATTGTCAAGAACTTCAACAAGATTTAGTCCTTGCGCTTTGTAATAAGCTACCATTTCACAAATAAGCATAGACGCTATAACGGCATCTTTATCACGAACATAGGTGCCTGCTAAGTAGCCGTAGCTTTCTTCAAAGCCAAATACATAACGCTCGGGATGACCCTCTGCTTCAAGGTTTGCAATTTGTTCACCGATAAATTTAAATCCGGTAAGTACGTCGCGCAATTCGCAGCCGTAGTCGGCAGCAATTCTAAGACAAACATCACTTGTAACTATTGTTTTAACAGCAACAGGGTTTTCGGGCAATGTGCCGTTTTGCTTGCGACATTTTAAAATGTATTCAAGCAACAATGCGCCAACCTCGTTACCTGTAAACAGGCGGTATTCATCGCCATTTGGAATGGCAATACCAACACGGTCAGCATCGGGGTCCGTAGCAAGAAGCAAGTCAGGTTTAACTGTTTCGGCAAGTTTTAACGCGCACTCAAATGCCTGACGAATTTCAGGATTTGGGTACGGCGCTGTCGGAAAATTACCGTCAGGTAGTTCCTGCTCGGGTACTACAGTAACGTTTGTAGCGCCGATTTTTGCAAGAATAGCACGAACGGGTTTGTTACCGGAACCATGAAGCGGAGTATAAACCACATTAAGTTTTGACATATCAATATCACGGTTTACTCGTCTGTCTTCTACAGCGGCAAGATAAGCGTTGATTACATCATCGCCAATATATTCAATCTGTCCGCTTCGTACTGCTTCATCAAAATCAATGCGCTTAACGCCGTCAAAAATATCAACGCTGTTCATAATAGAAAGCACGTAATCTGCTGCCTCTAATCCTAACTGACAACCATCGCTGCCATACGCCTTATATCCGTTATATTTTGATGGGTTATGACTTGCGGTTACAACAATACCCGCATCGCATTTTAAGTGACGCACCGCAAAAGAGAGCATAGGTGTAGGCATAAGCTCCTTATATATGTAAACCTTTATGCCGTTTGCAGCAAGAATTGCCGCCGCATCACGAGCAAATACGTCTGACTTAATACGGCTGTCATATGCGATTGCTACCTTGCCGTTTTTGGTTACAGAGTTTACATATGCCGCAAGACCTTGTGTTGCCTTACCAACGGTATAAACGTTCATACGGTTAGTACCTGCGCCTATAACGCCGCGAAGACCGCCTGTGCCGAATTCAAGATCTTTATAAAAAGCATCGCTTATAGCTTCATCATTACCTTCTATGCTTTTTAATTCGGCTACCAAGTCGATATCGAGCGTAGCGCGCTCACACCAAAGCTTGTACTGTTCATTTACCATTGTCAAAACCTCCCTAAATATCTATATACTAATTTTATAATTATTTGACACACTTGTCAACTAAAATTTAGGGAATAGTTTTGACAATATTCTACTTAACTAAATGCTCCAAGTCCAAAACTGACGGACAAAGCCTTGTCCACACGGTTCATAACCGTAGCGTCAATGGTGCCCATTTTTTCTTTTAACCTTTGTTTATCTATTGTTCGCACCTGTTCAAGCAACACTATGCTATCCTTACTAAGACCACAGCATTCCGCGCTTAAATTTATGTGTGTCGGCAGATTGGATTTTTCGTGTTGACTTGTAATTGCGGCGGCAATTACAGTAGGACTGTATCGGTTACCGACGTTATTCTGAACTATAAGCACCGGACGCACTCCACCCTGCTCAGAGCCTATGACAGGGCTTAAGTCGGCGTAATATATTTCTCCTCGTTTTATATTCATTCCTGCTTCACACTCCGAATTATTACTAATGTTATTTTTACCTCTTTGCAGGAAAATAATCACTATAAAGCCAACAAATTTAATTTGCTCGCTCATATATATTTTATGTGCGTATACACATTAGTGTGAAGCAAGGGTTAAAATGAATTGCAAACGATAAAAAGAGCGTATTGAATACTATGTTCAATACGCCCTTTTTATATTATTTAAGGTTATTAGGCAAAAATGCCATTACTTTAACTGCACGTCCCATCCATTAAGGTACTGCATAAGTAAACCGTAGTCTTTGTTGTTAACCGAACCGTCACGATTAACGTCGGCAGCGTCAACGCTAATTTCAACGTTCCAGCCGTTAAGATATTGCATAAGCAAACCTAAGTCTTTGTTGTTGATGTTTGCGTCACCGTTAATATCGCCTGACTCGCCGCCCTTTTTTGCCCCACATATATTGCATTCGTCATCGGTTGCATCATCATAAACATGTGGAGAAACATCTCTTGTGCATTTACAAGTATTACAAATAGCATCACAAGCGTTATCATATTCATGTTCCTCTGAATTGATACAACTATTATAATGCCAAACTGCTTCTAATAATCCAAGATTTGTATCTGTGTTCACATCTATTGATGCCATATCCTCTACGCTACCAGAATACCAAATGTCTTCAAGTTCTAACGACTCTAAAAATCCAATAAAAGAGTACTCACCAATATACTTAACACTTTTAGGTAACCTTATACTTTTTATACCGCAACCTTCAAACGAATAATCTTCAATTATTTCTACGCCTTCGTTTAATATTATATTTTTAACAGAGGAGCAGAAAAATGCGCCTTCGCCTATTTTAACTACACTTTCAGGAACAATATATTTTTCAACATCTCTAATATCCGGATATTTTATTAAGGTTGTAGCGTCCTTGTTAAATAAAACTCCATCAATAGAACAATAATTTGGATTATCTTTACTTACGTTAATATTAGGATATATTGAATAATTGTAATGAAAATTCATATTTATAACACTGTCGGGAACAAGGATATCAGTAAGCTGTTCAGAATAAGGAATCGCACCACCCGCAATTGTTTTTGTCCCATCCTCAACTACATATTCACCGACAACATTATTTTCATCAATTTTAATTAAATGATTGTTTATATATAAAGCATTGTTATTCCAATTGTTTTTATTATTGTAATATGCAGTATAAGAAAATGCATTTTCACCTATAGATGTGATGCTGTCAGGTAATATAATTTCTGTAAGATTATCACAACCATAAAATGCCCATCCGCCTATACTTGTAACACCATTGGGTATGTTTATACTTGTAAGACTATTGCATTCATAAAAAACATTTTCTCCTACACGTTCAATACCATCAGGTATGTTTATGCTTTCAAGACTACTGCAACCACCAAAAGCAGCATCGCCTATGCTTTCAACACCCTTGGGTATGTTTATGCTTTCAAGACTACTACAACCACCAAAAGCAGCATCGCCTATGCTTACAATACTATCTGGTAAAACAATACTTGTAATGGCATTATTATCGTAAAATGCCTCATAAGCAATCGCTTTCGTTTGCTCATTGACTACATACTGACCCGAAACAGTATCATTGGCCTTTATTAAATAATTGTCTATGTATAAAACACCATCTTGCCAATTAGAACTATCGTTATATAGCGATGTATTATAAAAAACTTCATCATAAATTTCAACTATATTCTCTGACATATTAACCTTTGCAAGAGCTGTACAATCATAAAACGTTCCATACCTAACACTAGTTACGTTATTTGGTAACGCAAAGTCGGTAATAGCGGTACAATATCTAAAGGCATATTCTCCAATATTAGAAATACTTTCAGGCAAAGAAAAACTTGAAATGCCGGTGCAATAATAGAATGCCCAATCACCTATACTTGTAACACCGTTTGGAATGGTAATGTTTACAAGCTTAGTAGCTCCATAGAAAGCACGTTCATCAATAACCTTAACACTCTCAGGAATAGTATATGTCGTTTCCGATTTTGCCATAGGATACATAACCAATTCGGTAACATCCTTATTAAACAAAACGCCGTCTATAGAACAATATGCGCTATTATCATTACTTACATTAATTTCGCTCAATTTATCGTTAGCTATAAATGAAGTGTCAATACTTGTAACGCCGTCCGGTATGGTAACAGTAGTCAAACTGTTACAATCAACAAAAGCATAATAACCAATTTTTGTAACACTATTAGGAATTACAATATCACTTAACTTTTTACAACAATAAAAAGCCTGTCGGGCTATTACCATAAGCGAATCCGGTAATGTTATGTTTGTAAGGCTTTCGCAACATGAAAATGCGTAATCTCCAATCACAGAAACACCATCAGGAATAACAATACTCGTAAGACTTGTACAGTTATAAAACGCATTTACGGGTATCATAGCAATTGTATCGGGAAGTGTGATATTTGTAAGATTAGTACAACCACTTGCTACACTAAAACCCAAACTTTTAACGCCGCTAGATATTGAAAGGTTTTTAAGATTAGAACAACCTCTAAATGCTTCTGAACCAATTGTTTCAACACTACTAGGAACCGTAATTCCCGTAATATTACCATTCCACCTAAACACACCTTCGTCAATGGCAGCCACTTTATACCCACCTAAAGTATCAGGAATTACAACATCCCCTTTTATAGCTGAATAATCAACACTGATTATTGTTGCCTTTCCATTTTCCACTTGGTAGGTATAATAACCTTCAGTATAATAGGTGCTGTCAGCATTGACGATAAACGCACCCATTGGTATTGCGGTAAATATCAACATCACCGTTAACAAAATCGAAATTGCTTTTTTCATCTTTTCTCCTCCTGAAAATAAAAAGTGCGCCTACCGAAGCAGACGCACAAAAAATGTAAACTCCGATAGTCGCCAAACTAACTCAATGTGAAACGGGCGCAGCCGTCCTTATATTGATAGAATTTGCATTTTTATCAAATTCACAATATAAGGACATACTAAATAAGCGCAATTTCCCCTAAAAAAAGAAAACACACCCAGTTTCACACAATATTCAGTTAGTTTGGCATTTATCAGTTTAGCATATTATTTTAAAAATTGCAAGATAACAATAAATCTACTTTTAACCATATTTGAATAACTTTGCAATAACTTACTAAAAAACTCTTTACTTAACACAAAATTGTGATATAATCATTATGCACAAATCAGTCTTGTGTTTGGAGGAATTTTATATGAAAAAAGCACTATCTTTAATTATGGCAGTTGCAATACTTTTTTCTACATTGCCAATTAGTACAAGCATTTCGGTAAATGCCGCTTGTACACACGGCACTACCGACCTTTTAGAGTTTGGTAACTATCTTTTAGAGGCAGGTAGCACAAGCGTATGGTACGATACTATGCTTGCTGATAATGGCGAAACAGGTACAGAAAACAATCCCATTATAATAGACACAGCTGAAGAGTTTGTTTGTCTTACCAAAGGTGTGCTTACTGATACCGCAGGCAAATACTACAAGGTGGCTGACGGTATTAGCGCTTTTGACCTGTCACGTGGTAATTTAAACTTCGACGGCACTTTAGAAGAAAACATATCGAAAATTATGGCCTCCGGCAAAAATCATGCCGGTACTTCACCCGGTTTTCAAGGCTATTTTGATGGTAATGGCGTCACAGTTTATGGTGCGTGGAGCAATCACAACGCAGGAAACGTTGCTGAATATGCCGGACTTTTTTCAATAACTCGCGGCAATGTAACAATCAAAAACACAAACATTAAATTGTCGCACTTCACAGCAAAAACTGCCGCAGGTGGTATTGTTGGATATCATATAGGCGATGGTACAAACACACTTACAATTGAAAATTGTTCAGTAGTTGACTGCTATATTGAATCACTTAATAATGGTTGGGGTTGTGGCGTAGGCGCTATTATTGGCTTTTCAAAAAATCTTAATTCCTTTGTTGATACCAACGATACCGACGGCGACGGTGATACAAGCGAAATAATTTACATAAACGGTTCTACAATTATTAAAAATTGTTTTGTAAAGCTTGATGAAAAATACTTTATTTCTAAACTTGAAAAAGACACCCAAACCGATACTACCCTACGCGGTGTACATGGTGGTGTGGCCGGATTTGTTTCATCTAATGCGCTTTCGGTCAGCGACTGTATAGTGATTGGGATTACCCCATACGCTACAACATCATGCACCACATATAACGACATTCAGCACTCCGGTCTTGAAAGCCATTTTTCAAACGTTTACACCGACCAACCAAGCGGTATAGTTTCGATTGGCGGTTTTGTGGGAGAGCGCAATTTCACCGGAAAAGTATTCCAACTTGAAACCGCTCAAATGATGGGCGCGTCAGCTATGGAAAATATAGACCTTGATTGGAACGTTTGGCTAGCTGATGATAGCGGTTATCCCGAATTGCGTTCATCACACAAAAATATCTCATTTGTTAAAAACAACGATGGTACTCACAGTGAAATGTGTGATTGCGGCTTTGGCGGTATAAAATATGCCTGCACATATGAAAACGGTCAATGCACTATATGCAAACCCAGAGCCATTTGCACCAATAAAAAGACGATTTATTGGGACGGTTATATAGCAAGCGGATTTACCGACCAATCTGCAGGCACCAAAGATGACCCGGTTATTATTAACACCGCTAGTGAGCTTGCGTATCTTATAACAAGCAAATCAAACGTAAGCACCCTTGCAGACGGTAGCCCTAAATATTTTAAAATTGCAGACGGCATTGGAAATATAGTTTTACAAAATTCATATTACGCCAATGATATAATGTCGCTTAACAGCGCGTCGACGGTAAAGACTTACTTTGAAAATAATGGTTACCTGCTTGAAAAGTGGCCAAACAAGGGTTGGGAGCAATCCTCTTTCTGCGGTTATTTTGATGGCAACGGCGCAAAAATTTACGGATTGTATCAACTATCAACCAACAACGCAGGCCTTTTCTCAAGCGTTGATGCAGGCGCATCAATACACAACATTGCCGTTATGAACTCATACTTTATTACCACCGCAACCAATTACCAAATAGGTGCTATAGCGGCGGTTAGCAATAGCGCAAATTATGGTATATGTGAAAAAGGCGTTATATGGTTTGACGGTTGTATAGTTGGTAATTGTTATATGAGAAGCAACGCTACATCAAGCGAGTCAATGCGCTCAGGCATTATTTTCGGCACCGCAAACGTAGATGCCGTTGTGGTTGAAAACTGTATGGTTTATGGTAATGATGCATACTATGGCGAAAGTTACCAGTATAAAATTCCGTTTATAGGTGACACAAGCAATAGTATTAGTTCTTTAGGCAGAAAGCCCGCAGAACTGGACGTTAGAATTCAAGAAAACGTAGAGGATACCGGCGTTTCAATGTATTACAACTCTTTTGAAAATAATATTGTATTGGGTTGTGATATAGTTAATACATCATTAGGCTACGGTTTCAGAAAAAACGAACCTGATTGTTTTTATAACTGCTATACCGATGGTGTAACCGGTACGGTCGAATTTAAAAGCGGATCATGGACTTATAACGAAAGCCAAATTAAATATTCAAATGCCGACTCTCTTAAAGATGCCGCTTTAGGTAGCGCATGGGCTGTAACCGATACACTACCCGTGCTTAAGGCATACCACGCGTTTGCCGCTATCGATAATGGTGACGGCACACACAACTTAGAGTGTGATTGCGGTATCAAAGGCAAGCCCGAAACACACAACAAAGGCGAAGCAACACTCGAAAACATTATAGAGCCAACCTGTACCGAAGACGGACAATATAACTATATATATTACTGTGTTGACTGCAGCAGTGAAATTTCACGCGAATCAGAGCCGATTAACGCTACAGGTCATACATACGATGATGATTTCGACAGCGACTGTAATGCTTGCGATGAAACACGCGTAGATGTTAAATACGGTGATATAAACAATGACACCGCCATAAACAACAAAGATTGTGTTCTTTTAATGCGTTGCATTAACGATTGGAATGTAACGGTTGTTTACGATGCGTGTGACGTAAACCGTGACGATAAAATAAATAACAAAGACTACAGTCTGCTCGTTCAATATGTAACAGGTTGGAATATTTGCTTCCATAAATATACCGCCGCAACCTGTATTTCACCAAAATTGTGTGCAAATTGCGGCAGCACATCGGGTGATGCACTCGGTCACAATTATGTTTTGGGCGAATGCAACCGAATAAATAACGGCGTATTGTGCGGCGATTACAATCCCGATTATTGTCCAAAGCTTTATTTTACAGGCGATATGTCTGAAATAACCCGCGCTGACCAGACAAGCAAAAAAATTGTTTGTAACATAGACGTTGAATATCGCAGCAATGACCAGATAGTAAACCGAGCTGCCCAAATAAAAATTCAAGGCTCTTCAAGTACCCAATGGCGCAAAAAGAACTATACCATTACATTTTTCGAAGATAATACATACGATAACAAAATGGGGATAGATGTTGGTTGGGGCACTCAAAACAAATATTGTCTCAAAGCTAACTGGATTGACAAAACACATTCCCGTAACCTTGTTACCGCAAAACTTGCAGGTGAGGTTCAGAAAAAATATAATTTGTTTGAATCTGCACCAAATGGTGGCGCTGTAGACGGTTTCCCCGTAGAAATATACATAAACGGTGAATTCCACGGTCTTTATACCATGAACATTCCGAAAGATGAGTGGCAGTTTAATATGGATAAAGATAATCCAAATCACATTGTAATTTGCGGTGAAAACTGGAATGACCCCGTTTTATTCAAGGATGATCCTAACCTATCCGACTGGTCGGTAGAAGTAGGCCCCGAGACCGAGGAAACACTCGCAAAGGTAAAACGTCTTTCTGACTTTATTCGCTATAGCAGTGACACCGAATTTAAGGCGAACTTTAGCCGGTATCTTAATTTAGATGCTACACTCAACTATTACGTATTAATGGATTACGCATATATGATGGACAATCGTGGTAAAAATATGTTGCTCGCAACCTATGACGGCAACGTATGGTATCCTTCCCTTTATGACCTTGACACAACATGGGGTACCAACTGGAAAGGCAATGGCTTGTATAATTATCAATACGGCTTGGGCAGTTCTATCAGACAAAGTCTTTTATGGGAACGTGTAGAGGACAATTTCAGCAAAGAACTCGCGCAACGATATTTTGAATTGCGCAATAGCACCCTTGATCCCGATTACGTTATGTCTAAATTCCATACATTTTATAATTCAATACCGCAAGAGGTTTTGGAACGAGAAACCGCAAGATGGACCCTTCCGGATGATCCTATTCCGGGATACGATTTCACCCAGATTCAAACATTTCTGGATATACTTGTTCCCCGCTTGGATTCTAAATACTATAATTGGCTATACTATTAAAGCAGGCAAAAAGCAAGCAGAAAAATCTGCTTGCTTTTTTAAATATTAATCCTTTTTTAATACAATTAAATGTGCATTTTTTCAGTAGTGATAGTCGCTTAGCCTGCCTTGACAAAACGATACCTGTCTGACTAATTACTGTGTATAATTGCATTTTGGATTATATAATAACGCATCATTTAAAACAAACTTAAAGATTTTTATCAATCAATTAAATTAGCCCTTGATTTTTTTACTGTGTGTGCTATACTTCACCTATAAGGAGTTGTTTACTATGAATAAATTTCCCAATGGTTCACGCGTTTGCTTTATAGGCGACAGCATTACGCATAACAACCTTTTTTTGGCGCATATCGTAGCATACTATCGCGAGCATTTTTCTGATTCTAAAGTTGAATTTTACAACTGTGGCATTTCAGGAGGCACACTCAAAACAACACTTAGTTGTTTTGATGAAGACATACTTCCTTACGACCCAACACACGCTGTCATTATGATTGGTATAAATGACTCTGCTCGTTGGGCGCTCCCCTTTGTAGGAATAGAAAAATATACCGAAATAAAAAATGCGTTCGATAACTATAAATCAAATTTAAGCAATCTTTGTGACAAGTTGGAAAATATGGGAGTTAAAATAATTCTTTGCACACAAACACCTTATGCCGAGTACATAGAAAGCGATGAAAAAGTCTTGCGCGGCGGATTTGCATTAATGCAAGCTTACGCTGATTACATACGCGAGTTTGCAAAAGAAAAAGGTTATTCCGTTTGTGATTATCACGATTATTTTGTTCGTGTTATGCAAAGCGAAAATATCATTAACCCCGACTATGTTCACCCAAACAATCGAGGTCAATATCATATGGCAAAATGCTTTTTAGGTCATCAAGGCTTGGACCTCGGCGAGGAAAAACCGCTTCCCCACGATGTGCAGAATTGGCACAATGTTGTAGGCAAAATTCGTCATGTTTTTGCTACCGAACACAACATATTAAATGACGACTTTACGCTAACCGATAAAGAGCGCGCCGAAAAAATTAAGGATTACTACGATAATGAACAAACAGGTCCATATGTCGAATATTTTAAAGAGCTGGCTCATGCTTACCCACAATACAAAGCCGAGTTACAAAAAAACATACAATTTGTAATGGATTTTATGAAAAATCAATAAATATAACCCTGTAGTTATTTTAACTACAGGGTTATATTTAATTTGTATAATAAGACTGTGTTACTTTATATGGATTTTCTATTGCGTTTTTTACTGATTCAACAGCAACATTCACCTTGTCTGCAGAAAGAGTGTTCACTGCAGCAAACAAAGTATCATATGGTGCCACGCCCGTAAGGTGACAATACCAAGTAAAAGCCGCAATGTCGTAGCCAAAGTTCTCGCTGAGATGAGATCCATCAGCATCATGAACCGTATTTTTAAGACTTGACGTGCGGGCATTCATAATAGCAGCTCCAACAGGTGCTACCGAATCAAAATTTCCGCTTGGTACCACAATATTGTTTGTGCAATCAACAATACTTTGGTACATAAGTTTTTCGTCACCATTATAGTTATTGGGCGTCAACCACTTTGAGCCGCTTTGATAACCCCATATTTGATGCCAAACAAGTTTTGAATTGGGACATTTGCTTTTTATATAATCGGCTACGTTGTTAAGGTTGTTGTAGCCGTCAGTCTTGCCGGAGAGGCCTGAACTGTTTTGTGTAGTTATTACATCCCAATTGCCCTCCTCCAAAAGACTGTCAATGGTACAGTTTTGGGTAGAGGTCCAAGTACCGTTATTATTTCTGAAAACCTCATATTCAGCATTGTTATTTTGTATATTTTCCCAATGTTTGTCCAATGAGCAACCTGCAATATACATTACCGCAATATCAATCTCTTTTACGCCTTCCGTTTTACATATATCATAAAGTTTCCATAAGGCATTTTTGCCGTAGCTGTTGCTAATTGAAAGAATTTTAATTTTTTCTATTGGATATTGCTCGGTGTATTTATCTCCGCAAGCGGTACAAACATATTGTTTTTCACCCATTTTAAAAATCTCTGCTTTCACAATGATTTTTTCTTCATATTTATGTTGACAAACCAACGTTGTGTTTTGCGTTTCGGTTTCTTTAAGCGTGCTTTCTGTTTGTTGCGACTCGTTTGATACATCGCTTGTGTCGATTCCCGAAATCACCGATGATGTTTGATCAATAACAATCTCTTCTATTATAACCTCATCAGAAACATTTGACACGGTCACATTACTTGTGTTGCAACTACAAAGAGATATTACAATTATTGCTATACTTAATATCAAAGAACTGTACTTTTTCATAGCTTACCCCAACAATACGTCTAAAATTAGCATTACACAAAACCCAACAAGCATTGAATAAGTAGCTCCCCGTTCGCTGCCGTGCGCGTGTGTTTCGTTTAGCATTTCATCACTTACAACATATAACATTGTACCGCCTGCAAAGCTAAGTGCTATTGGCAATACTACCGTTGCAATATTGACCGCCAAATAACCGATAAGCGTGCCTACAACCTCAACTATACCTGTAGCCATTGCGCAAGCAAGTGTCTTGCGAGGACTTATGCCTGCCGCCAACATAGGGGCTATTATAACCATTCCTTCAGGTATATTTTGAAGTGCTATACCACTTGCTATCAAAAGAGCTTGACTACTGTCACCAGTACCAAATCCAACGCCTGCCGCAATACCTTCGGGCAAATTATGAATAGCGATAGCCAACACAAAAAGTAGCACCTTATTTATATTTGCGTTGTTGTGATTTTCATTATCCGTGCCCGCAAGTCTATGCAGGTGCGGAATTAACTTGTCCATTAAATTAAGGCAAAAAGCACCGGCAAATATTCCGACTATAGCGTAAAATAGACCCTTTATTCCACCACCGCCTAATTCTACCGAAGGCAAAACAAGTCCTATTACCGATGCAGCAAGCATTATGCCTGCCGCAAACGATAATACTATATCTGAAAATTTATGTGATACTTTTTTAAAGATAAAACCTATTATAGCGCCCAATATCGTCGCCATTCCGACGCCCAACGCCGTAATTAAAACCAGTTCCATTTTTACCCCTCGATAATTCCAATTATAAATATTTTTCAACCTCTTGGTATTTGTAAAGTAAAAAATCTTTATTATGACAATCCGATGAAAAAATCATCTTTTTGCCGTTTGCTTTAAAATATTCTATTATCTCTTCAGAAGGATATGGCTCATCAAGATGTCCCCTTGCCATACCACCTGTATTAATTTCTACAACTGCAGATGTTTTTATTATGGCATCGGCTGCCTTTTTCCAAGCAGCAATATATCTGGGATGCTTTTGATCAAATAAACTTCCATCTTTATTATACTTTTTTATCAAATCAAAATGCCCGACTATATTGCACTTTGTCTTATTGTACAAATCTTCTACAGTTTTATAATATTCTTCAATATATGCGTAAAAATCTCCGCCAAAATATTTATTTACAATATCAATTTGATTTTGTCGACTGTAATCCACGCAAAGATATTCGCCATTTTTTAAAATGTAATGCACAGAGCCTAAAATATAATCATAGCCGTCCATCGGTTCGTCACTGTAATAATCGTACTCTATACCAAGTGAAATTTCAATCTTACCTTTATATTTTTCTTTTAATGCGGAAATTTCTTTTTTATAACACTCGGTGCCGGAACGAGTCATACAAGGCTCAAGGTCAAATTTGGTATACGAATGCCCCGAAAAGCCAAGTTTTGAAATTCCAAGTTCAACAGCCCTTTGCACCATTTCTTCTGCGGGGGTTTTACCGTCGCAATAGGTTGTATGTGTATGATAGTTATATAACATTATTTTGTCATCTTTTCTTGTTTTACTTTGTGGTCAATTATATGACGAGATGCAAGTTCACGGTGAACATCTTCTACGCTTATACCCATTTCAACCATAAGCACCATTGCGTGATATGCAAGGTCGGCCAGTTCATAGATGGTTTCAGCTTTATCATCTGCTTTGCCGGCAATTATAACTTCTGTGCATTCTTCGCCAACTTTTTTAAGGATTTTATCAATACCCTTTTCAAAAAGGTAGGTTGTATATGAACCTTCAGGTTTTTCTTGTTTGCGACCTACAAGCATATCATAAAGATTTTGTATTGAAAATTCGTGTAACTCATCAGACTGCCAAACAGGATTTGCAAAACAAGAGTCACTGCCCTTATGACAGGCAGGCCCGTCCTTTTCCACTACCACAACTAAAGCATCATTATCACAGTCGGCAGTAATGCTGACGATATGTTGATAATTACCGCTGGTTTCTCCCTTTAACCAAAGCTCGTCACGTGAGCGGCTGTAAAAACAGGTTAATCCCTTTTGCATAGAAATTTCCAAGCTTTCTTTGTTCATGTATGCCACGGTTAAAACCTTTTTTGTAATAGAATCTACAACAACCGCAGGAATTAAACCCTTTTCATCAAATTTAAGTTCGTCAATATTTATCATAATTACAACCTCACAATAATTCCGTTATTTTTCAGTTCTTTTTTAAGATCAGGTATGGCTACTTCCCCAAAATGAAAAATAGAAGCCGCAAGACCTGCATCAATATCAGGTATTTCTTTAAATAAATCCACAAAATGCCCGATATTACCGGCACCACCCGATGCAATTACCGGAACCTTGACGGCATCGCAAACAAGTTTTAATAATTCTATATCAAAGCCTTGCTTTACACCGTCAGTATCAATAGAATTTACAACTATTTCACCGGCGCCGTTTGCTACGCCCTGTTTTATCCAAGATATTGCCTCGATACCTGTATCTTCACGGCCACCCTTTGCAAAAACACGAAATACACCGTCAACACGCTTAACGTCAACCGACAAAACAACACATTGGTCACCGTATTTATGCGCAGCCTCCTTTATTAAGGATGGGTTTTTGATGGCACCTGAATTTACGCTGACCTTATCTGCACCGCATTTAAGCACACGATCAAAATCATCAACCGTATTTATCCCTCCGCCAACGGTAAGCGGTATAAAAATTTCGCTTGCCACTTGGGTTAAAATGTCGGTAAAAAGTTGTCGTCCTTCAAAAGATGCCGTTATGTCGTAAAACACAAGTTCGTCTGCTAGGTTGTCAGAATAAAGTCTGGCAAGTTCTATGGGTGATGATACATCGTTTAAACCCTTAAAATTTGTTCCCTTTACTACCCTGCCGTTTTTTATATCAAGACAGGGAATAATTCTTTTTGTTATCATAAAGCCGCCTCCAAAGCGTCCTTTAAATTAATGGCACCTATGTAATACGCCTTACCTATTATCGCGCCGTAAATATCCATTTTACGCAATTCTTTAACATCTTCCAGGTCGGATACTCCGCCCGATGCAGTAATAGACATCGAATATTTTTGCGATAATTCGCGATAAAGTTGAAGATTGGTTCCTCGCATAGCACCGTCTTTTGAAATATCGGTGCAAATAATATATTTAACACCTATTTCTTGCATTTGGCCAAGAAAATCTTCGAGTGTTATTTGAGATTTTTCTATCCAACCTTTAATGGCGATATATCCATCCTTAACATCTGCGCCAACCGCAATTTTTTCGCCATATTTTGATACTGCCGCTTTTAAAAACTCTTGATTCGCAACTGCCGCAGTACCTAAAATAACGCGATTTACACCTGCGGATAAATACTTTTCAACAGTATCCATATCACGAATACCGCCGCCAATCTCAACAAAAAGACTGGTTTGGGTCGCCACCTGTTTTACAATATCCAAATTAGGAGTTGTGCCATCTTTAGCACCCTCTAAATCCACCATGTGAATATGTGTAGCGCCTGAATTTTCAAAATCACGAGCAATCTCAATCGGATTTTCGCTGTAGACTGTCATATTTTGGTAGTCACCTTTAAACAGTCGTACCGCCTTTTTATCAAACAAATCTATTGCAGGAAAAATTATCATAAAAATTTTACTCCATTTCACAAAAAGCTCTTAAGATGTTAAGACCAACCTCGCCGCTTTTTTCGGGATGAAATTGACATCCCATAATATTATCTTTTTGTACTGCTGCAGTAAGTTCTTTACCATACTCCGCCGTAGCAATTACACTATCATCGCAATCAGTTGCATAATAAGAATGAACAAAATACACGCAATCTCCGGATTTTATATATTTTAATAAATTACTGTTGCGTGTAAAATGGAGTGCATTCCAACCGATGTGCGGAATCTTTAAAGCTTTTGGGATAGAATCCTTCATCGGAACTATATTACCCTTTAATAGACCCAATCCTTCATGGCAGCCATATTCATAACTTTTTTCAAAAAGCATTTGCATGCCAAGACAAATACCCATAAGTTTTTTACCCTTACGAGTTTCATCAATTATTACCTTGTCAAGTCCGCTATCGTGAAGCTTGCGAGCAGCATCCTCAAAAGCTCCTACACCGGGTAAAATTATCCCGTCAGATTTGCTTATAACATCAGGATCAGATGTAACGGTAATTTCAGCCCCTATTCTTTTAAAAGAAGATATGAGCGAAAACAAATTACCTACCCCATAATCAACTATCGCTATCATGCTATAACACCTTTCGTTGAAGGAATATCATCTGCAAATGCCTTATCAATAGCTACCGCCGTGCGAAGCGTACGCGCAATAGATTTAAAACATCCCTCAATTATATGATGAGAATTCTCACCTGCAAATTTTACCATATGTGTTGTAATACCGGAGTTATACGCAAACGCACTCCAAAACTCATGATTAAGTTCGGTATCAAAATCTCCTACTTTTTCGGTTGGCATTTCCACCTCATAATAACAACCGCCTCTTCCCGAAATATCAACAGCAGTAAGTATTAGCGATTCGTCCATAGGAAGTGTGGTATCACCATATCGATTGATGCCCTTTTTGTCGCCCAGCGCCTCTTTGAAAGCTTGACCTAAAGCAATGCCGATATCTTCGGTTGTATGATGATAATCAACCTCAATATCCCCGACGCATTTCACAGTCATATCAAATCTACCGTGACGTGCAAAAAGTGTTAACATATGATTCAAAAAAGGACAACTTGTATCGCAAACCGATTCTCCCTTTCCGTCAAGATTAATGGAAAGTTTTATATCTGTTTCAGCAGTTTTTCTTACAATCTGGGCAGTTCTCATTTTAATTCTCCTGTAATATAAGAGTTATTGTTTCGATCAATTTTTTCATTTGATCTATTGTACCAATTGTTATTCGGTTGTACTGACAAATAATTTCCTTTGAAAAATGTCTAACCAAAATACCACGATTCTTAAGTTCGGTATATAGTTTTTCTCCGCCAATTTTGTCGTTTTTTGCAAAAACAAAATTTGCCTTTGAATCCAATACTTCAAATCCTAATTTTTTCAGTTCAGATATTGTCCAATCACGATTTTGAATAATTGTTTCGCAGTTTTTCATATAGTAATCGTTGTTCTTTAAAGCCGCTGTTCCTGCCGCATCGGTCATACGATTAACATTATACGGATTAGTCGAATATCTTATTGTATTAAGATCGGCAATAATATCTTTATTGCCAATTGCAAAGCCCAGTCGAGCTCCCGCCATTGAACGTGATTTTGAAAAGGTTTGTACAACAAGTAAATTATCATATTTGTTGACAAGCGAAACTACGCTTTTTGCGCCAAAATCAATGTAAGCTTCATCAATAATTACTATATTATTAGGATTCGACGCTACGATCTTTTCGATATCTTTAAGTTCTAAAGCAATACCTGTTGGTGCGTTTGGATTTGCAATAACCACCGTTTTATTTACACCGATATAATCGTTTATATCAACAGTAAAGTCTTCTTTTAATGATATTTCGTTATAAGGTATGCAATTTAATTGAGCAAAAACAGGATAAAAGCCATATGTTATATTCGGAAATACCAGTGGGCTATCTTGATCAGCAAATGCCATAAACGCAAAATTTAAAACCTCATCCGAACCATTTGTGACTATCACCTGGTCTACATCAACTCCGTAAACTCTCGCAAGTTCACGTCTTACATTTATACACTCAGGATCAGAATAAAGTTGAAGTTTTTTACTTTCACAAAGCACCGCTTCACTTACAGCCTTAGATGGTTCAAACGGTGACTCGTTGGTATTAAGTTTTATATACTGCATATCCTTAGGTTGTTCACCAGGAGTATATGGCGTAAGATTGCTTAATCTGTTTGTAAAAAATTTACTCATTATTTATCCTCAAATCTAATCGTTGCGCTTCTTGCGTGAGCGTCTAAGCCCTCTTTTTGCGCAAAATATGAAACCTTATCAGCTACCTTTTGCAGCGCATCAGCCGTAAAATATGTAAATTGTGATTTTTTAACAAAATCATCAACCGAAAGCGGTGATGAAAATCTTGCAGTACCACTCGTCGGCAAAGTATGATTAGGACCTGCAAAATAATCACCCAAAGCTTCGGGACAGTATTTACCCATGAATATAGACCCTGCGTGCTTAATCTTGTCAAGATAATCAAAAGGATTATCCACACACAATTCAAGATGTTCGGGAGCTATTTCATTTGCAATATCAATTGCAAGCATCAAATTATTTTCAGCTACTATTATTTTACCATTGTTATCAATCGAACATCTTGCAATTTCAGCTCGTGGCAATTCGGGTATTTGAATTTCAAGTTCTTGACTTACTTTTTTGGCAAAGTCAAAACTATCACAAACAAGCACTGCACTCGCCATTTTATCGTGCTCGGCTTGACTCAACAAATCAGCAGCAACAAAACGTGGACTTGCTGTAGAATCGGCTACAACCAAAATTTCGCTGGGACCTGCAATCATATCAATAGAAACCTTGCCAAAAACCTGTTTTTTTGCCTCGGCAACAAATGCATTACCGGGACCTACGATTTTATCAACCTTTGGTATTGTATTGGTACCGTATGCAAGCGCTGCTACAGCCTGTGCACCACCAACCTTAAATATGCGGTCAACACCTGCTATTTTGGCCGCTGCTAAAATCACAGGGTTAACCTTTCCGTCAGCACTTGGAGGTGTAACCATAAAAATTTCGCTGCAACCAGCAATTTTAGCCGGAATACTGTCCATAAGTACCGTTGAAGGATACGCCGCAGTACCACCAGGTACATAAAGACCCACTTTTTCTATCGGTGTTACCTTTTGACCTGTTACAACACCGTCTTGTTCATTTATAATAAAACTGTTTTTAACTTGTTTAGAGTGAAATGCACGAATGTTATCTGCCGCTTCTTCTATAATACTGATAAACTGCTTATCCACCAAAGAAAATGCTTCATCAATTTCTTCGGTAGTTACTTCTAAAGATGTTAAATTTGCCTTATCGAATTTTAGAGCATATTCAAATATAGCTTCATCGCCACGATTTATTACGTTGGCAATAATATCACTTACGATACCCTCTACGTTGGTTGCTATATTATCGCGAGCAAATATTTGTTCGTTGGAAACCTCGCCATAATTATAAATTTTAATCATTTTGTATCACCTGATTTTTAATAGAATTCACTATTTTTTCAATATCTGAACCTTTAAATTTAAAACTTGACTTATTTGCAACAAGTCGTGCGCTTATCGGTACTATTGTAGATTTAACCTCCAAATTATTTTCTTTTAAGGTTGTGCCTGTTTCTACAATATCAACTATAACATCAGAAAGCTTTAAAATCGGTGCTATTTCGATGGAACCGTTAAGCTTAATAATATCAATTTCGCGTCCTAAAGATGCATAATAATCAGCTGCAATATTAGTAAACTTTGTTGCAACCTTTAATGTTTTTTGACCATCGTCATGAAAATCATTTGGCGCCGCTACAGCCATTCGGCATTTACCTAAATTCAAATCCAGCAATTCGTAAACATCGGGATTATATTCAAGCAAAATGTCCTTACCGGCAACACCAATATCGGCAGCACCGCGTTCTACATAAATTGCTACGTCGGACGGTTTAACCCAAAAATAACGTACTTGTTTTTCCTCGTTTTCAAAAATAAGTTTACGATTATTTTCTTTAATTGAAGGGCACTCATACCCTGCAGCTTCAAACATAGCATAAACTTTTTCACCAAGTCTACCCTTTGGTAATGCAACATTAAGCATTTATACCCCTCCTCTGACGTCTTTTAGTTCTCTATACCTTATTTTACCCCTATCGCTATTTTGAACCGTTACGGTTTTACCTTCGGTTATAATTTGGTCGACTACGTAGGTCAAAGTTCTATTATCCGTATCACCATCACAAAGCAGCAAAACATCAATATCATATGCTGCTTTTTCGCTCGGTAAATCTTCTAACAAATCCAGATAAATTGCAAAACCGATTGCTCCTGATTTTCTTCCCATTTTATGAAGTAAATTATCATATTGCCCGCCTGTAAGTACACTTTGTGATAGACCATTAATATAACCCTTAAATACTATACCATTATAATAATTCATATCACTTACTGTAGAAAAATCAAATTTTATTTTACCATCGAAAGATAGATTGTCAAGCATATATGACAATGTTTTTAACATATTTATACTGTCTTTATTTATATACTGCTCTAATGCTTCCAAATCTTTTAAAACTTTATTTCTTTCGCCATAAATTGAAACAAGTTTTTGCAGTGCTTTTTTATCGTTTTCCGGCACATTATTTTCGTCGCATACACGCGCAAGATCGTGACCGTTTTTATCTGAAATATATCTTATAATCTCGCTCTTGAAATTAGCGTTTTGACTTATATTATCAAGCATAGAGGATAGCAAACCCAAATGTGATACCTCAAGCACAAAATCTTCAGATATAAGCGCTAGACTTTGCGCAGCCAAAACTATCATTTCATAAATATCGTATAAATTAATATCACCTATACATTCTATACCTGTTTGCATAATTTCTTTAAATTGGTGGGTGCTTTCAGATACACGGTAAACGTTTTCATTGTAGCAAACTTTTTGTTTAAATCCGGGGATATCTTCACCATTTTTAATAATAGAAAGTGTTACATCAGGCTTAAGTGCCAAAAGTTTTCCGTTTGTATCGTTAAAAGCGATAATGCGATCACTAACCAAAAAATCCTTGTTTTGAATATAAAACTCATATTCTTCAAACTTACTCATTTTAAAAGGTTTGTAACCATATCGACCGTAAAGCTCTCGCAATGCAAAAATAGCTTTTTCTTCGTTTCTTAAAATATCATTATCCATCATTTTCATCACCTACACATCTACTAATAACTATATCATAACCACCGGAACCATACTCACAACACTTACTAACCCTGCTGATAGTTGCTGCACTTGCGCCTGTTTCTTGTGTAATTTTAGTATAGCTTGCACCCTTTTTCAACATCTTAGCAACAGATAGTCTTTGCGAAATATCAAGTGCTTCCCTTATTGTACAAATATCCTCTAAAAACGCGTAACACTCCTCTTTAGTCTCAAGCGCTAATAGTGCTTCGCACAAATCATCGGTGCTTCTATTATGCCAATTACTCATTATCTTTCTTCCTTTCACTTTAGCATGCTAGTGTGTTAATGTGATGAATTATACTACCATCTAACAATTTTGTCAAGCAAAAACTAATTTTTCATTGAATTATCTCATTTTATAATATATAATATATTAAAAATAAATGTACATACTCTTTATGAAGGTTGTGAAAAAATGACTATTACAAACGATATTAAATATATCGGTGTAAATGATTACAAAATTGATTTGTTTGAGGGACAATATATTGTTCCTAACGGTATTTCTTACAACTCCTATGTAATACTGGATAAAAGCATTGCAGTTATGGATACCGTTGATTCTTCATTTACTCACGAATGGCTTGACAACATGCAAAATATTTTGGGTGAAAAATCACCCGACTATTTAATCGTACAGCATATGGAGCCTGACCATTCTGCCAATATTGTGAGTTTTATTAAACGCTATCCAAATGCAAAAATTGTATCGTCACAAAAAGCATTTGTTATGATGAAACAATTTTTCGGTACCGATTTTACAGATAATCGCCTAGTTATTGGTGAAGGTGATACCCTGGATTTAGGAAAGCACAAACTCACTTTTGTTACTGCGCCCATGGTGCATTGGCCCGAAGTTATTGTAACCTATGACAGCACAGACAAAGTTTTGTTTTCTGCTGATGGTTTCGGTAAATTCGGCACGCCCGATACCGATGAGGATTGGGCATGCGAAGCTAGACGATATTATATTGGTATAGTTGGCAAATACGGCACTCAGGTTCAAAATCTGCTCAAAAAAGCCTCTACACTTGATATAGAAAAAATTTGTCCTCTTCACGGCCCTGTATTAACCGAAAATTTAGGTTATTATATAAACCTTTACAACACCTGGTCAAGCTATCAAGTTGAAGAAGAAGGTATCGTTATAGCATTTACTTCGGTTTATGGCAACACCAAAAAGGCCGTCTACCAACTCGCTGATAAATTACGCGCAAACGGATGCCCTAAGGTTGTGATTAACGACCTTGCACGTTGTGACATGGCAGAAGCGGTTGAAGATGCTTTTCGCTATAGCAAACTAGTTCTTGCAACAACTACTTATAATGCCGAAATATTCCCCTTTATGCGAGAATTTATAAACCATCTTACCGAGCGAAACTTCCAAAACCGTACAGTAGCATTTATTGAAAACGGCAGTTGGGCTCCCCTTGCAGCAAAGGTTATGAAAGAAATGTTATCCAAATCTAAAAACATTACTTTTGCCGAAAATACCGTTAAGATAATGTCTGCATTAAACGAGGAAAGTATCAACCAATTAACAGCCTTGGCAGATGAACTTTGTATGGACTATTTAGCACAACAAAACTCAACTGCTAACAAAAACGATCTTTCCGCCCTTTTTAACATTGGTTACGGACTGTATGTTGTAACCTGTAATGATGGTAAAAAAGACAATGGACTTATTGTGAATACCGTAACACAGGTAACCAATTCACCAAATAAAATGGCTGTAACAATTAATAAAGAAAACTATTCACATCACGTTATCAAACAAACCGGTAAAATGAATGTGAATTCTTTAAGCGTTGATGCACCTTTTGCGGTTTTTGAAAAATTTGGATTTACAAGCGGAAGAAATATTGATAAATTTGCTGAATGTACACCGCTGCGCTCGGATAACGGTCTTGTTTTTCTCCCAAGGTATATAAATTCCTTTATATCACTAAAGGTCGAACAATACATCGATCTTGATACACACGGTATGTTTATCTGTAACATCACCGAAGCAAGAGTTCTTTCTGATAAAGAAACAATGACATACTCTTACTACTACAAAAACGTTAAACCACAACCACAAATCGATGGCAAAAAAGGATTTGTTTGTAAAATTTGCGGCTATGTTTATGAAGGCGATGCTCTTCCCGAAGATTTTATTTGTCCTCTTTGTAAACATGGTGCCTCAGATTTTGAAGAAATAAAATAATTTTTTTGGAGGAATAAAAATGAAAAAGTATGTATGCAATATTTGCGGATGGGTGTATGATGAAGCTGCAGGCGATGCAGACAACGGCATAGCTCCCGGCACAAAGTTTGTGGATCTTCCCGATGATTTTGTTTGTCCTCTTTGCGGCCGAGGCAAAGAAGATTTTAGCGAGGAATAAAATTTAATAAGTTTTAAAGTAAAATAATACCACATTTTGTTTTTTCTTGTAAAACGAAACGGAATGTGGTATTATTCTTTATAATATATTTTTCAAGGAGTTGTCATAGTGTCGCAACATAACAAAGCGCTAACGCAAAAACAAAAAATTATATTGTACGCATCTGCCGCAGGTGCTGCAGTATTGGCTGCTTTAATAGCTGTTATTATTGTAATACATACGGTAAAAAATCCACCTGCTATCATTTTTAATTCAAATGATGCTTCATATATGTCATCAGCAAACCTAAGTCAATTTGATACGTCTTCCAATATTTTTATACCCGACTCATTAATTACTGTGGTTCCAAACGGTAATGATACAGATGTTAACGAAGTTATTGAAATAGTAGAGCAAACAACCCCTACAAAACAAAATACCGTTATCATTAAAGACAGTAGTGTCGACACAAGCCACCTAACCAAGCGACAGATTAAACTAAACGTAAATTACGTACCGCAAAATCCTGAGTTGCCAACCGGTTGTGAGATAACATCACTTACCACAGTTTTGAATTACTATGGCTATAACGTTTCAAAAACCGATATGTCTGATAATTATCTTGATAAAACTATGGATAAAATGGGCGACTTTTGGGAAGTTTTTGTTGGCAACCCACGTAAAAACGGATTTGGTTGTTATGCAAAACCGATTGTAACCGCTGCAAATCGTTATCTTTATGAGCAGGATGGTAAATACACCGCAATCAATTACAGCGGCGCAAAATTCGAAAGTTTGCTAACGCTTGTGCAAGATGGTACTCCTGTAATAATATGGGGTACAATGTATGGCGAAAAAGAAAACAATCTACGAGTTCCATATGCAACTATTAAATGGAACATTAACGGAAAAGATTTACAGTGGTTAGCGCCGGAACATTGTATGGTGCTTATAGGATATGATCTTGACCGCAGCGTAGCAATTATGTCCGACCCACAACGTGGCATAGTTGAATATGATCTCGAAACAGTTAAAGCTCGCTATTTAGCAATGCATTCGCAATGTGTTATACTTGAGGAAAAACCCGTCATCAACGGAATTGAAAACGGTGCCATATATTACACCACTCAATATGTTACCATTGACACACGTAATTTAAAATCGGTTACAATAAACGGTGATGAATCCGAGCCATCATTTTACATAGACGGTAATTCGTCCGCCATGTACGAAATAATCGTTACCGATAAAAACGATAATGTTATAACCTATGTAGTTTATACCAAAAGAATCGATTCACTGATAGAACCCATACAACAATTTAGTTCTAACACCGTAACATCCGATGACATAAATACTATAAACAATGTAAAAAACACATTGTTAGATTTAAGCACCAAGTACTCATCAACCTCAGAAATCAATGCAATTAACGACTATGTTGAATTTTGCGATAATTTTCTTAATAAAATCTCTGAAATTGAAAAGAAAATAAAGCGCGCAACACAGACATACAACATATATAAAAACAAAGAGCTTGATTCTAGCAATCAGTCTTCAATTATTTCGCTAAAAGAAAGTTTAAACGAGCTTATTGCCAGTCAGAATTTAACAGATTCTCAGCGCAAAGAATTAAACTCTATGCTTTTACAATGCAACAAATGGCTAGCTAAGCTTTCTCCACAAACTCCACCGGGCGATTTTATCGAATAAATTTTGTAATTTTTTAAAAAAATGCTTGCATTCTTGAAAGTTTTGTGTTAATATTGTGTTTGTTATGTGACCGTCTTTGTTAGCGGTCGATTCAAAAAGGAGGTGCAACCAATGGCAAAATGTGAAATTTGCAGCAAAGAAATTGCTTTTGGTATTAAGGTTTCTCACTCACACAGACGTTCAAACAGAACTTGGAAGCCCAATGTTAAAAGGGTAAAGGCTATCGTTGATGGTTCACCCCGTCGCATTAATGTCTGCACTCGTTGCTTACGTTCGGGCAAGGTTACCAGAGCTATCTAACAATTCTTTGACTTAAAAGTCCCGTGTAGGTTATTACACGGGCTTTTTTCTTTATAAAAAACGAAAGGGAAACACATTATGATAAAAGCAGTTTTATTTGACCTTGACGGCACACTTGCCGATTCACTTATTGATTTAGCGGACGGTGTAAACCGCGCTATAGCAAGCAAGGGTTTTCCTACCCACGAGGTAGAAGCCTTCAAATACTTTGTTGGTGACGGAATTCCAAAAATGATTGAGCGCGCACTGCCTGAAGCCCACCGCGATTCCAACACAGTAGATGAAATAAAAAACATTTTTCTCCCCTACTACGCCATTCATTATGCCGATAACACATACGCATATGAAGGTATGCCGGAACTTGTAAAAACATTAAAATCTATGGGCTATATAGTTGCCGTAGTTACCAATAAAGAGCAACATATGGCGAACGAGGTTGTAGTGTCGCTTTATGGTGATGTTTTTGACCTTATATTTGGCAAACGCGACGGCATTCCTGCAAAACCGGATCCAACAGCTGCCCTTATGGCAATGGAGGAATTAGGCGTAAAACCCGAAGAGTGTGTATTTTTAGGCGATTCCGGTATGGATGTTGCTACCGCAGTTAACAGCGGCGCCGTTCCTGTTGGTGAACTTTGGGGCTTCAGAAAAGAAGACGAATTACTTGCAAACGGAGCCAAATATATAATAAGCAGGCCTGAAGAGCTTTTACATATTATAGAGGAACTTAACAAATGACCAACTCTTATAAAAAAACGAAAATCGCCTGCTATATTGGATTTGTTGTTCAAGCAATAATAAATAATTTTTTGCCATTGCTCTTTATTATTTTTAATACCGAATATAATCTTAATTACGAGCAACTCGGCAGACTTCTTTTTATTAACTTTTTTGTTCAACTTATCGTCGATGCCCTAACACCGATGATTGTAAAAAGAATAGGTTACCGTGGCGCATCTATCGCCTGTCACGCCCTCGCTGCAGTCGGATTATGTATGCTCGGTATTTTACCACCTATTTTTCCAAATAACATCTACTCCTGTCTTGTTGTATCAATTGTTGTTTACGCGTCAGGAAGCGGTATAATCGAGGTTTGTATAAGTCCTATTGTGGAAATGCTTCCCGGTGATAAAAAGGGCGCAGATATGGCATTTTCGCACTCATTTTACTGTTGGGGACAGATGTTCACTGTTTTGGTATCTACCCTTCTTATATTTTTACTTGGACAAAACAACTGGCGTATTATACCAATTCTTTGGGCAATCATACCGCTTGCTAATATGTTTAACTTTATGCGCGTGCCAATTGTTGAGCAAGCTGAAGAAAGTGTAACCAAAACTGCCAATACCCTTTTTAAAAATCGTAATTTTTGGATTTTTGTTATTGTTATGGTTTGCGCCGGCGCAAGTGAAATAACTATGGCAGAATGGGCATCACTCTTCACGCAAAAAGCTCTTGGTGTTAACAAAACTGTCGGCGATTTACTCGGACCTTGCGCATTTGCGATTTGTATGGGTAGCGGCAGGGTTATGTTTGGACTTTTAGACGGAAAATTTAATCCTAAAAAAGCGCTTATATTAAACAATATTCTCTGCGCAATCTGTTACATTGGCGTTGCAATTCTAAAAATTCCTGCTCTTTCACTCATTGCCTGTGCGCTTTGCGGATTTAGTGTAAGTCTTTCTTGGCCCGGAACATATTCTATGGCCGCCCGTCATTTTACGAATGGTGGCACTCTAATGTTTAGTGTATTGGCATTAAGTGGTGATTTGGGTTGCTCTATCGGTCCATGGATTATGGGCATTGTTGCAAACTCCACTACTTTGGAAACCGGATTTTTTGTATCTGCAATATTCCCTGCCATAATGGTAGCGGTACTTCCATTCCTAAGAAAAGAAAAATGTTGAAAAAAATCGTAATATGTATTACAATATTAATATAAAATTACCTTTGAGGTGTTGTTATGAAAAGAGACGACCATTTAAGTTGGGACGAATATTTTATGGGTATTGCATCGCTATCGGCGCTTCGCAGTAAAGACCCTTCAACCCAGGTTGGCGCATGCATCGTTAACGAAGAAAAACGAATACTTTCTATGGGATATAACGGTATGCCGCACCACTGTCACGATGATGAGTATCCGTGGGAACGCGGCGAAGGGCTTGACTCTAAATATCTTTATGTTTGTCACGCAGAACTTAATGCAATTCTCAACTGTAACACTTCGTCAGTAAAGAATTGCACCGTATATGTTACACTTTTCCCATGTAATGAATGTACAAAGGCTATTATACAATCCGGCATTAAAGAAATTGTTTATATGTGCGACAAATACGCCGACACCGATAGCGTTAAAGCCTCCAAGCGAATGCTTGACAGCGCCGGTATTATCTATCGCCAATATGTACCAACAAATAAAGAAATAAGTATTTCATTATAATAACAATGTCCCTTCCGTTGATGGTTGGGACATTTAATTTTTATAATATCAATTTTGATGTATAACGTATCATAAAAAGAATGATTTCAAAAATTGTTATTTATTCCGCTTGCGCACCCTACTTGTTCGAAACCCTTTATCCATATAAAAACACAACGGAGCAATATCCTACGATATTGCTCCGTTATATTTGGCACGCTGAAAGGGATTCGAACCCCCGACCCTCTGCTTAGAAGGCAGATGCTCTATCCAACTGAGCTATCAGCGCATATTACCTATATCGGCAACGCAAAATATTATAGCATATCAATCTAAAATAATCAAGTATTAATTTATTTACTTTTTAAAATAAGAAAAAATTTACTATTGTCACAAAAATTACCTTTAATAAATTATTAAATATTTCATAAGATAATATTGCAAACGCAAATAAAATTTGTGTATGTAAGGAGTGAAACACAATGGCTAAAAACGTAGTACCAGAGGCTAAAGAAGCACTCAATCGTTTTAAGATGGAAGCTGCTAACGAAGTAGGCGTAAATCTTAAGCAGGGTTATAATGGTGACCTTACCGCTAAGCAGGCAGGCTCTATCGGCGGTCAAATGGTTAAGAAGATGATTCAGTCTTACGAAAACAGTATGAAATAAGTTGTGGGCAACTGCAACTAACCGCAAGGCGCCGGCAGTTAAAACTGTCGGCGTTTTTTGAAAGAATAATCTTTCGTTTATGTGTTAACACTTAAATAAAAGAGGTGAATAAAATGTTTGATAAAATTTGTCTGGTTCTTGCAATTATTGGTTGTCTTAACTGGGGACTTGTAGGTCTTTTTAGTTTTGACCTTGTCGCATGGATTTTCGGCGGTACCGGTGCAATTTTAAGTCGTATTGTGTATACTGTAGTTGCATTGGCGGGTGTATGGTGCATATCGCTCCTTTTCAGAAACGAGAACGCGCATCATCAGGTAGCAAACTAACAACAAAAAACAGACGATCAAAGCTCGTCCCTACAATGCATTTTTATATTTACTGCGTAGGGATGAGCATCGCTCATCCGTAAAAAACTTGTTGTGAAAATTTATTCTTTTAGATTACCACGTGACTATCGTCACTCGTAATGACATACATATAGCTGCATCTAAACCCTTGTTGTCAGTAGCACACATCGTAAGATACGCGGCAATACGTTTCCTTTAATTTTCAACTTTCAATTAGAATTATAGGGCTCGCCCCTACAATGATATTTAGTAAGCAATAATTTTTAAACTGCTTACAGCATTTTTTACCGATGAAAACAAAAGTTTTAAAAAGTCATAATTGTTGCCGCTAAGCATTTGTATGCCGGTGTTTTCAAAATTATTTTTTGCCTTGCCCGAATCTATAACAATTGCAATCTTTTCAAATTCATTTTCAGTAATGCAACTTACATTACGAATTATTTTATCGTTTTCTTCAATATTTTTATAACACAAATTTATTATTTTATAACCTATGTTTTCAAGCTCTTTTATACTTTCTTTAATTTTTGTGTCAACCATTATATAATCGGATAAATCAATATTATACGCATTATCGTCTTTTACATAAATATTTTTTAAAAACTTTTCTATTTCACATTTTACCTCTTTGTTATATCTAAACCTATCTTTAAGCTGCGATTTATAAACATTGAATCCGTTATCTTCATTTTTCAAATAGCAATAAATCTCCTTGCTTTTTGCGGCAATTTTATTTTCATCATATAAAAACACAACCGATATTTGCTGATCATAACAAAACTGAGTTATTAGTTCAATCTGCCCATTCGAAAACAGATGCGCATTATCTACAATTATAGCATAGTATTTAGAAGCGCTCAGCTTTAAGCATTGCAGAGTAATTGACATTTCTTTTATAGTGCATATATTATATCCGTGTTGTAATTTTAATCGCAAAATACCATCTTTTAACAAGCCGCTGTGAATTATTAAGCTATTTTGTGATTTTGCCATTAATTGCTTGGCCAAATCATATGCAAGCATTGTTTTGCCCGCGCCATACGATGATTCAACGCAGTATGCAAAAAACTCCTCATCGTTTATTTTTTGCAAAATTTCGTCACGTATTTTTTGTTGATTATCGGTTAAAAAATATTCATTATTCACAAATGCCTGTGTATCTTGGTAAGGAGAAACCAAAAATTTTGAATGCGACAACACCATGCTAATATCAACATCATTTTGCAATGAACTGTTTTGACTTAAAAGCTCGCCCAACAAATCATTTACTTCAACCCGAACCACGCTATTATTATAATTAAGCTTATAAATCCCATCGTCCTCGCACAAACAATAGCAACTGATTCTTTTGGGTAAAAAGGTTAAGTAAAAGTAGTTTTTTGTTAATTGCTTTTTTATGTGTTGTAACTTTTGTTGCGGTAAAAAGTCAAACTGTGTGGCCAGGTGAATATTTATGATTCTATCCTCCGAAAAACGCAATAAATCAAAACGGTTCATACCGTTTTGTATTTCGGACGATATATAATACCCTGTATAACAGCTCGGGTCGGCACCGTTTAATTTTAAGATATCACAAAAATAATTTAATGCTGTATATTTTTTATTGCTTAGCAATACGTTATCCGGCTTTAAAGACAAAATATTGTTACTTTGCATATTTATCCCCCACTATGTAAAAAAATAAAGATATCACATCATTGACCGATAAAATAATATTATCAGTCCGTTAATATTTGAAAACGTAAATATTAACGGACTGATAATGTAAAATGTGACACATTATTCGCATATTTTACAAATAAAGATAAAGGTAAAAAGGTTTTTATGCCTTTTTACCTTTATTGAATAGATTAATTTTCACATTCTAGACTATGTGAAGTTATTTCTTCACTATTGCTACCACTATAAACAGTAAATTCAGCTTTAACTCTATATTTACCGCTACCTACACTGCAATCTTTAGTCATCAATGCGTAACTATTATAATATGTAGTTGTCCATGTGTCAACCTCACTCCACCACAAAACAGTTTTCTTTTGCAATGTCATAGTAATTTTAATTTTATCGACACTACTATAACCGATAAGTTGTGCCGTGCAATGTGCGGTATTACTTGAAATTGATATATTAACTGTTGTGCTTGAAGTATAGTTATAGCGCGGCTGTACTGCATCGTCCGCAGCAACAGCAACCGAGCCTGTAAAAAGCAAAAACATTGATAATATTAAAGATAAAATACGTTTAGTCATATTTTGCACCTCCTCCCTCAATCATATAACAACGGAAGTTTTCTGCAAAATGTGACATTTTTTTACTTTATCTCTATTGACTCTACAATCTTAATAATCTCCTCTTTAGAAATATAACCAGATATGTTAAATGTATATTTATCGTTTCCAAATACCATACAACCTAAATCATTATTTATGTAATAAATTCCTTCAAATGAATTTATGCGCATATGCTTATAAACAACATTTTCGGCATCAATAGTTGTTAAAGAAAAACCATTCAAATGTTGCGTGTACAATATTTCTTTGCTGTGTACATTTTTAAATACACACATACATAAATCATCATCAACAACAAAACTTGACCTCTCATACCCCTCCGGTATATACGTCGGGAGTATTATTTCAAATTCTACATTAGCCTTTGCGATATTTGTATCATCCTTTTGTACAAATATACTTGTAAATTTTTCATATGTTTCAACCACAAAGTTAATAAACGGTTCGCGTAGCGCCTTCACGCTGAAAATAGTTGTAAAAAGACATACAAGCGCAATAAGCACGTAACCTGCCACACGCTTACCGACGGTATCAATCAACATATAATACGATTTTTTACGGCGGTTAATAAGGCGTTGCATTTTTGTTTCGAACTTTTTAGAAAATTTATATGTTTCAAGTTCGGGCGGTATTACTGCGTTTTGGCTTGCTTGTTTTGTGTATTCATCTAAAGCGTCATATAATATTTTTAGATTGCTTTGCGACAAAAACATTATCAATACCCCTCTTTTATCAAATATTTTGCAAGCTTTTCTTTTGCGCGTTGCATCCTTTTACGCGCGGCTTGATACGACAAACCAAAAAATTCGGCGATCTCTTTTTCTTTAAAATTATAATAAAATTTCATTAAAACTATATCACGGTCTTCATCGTGTAATTTGTTTATTGCTTCTAAAATTTCTTTTCTGTCAATGCTGCTCAAATCAAAACTCACAGCAGCATCAAAATCCTTTATCTCCTCAAAACTTACAAGCCCTTTGTGACGTTTTTCTTTTTCGAGAATATCAAAACAAGTGTTTCTAGTTATAATAACTGTAAAATTACGAGTTTTGTGACTGTCTACATCATCTATTTGCTTAACCGCTTTCGCTATTTTAATAAAAGCTTCTTGCACCGCGTCTTCGGCAATGCGAACATCACCAAAAATATTTTTTGCCGTAGAAAACATAAGCAGCTTGTATTTATAATAAATCTTTTCGAATTTTTCTTGATCTTCCTTTTCATCAATGAGCGCCAAATAAAATGCTAGCATAAAAAATATCCCCTTTAAAAAACTTTTGCTATATCTCATTATAATAAAAACTCCGACTTAATTCGACATTTTTCTACAAAAGAACATTTTTAATACTTTCTTTTTGTTGTTGTGTAGTATTTGTTACTACACCTTTTTATAATACCATAGCAGTTGCTCAATAAAAAGGGTTTTATAGTATACAATATTTCGTAGAGGTGATATATTGTGTGTGAATTTAATTTTGCGTTAAGATTAGCAAATCTTCGTATGCAAAAGGGCGTCTCGGCGCGTGAAATGAGCTTGGCACTCGGAATGAACACAAGCTATATAAACAGCATTGAGTGCGGCAAAGCGCTACCTGCTATGAAACAATTTTTTTACATTTGTGATTTTTTGGATGTATCCCCCGCCGAATTCTTCAACACCGAGCAAAAAAATCCTAACAAGCTTACCGAGCTTAACGCCGATTTGCAAAAGTTGGATGTAAAAGAGCTTGAAAACATTTCAGCCATTGTAAAAAGTCTTATTAACAAATAATTTCCTACGCTTTGCATATTATTGTACGGCATAAAACTGTCTAAATGTTGACAACATCAAAAAGCACCTAACGTATTTAGCGTTAGGTGCTTTAATATTAAGCATTATTTAATATATAAACCAAAAACCGTCATATGTCTTTATCGAAAACTTCATTGCGCTGTGTAGGGACGAGCGTCCCCGACCGTCCGTGGGACAGAGAACCGTCCCCTGTCTTAAAATTAGAAAATCGTTGAAAGCCTACCAATAGGGGAACGGCGTTGTTATGTACCAGCAAGCATCGCGTTTGGTCACCCAAACACAAACTTGTCAGGAATATTCCTGAAACCTTTAAGGGATTGGGATTATCCCAACAAACTGCCTTTTGTCCCCAAAAGGCGATGCTTGCTAGTATAGTGATTTTTTATTTTACGTATATGCTGTAAAGCTTATCAAATAGGTATTGTAAAGCATTGCTTTCGTGACAATCAGGGGACGGTTCTGTGATTGATTAAGCTTTTTGAACTATATAATAACTCATCCCCGTAAGCCTACTGATTTGTCTTATAGAAATTCCTTTTTCTTTAAAAAGTTTTAAGTATTTATCCCGAATTTTAGTATTCAACGCCTGAAAATCGGCAACATTTTTGCATTTTGAAACCTTATCAATTATTTTTTTAGCTTGTTCATCGGTGACCTTTATCTTCGGCTTTTCCTCGGTTTCTAAACAACTATCAAAAACTTTTTCATTGTTAAAACTTGCAAAATCTTCTTTTGCTATAATTTCAAAAACAAAGTCGCTGTCTATTAAATCAGAGTTTTTAAAATACTCATTATAACTACCGTTTTCATAAGCTTCAACTGTTTTACATATTCCTGCTTTTACCGGGTTTTGATGTATATATCTTAAAACCGTTAAAAAGTAAGCGTCATCTTCTATCGGTTCACTTTTAAACCTATCTTGAAACAAATGTCCTGCTCGTTGGTATTTTATGTTATACCAATATACAAATCGCGTTGCAATTCTCTTCATCAACAACTCGAGTGGCTCTTTTGTTTCTTGCAACAAAATATGTATATGATTTCCCATAAGGCAATAAGCGAACAACTTAAATTCGCTTATTGCCCTACAGTCTTTTAACACTTGCAAGAATTTGTCACAGTCTTCTTGTTCTTCAAATATCTGCTGTTGGTTTACACCACGAAGCATTATATGATAGATTCCTATATTACTCTTTTTTCTCGCCTGTCTCGGCATATCTCATCACCGAGATAATAATACCACAAAAGAATTCTTTTGTCAATCGGAGAACCGTCCCCTGATTGATATGATTGACCGTCCCCTGATTGATACATTATGTCTTATCAATAGGCAATAATACCGGTGCCAAATATATAATATCATTTGTACCTGCCAACAATTCCTCGTTTTTTATATACTCTATTGAAACAACCGTTGGATCAGTAGAAATTTCTCCTTCAACAACATATGGTGAATAGGTTATTACGAACATACCATCATCAACTATGTGCGCTGTCATTCGGGTGGAAGATACTGGCAAAAAGATTGCATTAGGGTCTAATAATAATATTTGGCTCTCTGTAGTTTTATTAATCGATATATTTTCGAATTCACTCTTTGTAAGAAATTCTTTTGCAACAATAATATCTATTAATTTGAAATCGTTATTAAAAAATACAAAAACATTTTTCTTGTCTTCTTGTCGAAGTATTGCATAATAACCTTGATGGGTTTTACGCAAGCATTCAACTTTAAACAATTTTTGAAATTTATCAAAGCTTATTTCTTCAGACTTAATTTTTTCTTTCAAATGTAATATTTCAAAGCTTGAATATTCTTTGGTGATAAGTGATTCTTTATTAGTAGTATTATCGTATTTCATCTTTTCACATCCTGCAATTGGAAGCAAATTAAGCACAACAAGTAAAACGATAACGAAAAAATTTTTTCTTTTCATCGCTATTTCACCACCGCAAAATATACCGATTTGGTATTATAATAATTATGAAAACGTGGATAATCCCATGCCAAAGCAGTTCCATCAATTGCATTCCATCTAGATGGTGTTCTTCCCTGTTTATCTGCCCAAGTACCGTCGCATAATTGTACTGCAAAATGATAATCTGCTAAACCAGTTGTTTTTAAAATATTAGTCGATGTCTTCATAGCTACAACATATTCGTTTTCCAATGCATCTTTAGGCGAATTAATCACTCTAACCGATTTATTGAAATATTCCATATCGCGCAACACAAAACCAGTAATTTCTTCAGGGGTATGAATGTTAGTATTATCATACATACATGTGTTTTTACCTCTATCGCTAGAGAAATCGCCTGGATTACTAGCATACGGTAATCCAAATGCATAACTATAACAGTTTTCGTTCATAGAATCATCATAAATATAATCATCTGGAGGTTCTAGTACTGATTCAGAGTCAGAGCATCCTATAAGCGATACAACTAATCCAACAACGAGCGTCGCTATTCCTATAATGGCCCAAACACCAATTGTACCAGTATGGTCCACCATATTAATCGGATTATTTCCACAATAAGCAAACATATTGTTTCCAAGTACGCCCTGCCCTGTAGAAACATAGCCATCCGCATTAATAAACCTACACGTCACCGGATCATAATAACGAGATTGCAGATAGTAGAACCCCGTCTCATCATCATAGTAATATCCACGGTATCTGAGTGGGTTTTTCTGCCCTATGGTACTGGCGTGTGAACCTGTAATTGACAGTATCTCGCCCCAGGCAGAGTAACTGTACTCTACTATTTTATTACCGTCAGCATCTAATATGCCTGTTATGTCACCCTGCAAGCTTTTAACGTAGTAATAATATTCGTCATCATACACAAAACCGTATGGACTGCCATTTTCATCATAAAGGAATATTGTGTATACAGGGCCTGTGTTTTGCGCTATTAAAACTCCGTCTACCCAGTAATAATCTACCACCAAGCCGTAGGCATTTTTTTGTGTTCGCAGGCCGTCGGCGTTGTATTGGTATGTGGTCGAAAAACTGTCCGAATCGGTTACAGTTGTAAGCTGCCTGCCGTTTGACCACGTAAACTCAAAACCGTCACGGTAAAGCAGCGGATTACCTATTCCATCATAAGTTATTGTGTCTCCGTTAAACGACGTTAGCAAATCCCGCCAATTGTCGTTGCCGTAGCTGTAGCTTTTGTACACTTCACCGTTCTTTTTAACGGTAGCAATATTACCGCCGTTATTATATGTGTATTCGTAAACGTCGCCGTTAGACTGTGTTTCGGTTTTTAACTGACTTAACTCGTCATAGGTATAGCTTTGTTGAACAACGCCCCTTTTTTTGATTTGGGTTATGTTGCCCAATGCATCATAAACGTAATCATAAGTGTCGGTGCCGCTTTGCATTCTTCGAACCAGCGTAGTTGTGGTACCGGACGTTGCGCCATCATAATATGCATAACCCACACGATACGGTGTTGTGGTGTTAAGCGTTGTTATATCGGGTCTTGCAAGCTCATCATA
>JAZQYL010000002.1:0-38661 GCA_045633485.1 Acutalibacteraceae bacterium | reverse complement strand
GGTAGAAAACTTTACAACACACGCTAAAAATGATTATTATAACGGTATTATTTTTCATCGTGTAATAAAAGATTTTATGATACAAGGTGGTGACCCAACAGGCACAGGTATGGGTGGCGAATCTATCTGGGGTCGCTCTTTTGCTGATGAATTCACCCCCGAACTTCATAACCTTCGCGGTGCGCTGTGTATGGCAAACGCAGGTCCTAATACCAACGGCAGTCAGTTCTTTATTGTACAGGCGAATGATGTTCCCGGCAATATGTTAGAACAAATGAAGGATTTACCCGATGCTTTTCCGTCCGAAATAGTAGATGCTTACGACAAAATGGGCGGTACGCCATGGCTTGATTTTCATCATACCGTTTTCGGTCAGGTTGTAGCCGGTATGGATGTGGTAGATGCGATTGCCGACGTAAAAGTAGGCGCTGCTGATAAACCGATAAACGATGTTGTAATTCTCGGCATTGATATTAAAGTTATAGATTAAGGAGTTTTTAAAATGAAAGGTATTATTCTCGCAGGCGGTAGTGGAACACGTCTTTATCCTCTAACAATGGTAACCTCAAAGCAGCTTCTTCCTGTATATGACAAACCGATGATATATTATCCGTTGTCAATACTAATGCTAGCAGGTATCCGTGATATTCTTATTATCTCTACACCAACAGACCTTCCAAATTTTGAGCGTCTTTTGGGTGATGGTTCACGTTATGGTATTAACCTTTCTTATGAGGTTCAACCTTCTCCCGATGGTTTGGCACAAGCATTCCTTATTGGTGAAAAGTTTATAGATGGTGATAGCTGCGCTATGGTGCTTGGCGATAATATTTTCTACGGAAGTGGATTAAAGAAACATCTTCGCGAAGCGTCTGCTCGTGAAAACGGAGCTACGGTATTCGGCTATTATGTAGATGATCCCGAACGTTTTGGTATAGTAGAATTTGATGAAAACGGCAAGGCAATTTCTTTGGAAGAAAAGCCAAAGAATCCTAAGTCTAATTACTGTGTAACGGGTCTTTATTTCTATGACAATCGCGTTGTGGAAATGGCTAAAAAGGTAAAACCATCTGCTCGCGGAGAGCTTGAAATTACCGATCTTAATAAGCTTTATCTTGAAGATGATACCCTTAATGTTGTAACGCTCGGTCGAGGATATGCTTGGCTTGATACCGGCACAATGGACGCTTTGGCAGAGGCTACCGAGTTTGTAAAGGTTATCGAAAGCCGTCAGGGCATTCAAATTTCTGCAGTTGAAGAAATTGCTTATAAAAACGGTTGGATAAGCAAAGAAAAACTTATTGAATCAGCAGAAAAATACGGTAAATCACCCTATGGTGAGCATCTTAGAAAAGTTGCAGAGGGTAAAATTCTCTATTAAAGATCAGACGAATCAAGATGCCACAAAATAAGTGGTGTCTTGATTTAATTTTAAGAAAAGGTGAGCTAAATGAAAAAAATATTATCCGTAATTATTGCTGTTATGCTAATTGCATCGGCGGTGCCGCTTGGCACGTTTAATTTCAGCGTAAGCGCCGCAGAGTATACCGACGGCTATTATACATATGAGATTGAAAGTGGCGCTGCTACTATAACGGATGTTGATACCGCTATAAGCGGTGACATAACCGTACCGGCAAAATTAGGTGGGTATAATGTTACTAAAATAGGCTATAGAGCATTTGAGGATTGTAAATCAATCCGAAAAATAACTTTTGCGGGAAATGTTATTACTATAGGTGCATATGCATTTCAGGATTGCACAAGCCTTCAAAGTGTAGCATTGCCTGAAAGCCTTACTACTATAAGTTACGATGCATTCAGAGGCTGTACCGCATTATCAAGCATAGTAATACCGGATAATGTCACAACAATAGATGAACGCGCGTTTTATTATTGTACTGCTCTTAAAAAAGCGGTAATAGGTAGCGGTGTTACAACTATAGGTTCAAGCGCATTTGCTGGTTGTGAAGGTCTTAATGATTTAACAATAGGCGAAAACGTAGCAACAATAGATGATTCTGCGTTTTCAGGATGTAAAAGTCTTAAAACAGTCACAATACCCGATAGCGTAACAGATATTGACAGCAATGTTTTTTATGGTTGCACAGCGCTTACAACGGTTGTGATTGGTAACGGTGTTATAAGTGTGGGCTACAGAGCTTTTGAGGATTGCAAATCACTCAGAAATATAACTTTTGGTGAAAATGTTGAAGCTATTGATGGATATGCATTTCAAAATTGCACAAGCCTTCAAAGTGTAACGTTGCCCGAAAACCTTGTAGCCATAGATAATGATGCATTTAGAGGTTGTACCGCATTATCAAGCATAGTAATTCCAAATAACGTTACAAGTATAGATGAGCGCGCGTTTTATTATTGTACCGCTCTTAGAAAAGTTGTGATAGGAAGCGGTGTTACAACTATAGGTTCAAGCGCATTTGCAGGTTGTGAAGGTCTTAATGATTTAACAATAGGCGAAAACGTAGCAACAATAGATGATTCTGCGTTTTCAGGATGTAAAAGTCTTAGAACGGTTACCATACCCGATAGCGTAACAGATATTGACAGCAATACTTTTTATGGTTGCACAGCGCTTACAACGGTTGTGATTGGTAACGGTGTTACAAGTGTAGGCTACAGAGCTTTTGAAGATTGTAAATCACTCAGAAATATAACTTTTGGTAAAAATGTTGAAGCTATCGATGGATATGCATTTCAGGATTGCACAGGGCTTCAAAGTGTAGCCTTGCCTGAAAATCTTATAACCATAGATAATGACGCATTTAGAGGCTGTACCGCATTATCAAGCATAGTAATACCGGATAATGTCACAACAATAGATGAACGCGCGTTTTATTATTGTACTGCTCTTAAAAAAGCGGTAATAGGTAGCGGTGTTACAACTATAGGTTCAAGTGCATTTGCCGGTTGTGAAGCACTTAATGATTTAACAATAGGCGAAAACGTAGCAACAATAGGTGATTCTGCGTTTTCAGGATGTGCACGTCTTATAACAGTTGTTATTCCTGATAGTGTTTCGGATATTAATAGTAACGCATTTTATGGTTGTACTGCGCTTACAACGGTTGTAATCGGCAAAGGCGTTACAACTATAGGTTACAGAGCTTTTGAAAACTGTTCGGCACTTAAAGACATAACCTTTGGTGAAAATGTTACCACAATAAGTAGTTATGCATTCCAGGATTGCACAAGCCTTCAAAGTGTAATGCTGCCTCAAAACCTTATAACCATAGACAACGATGCTTTCAGAGGTTGCACAGCGCTTACGAGCATAATAATACCGGATAGCGTTACAACTATAGAAGAACGTGCTTTTTATTATTGTACTTCTTTGAAGGAAGCCTACATTGGCGATAATGTTACGGCAATCGGCTCAAGCGCATTTGCAGGATGTGAAAAACTAAAACATATAATTATCAATAAAAATCTTATTGCTATAGATGATACAGCCTTTTCAGGTTGTGACGGTCTTACCGATGTGTGGTATGAGGGTAGCAAAGTAGATAGCGAATATCTGAATATTGACGATTATAGAAATGATAGTATTATCGATGCAACCTGGCATTATGATATTTGCGACGAAGACGCTCATGAATATATAGACGAAAACGACAGCACATGCGAAAATTGTGAATGGGTGCGCTCAGGTGTTGCAAACTCCGGTGATATAAACGGCGATGATAACATTAACAACAAAGACTTAGGTTTGCTTATGCAGTATCTTAACGGTTGGAATGTAGAAATTATTGCCGCTGCTGCCGATGTAAACGGTGACGGATCGATTAATAATAAAGACTATGGTTTGCTTATGCAGTACCTAAACGGCTGGAGTGTAGAATTACAGTAAACTGCAATTCTAATTGAAAATCGAAAGTTGAAAATTTAAAATTAAAGAAAATGGATTGTCGCTTCAATTTATTGGTGTGACAATCCGTTTTTTTATTATCGTGTTTATATTCATGTTGCACTATTGACCTTTAAATATAATATTTGTATAATTGTATTAGTGGGGTGATTTTATGAGGGAAGAAAACAGAAAAGAAATTTTGACAAGAGAGATAATAAAGACAGATGCCAAAGGTATTTTAATACACAATATCTTTTGTAATTTGTGGTTTGGTTTATTGTTTGCATTGCTTGTAGCAGCATTTTATGGGTTGTTTTTTTTAAGCGATATCCCAAAACTAAACATTAATATAATTTTTTCTATTATTTTAGTCGTTGTTATTATGCCGTTTATGTTTATGGTGATAAGCTGCGCCAAAATGTTATTTATGCTAAAAAAAGATTGTTTCGATTTAACAACCGACAAGGTTTACGATAAAACTGTAAACAGATGGTTAACGCCGAGAGAGCGTGTTCATGCTAAAAAATCAATTTTATCGTTTGGAATATTCAAGACGGATTTAATTTTATACTTTAATAATCATAAAAAGTTTCACCTGTGTAGCGGTGGGCATTATAGTTTTAGTGAAAGCAACAAAATGCAATATTATCAACAATTCAACTCTACCGAAATTTGCGATGAGTTTTATATGCTTACTATCGACAATAAAATAATTGAAATTTACAACACTAAATTTTTTGAGTTGCAACAATAAATTTTCTTGCTTTAATTTGTCAAGCATTATATAATAAATATAATAAATATTTTAAGGAGATATTGCTATGAGCTTTATTAACGACGATTTTATTTTAACTAATGAAACGGCTAAGAAACTTTATCACGATTATGCTGAAAAGATGCCGATTATCGACTACCATTGTCACATAAATCCAAAAGAGATTTATGAAAACAAAAAGTTTAAAAATATTACTGAAATTTGGCTTGGTGGCGATCACTACAAGTGGCGCTTGATAAGAAGCAATGGTACGCCTGAAAACGAGATTACGGGCGACGCTGATGATTATACCAAGTTTTTACGCTTTGCTGAGATGTTGCCGCGCGCTATCGGTAACCCAATGTATCATTGGAACCATCTTGAACTCAAGCGTTATTTTGACTATGACGGAATTTTGAGCGCAAAGACCGCCGAAGAGGTTTGGAATCTTTGTAACGAAAAATTACAGTCAGACGATATGTCGGCTTGTAGTATCATAAAGAAGTCAAACGTTAAAATGATTGGTACTACCGATGACCCAATTGATACACTTGAATGGCACAAAAAGATTAAAGAAGAGGGCGTGTGCGACGCACTCGTACTTCCGTCATACCGTCCTGACAAGGCAGTTAATATTGATAAAGACGGATTTGTTGACTACATAAAAGCGCTCGAAAAAGCCGCTGATATGAAGATTAACTGTGTGGCTGACGTTAAGGCGGCGCTTATAAAACGTCTTGATTTCTTCTGTGAAATGGGTTGTAAAGCAACCGACCACGGTCTTGATTATATTCCGTTTGAAATCGGTAGCGAAAAGGAAATTGATGCGGCATTTAAGGCGGCTATGAAAGGCAAGGCAATTACTGCCCGTGAGGCTGATATGTACAAGACCGATATTATTGTGGCTCTTGGTAAAGAATATGCAAAACGCGGTATTGTAATGCAAATTCACTATAGTGTTCAGCGTAATACAAACAAGGCTATGTTTGCAAAAATTGGCGCTGACACAGGTTTTGACACCATTTCTAACCGTCCTTGCAGTGAGGCGCTCACAGGTCTTTTAAATGCGCTTGCTATTGATGATTTACTGCCAAAGACCATAGTTTACTCACTTAATCCACATGATAACGAAATGATCGACACAGTTATCGGCGCATTCCAAGGAACCGAAGCTGCAGGCAAAATCCAACACGGTTCTGCTTGGTGGTTTAGTGATACCAAATCAGGTATGGAAACTCAACTCAAGTCACTTGCAAACTTGTCACTTCTTGGCAACTTTGTTGGTATGCTTACCGACTCTCGTAGTTTCCTTTCATATACTCGTCACGAGTACTTTAGACGTATACTTTGTAACGTTCTTGGTGCTTGGGTAGAAAATGGTGAATACCCTGCCGATATGGAAACTCTCGGTCAGATAGTTGAAGACATTTGCTACAACAATGCGGCAAGATATTTTGGTATAGAGTAAAACAACAAAGGCTCCCCTTGATGAAAGGGGAGCTATTAATTTATTGACTGACTTTTTTATAGAAACTTTAAAATATTATGCAGCGAAGGCATTAATGCCTTCTGCTTTTTTATTTTAAAATCACTGGCTGAATTTGTTTGCCATGCAATGCGTATTCAATAGTTTGCGGTATTTTGGTGAAATCGCAAATAAGCGAGTTGTTTTTGCCTATTGGGTCATCCTGACTATAGGGGACAAAGTATATGTTTTTTGTGTTGTGTAAAACTCCTATGTTTTTGGCTGTTGCACCCAATGCATCATTGGTTGCAACACCTAATATTACGGGTTTGTTATTACGTAAATGCGCCTTTACTGCCATTGTAACCGAAGTATCGGTTATTCCGAGCGAAATTTTGGAAATGGTGTTGCCCGTGCAAGGCGCTACTACGATAACATCGAGTAAGTTTTTAGGTCCTATCGGTTCTGCGGTTGGAACGGTGTGTATGATTTTTTTGCCGCATATTTCTTCTACTGTTTTGTTAAACTCGTCGCTATTAGCAAAACGAGTGCTGGTTTTGTAAGTGATTTCTGACATAATTGGTGTGATATCTATTTGCTTTTTTGCAAGTTCTTTAAGTGTTTCTAAAGAGCTGTTAATTGTGCAAAAAGAACCGCAAAATGCATAACCTAATTTTATATTTTGCATACCCATTCTCCTATAATTTGGTGTGTTGTGTGCGCTATTATTTTTCCTGCGGTTTCGGGTGCGATTTTGCCGGGGATTCCGGGCAATTTTTGAGCTTTTATATTTTCGTCTTGAGCAAATTTAAAATTCAAACATCCTTTGGTTGAGAGATCGTATAAGTAGCAGTTTTTAACTGTTTTTAAATCTTTAAAAATAGTGAGATCCACGGTGTTAAAAATGATGTCGAATTGTGCGGCATTTTCGTATACTTGGTTTGTATGAATATACTTTATTCCAAGTGCATCAAGATATGCAAAATCACGAGGATTTCTTGCCGAGACAGTCAGGTCACATTTAAGCGCGAGCAGTCGATCGGCTAAAATTTTAGCAATACGGCCGCATCCAATTACCAACACACGTGATTTCCACAAACAAAACGGTGTATCAAAAATTGCTTGTGCAATAGCACCTTCTGCGGTTGGAACAGCATTTTCAAGGCAAAAAGAATCAAGTTTTAAATAATCTATACAATTTAATTCTGAAAAGGTATGGCCGCAGCTTAAAACAAGTGTGTTGTTATTTGCAGTATTAATGTACTCAAGCGGTATAATTTGTTTTGTTTGAGGGCAATAAACATTTTTGCCATCACGTGTTGTAGGAACCGGTAAAAGTATAACATCAGCACTTTCAATTTTTCCGCAATCATTTTCCTTAAGACCTAAACTATCTACTGTATGACCTTGATTTTTAAGTTCTTGATAAGCGATGTTCATACGCAAATCGCCGCCGATAATAAGTATGTTCATAAATAACCACCCAAAATAAAAGCACCGTAAATGTAATTCAATACATTTTATGGTGCTTTTTGCGGTTTAGTTACATATTAAATTTAAAAGTTTCTCTCGGCTATTAAGTTTAGGGTTTTGTATAACCTGATTTAGTAAAAATTCTAATTTTTTGCCTACTGATTTACCGTCATATCCAAGGGCGATAATATCGTTTCCTGTAATATCAAGTTGTGATATTTTATACGGCTCGTTATTTTCTTTTATTTCATCCAGAAGTGTTTTGTGCGCGGTAATGTCAATATGCATAATGTTTTTTAAATATGAAAGAAAATCATAAACAACATCGTAATCGGCGTAGTTTAATGCGTTTTTTAAACTGATTTTATCGGGACTTGGCGGTTTGGAAATAAGATGTGCAATTTTAGTGGAATATTCTTTAAAACTATTGCTGCATTTTAGCGAGTCAAGCGTTTTTGTAAGGTTTGTGCTTGTAAGATATAAAAGAGCGAATATGCGCAAGGTGTCATTGTTTTTTAAGTCTTTAATTCTTTCCGGATTACCGTTTGATATGTAATAATCGGCAAAACAGTTGGTTTTAAGTAGGGGAGATAGTGCGGACACATCGTTTCCCAAGGCGGTTTTTTTAAGCTCGGTAAAAATTCGCTCGGCACTGATTTTTTTGAGCAGCGGTGCACATTTTATAGCTGCATGATAGGTGTTTGTTTCAATTTTAAATCCCAATGTTGCCGAAAAGCGAAACAAACGTAAAATACGCAACGCGTCCTCGCAAAATCTTTTTTCTGCGTCTCCTACCGCGCGTAAAATTTTATTTTCTATGTCTTTTTTGCCACCAAAAAGGTCAATTAAACCTTCCTGTTCGTTATAGCACATAGCATTTACCGTAAAATCACGGCGCGCAAGGTCATCTTTAACGTTACACACAAAGCTAACGCTTTCGGGATGACGACCATCGTTATAACCGCTTTCGGTTCTGAAGGTCGTAACCTCAACGGGCGTATTTTCAAGCATTACCGTAATTGTACCGTGCTTTATTCCCGTGGCAATGGTTTTTGAAAAAAGATTTTGTATTTCGTGGGGTAAAGCAGATGTTGTGATATCATAATCATGAGGTGTTTTTCCCGATAAAATATCGCGGACACAGCCACCAACAATATATGCTTTGTGGTTGTTTTGAAGTAAAGTATCAAGCGTAAACTTTATGTTTTGTGGCAGATTAAACCTCATTTTTATCACCTTTCTTTCAAATTGGGGGTTTATTTTTTGTGTAAAGAATAGTATAATATATATAACTATTGACTTTTGGGGTGTTATTATGAAAAAACAACACTGTGAAGATAAAGCTTTTTTAAACGCTAAGCATATTCATATGATAGGAATTGGCGGTAGCGGTATGTGTCCTATTGCAGAACTGTTACTGTCACGTGGGTATAAAGTTACCGGCTCGGATAAAAGTGATAACGCAAATGTAAATCACCTAAGGGAACTTGGTATTACCATATATACTGAACATATTGCCGATAATATAAAGGGAGCCGATTTGGTAGCTTTTTCGGCAGCAGTTCCACAAAGCAATCCCGAAATGGTGGCGGCGTGTAAAAATAATATTCCTAAAATGGAACGCTCCGAGTTACTTGGCGCCATTACTCGTTGTTACGAGAATGTTATCGGTGTGAGCGGAACACATGGTAAAACCACCGTTTCATCTATGATAACACAAATACTTCTTTCAAGCAAGCAAAATCCTAATGCGGTTATTGGTGGCAAGCTACCTATCGTAAATTCTTCTTGTGTGGTAGGAGACTCACAAACACTAGTGTGTGAATCTTGCGAGTTTGTTGACAGTTTTTTGCAGTTTTCGCCCGATATAACGGTTTTACTTAATATAGACGATGACCATATGGATTATTTTAAAACCATGGATAACCTTAAAAATTCCTTTAAAAAATTTGTTTCTATGGGTAGAATTTGTTATGCAAACGGTGATGACGATGATGTAAAGGATGTTCTTGAAACACTCGATACAAAGGTTGTTACTTACGGTTTTAAAGAGAATAATGATTACTATCCGCAAAACATTAAAATAGGTAAATACGGATATTGTTTTGATGTGTTTTTTGATGGTGAAATGCTGGGGCATCTTGAAATGCATGCTCCCGGCAAGCATAATGTATACAACGGATTGGTTTCCTTTGCCGTTTGTTATGAAATGGGTGTAAGCGCAGCGGATATTGCAGATGCGTTAGCAAAATTCACTGGAGCCGGTCGTCGTTTTGAATTTATTGGCGAGGCAGAAGATATTACGGTTGTTGATGATTACGCGCATCACCCAACCGAAATGATGGCGACTTTACAAGCCGCAAAAACCCTAGATTATAAAAAGGTTATAGTTGTGTTTCAGCCCTATACCTATTCTCGTGTAGCCCTTTTACGCGACGGTATGATAGAAGCATTATCTATAGCAGATAAGGTGTTTATGACACCCATTGTTGCGGCGCGTGAAGAAAACGTTTACGGTGTAAAATCCGAAGATGTTACCAACGCATTGCCAAACGCAGAGGTTGTGGCAGATTACAACGAATTGGCAGATAAAATGATTAGCTGCGCCGAGCAAGGCGATTTGATAATAACCATGGGTGCAGGCGATATTTACAAGGTTGCACACATTATTTTGGAGAAATTGGGATGACCGAAAAGCTTTATGAATTAAATGCGTACACAAAAGAGTTTGACGCAAAGGTTTTGGATTGTCAACAAAGCGATAATTTTTATAAAATAATACTTGATAAAACAGCTTTTTTCCCCGAAGGTGGTGGACAGGCTTCGGACAAAGGAATCTTGGGTGGTGCTAATGTTTTCAATGTTCAAATTGAAAACGGTGAAATATATCACTATACTACCGAACCTTTGCACATTGGTAGCGATATTGTTGGTAAAATTAATTTTGAACGCAGATTTAATTTTATGCAAAATCATACGGGCGAGCATATTGTATCGGGAATTGCGCACAGGCTTTTTGGCGTAAAAAACGTTGGTTTTCATTTGGGCGAAGAACTGGTTACACTTGATTTTGATAAGGAATTAAGTCGCGAACAATTAGATGAGGTCGAATTCCTTGCTAATCAAACAGTGTGGAAAAATGTGCCGGTTAAGGCATATTTTCCAACCGATGAAGGGCTTGTAAATATTGATTACCGCAGTAAAAAAGAGATAAGCGGCGCTGTACGTTTGGTTGAAATAAATGGTACAGATATTTGCGCTTGTTGCGCACCGCATGTTAACTTTACGGGTGAGATTGGCTTAATTAAACTGCTTGATACAGAGAAGATGCGCGGCGGTATTAGAATTATTCTTAAGTGTGGAGCTTTCGCATTGGATGATTATAAAACTAAATTTCGAAACGTTTCTAGCATATCGTCGCTTCTTTCTGCTAAGCAGGAACACGCTTTTGAAGCTGTTACTAACTTGGACGAAAAGAATTCTTTGGCAAACCAAAAAATAAATGAATTAAAAAATAAAATTGTTGAACTAACTATATCTACGTTGGATCAAAATACAAACTGTGTTTTTGTTGAAGATTTCACGATAAAGGATTTACAAAACATTGCCGATAAGTTACATAAAACATACGGCGGAATCAAAGCGGTATTTTCTGGTAAAGATGAAAATTATTCTTTTGCTATATGCGGAGAAGATGTTGCGCTTCAAGATTTATTTGAATCTTTTAAGTCGCATTTTGATGCGCGCGGCGGTGGTCGAGGCGGTATGGTGCAAGGCAGTGTGGTAGCAACAAAAGAAAATATAAATTTATTCTTTCAATTTTAATTGTTTTGTGATATAATAAATTATTGAGGTGTTTTAATGGATTGGACCGAAATTACGGCAAAAGTGCCGACCGACAAAACAGACGAGGCAGCGGCTATTGCTAATATGACCGTTCCTTATGGAATTTATATTGAGGATTATACAAATCTTGAGGCCGATGCTGAGGAGATTGCACATATTGATCTTATAGATGAAGAGCTTGTCAACAAGGATAGAACACATTCCATAATTCATATGTATATTGCTGAGAGTGACAATGCTGTTGAGGCGGTTTCTTACCTTCAAGAAAGATTTAATGCTTGCGGTATTGACAACGAAATTAATTGTGTTTTGGTCGATGATGCCGACTGGAATGAAAATTGGAAAAAATACTTTAAAGCTTTCGAAATAGGCGAAAAATTAGCCGTGTGTCCAAGTTGGGAAAAATATGACAACAAGGATGATCGTACGGTAATCAGTCTTGATCCGGGGGCTGCATTTGGTACTGGCAGTCATGCTACAACCTCGCTTTGTTTGGAAATTCTTGAAAAACGTGTTACAGATAGTACTACTGTTTTGGATATTGGCACCGGAAGCGGAATTTTGGCAATAGCGGCAGATTTACTTGGTGCTAAAAGTGCTATCGGAGTAGATATTGATGCGCAATCGGTAAAAACAGCAATACAAAATGCCGAAATTAACGGTGTTAGTGAAAAAACCGAATTTTTAGTAGGAGATTTAGCTGATAAAATAAGCGGTAAATATGATATCGTTTGTGCAAATATTGTTGCCGATGTTGTAATAAGGCTTTTTGATAATGTTGCCGATTTTATGAATGATGACGGCATACTCATTGTGTCAGGAATAATTGATATGCGTGCTGCCGAGGTCGAACAGTCGGCTTTAGAACATGGTTTTACCATTGCTGAAAGTCTTATGCGCGAAGAATGGCACGCTTACGTTTTAACAAAATAATTCGGAGGAAATTTGATGCTTGAATTTGAGCAATTAAAATTAAGACTTGTTGCCAACAGTCAGGAAATTCGCGATTTGCGTGATGCAATTGGTTATGATAGACTAGTGCGCGACATTGAAGAACTTGAGCTTAAGCAAACAGCACCGGGTTTTTGGGACGATCTTGAAAATTCTCAGGCGGTTGTACAAAAAACCGGAAAACTTAAAAACAAGGTTGAAAGTTATGATAACATACAATCTTCGTATGAAGATTTACTGGTGTTTATCGAAATGGCGGATGAAGAAGGCGACTTGTCACTTGTAGATGAAATTACAAGTTCTATAGATGAGCTTGAAGGAAATCTGTCATCGTTGCGACTTACCACATTGCTTACGGGAGAATATGATTCTAACAATACAATTCTTACGTTCCACGCCGGATCCGGTGGTACTGAGGCTATGGATTGGGCACAAATGCTTGTGCGCATGTATTCCCGTTGGGGCGAGCGACACGGTTTTAACGTAAAAATGCTCGATTTTCTTGATGGTGATGAAGCAGGATTGAAAAGCGCTACTTTGCTTGTAGAGGGCGAAAATGCTTACGGATATCTAAAGAGTGAATCGGGAGTTCACAGACTTGTCCGTGTCTCTCCGTTTGATGCTTCCGGTCGAAGACATACGTCTTTCGCATCATTGGAGGTAATGCCTGAAATTACCGATGATATGAGTATTGAAATACGAGAAGAAGACGTTAAAATGGATGTATTTCGCTCATCGGGCGCGGGCGGTCAGCATATTAACAAAACTTCATCTGCCGTGCGACTTACCCATATACCTACGGGTATCGTAGTTGCTTGCCAAAACGAACGTAGTCAGGTTCAAAACCGCGAGCAGGCAATGCGAATGTTGAAGTCAAAGTTGCTTGAAATAAAAGAGCGCGAGCATCTTGAAAAGATAGAAGATATCAAGGGTGTTCAAAAAGAAATAACCTGGGGCTCACAAATTCGTTCGTATGTATTTATGCCATATACATTGGCAAAAGATCATAGAACCGGTTTTGAATCTGGTAATATTAATGCCGTTATGGATGGCGATTTAGATGGCTTTATCAATGCTTATCTCAAAGCCGCTTCCAAAGGCGAACTAAATAATGTTTAAAGGTGATTGAAATGAAAAGATTAGCAGCAGTTTTATTGGTAACAGTTTTAATGATTACATTTCTTGTAGGTTGTGGCAAGGATCGTTTGCTTTATAGCAATGTAAAACTTGAAAATTATGTTGATGTAAAAGATTACAAGGGTGTAGAAATAGATACTTCAAGTGAAGATTTTGCAAAGTACTATGACGAAATTTTTAGCATCGACGTTGAAGAAAACAACCTTTATAACGAGATTGCCGAAGGTGTTGTTGCAGATGGAGATATCATAAAACTCGATTACGAGGGTAAGCTTGATGGTGTAGCATTTGAAGGCGGCACAGCAACCGATGCCGAGCTTGAAATTGGTTCTAACACATTTATCGACGATTTTGAAGAAGAACTTATTGGTGTTGCAGTTGGCGAAACAAAGGATGTTACTGCGAAATTCCCCGAAAATTACGGTAAAGAAGAACTTAATGGTAAAGAGGCAATATTTACCTGTACTGTAAAAGCAATTAAGAAGCCTATGACCGAAGAAGAAGCATATAGTAAGTTGGAATTTGATTCTGCCGATGAATACAAGGACAACATAACCAAAAGAGCAGCCAAGGAATACATACTTGACACTATTACAAAAAGCGCAAAAGTAAAGGATTATCCACAAAAAGACAGTGAACTTTTGTGTGAGGCAATCTATGAGTTTTATGTTGAAATATATAAAACCAGCTATAACGTTAATTTAGACGATATTATTAAATCTAACGGTTCGACCGTTGAGGAATATAAAAAGCAAATTGCTCAGGAAATGGTACCACAAATGATGAATACCAATATGGTAATGTATTATATTCTTGATGCTGAAAAGATCGAAATTTTAGACAGCACTCTCGGTAGTCAGTCAACCGAACAACCCGTTATTGCTGAAAGCTATGCCGTACAAGATACCGTTATGGAATTTTTGTATGAAAACGCAAATATAAAATGATAAAGCAATACAAGGCCAACATTACAGATTTTACACAAGCAGACTATACAAATTGGTATAGTCTGCTTGAGTGCGCTATAAGAGAGAAAATCAAAAATAAAAACAACTCAATTTCTCAAAAACAATCTTTATTGGGTTATACGTTGTTTTATCGGGCTGCAGAAGAGATATATCAAAAAAAGCAATTCAAAATAAACTTTAACAAATACGGTAAGCCCCTTTGTGATTTTTGTTATTTTAGCATTTCGCACAGTGAAGAGCAGGCGATTTGTGTAGTTTCCGACAAGGCCGTCGGTGTAGATATCCAAAAAATTCAAGAAATAAAACCCAGAGCCGCATATAAATTTTTTAACGCTCAAGAAAATGATTATGTAAACCAAAATGAAAATCTTATTTCAAGACGGTATATTGAAATTTTTACCAAAAAAGAAGCTGCCGTAAAAATGTTGGGGTTATCTATTGCCCATGCAGGCAATATAGATACCTTTTCAAACGAATATTCTTTTGAGATTGAAGAAATAGACGGTTTTTGTTTATGTGTTTGCCAAAAAAATGATCAAATTTTGTAAATGTTGTATTAATATATAATTATATTAAATATATTTCTTGCAAATTTGTAAAAGTTAGTGTAAAATGTATGTGTATGTGAAATTTGATAAAGGATGTGTAATTTTATGTCAAACAGATTATTCCAAGCTGTAATTCATCAAATGAAAGATGCTATTGACAAAACCTTTGGCGTAGTGGATGCAAACAACATCATAATTGCGTGCAGTGAACTTGGTAGAATAGGCGAGCAACTTGATGTATCGACTATTCCGGTGGCGGAAGGTTTCACCGATGGCGGATACACATTTAAACCCGTTATTTCTTCACAGGGTACCGATTACACAGTGTTTGTTGAGGGTACCGATATAATATCTGGTAAATATGCGTTGGTTATCTCGGTGGCTTTTGCCAATATCAAAAACTATTATGATGAAAAATATGACCGCGGTAATTTTATAAAAGATATTATACTTGATAATATTTTGCCGGGCGATATTTACATCAAGGCGCGCGAGTTATATTTTGATAGTGATGTTGCGCGTACGGTTATCATTATCCGTAATCTTGATGTAAGCGATATTTCGATTTACGAAGTATTACAAAATCTTTTCCCAGAAAAAAATAAGGACTTTGTTATTAACATTAACGAGACCGACATTGCTTTGGTTAAGGAAACAAGAGCAGATATTGATCGCAAGGACATAGAAAATCTAGCGTCTTCTATTGCGGATACTCTTTCTGGTGAATTTTATGTTCATACCGTTATCGGTATTGGTACTACGGTTAATAACCTTAAAAATCTTGCTAAATCATTTAAAGAAGCTCAAACCGCTCTTGAAGTTGGCAAGGTGTTTGATACAGAAAAGACTATTATTTCCTATGACAACTTAGGTATTGCCCGTCTTATATATCAATTACCGACAACACTTTGCGAAACCTTTTTAAGAGAGGTATTTAAGCGCGGATCAATTGAAAACCTTGATCAAGAAACCTTGTTTACAATTCAGCGCTTTTTTGAAAATAATCTTAACGTTTCTGAAACATCAAGAAAATTGTTTGTTCACAGAAACACGCTTGTTTATCGTCTTGAAAAAATTAAGAAGATTACAGGTCTTGATCTTCGCGAGTTTGACCATGCAATAATATTTAAAATTGCCTTGATGGTAAACAAATATCTTAAGAGCAATCCCATAAAATACTAATTGAAAGAGTGAATTTTCTTATGGCTGAAGAACTACTCGAGTCCTTTGCAGAAAAAAGAGCTGCAGAACCCGTAATTGAGTTCAGGGGCGTATCTAAAACCTATCCCAGCGGTACACATGCGCTTGAGGATGTTAATATAAGAATAAATAAGGGCGAATTTGTTTTTGTTGTTGGTTCATCCGGTGCTGGTAAAAGCACCTTTATGAAACTGATAATGCGTGAAGAAAAGGCAAACACCGGCGTTATAAACGTAAACGGATTTAACCTTACAAAGTTACCTAGAAAACAGGTACCAAAATTGCGTAGAACAATGGGTATAGTATTTCAAGATTTCCGCTTGATACCCACTATGAGCGTTTTTGATAATGTTGCGTTTGCTATGCATGTTGTTGGCGAGTCAGGACGCGAAGTACGTCGCGAGGTATCTAAGGCACTTTCAAAGGTCGGCCTTGGAGACAAGGCACGCTCAATGCCGATGCAACTTTCCGGCGGTGAACAACAGCGCGTAGGTCTTGCTCGAGCACTTGTAAATGCTCCTGATTTAATTATAGCGGACGAGCCTACCGGTAACGTCGATCCTAATATGTCGTACGAAATTGTAAATTTGCTTACCGAGATTAACAGACGCGGTACAACAATTTTAATGGTAACACACGACCACAACCTCGTACGTGATTTTAAACATCGTGTAATCATGCTTGACAATGGCCGAATTGTTGCTGATAACGCTGCAGGAGGTGTCGAGTAATGAAGTTTGGAAGTATAAAATACCTTGTAAAAGAAGGATTTAAGGGCACGTGGGCGAATCGTCTTATGTCACTTGCTTCTGTTGGCGTACTCGTTGCTTGTATGGTTGTTATAGGTCTTGCTATTTTAATTTCCGAAAACGTTACTATGGCAATCGGAAATTTAGAAAAGCAAAATGTGGTTATGGTTTATATGAAAGACTATAATTGGGCGCTTTATAGTGATGCTTTACAAGATGATGCAGAAAGCACCGAAAGTGAAACCACAAGTGAAACTTCTGACGATACTGATTCTCAAGAGTCGGAAGAGGATGAAAATGGTATAAAGGAAACCGATTATATCATACATAACGACGAAGAAGCGCAAGCCCTTTGCGATCAAATTAAAGCTTTGTCGAATGTTGAATCGGTTGACTATATTTCAAGTGAAGCCGGTCTTGAATCTGTAAAAGAAGATATGTTAGAAGGACAGGAAAACTACTTTTCCTTCCTTGATGACCAATACGGTAATCCGCTTTCAGGTGCGGCAAAGGTTACCATGAAAGAGATGGCGTTGTTTGACGAAACGGTTGAGCAAATAAGCAATCTTGAGGGTGTAGATGTTATACAGTCACATGGTGATTTAGCGGAAAAAATTGATGCTATTAAACAAGGAATTTATGTTGCAGGATTTTGGATTATTTCAATTCTTATTATAATTTCACTTGTTATTGTTTCTAATACTATAAGGGTTACAATGTATAATCGTAAGTTAGAAATAAGCATAATGAAGGCTGTTGGTGCTACCGATGCATTTGTCAGAATTCCTTTTGTCATTGAGGGTATTATCATCGGTTTGATATCGGCACTTATTTCTGAGGGACTTATATATTTCTGTTATCGAGTTGCTACCGAAAAGATTTCTTTAATGTTAGGTAGTGTCGTAGCATTTGGTGACGTAGTTTTTGATTTGTTACTTGTGTTTGTGTGCATTGGTGTATTTGCCGGTGCTTTCGGTAGTGCGATTATGATAGGTAAATATCTAAAGCGTGAGGGTAGTGAATTTACTGCGATTTAACCGAAGAACCTAACAAATAAATTCGGAGGATTTTATGAAACGTTTTTTAAGACAAATAATTTGTCTTGCTATGTGTATATGTATTGCCATAACATCACTTTCTGTTGTGGCGCTTACACAAAGTGAAAAGGATAAACTTAATAATGATATTGCAAATCTTAAACAACAAGCAAGTGCAATACAGTCTGAAATTAATAAATTGAAGGCTGAAAAGGCAAGTCAAGAGTTGGTGCTTTCAGCGGTTAGAAAAAAGATTGCCAACACGCAAGCTCAGATTAATCGTTGTAATCAGGAGATAGCTTCAATTAATGCATCGATTTCAGCGAATAAGGCTGAGATTGCTAAGCGTGAGGCTGAGATTGAAGACGATAAAACAGCATTCAAAAAGCGTATAAGAGCTATTTATATGAGCAATTCCAATAGTTCTGTTCAAATACTTATGGGTGCAGAGGACTTTTCCTCGTTTTTGCAACTTTCTCAGCTTACAGCATCGGTATCTTCTCATGATAAGCGTTTAATTGAAGATCTTAAGGCAGAGATTTCTATTTTGAATGAAAAAAATGCCGAAAATGAAAAGTTGCTTAGCCAGCAGGTTGAAATTAAGAAAACCATCAATGAGCAGCAAAGTGAGCTTGAAGCGCAGGAAAACGAAGCGCAGGCAATATATAATAATATTGCTAAAGAACAGGCTGACAACCAAAAAGATGTTAATGCAATTAATGCTGAAGTTAAGAAGCTACAAAAAAAGTTGGAAGATGATATTGCTTCTAGACAATATACTACATTTATAAATCCAAACACCGGTTTGCAGTGGCCGGTTAGCGGATACTTTAATATTTCTGCCGGTTACAAAAGTAATGATGCCGTACATCGTGGCAAACACAATGGTATAGATATTGCCGGCGGTGGTATTTCGGGTCAACCAATACGCGCGGTTGCTGATGGCTATGTAACCTTAGTTCATAACGGTTGCAGTCACAACTATAAAAAATCCGGCAACTGTTGCGGCAATGGCTATGGTAATTACTGTACTGTAAATCACGGTTCACTTAAGATAAATGGCAGCACTGCTAATTATGTTGCTTATTATGCGCATGCTTCAAAGATAATTGTTTCCAATGGTCAATACGTAAAACAGGGTCAGGTACTAGGTTACGTTGGTACAACAGGTTGGTCTACAGGATATCATTTACATTTTGGCATGCTTAAAAACGGAAGTTGGATTAATCCTTATCCATTATTCTTCTGATATGTCTAAATTAAAACTTATTAGAATTTTGCTGGCGATTTTGCTGGTTTTGTGGATGGCTGTTATTTATTTTATGTCGGCACAAGCGGCAAATCAATCATCGCAAATTAGCGGTGGATTGGTTGAAAAAATTGTTGAAATTTTTTATCGGGATTTTGATGATTTGGATAAAACTTCACGGGATGAAGTTATAAATCTTGTTACCGTAATTGTTAGAAAATCGGCGCATTTTTTAGAGTATTTTATTTTAGGTCTAATAGCATTTGCGATTGCCCTAACATATGATAAAAAGCTTATAATATTGGCTTTTGGCGTTCTGTTTTTTTGTGTTGTTTATGCAATAAGTGATGAATTGCATCAGTATTTTGTGCCGGGCAGGGCATGCAGAATCAAGGATGTTTGTATTGATTCTGCTGGTAGTATTTCGGCCATATTTATATTAATGTTAACAAGTAAATCTAAAAAAAGACGCAGGGTGGGTGAACTTGATGCGAAAAAAACAGTTGATTGAACAAAATTTATCTTTATTTGAAGATTTGCAGGCAACACAACGCGAGATTAGCGAGTTGAAAAGATTGTTAAGCAAAAATGCTGATGAGATAAGTTCGCTAAAACTTCAGCTAGAAAAGGCTAAAACTCCTAAAAATCAACCAACCGTTACTGAGCCTATGCGTCGATTAGAAGAAAAGGTTATTGCCACGGCTACGCTTAAACCTGATATGGAATATGCTGCTTCAATAATCGGTAAAATTGTTGTGGCAGCCGCCAAGCACAGTAACCAATTAACAATCGGTGGCGACGATAGTCATAAAGAACTTGTTAATTTGATTTTAGGTAAAACTGAAATTGCAAAGGCTGAAATTTTATCGGTTGTAGAATCCAATGAGTCTTTTGATATTAAGTGTGCTAAGATAGATCAAATTGCTACGGTTACAAACGAGTATTTTGATAATATTGCGGCGCAAATAGTGTGAATTTTAAGGGTATGTGTATACATACCCTTATTTTTATGAAAAAATTCATTTTAATTGCTTGACATTAAAAAAATAGGGTATTATAATATTGAAATGTTAGCAAACTAACATTTTGATTGGTGGTGTTTCTATGAATAGCGAAAGACAACTAGGCTTTGAAATACGAACGCTTAATAATCTTATTAAGCGATATTTTGAGCAACATAAACCTGAGGATTTTAAGCAGTCTACAGGTGTTCACGGGTGGGCAATACGATATTTTTACGAGAATCGTGAAAGGAATATTTTTCAGCGCGATTTTGAGGAAAGGTTTTCTATACGTCGCTCAACCGCCACAAATATGCTTAAGCTTATGGAAAAAAACGGTATTATTTGTCGTCAATCGGTGAACTATGATGCTCGTTTAAAAAGAATTATACTTACCGAAAAGGCAATACAAATCCACAAAAAAGCAACTCAAAATATTGAAAAGTTAGAAACTACACTAAAAAGTGGAATAACAGATGAGGAACTTTCATCTTTTTATAATGTTTTAGATAAAGTAAAGGCGAATTTGGAGGTAGTAGAATGATTAAAAAACTTGCGAAAAGCATTCGTGAATATAAGACACCGAGTATTCTAACAATGCTTCTTATGGTTGGTGAGGTCGTTATAGAATGTTTAATCCCGTTTATAACTGCACGACTTGTTAATGATATTAAAGCAGGTGTAGACCTTACACTTATATTAAAGACCGGTATTGTACTTGTAACTTTGGCATTATTGTCACTTTGCTGCGGTGGATTTGCGGCGTTTACCTGTGCAAAAGCATCAGCAGGCTTTGCCAAAAATTTACGTCATGATGTTTTTACACGTATTCAAAATTTCTCTTTTCATAATATAGACAAATTTTCAACATCATCTTTGGTTACACGTCTTACTACCGATATTACTAATGTGCAAATGTCATATATGATGGTCATACGCACAGCAATTCGTAGCCCGCTTATGTTTGTATTTGCAATTATTATGGCGTATATAATGGGCGGCAGTCTTGCGACAACCTTTGTAGTTGTAGTTCCTGTTTTACTGTTGGGATTACTGTTTGTAGCACGTAAGGCAATGCCTGCGTTCAGACGCGTTTTTAAGAAATATGATAAGTTAAATGAGTCTATCGAAGAAAACGTTCGCGCTATGCGTGTTGTAAAGGGATTTTCACGTGAGAATTATGAAAAGCAAAAGTTTTCATCTGCCAGTACGAGTATCTGTCAAGATTTCACAAAGGCGGATCGTATAGTAGCGCTTAATGGACCCATAATGCAAATATGTATGTATTTTAATATGGTGTTTGTGCTTATTGTAGGTTCTAAACTTACAATTACAAGCAAGGGTCAGCTGATTGATGTTGGTCAAATTTCTGCCATGCTTACCTATGGTATGCAAATACTTATGTCATTGATGATGTTGTCTATGATATATGTTACGCTTACGATATCATTGGAGTCTATGAAACGTATATGTGAAGTTTTGGATGAAGAGCCAAATCTTCATAATCCGGAAAATCCTGTCTTTGATGTGGCAGATGGTAGTATCGCTTTTGAGCAAGTAGATTTTAAATATTCCAAAAATGCTCAACGTAATTCTTTGTCTGGTATAGATTTGTCAATAAAATCGGGTATGACGGTTGGTGTTATAGGTGGTACCGGATCGGGCAAATCGTCGCTTGTACAATTAATTCCGAGACTTTACGACGTTACGGCAGGCACTGTAAAGGTGGGCGGAATTGATGTTCGTGAATATAACATAAAATCGCTTCGCGATGCGGTTGCGATGGTGCTGCAAAAAAATCAACTTTTTGCAGGCACAATAAAAGAAAATCTTCGTTGGGGTGATGAAAATGCCACTGACGAACAAATAATCGAGGCTTGCAAACTTTCGCAAGCGCATGATTTTATAATGTCATTCCCCGACGGATATGACACACATATTGAGCAAGGCGGTACTAATGTATCGGGCGGTCAAAAGCAACGACTTTGTATTGCCCGTGCGCTTTTGAAAAAGCCAAAGATATTAATTCTGGATGATTCAACCAGTGCTGTAGATACAAAAACCGATGCATTCATACGCAAGGGATTTAAGGATTACATTCCTGAAACTACAAAGATAATTATCGCTCAGCGCATAGCGTCGGTTATGGATGCTGATATGATAATAGTTATGGAAAACGGTTCTGTTTCGGCTGTTGGTAACCACGCAGAGCTTATGGAAAATTGCGAAATTTATCGCGAAATTTACGAGCAGCAAACAAACGGAGGTGATTTTGATGAGTAGAGGTCCAATGCCTATGGGAAAGGGAGTACCGAGAGGTCCAAGACCAAAATTTAATCCAAATACTTTTAAACGTATAATAAAAATGTTGTTTAAGTTTTATCCCGTGATGATTCCTGTTACCATTGCATGTATACTTTTTTCAGCCGTTACTTCAGCAATACCGGCAGTCTTTCAACAACAGGTAATCGCCGATATAGAAACCTTTATATCATCGGGTGACTGGTCTAATGCAAAGCAGGTTATATTGCCGAAAATATTTATTTTGATATCACTTTATGTAGTATCAATTATTGCTATAACCTTATACAACCAACTTATGGTATATATAACACAGGGCTTTTTAAACAAAATGCGAATTTATATGTTTGAATCAATGCAAAACCTGCCCATCAAATATTTTGATCAAAATAAACACGGCGATATAATGAGTCATTATACCAACGATGTTGACACCTTGCGTGAACTTGTTTCTCGTTCGTTACCAACTCTTTTACAAGCAATTGTCGTTGTTGTGAGTGTGCTAAGCATTATGCTTTATTACAGCGTTTGGATGACCATTGTAGTGCTTATCGGTGTTTTAATAATGGCAACTGTTTCTAAAAAGGTTGGCGGTGGCTCTGCAAAATTCTTTATGCGTCAGCAAAAAGCTATCGGTAAAACCGAAGGTTTTGTCCAGGAAATGATGAGCGGTCAAAAGGTTATTAAGGTCTTTTGTCACGAAAAGGAATGTAATGAAGATTTTGACAAAGTAAACGAAGAACTATTTAACGATAGTTTTCGCGCACATGGTTACGCAAACTGTTTAGGGCCTATTATTGGAAATTTAGGTAATATTCTTTATGTTTTGGTTGCTACAATGGGCGGTGTATTTTTGCTTACAAAAATTCCAAACTACTCGATTGGAGCATTAATTGCCGGTAGTGTGGGTCTTCTTACAATCGATATTATGGTGCCATTCCTTAATATGTCACGTCAGTTTACAGGTAATATTAATATGGTTACACAACAAATTAATACAGTTGTTATGGCACTTGCAGGCGCCGAACGAGTATTTAATTTAATTGACCAACAGCCTGAGGAAGACAAGGGTTATGTAACACTTGTTAACTGTGAAGTCGATTCTGATGGCAATATAACCGAAACCGAAAAACGCACGAGACATTGGGCTTGGAAACATCCGCATAGTGACGGTACCTTGACATATGAATTGTTACAGGGTGATGTTACAATGACCGAGGTGGATTTTGCCTACGTAGAGGGTAAGACCGTATTGCACGACGTGTCAGTTTATGCGCGTCCGGGTCAAAAGGTAGCCTTTGTTGGAGCAACAGGCGCAGGTAAAACGACTATAACAAATCTTATAAATCGCTTTTATGATATTGAGGACGGCAAAATTAGATATGATGGTATAAATATCAATAAAATTAAAAAGTCTGATTTACGCCGTTCGCTTGGTATAGTATTGCAGGAGACAAATTTATTTACAGGTACCGTTATGGAAAATATTCGCTACGGCAGACTTGATGCAACCGATGAGGAATGCATTGAAGCGGCTAAACTTTCGGGAGCTGATGATTTTATAACCCGTTTGCCAAACGGCTATGAAACCGAGCTTTCAAATAACGGTTCGAATCTGTCGCAAGGTCAAAGACAGTTGATTGCCATTGCGCGCGCTGCGGTAGCCGATCCTCCGGTAATGATTTTGGACGAGGCAACATCCTCTATTGATACACGTACCGAAGCCATTGTACAACGTGGTATGGACAAATTAATGGAGGGTAGAACAGTCTTTGTAATAGCGCACAGACTGTCTACTGTTATGAATTCCGATGTAATAATGGTATTGGATAAGGGACGTATTATCGAACGCGGATCTCACGCTGATTTAATAGAACAGAAAGGAACCTACTATCAGCTTTATACAGGTTCATTCAATCAGCAATAATTATTGTTTTATTATGCGACGGGGCTAAATCCCCGTCGTTATTTTTTTATTTACAATCAAAACTTAAAATGCTATAATATTGTAAAAAGTTTTAAGGTGGTATAGTTTATGAAAAAGTTTTTTGATATTTGTTACGCACAAGAAACTAAGCAGTATTTAGATATTTATTTACCCAAGTGTGAGGAATTTAAAACATTTGTTTATTTTCACGGCGGTGGTATTCAGTCAGGGGACAAGAGTGATGTAAAACTTTTTTGCGAGTATTTAGCCGAACGTGGTATTGCGGCGGTTAGCGTTAACTACAGAATGTATCCCGATGCAAAATATCCCGATTTTTTAGAGGACGTTGCTGAGGCAGTATCATGGGTGTTTAAAAACATAAATAATTACGGCAACTCCACGGGTATTTATGTGGGTGGTTCTTCGGCAGGTGGCTATATGTCACAACTGCTTTGCTTTAATAAAGATTACCTTGCCAAACATAATATAAACGTTATGGATATTGCTGCTTTTGTGCATGATGCAGGTCAACCAACAGCCCACTTTAACGTACTTACAAAAAGTGGAGTTGATGGCAGACGCGTAATCATTGACGAAACTGCGCCGCTTTATTATGTTGGTATTGATAAAGAGTATCCACCGATGCTCATTATCGTGTCGGACAACGATATGGTAAATCGCTTTGAGCAAACCGAGCTGCTTATTTCGACACTTAAGCACTTTGGTCACAGCGATAAGATTACGTATAAACTAATGCACGGTAACCATTGCGCTTATGTAGAAGCTGATACCCAAGCAGAAGAAAACGGTTTTGGCAAAACGGTAGCTGATTTTATTTTAGATAATTAATTTTCCATTTTTATTTTCATTTTCAATTTACAAGGTAGGTGAAAGATATGTCCTTTAGTCCCGAGGTTTTGGCGCCTGTTGGCAGTCCGGAGTCTTTGCAAGCGGCGGTCCGCAGCGGTGCTGATGCTATATATATTGGCGCAAAGCAGTTTTCGGCGCGACGAAATGCGGATAACTTTGATGATAACGATATTCGTGAGACTGTACGTTACTGTCACGTGCGTGGTGTAAAGGTGTATCTTGCACTTAATATAATGATAAAACAGTCGGAGCTACAATCGGCATTTGAAACTGCTCTTGCTGCATATAAATGCGGTGTGGATGCGATAATTATTTCTGATTTAGGTCTCGCGTCACTCATACATGAACATATACCTAATTTACAGTTACACGCATCTACCCAAATGACTGTACATTCGCCCGCATGTTTAAAAACACTTAAAGAGTTAGGCTTTACTCGTGTGGTTGTATCACGCGAAATGAGTAAGACGGAACTTCAGAAATTTTGTAAAGCGGCAAAAGAAAATGATATCGAGGTAGAGGTGTTTGTTCATGGCGCACTTTGTATGAGTGTGTCGGGTCAATGTTTGCTTTCGTCGGTTTTGGGTGCGCGCAGCGGCAACCGTGGTCTTTGCGCAGGCCCTTGTCGCTTGCCATTTAAGGCGCAAGGCGGTACGAGTTACGATCTGAGTCTTAAGGATTTATGCCTTTATGAATATATAAACGAACTAAGAGAAATGGGCGTGGCATCGCTTAAAATAGAAGGCAGAATGAAACGCCCCGAGTATGTATCTGCCGCAACGGCTGCGTGCAGACAGACGGTAGATAACGGTTTTATTGAACCAAAGCTTTTTCAAACGTTACAAAATGTATTTTCACGCTCAGGTTTTACCGATGGTTATTATAAAAACAATTTAGGTCGCGATATGTTTGGCATACGCACCAAAGATGACGTTATAGCTGCGGGAGACACCTACAGTTATTTGCACGAGCTTTATCGTGCCGAGCGGCAAAGTGTGCCTGTAAAAATATCTGCCGAAATCCTTACTGATAATCCAATATCACTCACAGTAACAGATGGTGAAAACCGAGTAACTGTAAAGGGTGATATACCGCAAGCGGCAAAAAACAAATCTGCCGAAAAGCAGAGTGTTATGGAAAACCTTACAAAGCTTGGTAACACACCATACTATTGTAGCAATATTGATATAATGCTTGATGAGGGACTGTTCATAGCGGCATCAAGCCTTAACGCACTTCGCCGTGATGCAATAGAACAGCTTAACAACAAAAGGACGGAGTTAAAAATTGCTGATTACTCTACACCACAAATTGTTGCAAACGGTAAATTGAACGGTAAAAAACAGTTTATTGCCCGATTTGCAAATATAAATCAGCTTCCTAATAACCTAAATGATATAAAAACAATTATATTGCCATATGAGTGCGGTGTGCCAAAAATTGACGGTGTTAAGGTTATTGCCGAGTTGCCAAGATATATCGGTAGCGAGTCGGTTGTAACCAAACGGCTTAAAACGTTAAAACAGCAGGGAATAGATACTGTTTTTTGCGGTAATCTATCGGCAGTGGTATTGGCCAAAAAATTGGGCTTTAATGTAATGGGTCATTGGGGGCTTAATGTAAATAACTCTTATAGTATTAAAACATTAAATAAAATTGGTGTTGATAGTGTTATTCTTTCGGCTGAAATATCGGTTAAAGATATTGATAAATTAGATGCAGATATACCGATTGGTATTTTCGCTTTTGGTCGATTGCCGCTAATGCTTACAAGGAATTGCCCTATAAGAAACGGTGCAACTTGTGATGAATGCGACAAAAGCGCTGTACTTGTTGACCGCAAGGGCATAGAGTTTCCGGTTATGTGTCGAGCGGGTTATAGTGAAATGCTTAATTCTGCGTCGCTTTATATGGGAGATAGATGGTCGGAGATACCAATGGTCGATTATTTGTTATTGTATTTTACAAATGAAACGTCAGATGAAGTAACTGAGATACTTAAAAGATATAATCACGGTGAAAAACCGATAGGCGATTATACAAGAAATTTGTATTATAGAGACTTAATATAAATTTATTGTCATTGCGAGTGACGGTAGTCACTAAGCAATCCGTAATATTAAAAGAGATAACGGATTGCTACGGATATAAATGTCCTCGCAATGACTTTTTTATTATATTGCGAGGGAAATTTGCCCTTTGCAGTATTTTTTTTACATTTTTTCAAAAAAGTGCTTGACAACTTGTTTTTTCGAATTTATAATATATAATTACTAATAGTGGGGGCATTTGCGCCTTTTTAACGGATTGGATGAAGTTTTAAAGGTAATAATCCCACAACTTATTGGCAGATATTTTTTAAAAAATATCGCGATTTTAATGTAGGAGTGATATAAAACCTATGGAACCAAACAAAATGGTAAAACCTGTCCAAATGGGTAAAAACACTCGTATGACCTTCTCTAAAATCAATGAAGTAATTGATATGCCAAACCTCATTGAAATTCAGAAGGATTCATACAATTGGTTTGTCAACGAAGGTTTGATGGACGTGTTCAAAGACATGGCTGCTATTACAGACTATAGCGGTAATTTGGAGCTTGCGTTCATTGACTACAGAATTGACGAGCAACCAAAGTACAGTGTTACCGAATGCAAAGCGCGTGATACCACATACGCAGCACCATTACGTGTAACCGCAAGACTTACAAACAAGGAAACAGGCGAAATTAAAGAAAGCGAAGTTTTCATGGGCGATTTTCCGCTTATGACCGACTCGGGCACCTTTGTAATTAATGGTGCGGAACGTGCAATTGTATCTCAGCTTGTTCGTTCACCGGGCGTTTACTTTGCTAAAAAGATTGATGAAAAAACCGGTAAGAAGTTGTTTTCATCAACCATTATTCCTAATCGTGGTGCTTGGATTGAATACGAAACAAGCGTAAACGATGTTCTTTATGTTCGTATTGACAAAAACAGAAAACTTCCCATTACTACCTTTGTTCGTGCGTTAGGTATTGGTACTAACGAGCAAATTCGCGCTCTTCTTGGTGAGGACGAGCGTTTGGAAGCAACACTCCAAGTTGACGAAACCAAGAGTGTAGAAGATGCTTTGGTAGAAGTTTACAAAAAATTAAGACCAAGCGAACCAGTAACAATTGAAGGCGCAAAGACATATCTTGAACAGTTATTCTTTGACCCCCGTCGTTATGATCTTTCACGTGTTGGCCGTTATAAATATAACAAAAAGCTCGGATTGGCTGCTCGTATTCGTGATAAGGTAGCTGCACGTCCTATTATTGATGCAATGACAGGTGAAATACTTGTTGAGGCTGATACCGTAATCAGTCGTGAGATGGCTGATATGGTAGAACGCAAGGGCGTTTTTGAAGCATATATTAACGTTCAAGATGCAGAGGGTAATGCTCGCGAAGTGAAGGTTCTTTCAAACGGCATGGTAAACATTGAAGATTTTGTTGACCTTACCGCAGAGGAATTGGATGCACTTGATAAAGCAGGCGTTAATGAAAAGGTTTGCCTTTCAGTTCTTAAAGAATTGATGGAAGAATTTACCGATAAGGAAGAACTTAAAGCGGCTCTTATTGATAATGCTGCCGTTCTTATTCCAAACCATGTTACACTTGATGATATTTTTGCAAGTGTTAACTATTTCCTCGGCCTTCCCGGTGATGTTGGCACTATTGATGATATCGACCATCTTGGTAATCGTCGTATCCGTAGCGTTGGCGAACTTTTACAAAACCAGTTCCGTATAGGTTTCTCACGTATGGAGCGTGTTGTTCGTGAAAAGATGACACTTCAGTCACAAGATCCTGACAACATCACACCACAGTCATTAATAAATATTCGTCCTGTAGTAGCGGCTATTAAAGAGTTCTTTGGCTCTTCGCCGTTGTCACAGTTTATGGATCAGACCAACCCACTTTCTGAACTTACACATAAACGTCGTTTGTCAGCATTGGGTCCTGGTGGTCTTTCACGTGACCGTGCATCATTTGAAGTGCGTGACGTTCACTACACACACTATGGCCGTATGTGTCCTATCGAGACACCTGAAGGTCCTAACATCGGTCTTATTTCATATCTTGCAACCTATGCAAAGATTAATAAATACGGTTTCATTGAGGCTCCTTTCCGTCGAGTAGATAAGGCTACCGGTCAGGTACTTAATGAGGTTATTTATATGACAGCAGATGAAGAAGACGATTATGTTGTTGCTCAGGCTAATGAGCCTTTGGATGAAAACGGCTTCTTTGTTAACAAAAAGGTTCACGCCCGTGTACGTGATAACTATAGCGAAGTAGAAGCATCACGTGCAGACTTTATGGACGTATCGCCTAAGATGGTTGTATCGGTTGCTACCGCTATGATACCATTCCTTGAAAACGACGATACAAACCGTGCGCTCATGGGCTCTAACATGCAGAAGCAGGCTGTGCCTCTTTTAAAACCGGAAAATCCAATTGTTGCTACGGGTATGGAATACAAGGCAGCGGTTGACTCCGGTGTTGTAGTTCTTGCTAAACGTGCTGGTGTAGTAACCTACGTTAGCGCAGAAATTATTAAAATTCGTGCTAAGAACGGTGAGATTGACGAATATAATCTTATCAAGTTCTTGCGTTCAAACCATGGTACATGTATTAACCAGAAGCCTATTGTTGAGGTGGGCGAAACGGTTGAGGAAAAACAGGTTATTGCCGATGGTCCTGCTACAAGCAATGGTGAAATCTCTCTCGGACGTAATGCTCTTATTGGCTTTATGACTTGGGAAGGTTACAACTACGAGGACGCTGTTCTTCTTAATGAGCGTCTTGTTCGTGAAGATATTTACACATCAATTCATATTGAAGAGTATGAAATTGAATGTCGTGATACCAAGCTTGGACCTGAAGAAATCACTCGTGACATTCCAAATGTTGGCGATGATGCTCTTAAGGATCTTGATGAGCGCGGTATCATCCGTATCGGTGCCGAGGTTAAGGCAGGCGATATACTTGTAGGTAAGGTAACACCTAAGGGTGAAACCGAACTTACAGCCGAAGAGCGTCTCTTGCGCGCAATCTTTGGTGAAAAAGCACGAGAAGTACGTGATACATCATTGCGTGTACCTCATGGTGAATATGGTACAATTGTTGATGTTAAGGTGTTTGATCGTTCAAACTCATCAGAACTAAGCCCCGGTGTTAATATGGTTGTTCGCTGTTACATTGCCCAGAAACGTAAGATTTCTGTTGGTGATAAGATGGCGGGTCGTCATGGTAACAAGGGTGTAGTATCTCGCATATTACCTAGTGAAGATATGCCATTCTTACCGGATGGTACTCCACTTGATATAGTTCTTAATCCATTGGGCGTTCCTTCCCGTATGAACATCGGTCAGGTTCTCGAGGTTCATTTGGGTTACGCAGCTAAAGCTTTGGGTTGGAACATTGCTACTCCTGTATTTGATGGTGCACATGAGTCTGATATACGTAAGTGCTTTGAAATGGCAGGTATGTCAGAAGACGGTAAGGTACAGCTTTATGATGGTCGCACAGGCGAACCGTTTGATAACAAAGTAACCGTAGGTTATATGTACTATCTTAAATTGCATCACTTGGTTGATGATAAGATTCACGCTCGTTCAACTGGTCCGTACTCACTTGTAACTCAGCAACCACTTGGTGGTAAGGCTCAGTTTGGTGGTCAGCGTTTCGGTGAAATGGAAGTTTGGGCACTTGAAGCATATGGTGCGGCATACACCTTGCAGGAAATTCTAACCGTTAAATCTGACGATGTTGTTGGACGTGTTAAGACATACGAAGCAATCGTTAAAGGACAAAATGTTCCTAAGGCAGGCGTTCCTGAGTCATTTAAGGTTCTTATTAAAGAACTTCAGTCACTCGGTCTTGATATACGTGTGCTTGACGGCGAAGGATTCGAGGTTGATCTTAAGCAGACGTTTGATGACGATGATGATATCGGTCTTGTAAAACCTGCACTTGAAGAAGAACTGGAAGAAACATTAGTTGACGATGGTAATTTCGACGGTTATACCTTACAGGATGAAAATGGTGAGGATATTGTTGAAGAAGAAGTTAACTATGCGGACTTTGATGATTCCGATATGGATATTTAATTAACGGAGGGTGAGAGATTATGTCAGAAGAAAAGAATTTATCATTTGAATCTATAAAAATCGGTCTCGCTTCTCCCGAGCAAATTAGAAGCTGGTCTTTTGGTGAAGTTACTAAGCCTGAGACTATCAATTATCGTACGCTTAAACCCGAAACAGGCGGTCTTTTCTGCGAACGCATTTTTGGACCTACAAAGGACTGGGAATGTCATTGCGGTAAGTATAAGAGAATTCGTTACAAGGGTAAGGTTTGCGAACGCTGTGGCGTTGAAGTAACTCGTGCTAAGGTTCGTCGTGAGAGAATGGGTATCATTGAACTTGCGGCTCCTGTATCGCACATTTGGTATTTCAAGACAATTCCATCTCGTATGGGACTTGCTCTTGATGTTTCACCAAAAGCGCTTGAGCACGTGCTTTATTTCTCACAGTACATTGTTACCGATCCGGGTGATACTCCACTTGAAAAGAAGCAAATTCTTAACGAAAAGCAGTATCACGAAATGCGCGAAAAGTATGAAGATGCATTTAAAGCAGGTATGGGCGCTGAAACCGTTAAGCAGTTGCTTAGCGAAATAGATCTCGACAAGACCTGTGCTGAGCTTCGTGAGGAGCTTGAAACTTCAAGCGGTCAAAAACGCACAAGAATTTTAAAACGTCTTGAAGTTCTTGAAGCATTCCGTCAATCAGGCAACCGTCCTGAGTGGATGATTCTTGACGTTATTCCTGTTATTCCACCCGATTTGCGTCCTATGGTACAGCTTGATGGTGGTCGTTTTGCAACCAGTGACTTGAATGATCTTTATCGTCGCGTTATTAACCGTAATAACCGTCTTAAGAGACTTTTAGAGCTTGGTGCTCCTGAAATTATTGTTAGAAACGAAAAGCGTATGCTCCAAGAAGCTGTTGACGCACTTATCGACAACGGTCGTCGTGGCAAACCTGTTACAGGTCCTAACAACAGAGCACTCAAATCACTTTCTGATATGCTTAAGGGTAAGCAGGGTCGTTTCCGTCAAAATCTTCTTGGTAAGCGTGTTGACTATTCAGGTCGTTCGGTTATCGTTGTAGGACCGGAACTTCAAATGTATCAATGCGGTGTGCCAAAGGAAATGGCACTTGAACTCTTTAAGCCGTTCATTATGAAGCGTTTGGTAGAAACCAAGGCGGTTACAAATATTAAAACTGCTCGTAAAATGGTTGAACGCGCTTCAGCAGAAGTTTGGGACGCACTTGAACTTGTTATTAAAGAACATCCGGTTCTTCTTAACCGTGCTCCAACACTTCACAGACTTGGTATTCAAGCGTTTGAGCCCGTACTTGTAGAGGGTAAGGCACTTAAGCTTCATCCACTTGTATGTACTGCGTACAACGCCGACTTCGACGGTGACCAGATGGCTATTCACGTGCCGCTTTCTGCAGAGGCACAAGCGGAAGCAAGATTCCTTATGCTTGCTGCTAATAACCTTCTTAAGCCTGCGGATGGTAAGCCTGTTGCAGTTCCTACACAGGATATGGTTTTGGGTTGCTACTATCTTACTCTTGTTAAGGCAGACGAACCCGGTACCAATAAAGTTTTCCGCGATAAAGATGAAGCAATGATGGCTTACAATGACGGAATTGTTGGATTACACGCTCCTATTCGTGTGCGTATGTCAAATGATGAAGGCAAATCTGCAATTATTTGGTGTACTGTTGGTTTCCTTATCTTTAATGAATCAATACCACAGGATTTGGGCTTTGTTGATCGTAGCAATCCTAATAATGAATTTAACCTTGAGTGGTGCTTTAGCCTTGCAGACGAAAGCAAAAAGTTTGTTGAGTCTAATGATGACATCATTCAAAACAAGGTTGGTAAAAAACAACTTGGTAAAATTATAGAGCGTTGTATCGATGTTCACGGTACAAGCAAATCTTCTATCGTTCTTGATAATGTAAAGGCAACCGGATTTAAGTTTTCAACCAAGGGTGCAATTACCGTTGCGGTTATTGACGCGGTTATTCCACCCGAAAAGAAAGATATTTTGGCTGAAGCTGAAAAGAAGATTGACTCTATTACTAAGAATTACCGTCGCGGTCTTATCAGCAATGACGAACGTAGTCGTCATGTTATCGAAATTTGGAACAACGCTACCGAGGATATCGCGGGCGCACTTAAGGGCAACCTTGATGAGTTTAACCCAATCTTTATGATGGCTGACTCAGGTGCCCGTGGTTCTATGAGCCAGATTCGTCAGCTTGCAGGTATGCGTGGTCTTATCGCAAATACTGCTGGTAAGATTATCGAAGTTCCGATTCGTGCTAACTATCGTGAAGGTCTTAACATTTTGGAATACTTCATTTCATCTCGTGGTGCTCGTAAAGGTCTTGCCGATACAGCGCTCCGTACTGCTGACTCGGGTTATCTTACACGTCGTCTTGTTGACGTTTCACAGGATGTTATTGTACGTGATATCGATTGTGGAACACAAGAAGGCTTAGAAGTATTTGATATTAAAGATGGTAACCATCTGCTCGAATCACTTGAAGAGCGTTTGGTTGGTCGTTATCTACTTGAAAACGCTGTTCATCCTGAAACAGGCGAGGTTATCTGCACAAACGATCATATGATGACCAAGGATGATGCTAAGCGTATTGTTGATGCAGGTATCGAACGCATTAAGATTCGTTCTATCCTTACTTGTCATTCTCATCACGGTGTTTGTCAGAAGTGTTATGGTGCAAACCTCGCTACTAACAGGCCTGTTACCGTTGGTGAAGCAGTTGGTATTGTTGCAGCTCAGTCTATCGGTGAGCCTGGTACACAGCTTACGATGCGTACATTCCATACTGGTGGTGTTGCCGGCGGTGACGTTGCCGACGTTACACAGGGTCTACCTCGTGTTGAAGAATTGTTCGAAGCTCGTAGACCAAAGGTTTGCGGTCTTATCGCTAAAATTGATGGTCGCGTACGTATGGTTGAAGAAAAACGTAGTAACGTACTTGTAATCAACAACGAAGAGACTATGCAGGAAGAAAAGGTTGTTATTCCATATGGTTCACGTACACTTGTACAAGATGGCGATTATGTAAAAGCAGGCGATCTTCTTGTTCCGGGTTCAAAATATCCTCAGGATATCTTGGAAGCGCAAGGACCTGAAGCAGTACAGGAATATATTATTGCTGAAATTCAAAATGCTTATCGTACACAGGGTGTTGACATCAATGATAAGCACATTGAAGTTATTGTTCGTCAAATGATGCGTAAGCTTCGCGTTATTGATGCAGGTTCTACAACACTTCTTGCAGGCAGCAGTTACGAGTATAAGGAAATTGCAGATGCAAATGCTGCGGTTCAGGCTCGTATTGATGCAGGCGAAGAAGATCTTAGCAAGGCAACATATCAAGCAACATTGCTTGGTATTACCAAGGCTTCACTTGCTACAGAATCATTTATGTCTGCAGCATCCTTCCAGGAGACCACTCGTGTTCTTACCGAAGCCGCTATTAAGGGTAAGGTAGATCCACTCTTCGGTCTTAAGGAAAATGTTATTATCGGTCAGCTCATTCCTGCTGGTACAGGTATGAAGCATCCTGATATTAATCCAGAACCAATTGTAGAAGAAGTACAAGAAATTGAAACTGAAGCTATAATTGAAGAGGCAGTAGAAGCAGTTGCTGACGCTGAATAATTAAAATTAAACACGGACTTGAGTCATACGATTCAGGTCCGTGTTTTTGTTTCATATATTAAATTGTTTTATTATTTTATTACGGACGGACGAGGGTATCGCTGCGCCTCTGACGACATACTGTGTCGTCATTCAATACCGACTCAATCGCCGCCCCTACGTTGTTAAATACCTCTTTATAAAAATAACCCCGTTTTCTATTATAAGAAACGGGGTTTAATATTATATATATTATTTTATTATCGACTCTCCGGTCATTTCTGCAGGTTGGGGAAGACCTAGTATTTTTAGCATTGAGGGAGCAATGTCAGCAAGTCTGCCGCCTTCGCGAAGTTCGCAATCGTAACCTACCACGCAGAAAGGAACAGGGTTGGTGGTGTGTGGGGTGAATGGATTTCCGTCATCACCAACCATACAGTCGGCGTTACCGTGGTCAGCAGTAATAATTACTGCGCCGCCCATTTCGCGTGTTGCCTCTACAACCTTGCCTACACAAGTGTCAACTGCCTCTACAGCGGCAACAGCGGCATCAAAAATACCTGTGTGGCCAACCATATCGCAGTTAGCAAAGTTAAGAATAACTGCATCATATTCGCCCGAACGAATTTTATCGCACACAGCGTCACATACGGGGTATGCGCTCATTTCGGGTTGCAAATCAAATGTTGGAACGTCGGGGGATTGAATAAGAACACGATCTTCGCCCTCAAAGGTTTTTTCCTCGCCACCGTTAAAGAAAAAGGTAACGTGAGCGTATTTTTGTGTTTCAGCAATACGAAGCTGAGTCATATTGCGGCTAGCTAAGTACTCACCAAGAGTCATTTTAAGCTCTTCGGGTGGGTAAGCAACGCTAACGTTTGGCATAGTTTCGTCGTATTGTGTCATACAAACGTAATTAAGAGGGAAGAAACCGTTCTTACGTGTAAATCCGTCAAAGTCCGGGTCTACAAATGTTCTTGTAAACTGACGTGCGCGGTCAGGACGGAAGTTAAAGGATACAACGCTGTCGTTTGCCTTTATCATGCCGTCGGCATCTACAACGGTAGGAAGAATAAATTCGTCGGTAACATCATTTGAGTAAGACTCGGTCATTGTAGTGAGTATATCATTTGTCTGTACACCTTCACCATAAACCATTGCGGCATAAGCCTTTTCAACACGGTCCCAAGCAAAGTCACGGTCCATAGCGTAGTATCTACCCATAACAGATGCAATCTTGCCAACACCAAGCTCGAGCATTTTGTCTTGTAAATCCTTGATAAAGCCGATGCCGCTTGTGGTAGAAACATCACGGCCATCCATAAGACAGTGAACAAAAACCTTTGTAAGGCCGTTTTTCTTTGCCATTTGGAGCAGACCGTAAAGATGTTGAATATGACTGTGAACACCACCGTCTGAAAGAAGACCAATTAAATGTAATGCACTGTCGTTCTTTTTGCAGTTTTCGATAGCGCCTTTTAATGCGTCAATATCATAGAAAACGCCATCTTCAATATCCTTTGTAATCTTAACGAGCATTTGGTAAACCACACGACCTGCGCCGATATTGGTGTGACCAACCTCACTGTTACCCATTTGACCGTCAGGAAGACCAACGTCAAGACCTGAAGCGCCGATTGTAGTGAATGGGTTTTCACTAAAAAATTTATCGAGATTAGGGGTTTTGGCGGTGTAAATAGCGTTACCGTCATTAACACTGCGAATACCAAAACCGTCCATTATACATAAAACAACGGGTTTTTTCATTATGATTTCTCCTTGGTTTTTATATAAACATATTAAAGCCCTCCTTGCCTAAAGGAGGGGGACTGCTTGCGGTGGGAGGATATAAAAATCCCTTCGTTAAAACCTATGGTTTATTAAACGATGTATCCCTCAGTCAGCTTTGCTGACAGCTCCCTTTAGGCAAGGGAGCCATTGGGCAAGGGAGGCACCGAAGGAATATTTTTATTTAGAAGCAGCCTTTACGATTACTGAGAAATCTTGTGCTTTAAGTGATGCGCCGCCGATAAGACCACCGTCAACGTTTACCTTTGCAACAAGCTCGTCAGCGTTAGCAGCGTTCATAGAACCGCCGTACTGAATTGTAGCAGTTTCTGCAACGTCTGCGCCGCAATCTTCTGCGATAGCCTCACGTACAAATCCGTTACCTTCGTCAGCTTGATCAGCGGTAGCGGTAACACCTGTGCCGATAGCCCAAACAGGCTCGTAAGCTATAAGAATGTTTTTGAGTTGTTCAGCACTTACGTTGGTAAGAGCCATTTTGGTTTGATATTTAAGAAGAGTTTCGGTGTAACCAAGTTCGCGTTGTTCAAGTGTTTCACCAACGCAAACAATAGCCTTAAGTCCTGCGTTTACAGCGGCAAGGGTACGAAGGTTAACAGTTTGGTCGGTTTCACCAAAGTACTGCCTGCGCTCGCTATGACCAATTACAACGTATTCAACACCGGCAGCGGTAAGCATTTCGGCACTTATTTCGCCTGTGTATGCGCCTGAAGCCTTAAAATGAACATTTTCAGCACCAATTTTAATGTTGGAGCCCTTTGCTGCTTCAACAGCTGCTGCAATATCAATAAATGGTACGCAAAGTACTACTTCACAATCAGCATCTGCAACAAGAGGTTTCATTTCGTTTATAAGTGCGGTTGTTTCAGCAGGGGTTTTGTTCATTTTCCAGTTACCTGCAATAATTGCTTGTCTTTTTGCTTTATTCATAATAATATCTCCTTTTTATTACACAAATGTAGGGGTCGATGTCATTAGACATCCGCCCCTACAAAAACATTTTTAATTATTTATCGTTAAGTGCTGCAATACCTGGAAGTTCCTTACCCTCAAGGAATTCAAGGCTTGCGCCACCTCCTGTAGAAATGTGGGTCATTTTATCACCGAAGCCCAAGATGTTAACTGCAGCTGCTGAGTCACCGCCACCGATAACTGTAACAGCATCGGTTTCAGCCATAGCCTTAGCTACAGCCATTGTGCCTTTAGCGAGGATTGGGTTTTCAAACACGCCCATAGGTCCGTTCCAAACAACTGTTTTAGCACCCTTAACTTCGTTAGCGTAAAGTTCAGCTGTCTTAGTACCGATGTCAAGACTCATCATATCAGCGGGAATTTTGTCAGCGTCAACAACCTGGATGTCAATTGGAGCATCGATTGGATCTGGGAAGTCCTTTGTGATTGTGCAGTCGATAGGAAGAAGAATCTTAACACCGTTTTCTTCTGCTTTTGCCATCATATCTCGGCAGTAATCAATTTTGGTTTCATCAATGAGAGATGTACCAACTCCGTAACCCTTAGCTGCAAGGAATGTGTATGCCATACCGCCGCCAATAATAAGTGTATCAGCCTTGGTAAGAAGATTTTCAATAACAGGGAGTTTGCTGTCAACCTTTGCGCCGCCAAGAATAGTAACGAAAGGACGAACAGGAGTCTCAACTGCGTTGCCGAGGTACTGAAGTTCTTTACCAATAAGATAACCTGCAACAGCCTCTTTTACGTGAGAAA
>JAZQYL010000001.1:0-28785 GCA_045633485.1 Acutalibacteraceae bacterium | reverse complement strand
CCGACTTATGCAAACACCGGAAGTGCTAAAAATTCAAAAAACGGGTTATAACCCAATGCAGTATTATAACAACAATGCCGATTTGCGCCACGCTCTTAACTTTATTGGCAAGGGCATTGACGGCAAGAACTTTGACAACATTTATAATACTCTTAAAAACGTTGACCACTATATGGCTCTTGCCGATTACGCCGACTACTGCGAGGCGCACAAAAAGGCGATGGAGCTATATAACACTCCCGAAATTTGGAACAAAATGTCACTTACCAATATTGCTGCCTCGGGCATTTTTGCGGCAGACCGCTCAATAAACGATTACGCAAAGAACATTTGGGGACTAGACAAGGTTAAATAATTTTTAAGGATGATAAATGTGAATTACTATCCGTATGATTCACGCAACAATTTATATCGTTCACATCTTGGAGCCGTACCCGCAGGCAGCAACCTGCGGCTACGGCTACTCTTGCATAAAGATGCCTGTGTGTATGATGCGTTTTTGCGCGTTAAAAACGATAGTGATGGTTCTGTTTTTGAATTGAAAATGACACCTGCCGACTGGCTGGGGGATTATCAGTTTTTTGATGGTTGTTTTACAACAAGTGAAGGTTTGTATTGGTACGATTTTAGATATACCAGTGTACACGGACAATTTTTTATAGCGCGGTCCCAAAACGGCTTGGGCATAGTATCGATGTCAGAGGGAAATAGTTTTCAACTTACTGTATACGAAAAAGATTTCACAACACCCGATTGGTTGAAGGGTGGCCTTATATATCAAATCTTTCCCGATCGCTTTTATAATTCTAAGGTGCAAAAGAGTAATGTGCCGCAGGATCGTTTTGTATCAGAAGATTGGAATAAGCAACCGGAATATCGTCAAGGAAATGGTAAATGCTCGCTGGGTAACGATTATTATGGCGGCGACCTTAAGGGTATAGAGGAAAAATTACCATATCTTAAAGAACTTGGTGTTAATTGTATATATCTAAATCCTATTTTTGAAGCCCACTCAAATCATCGTTATAATACTGCTAACTATGAAAAAATAGATATGCTTTTAGGTGATGAAGAAGACCTTGTTAGCTTGTGTGCTACAGCAAAAGAATACGGAATAGGTATTGTTCTTGACGGTGTTTTCTCTCATACCGGTGACGATAGCATCTATTTTAATAAAACCGGACGTTACGGTGACGGCGGTGCATACCGCGATCGCAATTCTCCTTATTATGAGTGGTTTAAATTCAGCGATTATCCCAACGGATATGATGCATGGTGGGGTGTAAAATCACTACCTGAAACCAATGAAGATAACTCTTCTTTTACCGATTACATTACGGATGAAAACGGAATATTGCGTAAATATTTAAAACTGGGTATTGCTGGTTGGCGACTTGATGTTGCCGACGAATTGCCCGATAATTTTTTAAATAAATTACGACAGGCGGTAAAGCAAGAAAATCCAAATGCATATATATTGGGCGAGGTTTGGGAGGATGCAAGTAATAAGATAAGCTATGGTGCCCGACGCAAATTTTTGCGAGGCTTACAGCTCGATAGTGTTATGAACTATCCTTTTGCTAATGCTATAATAGACTTTGTTAAGTTTGGTGGCGGTAATGCGCTTTCGGAAACGGTCCACACCGTGCTCGAAAACTATCCCAAATGCGCGGTTGATACCCTTATGAATCATCTTGGTACTCACGATACTGCGCGTGTGCTTACAATGCTTGGAAGAAACGAAAGTTTTATAGGCGATCGCGAATGGCAATCAAAACAAAAACTTTCCGATGAGGAGTATTCTAACGGCGTAAAACGATTAAAAGCGGCGGCCGTTATTCAGTATACGTTGCCAGGCGTACCTTCACTTTATTATGGTGACGAGGCCGGTCTACAAGGCTTTGGAGATCCATTTTGTCGAGCAACATATCCTTGGGGGATGGAGAATCAAGATCTTCTTGGATTTTATAAAAGGCTCGGCTCGATAAGAAAAAAATGCAAAGCATTTGCAGACGGTGATTTTTATACTTTATATGCAAGCGACGATGCAATTGCTTTTATGAGAAAATCTAATAAATCGAGTGCGTTTGTTGCTGTTAATCGAGGCAATGTTGCCACAACAATATCTTTGCCTGATGATTTTAAAGCTTGTAAAAATGCATTTGGAAAATCGGCAGTTGGCAATGACATTACACTTGGTGAATGCGAGTATTGTATCCTTTATAAATAAATAGTTGTTTTATTTTTATTATTGTGCTATAATGTCAGTTGTTAATTTTAAATATTGGAGGATGAATTATGTCTAAAATTATTATATCAAGCGATAGTACTTGTGATTTAGGTCCTGAACTTATTGAAAAATATGGTATTAAAATTATTCCGCTTGGCGTAACACTCGGTACCGAGGTTTATCAAGACGGTGTTGACATTAATCCTGATTTTATATATGAGCATCACGCAAAAACCGGCGAATTGCCAAAAACTACCGCTGCTAATGTTGGCGAGTGTATTGACTTTTTTGCCGAGCTTACCAAAGATGCCGATGCGGTAATTCACTTTACAATCAGTTCTACAATGTCTTCGACTTATAGCAATGCTTGCCTTGCTGCTGCAGAGTATGACAATGTTTATGTTGTGGATTCTAAAAACCTTTCTACCGGTGGCGGCTTGCAGGTTTTAGCCGCTGCTGAAATGGCAAACGACGGTATGGAAGCTGCTGACATTGTTGCAAAGCTTGAAGAAATTTCACCCTGCGTTGACGCTTCGTTTGTTATTGACAGTCTTGAGTATTTGCACAAGGGCGGCAGATGTTCAGCTCTTGCAATGCTGGGCGCAAATCTTTTGAAGCTTAAGCCTTGTATTGAAGTAAAAAACGGCGTTATGGGCGTTGGTAAAAAATATCGCGGTATATATGGTCGTGTTCTTTCGGAGTACGTTGATGAGCGCCTTCAAAACGTTGATGACATTGACACTAAACGTGTCTTTGTAACACACGCCGGTTGTGATATGGAAATTGTTAATTCAGTTTTAGAACAGGTTAAGGCTAGCGGTATTTTTGAAGAAGTTCTTTTAACCAGAGCAGGCTGTACTGTGTCAGCACACTGTGGCGCTAATACCTTGGGTGTATTGTTTATTCGCAAGTCACCAATTGCGTAAGTCAGCATACAATAAAGCAGGGGTTGATGATAGGATATCCTGCTTTTCGGCGGTAGTGGCTTACTATCTTTAAGATTACCGATTGTACCCCTTTAATATATAAAAACTCCCCGACAATAGTTGGGGAGTTTTTTGTATGTGTAATGAGTAAAAGGTAATAGTGAATAGGTAAGGTGTTTGCGTAGCGCAAAGGGCAAGTGCGAAAAAATTATCGTTTTTCGATAAAAAATTGTTGACAAACGATAATTTTTGTGCTATTTTAGTTCTAGAAAATGGTTTTGGAGGAAAATTTATGTGGAATAGAAAACGTTCGGTTATATTGTCAATAGTGGCTTGCTTTATTTTTTTGGGCATACTTACATCATTTGTTTTTGTAGGTCCTTGGTTTATAAAAATATGGTTTAGTGTATACCGCGGTTGGAATATAAACGGCGAAGCAATTAAGGATATGAGTATGCTTTTTGTATCTTGTTTTTATCCTTGTGCATTGGTTGCTTATATTACGCTTTACAGTCTTTTAAGGCTGCTTTTCAACATTAAAAAAGATGAAATATTTGTATGCGCTAATGTAAAGTATCTTCGTAGAATTTCATGGTGTTGTTTTATTGTAGCTTTAATTACGTTTGTGGGTGGAGTATTTTACATACCATTTTTATTTGCAGCAGTAGCCGCCGCTTTTTTAGGTCTTATGTTACGCGTTGTAAAAAACGTTATGCAAAATGCGGTAGAAATTAATGAAGAAAACGAACTAACTATATAAGCGAGGATTAATGATGATTGAAATAGATTTGGATGTTATACTTGCGATGCGTAAAATGACTTCGATTGAATTGTCGGAAAAAATTGGCATAACGCAAGCAAACCTTTCTATACTTAGAACAGGTAAAGCAAAAGCTATACGATTTTCAACTTTGGATGCCATATGCAAAGAACTAGACTGTCAACCGGGGGATATAATTAAATACTCTAAGGAGGAGTAACTGCATGGATAATCAAGCTATTGAAACCGTACAACAAAATCAGACAACGCCGGGGCGTATAGAAGTAACTATGCCTGAACGTCCGAGTAGACCGATGTTTGAATTGGAAAAGAAAGATAATATATTCGCTATATCTGCTATTGTATTAAGTGTACTTTTATCGGTGTTTGGTATTTTTGGCGGTTTTGCATTGGGATACTCAATTTCGATAATAATGTTTATATTGGCATTTGCTCTATATCTTATAAAATGTAATAGGGTACGATTATTTCCATTGCTTTGTTTAGTTTTAGCGCTTGGAAATGCGGTAATTCTTATAACTACTACAAACGGTAGTGTTAAATTTTTTGGTGTTATTATAAGCTTTATATTGTTTTTAGTCGGTACTTTTGGTTTGACTCAAGATGAAACAATAGGTAACCGAGCCACAATGGGCATTTTTTATAGCGCATTGTCTACGATTGGTAATATAGGCGTTTCGGTTAAATCGCTTTTGTCCGGTTCGGACGGTCAGAAAAAATCAATAGGCAAGGCAATGCTTGGCGTACTTTGTGCCGTGCCGGTGCTCGTTATTGTGGTGCCGCTGCTTTTAAAGTCTGATGATGCGTTCAGCGGTATGATGAACAGTATTTTTAATAATTCGGGAAATGGTTTTTTAACCGTCTTCAAATCACTGTTTGGACTGCTTATTTCACTGTTTGTTATAGCATATGGATTTTCACTCAAAACGGGCAGATTTTTAACCACTAAACAAACAAAACAAATAGGCATTGACAATGTTTTCATGGTTTCGTTTTTATCGGCTATAGCCACCTGCTATTTGTTATATCTTTTTTCACAACTTGCATATTTCTTTAGCGCGTTCAATGGCTTTTTGCCAAATCAAGAAATTACATATTCACAATATGCGCGCAAGGGCTTTTTTGAAATGTGCATTATTGCTGTTATAAATTTAGGCGTAGTATTTTTAAGTATACTGCTTGCTAAAAAGCAAAATGGTAAGGTTAGTATTGGCATAAGAACGGTAGCTACGTTTATAGCCGTTTTTACGCTTGTAATTATTGCAACCGCAATTTCAAAAATGGTGTTGTATATCAATAGTTACGGAATGACTGTATTAAGGCTTACCACAAGCGCATTTATGTTGTTTTTGGCAATTTTGTTTTTAAGCGTAATTTTGCGCATATATTTGAATAATATAAATATAGTGAAAACAGCGTTTGTTGTCGCCGGAATAATAGTAATATTGCTTGGTGGACTAAATGTTAATCACATTTGTGCAAGATATAATTATGAAGCCTACAAGGATAACAGATTGAATAGTATTGATGTAGAGGCAATGTATAATCTTGGTGACGAGGGCATACCATATTTGGTTAAATTGGCGGGTAGTAAAAATAAAGTTATTGCGAAGGATGCACAACATTATCTTGCTAAAGCTTATGTGGAAGATTATTTTGAAGATATGTATTTTGCCGAAGGATTTGATACACAAGCATTACGCGAACATCAAAAGTATAAAAATTTTTCATATTTTAGTTTACCAAGAAGTCGTGCATATAATACGTTGTACAGTTTTTTGGAAAAGAATCCGAAATTTGACCAAAAATGTCTTGCGTACAGAAAAAATAATGAAAGTTTTTTTGACACATTTAAGTGACAAAAATTTTAAAAAGAGTAGGGAAACCTACTCTTTTTGTTTATGATTTTATCTTTTTAATTGCATATTTCTCTAATCGGGATACCTGCGCTTGGCTTATTCCTATTTCCTGTGAAACTTCGGTTTGCGTCATTCCTTGCATAAAACGAAGGGTTAATATCTTCTTTTCTCGGTCAGAAAGGTTTTTTATGGCTTCTTTTATGCATATTTCATCAAGCCAATTTTTGTCATCATTTTTATCTCCCAGTTGATCAAGAACATATATGGTATCTCCACCGTCAGAAAAAACAGGTTCGTAAAGCGATACCGGATCAACTATACTTTCAAGTGCAATCACAACATCCTCGCGCGGAATGCCGAGTTCCTTGGCTATTTCACACACGGTAGGTTCTTCTTGATTTTTGTTTGTAAGTTGTTCTTTTACCTGCATAGCTCGGTAGGCGGTATCTTTTATTGAACGACTTACTCGAATTGAGTTATTATCACGCAAATAACGACGAATCTCGCCAATAATCATCGGAACGGCATAGGTCGAAAATCTTACTTGTTGGCTAATATCAAAATTGTCGATAGATTTAATTAGTCCTATGCAACCAACCTGAAACAAATCGTCAGGGTTTTCTCCGCGGTTTGCAAAACGCTGAACTACGCTAAGCACTAAACGAAGATTGCCGTTAATTAGCTTATCGCGAGCTGATTTATTTCCGTTTTTCACCTCTTTTAGCAGTTGTTCTTTTTCCTTTTCTTTCATTAGCGGCAATTTGGAGGTATCAACTCCGCAAATTTCCACTTTATTAATATACAAAAAACCGCCCCCGTTTAATTTTTACAAAAACATTATTGCCTACAGAGTGCGGATATAATCTAAAAAAATTTTTTACTTTTCGACAAAAAAGACTTGATTTTTTAATATTTTCAATATTTTAAAAAAAGACTTGATTTTTTGTTTAGTTTGTGGTATCATACTTGATACTGTGAGAAAATATGAGGAGGTGTCACGATGCCTAATATTAAATCTGCTAAGAAGCGTGTACAGGTTAGCGCAGCTAACGCTGAAAGAAATAAGGCTTGCCGTTCTGCACTTAGAACTTCTATCAAAAAGGCAAACGCTGCTATTGATGCTAAAGCTCCCGAAGCTGCTGAAGCTGTAAAGGTTGCTGTTTCTAAAATTGACCAGGCTGCAGGTAAGGGTATTCTTCACAAGAATAATGCCGCAAGAAAGAAATCTGCTCTTGTATCAAAACTTAATGCTAACGCATAAATTTAAAATTAAAATTATATTATTTTTTGCAAAGAATAATATTGCGCCGATGGCTATTGCTACCGGCACAGTTTTTTTGTATAATATATATTATGGGGACAGGTGTACTCAATAGTCTGAAAAAGGCAGGTGACAAGTATGAACGATAACATAAAGTTAACGCAATTAAAGCAAAAGGCAAATAAACTACCGCAAAGTCCCGGTGTGTATATAATGAAAAACAAACAAGACGAAATTATATATATAGGTAAAGCCAAGTCATTAAAAAATCGCGTAACGCAATATTTTGGTCTTGGTAATCAACATACCGAAAAAGTGCGTAAAATGGTAAGTTTAGTTGATGATTTTGAATACGTGCTTTGCGATAGCGAGTTTGAAGCGCTCATACTTGAAAACTCGCTTATAAAACAAAATCAGCCTAAATATAATATTTTACTTAAGGATGATAAGGGCTACCATTATATTAAAATAACAAACGATCGCTGGCGTAAGATTACTACAAGTATGCAGACCGATGATAAGAATGCTGAATATATAGGTCCTTATTATTCTTCGGCAGTAGTAAAGGATACAGTTGCTCAAGTTTGTAAAATATTTAAATTACCAAGCTGTAATCGAAATTTTGACAAATACTCTAAACCGTGTCTTAATTTTCATATAGATCTTTGCGATGCGCCTTGTAGGGGAAATATAAGCGTTGAGCAATACAACGAAAACATAAGCACTGCGCTTTCTTTTATACGGCATGGCGGCGGAGAAAACATGATAAATTTGCTTGAAAGCAAAATGCAAGAGGCTGCGGACAAACTGGATTTTGAGTATGCTGCAAAATTGCGTGATCGTATAAACGCAATTAAAAAACTAGCAGATAACCAAAAGGTGGTAATGTGCAGTTATAAAAATCAGGATGTTTTTGCCTGCGCAGTTTTAGAAAACACTGCTTGCATAGCGGTTTTGATTTTTAGGAACGGAAAGCTTACAGATAAAAAGCATTTTATTGTTGATGCGTTTACCGATAAAAACGACCTGTACAGTCAATTTTTAACGCAATATTATGATAATGATAATATACCACCAAGGGTTTTAATTGATAGCGAAATAGATTCGCGAGAAATTTTACAAAAATGGTTTTCCAAAAAGCAGGGAAGAAGGGTAGAAATACTTTTGCCGCAGCGTGGTGAACAAAAATCGCTTGTGGATATGTGTCGGAATAATGCCGCTGATAATTTGGCTCAAAGAACCGAACTGCTCGGTCGTGAAATGTCGGCACTTAATGAACTTGCCAGATTGTTAGGATTGCAAGCAGCACCTCGCATTATAGAAGCATATGATATTTCCAATACTGCAGGTGACGAAAATGTTGCGGGCATGGTGGTTTTTCGTGACGGCAAGCCGTATAAACCACATTATAAAATGTTTAAAATAAAAGGTTTTCAAGGTCAGGACGACTATCGCTCTATGGCAGAGGTGCTTGACCGTCGATTTACTGAATACGAAAAAGGTGAGGATGAAGGCTTTGCCAATATGCCTGACCTTATATTGCTTGATGGCGGCAAAGGTCAAATTTCGGCAGTAGAACCGATACTTAAAAAGCACAATGTTAACATATCGCTTTTTGGTATGGTGAAAGATTCTAAACACAGAACGCGCGCTGTTGCTACCAATGGCGGCGATATATCTATAAAGGCAAATGAGTCTGCATATCGCCTTGTAACCGCCATTCAAGACGAAGTGCATCGATTTGCCATCGGGTATCACAAGAAGCGTCGCAGCAAAAAGATGCTTTCGTCCGAACTTGTTTCCATAGAAGGCATTGGTCAGGCAAAAGCCAACGCGCTGCTAAAACATTTTAAAACAATAAGAGCCATAAAAACCGCTACAATTGAAGAATTATGTACAGTAAACGGCATAAATCGAGTATTGGCGGAAAAAATATATACTGAATTTAATAATTAGGAGTAATTATGAAAGTTGCTTTTTTTGACACAAAATCCTACGATAAAGAATCGTTTGAGAAATATGCAAGCGATTATTTAAAATTCAAGTTTTTTGAAACAAAACTTAACATAGATACTGCTGAACTTGCACGTGGGTGTGATGCTGTTTGTGTTTTTGTAAACGACACTGCATCGGCAGAAGTTTTAGATAAATTGTACGATTTGGGTGTTAAGATTTTGGCGCTTCGTTGTGCCGGCTATAACAATGTTGATGTTAAACACGCATATGGTAAAATTCACGTAGTACACGTTCCTGCTTATTCACCTTACGCGGTTGCCGAGCACACAATGGCGTTGCTGCTTACATCTATTCGTCGCATACACAAAGCGTATATTAGAACTAAAGATTTTAACTTTAGTCTTAACGGACTTACAGGATTTGATCTTTACGGCAAGACGGTTGGTGTTATTGGTACGGGTAAAATCGGTAGAGTATTTATTGATATTTGTCGAGGATTTGGTATGCGAGTATTAGCATATGATAAATATCCGATAAAGGATGCACCCTATGAATATGTAGAACTTGATCGTCTTTTTTCCGAAAGTGACATTATTTCTATGCATTGCCCCCTGACCGCTGAAACGCACCATATTATAAATAGTGATTCTATTGAAAAAATGAAAAAAGGCGTGGTTGTTCTAAACACCTCACGTGGAGCACTTATCGATGCCGATGCACTTTTAAATGGCATAAAATCTCGTCATATCGGTGCTGCGTGTCTTGATGTTTATGAGGAAGAATCTGACGTTTTTTTTGAAGATTTTTCAGGCCATATTGTAGATGATGATACCTTGGCGCGTCTTATTTCGATGCCAAACGTTATTGTTACTTCACATCAAGCGTTTTTAACCAATGAAGCGCTTGGTAATATAGCTGAAACTACAGTTAACAATATAAATGAAATATTTAAAACCGGTGCCAGTCAAAACGAGCTTTGTTATCATTGCGGAAAAATTGAAAATTGCAAAGCGCAACGATGCCGCAAATGCTTTTGATTTGCGCTAAAAATTTTCGAGCCTGTAAAACGGATTGTTGAAATGTTGTAAGTTGTGTTTAATTTGCACATAATAACAAAGGAGCTTTATATGCAAAAATTATTGTGTTTGTTACTTGCGTTCACGCTTTTAGTGAGCCTTTGTGCTTGTGGAAAAAATATGGATGTAACATCATCAGATGTTCAGATTTTGTATGAGGAAGAGGTCGTTTACGAAGGCGATATCTCGGAGAAAAATGATATTTCTTTCGAAGAAGATACAACCTTACCGTCCGACGTATCAAGTGTTCCAAGTGAAATTCCGACCACCTCAAACACTTCTTCAACTTCCGAGAAACCGCAGGAAAATATATGTTATCTCAATGATTCTGCAATACTGCAAAACATTAAATTTAATGGACGATGCGATAAAACGGATAGCGGAGTTAATCTTAATATGGCAGCAAGTGCTATCGAATTTAATACCGATAGTACATCTGTTTTAATAACGGTCGAAGCCGATAGTAACCTTTACTATTCGATAATGATTGACGGCGAAATTACTGCTCATCATCAACCGATAGAATCTTACGGCACAAACTACATAGTCGCAGCTCGCGGTCTTTCGGGCAGCTCACATAATATAAAATTAATTCGTGATTCGGAATCACGTACCGACCTGCAATTTACTGTAGAAAGTATACAACTTGATGAAGGCAAAAAATTATTACCAAATGATTCGGGGAATAAGGTAATCGAGTTTTTGGGAGACTCACTTACGAGCGGTTATGGCAATATTGTAGAAAACGGTGTTTCCGAGCCACAGTCGCTAAAAAATCAAAGTTCGGTTAAGGCATATCCATTTTTACTTGCAAACAAACTCGGCTACGATTATCGTATAGTGTCTATGAGTGGTATTGCCCTTGCCAAGCGAGAGGGCTACCCATCATTCCCTGAATTTTACGCGCTCGAAAGTTATCATATCGATAAAACAAAAAAATATACTTCATCAAATCCACAGGATGTTGATATAGTGGTGGTAAACCTTGGTACAAATGATGTTGGCGCGAAAATGTACGATTCAAACAGTAATGAAAGTGTAAACAAGTATAAAGAACACTTTGTTAAGCTTATAACCGATATCGGTTATCGTAAGGATGCAAAAATTGTTTTTATTACGGGTGTTTGGTATAAAGAACCCATAACTGCAATTAACTTAGCTCTAACCGAACTTGAAAAACTGGGTTACACAGGCGTTTATACCGCTCAGTTAAAAGAGGGAAAAGATGGTGGCGGATCGCATCCATCCGGAAAACAGCATCAAGAATATGCCGACAAATTAGAAAAATTCTTTAAAGACAATGGAATAGCATAAAACAAATCCGTGCATATTATGCACGGATTTTTGCATATTAATTCAAAGGTCTTGACAAGCCAAAATACATTATATATAATATAAAAACATTACAAAAAAAGAGGTTTATTTTAAATGGCAAAAATGTGGACAGGCGTTACCGACGGTGTTACCGATAGTATAGCCGATGATTTTAATTCTTCAATACATTTTGACTGTAGAATGTATGCTCACGATATAAAGGGTAGTATGGCTCATGCTATGATGCTTTCTCTTTGCGGTATTATAAGTGAAGATGAGTCAAACGAAATTATATCAGGTCTTGAGGGCATTCTTGACGATATTAATAGCGGTAAATTGCAATTTGATATGACTGCTGAAGATATACATATGTTTGTAGAACAAGAGCTTACTACCCGTATAGGCGATGTTGGTAAAAAACTTCATACCGCTCGTAGCCGTAACGATCAGGTAGCACTTGATATAAGAATGTATTTACGCGATGAAATAAATGAAATTACAAGTCTTTTAAAATCACTTGTAGACGTTTTATGTGATAAGGCAAGCGAGCACAAGGCAAGCATTATGTCAGGTTATACTCACCTGCAAAGAGCTCAACCTATAACCTTTGCTCATCATTTAATGGCGTATGCTATGATGTTGCTTCGTGATATTGATCGTCTTGCTGATTGCAAAAAAAGAATGAATATGTCGCCAATCGGCTGCTGCGCACTAGCAGGCACTACCTACAACACCAACCGCCGTTTTGAAGCCGAAAAATTAGGATTCGACGGAATTTGTATGAATTCGCTTGACGGTGTATCCGACCGTGATTTTTGTGTAGAGCTTATGTCGGCAATATCACTTATTATGGTACATCTCTCCCGTTTTTCGGAAGAGATAATTTTGTGGTCAAGCTGGGAGTTTAAGTTTATTGAGCTTTCAAGCAATTATACAACGGGATCGTCAATAATGCCACAAAAGCGCAACCCCGATATGGCAGAACTTGTGCGTGGAAAAACCGGTAGGGTATACGGTGATTTGTTAGGCTTGCTTACTACACTCAAGGGATTACCGCTTGCTTATAACAAAGATATGCAAGAGGATAAAGAGGGCGTATTTGATGCGTGTGATACCGTTAAAATGTGCCTTAAGGTTTTCACACCAATGATTGCTACAATGAACGTGCTTGTGGAAAATATGAAAAAAGCGGCAGGCGAGGGTTTTATAAATGCCACCGACCTTGCCGACTATCTCGTAAAAAAAGGCATGCCTTTCAGAACCGCTTATAAAATTTCAGGTCAGTTAGTTGCCTTATGCATGAGCAAAAAGACCGTGCTTGAGGATTTACCGCTCGAAGAATACAAGCAATTCAGCGAATTGTTTGACGAACAGCTTTACGACGCAGTAAATCTTGAAAACTGTGTAAAACGCCGCATATCCGAAGGCGGAACTTCAATTGAATCGGTAGAAAAGCAGATTGCATTTGTGAAAGAACAATTAAAATAATATAAGTTAAGTTTGCCTCCCTCAGACGAGGGAGGTGTATTTTTTTGCGCAGTAAAAAGACGAAGGGTGAGAGCAAAAGCACAATATTTAACATTTATCTTTACCCCAGTTATTAAAAAAATGATAGCTCCCTCGTCAGAGGGAGCCCTAATTTTATTTTCCTACATATTTTTTTATCGCATTAAATGATTCATCACTTATATGATGTTCGATTTTACAGGCATCTTCACAAGCGGTTTCTTCGCTTACACCAAGTCTAATTAGCAAATCAGTTAAAACGGTGTGGCGTTGGTACACTTTTTCGGCAACCTCTACGCCGGCGTTGGTAAGAGTTAAATACCCATCCTTGTCAGCAACTACAAATCCGCCTTTTTTAAGTAGACTCATTGCGCGACTGACACTCGGCTTTGAATAGCCCAGATGCTCGCAAATATCTATTGAGCGCACATTGCCCATCTTTTTGTTTAAAACGTAAATGGACTCAATGTACATTTCACCCGATTCTTGCAAATGCATTAAAAACACCTCATTCGTATATATAATATCATATTTAAAAGTAAAATGCAAGAGGTGGGGTGGCAATGGTAATAATTGAAAGTTGAAAATACAAAATTGAAAGTTGGGGGGAAGGCAATATCGAGATGTAAATTGTTTAACTTTGTAAAATACTGAAATTTTTAATTTTTTGAAAAATGTCTTGACAAAACGAGCAAAAGCAATTATACTATACCAAGGTTAGCGGCGGCTAACCGTATTTCAGAACTGACGGTTAGTGACAACTAACCGTTCGTGATATGGTGGTTACGGATATGAATTTAAGAGAAGTGGAAGAAGGAAAAGAATACATTATTCAGCAGATTAATACTGATGATGAAGAGCTAAACGCATTCTTGTTCTCTCTTGGCTGTTATAGTGGCGAAGCTATCACCGTAATCGCACACCGCAAAGGTGGCTGCACCGTTTCCATTAAAGACGGTCGTTACAACATTGATAATCAATTGGCAGAAGCCATTATTGTATAATAAAAGAATAAGCTACGGCTTATTTTTTTAGCCCAACAGTTAGCGGCGGCTAACTAACATTTGCAACTTTATCCAAAAGGATTTATATAAAGTTAAGAAGTAGGAGGATGAAACCTATGAGAATAGCCCTTACAGGCAACCCAAATTCGGGTAAGACCACTATGTATAATACTCTAACCGGTAGTAATGAAAAGGTCGGCAACTGGGCAGGTGTTACCGTAGACAAAAAAGAACACCCGATTAAGAAAGCTTATGCAGGTAGTGAACAGATCACAGCCGTTGACCTTCCCGGCGCATACTCTATGTCGCCTTTCACCAGCGAGGAAAGTGTTACAAGTTCTTACGTTAAGAATGAAAATTCCGATGTTATTATTAATATCGTTGATGCTGATAACTTGAGCCGCAGTCTTTTCTTTACTACTCAGTTGTTGGAACTCGGCATTCCCGTTGTAGTAGCTCTAAATAAAAGTGATATTGGAAAGAAGAAAGGCAACAAGATTGATGCAAATGCTCTTTCAAAAAAGCTTGGCTGCCCTGTTGTGAAGACCGTTTCCACATCCGCAGATGGATTAAAGACTCTTATTGAAGCTGCCGTAGCGCAGGCCGGAAAAGAGCAAACTGCTCCCTACATACAAGAAGATATTGACCTGACCGATAAAGCTCAGGTTGAAGCGGCAGACCGCAAACGTTTTGAGTTTGTAAACGGCATTGTAAAAGAGGTTGAAACTCGTAAGGTTCTCACTAAGGACAAAAACGTTGGTGATAAGATTGATGCAGTTCTTACAAACAAATGGCTCGGTATTCCGATTTTTGCCGCCGTTATGTTCCTTGTGTTTTACATTTCACAGACAACGCTCGGCACTTGGATTGCCGAAGGCGCCAACATTGGCGATGCGTTTATTCCCGGACTTGTTCCCCTTCTTGAAACCTTCCAAGGCTTCGTAGGTGGACTGCTTGAAAATGCAAATCCTATTATTTCTGCGATACTTGTTGATGGTGTTATCGGTGGTGTTGTTGCCGTGGTTGGTTTCTTACCTTTAGTTATGGTAATGTACTTCCTCATTGCTCTGCTTGAGGATTGCGGCTATATGTCCCGTGCGGCAGTTGTGCTTGATCCTATCTTCAAGAAGGTTGGTCTTTCCGGTAAGTCGGTAATTCCTTTTGTTATTACTGTCGGTTGCGCTGTTCCCGGTATTATGGCAAGCCGTACTATCCGTAATGAGCGTGAGCGCAGAGCAACTGCTATGCTTGCGCCTTTTATGCCTTGCGGTGCAAAAATTCCCGTTATCGCTCTTTTTGCAGGTGCGTTTTTTGAGGATGCTTGGTGGGTTAGTGCGCTGATGTATTTTGCAGGCATTGCCCTTATCTTCCTTGGTGCATTGCTCATCAATGCAATTACCGGCTATAAGGCAAGAAAATCTTTCTTCATAATTGAGCTTCCCGAATACAAGGCTCCTTCCTTGTGGGGTGCTTTTAAGTCTATGTGCAGTCGTGGTTGGGCTTACATTGTAAAAGCAGCTACCATTATCCTCCTTTGTAATATGGCAGTACAACTTATGCAGACCTTCACTTGGAGCTTTGCAGTTGCTGAAAGTGCAGATTCCTCCATTCTTGCTTCTATTGCTTCTCCTTTTGCTTATTTGCTTGTTCCAATTGTCGGTGTTCTCTCTTGGCAGTTGGCAGCGGCGGCAATTACAGGCTTTATCGCAAAAGAAAACGTTGTCGGTACTCTTGCCGTTTGTTTTGTTGGCCTTGAAAATTTGATCGACACCGAAGAACTTGCTATGATGGAAGGCGCAGGTGCAGAGGTTGCTGGTATTATGGCGATCACCAAAGTTGCAGCTCTTGCATACTTAATGTTAAATCTTTATACTCCACCTTGCTTTGCAGCAATCGGCGCTATGAATGCTGAAATGAAGAGCGCAAAATGGCTTTGGGGCGGTATAGGACTTCAACTTACTGTTGGTTACGCGGTTTCTTTCTTGGTATACCAGATTGGTACACTTATTACATCGGGTACGCTGGGAGCAGCATTCTTGCCAGGTCTTGTGGTGGTGCTTTGCATGGTAGGCATAGTAGTATCGCTTATAATTAATACCAACAAAAAACTCAAGGCAGAATATGCTTTAAAGGCTACTGTTGTTAAATAAAGGTGATATTATGGTAGATTATATTGTATTGGGCGTGTTAGCGGCCGTGTTAATTGCCGCAATCATCTATATTGTAAAACAAAAGAAAAGCGGCAACAAATGCATAGGTTGTCCGCATGCAAGTCAATGTTTATCTTGCGGATGCGGTTGTGATTCAAATAATAAAACAGAATAACATATACAAAAAATCTCTTTCAACATATTTTGCGAGAGATTTTTTTTGTATTTGATTTGTTCACAAATTTATGGTAGAATTATGCATAGTATATTACATATAAGATAGTGAAAGGGGGGTGCCAAAATTGAGGGTGAGGTTAAAAAACAAGCGCGGTATACCATTTCCGACGCATATAATTTTTTCGGCTATAGCGTTGATAGTACAAATATTGTTTTTTATAGTTACGGTAAAAGAACTCAGCGAATATAGTTTTTTTGTAAATGCATTTTGTACTGTGCTTGCAATAGTGACGGTTTTTTATATAACCAATAGGAGTGGAAAATCAGGTTATAAAATACTTTGGATAATATTCATTTTGGCAGTTCCGATATTCGGTGTATTAGCATATACGTTGCTTGGAGGCGGACGTGTATTGCCACACATAAAAAAGCGTATGTATAAGTGCGAACACAAACACATCAATAAACTACCAAAAAACACAGCAATTTATGAGACATTGCGCTATAGCGACGGACTACATTCAAGACAGGCGGATTATCTAACGTTAGAATCGGGTTATCCGCTTTATAAAAATTCATCATGTGAATTTTTAGCTCCGGGCGAGGTGTTTTTGCCACGGTTTTTGGAAGAACTTGAAAAGGCGCAAGAATATATATTTATCGAATTTTTTATAATTGCCGAAGGTAAGATGTGGTCTTCGATTTGCAATATACTTGAGCGTAAGGTTCACGAAGGGGTAGAGGTAAAGGTTTTATTTGATGATTTTGGTTCAATCAAAAGACAAAACAGAAACTTTATAAAGAAACTTCGCAAAAAGGGTATAGAGGTAGCTGCATTTAATAAAATAAAACCATCAATAGATATCTTTATGAACAACCGTAATCACCGTAAAATTGTTGTAATAGACGGCAAAGTGGCGGTGACAGGTGGATTAAATATAGCCGATGAATATATAAATGAATTCGAACGTTTTGGCTATTGGATGGACTGTGCCGTAGTTGTAAAGGGAGATGCGGTGCAGAGCTTTTTGGCAATGTTTTGCAGCACATGGGAATTTACTACCGGTAAGGATATAGACTATGCTTCTCATTTATCAAATGAAAAGGTTTTGGAAAAGGGATTTTTACTTCCTTATGCAGATGGACCACTTGATGATAAAAATCCTGCCGAAGGTATCTATATGCAAATACTTAATTCTGCCCAAAGATATGTATATATAGCCACTCCGTATCTTATAATAGATAATACCATGAAGGAATGTCTGCGACTTGCGGCTAAGTCTGGTATTGATGTAAAAATTATCACGCCTTATATACCTGACAAGTGGTATGTTCATCCTGTCACACAGTATAACTATTACGATTTGTTGGAAGCCGGGGTTAAAATTTACGAATATACTCCAGGTTTTATACATTCAAAGATTTTTGTTTCTGACGATTCGGTTGCAACGGTGGGTACCGTTAATATGGATTATCGTAGTTTTATAATGCATTTTGAGTGTGGAGTTTGGATGTGTGATAACAATACGGTTCTTGATATTAAGGAACATTTTAATACGCTTTTATTACAATGTAGTGAGGTAACACGCGAAAAAATGAAAAAATCCTCTTTATTTTTAAGAGTTAAACGTGCGATTTTGCATCTTTTTGCGCCTTTTATGTAAAAAACACTTGACAATTTGCATAAAAAAGTGGATTATTAAAAGGAAGATAAAATTCGGGAGGTATTTCACAATGAAAAAGCTTTTAAAATTTTTAGGTACAGTAGTTGCAATATTTTCAGCGGTGATAGGTGCGCTCGCGGTATTTGATAAATTAACACAAAAAAACAGAATAAAAGATGGATATCTTGTTTGCGAAGTTCCTGACGCTAGTGACGAGTAATTATTAAACCAAGGCACGGTAATGCATTTGCATACCGTGCCTTTTAACTTTTGTCATAATATATGCGCATTTAGAATAAAATTAAATAAAAATTGTTTTTGGAGTGTGTATATAAATGGAACAAAAAAATCTAACAACAAGCGTATTGAGTTTATCTACGGTTTTTTGTGATTCTGCAGAGCAACCTATCGATATAGACTTCACTCTACCAGACTATTATGCCGATATATGTAAAATTTTGAAGTGTTGTGCTGTTGCGCGTGTTTTTTCTAAAGTTATAAGTGGTAATAATATTACGATAGAGGGTTGTGTTTCCATAAATGTTATATACTGCGGAAATGATAACTGCGTAAGTTCTTATGAGTATCAATATCCTTTTTCAAAAAGTTTTGATAGCGGTATTAACACTGAGGGGTGTGTGTTAAATGTTAAAACTAAATGTGAGTATATAAACTGTCGTGCAGTAACAAGTAAAAAAATAGATATCCATGGTGCAGTAGGTATATATGTTGCGTTAAAATCTCGTAACATTACCAACGTGATATCAGATTATGACGATATTAATGTGGAATTGCTAAGGGGTATTGTACCCGCTACAATTCCAATGGGATTGGGTGAAAAATATCTTATAGTAGAAGAAGAAATAGAACTTGGCGCAGGGCAACCTGATCTTCGTTGTATTATAAGATATGATGCAGATATAAATGTTACCGATAATAAGATAATGGCCGGAAAGGTGGTTGTAAAGGGCGAAATGACTATAAGGCTTTTGTATGCGCCCGACGATGCCGCGTCATTACAAACTATAAGATATCAAATACCGTTTAGCCAACTTTTGGAAATAGAGGGTATATCTGATAACTGTGAATGTGAAACTAAAGCAAGCATAGCTCAACTTGAGATTAAACCACGCGTTTCGGCATCCGGTGAATGCAGAAGGCTTGTTCTTAACGCCAAAGTGCTTGTCACCAGTGAGTGCTATTGCAATAATGATGTTGCGGTTGTGCTTGATGCATACTCACGCAAATACGAAGCGGATATAAATAAAAACGATGTTTGCTTTAGTAAGATATTTAATAATTTAAATCAAAAATTAACTTGCAAGAAAAACTTTGATTTTGCACAGGGTTCGATCTCTTCAATTTCGGATATTTGGTGCGAGACGCGCACAGACTCGGTAAAGTTTAGTGATAATGCCATGAATATAACCGGTATTGTTTCAGTATTTATGATAGCACAGGATGCCGATGCGATTCCTAACTTTTATGAAAAAACTATTAATTTTGATTATGTGCATCCGATTGATTGCGATGGTGAATTCAGGTGTTCGCCCGATATATCGGTTAAAGCGGTGAACTATACCCTTACTGGCGACTGTAATATAGAAATCAGGGCAGAACTAAATATTGCGGCAGCTATTTACCGTTGCAGTAATTTGTCGCTTATTACCGATATAAACTTAAAGAACGGCAAAAGTGCTGTGCAAGAAAATGATAGCGCAATGACGGTGTATTTTGCAAGTTCCGGTGAAAAAATATGGGACATAGCAAGACGCTATTTTGCGGATGTAGAACAATTAAAACTAATAAATGAAATATATGAGGATATTCTTGAACAGGATAAAATGATTTTAATACCTAACGGTTGATTTTTTTAATCCGCACTTGTTTATATATCAGGTGCGGATTTTATATTGCTTGACAGTTTGCTTTTTTTATTGTAGAATTATGATGTATTATTCTATAGAGAGGTATAATATGCGAAAAAATAAAACATCTAAATTTTTTATTAATCGTAGTAATTTTGCAAAGTTATTGTTGCTTTTTTACGATGCTTTTGTATTAAATTTTTCATATTTACTGGCTTTGTGGTTAAGATTTGATTGTCAGATTAATACTCTTTTAAACACTTCACCCGAGTTCATTAAGGCGTGGGCAATGTATATGCCTGCAAATACTATTGTAACACTAGTTTTGTTTAGGAGTTTTAAACTTTATCGAAGCATATGGACATTCGCATCATATCGTGAATTCTTTAATGTCGTGTATGCCACTACTGTTTCGTCTATTATTCATACCGTGGGCATAACAATTATGGTCAGGTTCAGTCATCTTCCAATGAGCAGAATGCCTTATACATATTATATATTCGGACTGTTGTTGTTGTTTATATTTGTTTTAGGCGTGCGCTTTTCTTACCGATTTATTTTGTTGGAGCGTTCTCGTCGCGCTGTCGCTAATTCTAAAAAAGCATCTCGTGTTATGCTTGTTGGCGCAGGATCTGCGGGTAGAATGATCCTTCATGATATGAATCTTGCGACCGATTCAAGGGATAAGGTAGTTTGTCTTATAGATGATAATCCGCATAAAATAGGCAAATATATTGATGGATTATGCATATCAGGTAACAGATACGATATTCCGGATATGGTTCAAAAATTTAATGTTGATAAGATTTATATAACCATTCCAACAATTTCTCCTATAGATAAAAAGCATATACTTGAAATTTGTAAGGAGACTGAATGCGAACTTAAAATATTGCCCGATATTTATGAACTTCGTGACGAACAGGTTGGCAAAAACACCCTGGTTGACGTCGATATTGAGGACCTTTTGGGCCGTGATCCCATAAAGGTTGATATGGCTGAAATTTTTGATTTCTTGCAGGACAAAACAATACTTGTTACGGGCGGCGGCGGTTCAATAGGAAGCGAACTTTGTCGTCAAATAGCCGAGCATAATCCAAAAAAACTCGTTGTTTTTGATATTTATGAAAACAATGCTTACGATATTGAACAAGAGTTGCGCGAGCAATATCCCGAATTAAATTTGGATGTGCTTATTGGTTCTGTGCGAGATAGCCGCAAGGTTTTTGATGTGTTTGCACACTACAAACCTCAGTTAGTATACCATGCGGCAGCCCATAAACATGTGCCTTTAATGGAGCACAGCCCTCAAGAAGCTATAAAAAATAATGTTTTGGGTACCTATAAAACAGCATTTGCAGCGGCTCTTAACGGTTGTGAGCGCTTTGTGCTTATCAGCACCGACAAGGCAGTTAACCCTACTAACATAATGGGTGCTAGCAAACGCTTATGTGAAATGGTTGTACAATCTTTTGATAAACTTATCAAAGAAGGTAAGTTTGAAAAAATGCGTCCGCTTTACGAGCACGACGATAGCGAGGTAGAGGACAGGTTTGTGCATAGCGGCGATGAAATAAAAACCGAATTTGTAGCTGTGCGATTTGGTAATGTGTTAGGTTCTAACGGTTCGGTAGTGCCTGTGTTTAAAAAACAAATTGCAAAAGGTGGTCCGGTTAAAGTTACGCATCCTGATATTATACGTTACTTTATGACCATACCTGAGGCGGTGAGCCTTGTATTGCAAGCAGGCACTTGTGCTGCAGGCGGTGAAATTTTTGTGCTTGATATGGGAGCGCCCGTTAAGATTGATACACTTGCGCGAAATCTTATACGACTTTCAGGGTTTAAACCCGATGTTGATATCAAAATAGAATACACAGGACTTCGCCCGGGTGAAAAACTTTTTGAAGAACGTTTAATGGAAACTGAGGGCTTACGCACTACACCTAATAAACTTATAAGCATCTGCAATCCTACCGATTTTGATGCCGATAAGCTTTTCAATAACATAGAAGAGCTTATGCATATTTGTTATGAAGAACCGGACCGCGTGAAAAAATATGTCGAGTCAATTGTTCCTACGTATCATCCCGCAGGTGAACATGGAACGACCGAAAAACCAAAAGCGTATCAAGAACAATTAGTTGCAATGTCATCTACTAAATAAAATTTAACACCCCGAGATTTTTGTAAAGTCTCGGGGTGTTTTATAATTTATATGAATTTTTAACATATTAGAGCACTAATCAAAAAAATCCTTTATTTTATCAAAAAATGATTTTCGGCTCTTATAGTTTTTATCGTCGACAATATTGTCAAATTCCTTGAGTTTGGATTTTTGTTCCTTGGTTAAATCACGTGGGACCTCAACAACAATTTTAACGTATTGGTCACCGCGACCTAGGTAGTTTAATCGTTGGATACCCTTGCCTTTAAGTTTGAATTCATCGCCGGGCTGAGTGCCTTCGTGAATAGTAAACTTAACCTTACCGTCAAGCGTGGGAACGGTTATTTCGTCGCCTAATGCTGCCTGAGCAAAGGTGATAGGTATTTCGCAATAAACATCATAACCATCACGTTCAAAAATAGGATGCGGACGTACATTTACACTAACTCGTAAATTGCCCGATGGACCGCCATTAACACCGGCGTCACCGCCACCGCGAACCGAGATAATTTGACCGTCATCAATACCGGCAGGTATGTCAACACTTTTTTCTACAGTATGACGAATTCTGCCTTTGCCGGCACAGGTGTGACACGGCTTTTCAATAACCTTACCAGAGCCGTGACAATGGTTACAAACCGTTTGAGTTTGTATTTGACCAAACGGGGTACGTTGTACGCTACTAACCTGACCGCTACCATGACAAACAGGACAGGTTTTTGCACTACTTCCTTTTTCGCAACCTGTACCGCCGCAATCCGAGCAATTGTCAATTTTTGTAACCTTAATAGTTTTAGTACAACCTTTTGCAGCTTCTTCAAATGAAATGTTAACCGATGCAGATGCATCATTACCTCGACGTGGAGCATTAGGATTTGATTGTCGACCGCCGCCGAAACCGCCAAAGCCGCCGCCAAACATACTGCCCAATATATCACCAAGGTCACCAAAATCACCAAAACCGCCAAAGCCACCGCCGTAACCACCGCCACCGGCACCAAAATTAGGATCAACGCCGGCGTGACCAAACTGATCATAACGTGCGCGTTTTTCCGAATTGGAAAGAATTTCATAGGCTTCATTAACCTCTTTAAAATTCTTTTCAGCAACCTTATCGTCGGGATTTAAATCGGGGTGATATTTTTTAGCAAGCTTTCGGTATGCTTTTTTTAACTCGTCTTCGGATGCTGATTTATCAACGCCCAAGACTTCGTAATAATCTCTTTTATCTTCTGCCACAGATATTCTCCTATGAAACAACTTTTGAAAGTTGTTTGAAGTAATATGTAATAAGCAATAGTGAATAAGTAAGGTGTGTCGCATTGCAACACGATTCATATAAGTTTGCAGAGCAAACGCCAAACCTATTCACTATTCACTTTTACCTCTTTACTTAAAAAATCGTTTATCCAAACAATTATTTGTTTTCGTCTACGTCGGTAAAGTCTGCTTCGTAAACGTTGTCGTCGGACGCAGCAGCATTGGCATCTGCGCCTCCTTGAGCTGCCTGTGCTTCGGCAGCAGCTTTATAAACTTTTTCGCTTACCGCATAAATTTCCTTTTGCAAATCTTCTTGACGGGCTTTGATAGCATCAATATCTTCACCTTTAAGAGCTTCTTTAAGAGCTTCTTTTGCGGTTTCAATCTTTGCCTTTTCGTCTTCCGAAAGCTTATCTCCAAATTCGGTAACAGTTTTTTCGGTTTGATAAATCATTTGATCCGCATTATTTCGAACATCTACTGCTTCGCGACGTTTTTTGTCTTCAGCAGCATATTCTTCAGCTTCTTTTACAGCCTTGTCGATATCTTCCTTAGACATGTTGGTATTAGATGTAATTGTGATATCGTTTTCTTTTCCTGTACCGAGGTCTTTTGCAGATACGTGTACGATACCGTTAGCATCTATATCAAATGTAACTTCGATTTGGGGTATTCCGCGTGGAGCTGGAGCAATTCCGTCAAGGTGGAATACACCAAGGGTCTTATTGTCTTTTGCAAATTCACGTTCACCCTGTAATACGTGTACCTCAACAGATGTTTGACCATCAGCCGCAGTAGAGAATATTTGACTCTTCTTGGTAGGAATGGTGGTGTTACGTTCAATAACTTTTGTTGAAACACCGCCCATTGTTTCAATACCGAGTGAAAGTGGGGTAACGTCAAGAAGAAGAAGTCCTTTAACGTCGCCGCCTAAAACACCGGCCTGAAGTGATGCGCCAAGTGCAACGCATTCGTCAGGGTTAATGCCCTTGAATGGCTCTTTGCCCATGAAGTTTTTAACAGCTTCTTGAACAGCAGGAATTCTTGAAGAACCACCTACCATCAAAACCTTGTGTATTTCGTTTTTGTCAAGACCTGAGTCTGCAAGTGCCTGACGTACAGGAACCATTGTTGCTTCTACAAGGTCGGCTGTAAGTTCATTAAACTTTGCGCGGGTAAGGGTTGTTTCGAAGTGCTTAGGTCCGGTAGAATCGGCTGTGATAAATGGAAGATTAATGTCGGCAGTTGTCATACCGGAAAGATCAATCTTTGCTTTTTCAGCAGCTTCTTTTACACGTTGCATAGCCATTTTATCGCTTGAAAGGTCAATACCTTGTTCTGCTTTAAATGTGCTTACGATATAATCCATAACACGCTTGTCAAAATCATCGCCGCCGAGCTTGTTGTTACCTGCGGTTGCAAGAACCTCTTGTACGCCGTCTCCCATTTCGATGATGGATACGTCAAATGTGCCGCCACCAAGGTCGTACACCATAACTTTTTGATCATCTTCCTTGTCAATACTGTAGGCAAGGGCAGCGGCGGTAGGCTCGTTTATAATACGCTTTACTTCAAGACCTGCAATTTTGCCTGCGTCTTTTGTTGCCTGACGTTGTGCGTCAGTAAAGTAAGCAGGAACTGTGATTACAGCCTCGGTTACTGTTTGGCCGAGATAGCTTTCGGCATCTGCCTTAAGCTTTTGCAAAATAATCGCAGAAACTTCTTGAGGTGTGTATTTTTTGTCATCAATAGCAACTGTATAATTTGTTCCCATTTCGCGTTTGATGGAACTGATGGTTCTGTCGGGGTTGGTAATAGCCTGACGCTTTGCAACCTGACCTACCATTCTTTCTCCTGTTTTTGAAAAGGCAACTACAGAAGGTGTAGTACGTGCGCCTTCGGCGTTTGCAATTACAACCGGCTCGCCGCCTTCCATAACTGCTACGCAAGAGTTTGTTGTACCTAAGTCAATACCAATAATTTTTCCCATTGTAAAAATCCTCCTAAAATATTTATATGTGTTTGTTTTATTTTTAATTTGCAACCTGCACCATTGCGGCGCGGATTACAGTATCACCAATTTTGTATCCTTTTTGTAAAACTTGAGAAATCACATTTTCGCCTAACGATTCATCTTCAATATGCATTACTGCCTCGTGAAAATTAGGGTCGAATGTATCGCCAACCTTAGCGATTTCTTCAATATTAAGGGTTTGAACTATATTTTCAAATTGTTTTACAATCATCTCAATACCTTTAATATAATCGGCGCTTGCTTTATCAGAGGCAGCAGCGCGATCTATATTATCAAGTATTGGCAAAAGTTGTTTGATTAGTCCTGCTTTTGCAAATTCGGCAACAGATGCCTTTTCGCGTTCGGTACGTTTTTTAAAATTATCAAATTCAGCGGCAGTGCGCATCAATTGATCATTCTTTGCGTCAAGCTCAGCTTTTAAGGCATCAAGCTCACAATCTTTTTTAGATTTCTTTTTTTCTTTTTTTGGTGCATCCTCGACGTTCGTCTCGGTTTTTTTTGCATCTTCGCTCATTTCTTGACCTCCCAAAGTGAAAGTTTGACTTTCCCTTACCTTTGTTTGTTAATGCTATTATAACCCATTTTTTTAAAATGTCAATACTTTTTTTAAAAAAAGTTTGACTTTCCCTGACCATTTACAAATTGTTAATATTTTTGTTATGATGCAGCAAAAATGAATTGACTTTATTTAAGTTGAGAATTATAATATATAACACATATAATACAAGGAGCTTTGAATATGAAAAAAGTTTTAGCGCTTATGCTTGCAATTGTTATGGTGCTTTGTGTATGCGGTTGCAGCAAAAATCAAAATGATACATCGGTAATGTCTGCCGAGGTGGAATACCAACAGATAATTATGGATGAAAACGGCAACGTAATCACATCCCTTCCTACTACATCATCTAACGCTGATGATAATACATCCGACACTCAATCGGGCAGTAACGAAACAACATCCGACGGTAACTCATCAAATCCGAATAACGATTATATTAATATTGATTACGACACCGTGGTTGAGGTTGACCTTTGTGATGATGTTATACGCGGATATTTGGATGCCACTACAGCCGAAAGACAGTTTTCGTGGCTTAAAGAATACAGCGGCATAAGATATGATTACCAGGCAATAGAGTTGGATTGGTTTTTGGATTTGAGCTCGGTTTACACAATAACATTCTCCGAGAACGCTGATTTTAGCAATCCATATATTGTAACAACCAAATATTCAAAGGTTGAAAATATAGCACTTATTCCCGGTAGAACATATTATTGGAAGGTTACCGGTACCATAAGCGACGATATTTTAGGTGGCGGTAAAATAAGAACCAAAGATGCGCCTGTGCGTTGGGTAACTATTGGCGGTGTAGGCAACGTGCGCGATATGGGCGGTTGGAAAGCAGAAGGCGGTAAGACTGTTAAATACGGTATGCTTTACCGAGGACAAAGACTTGAAAGCATTACCGAAGAGGGTATTGCAAACATAAAGCAACTGGGTTTAAAAACTGAACTTGATATACGTTATGCAAGTCAAAAAAACCAAACACCTGGAACAGGTCTTAATTATGAATTTATAGAATCGCCGGGACAGTATGATAATGTTATGAAATCTGATCCTGATGTATTTAAAGCAAGCTATAAAAGAGTGTTTGAATTACTTGCTGACGAAAGCAACTATCCTTTCTACGCTCATTGCAATGCGGGTGCCGACCGCACGGGCACATTTGCGTTTATAGTAAATGGTGTTTTGGGTGTGTCTTATGAAGATTTGACTCGTGATTTTGAACTTACCTCTTTTGGCTCAAGTTCTACAACCGCTAAGCGTTGGAGAGCTGATGATGTTAGTGATAAAGATGGTCAAATGAATATTCTGGATACGGTGGATAAAAATAAAACCAGCGGTAACTATGTTGCTTGGGGTATACTTTATAACGAAATGATGGAATACGGTGCTAAAAACGGCTGTACAACATTACAACAAAGCATAGATCATTGGCTTACAAGCTACATAGGCGTACCTAAAGCAAATATTGACAGTTTTAAAAGTATAGTTCTTGAATAAAAAAGCAAAACAAAGTCAAGGGTTTTAAAAAATCCCTTGACTTTTTTCCTTTTATCAAGTAGAATACATAAGGTCGTTTAGTGTTATTGCTTTTTCACTAACACTTATTACTTTTAATATGCGGGTGTGGCGGAATTGGCAGACGCGCTAGCCTTAGGAGCTAGTGTCACCGATGTGCAGGTTCAAGTCCTGTCACCCGCACCAAGCAAAAACTCCGTCGTATGACGGAGTTTTTGTGTTATACAAATTAAGGAGAAAAATATGGCAAAAGTAAAATTTATAAAGCTTAATTCAAATGCTATTGTTCCAACCTATGGCACAGAGTATGCGGCAGGCGCCGATTTGTACACAATACCGGAGGGTGAAATAACAATTAATCCCGGCGAGACCGTAATGATTCATACCGGTATAGCTATGCAAATACCGGAGGGTACGGCGGCTTTTATTTTTGCGCGCAGCGGTACAGCTACTAAAAGGGGACTTGCCCCCGCTAATAAGGTTGGCGTTATCGATAGTGACTATCGCGGCGAAATTATGGTGCCTATTCACAATCATTCAAGCGTTACACAATGCATACAAAGCGGTGAGCGTATAGCGCAAATGGTAATTATGCCATACGTAAAGGCTGAATTTATAGAAAGCGAGAGTCTTGATGAGACCGACCGTGACACTAAAGGCTTTGGTTCAACCGGTACAAACTGATAATTTTGTGCAAAATAAATATATTTTCACTATTGACACTTTATAAAATTAGTGATAAAATAAAAATACATATTTGTGGCGATTTGAGGATTTGTAAAATTCTCTTAAAATAAACTATAAAAAGGAGTTAATCGCAATGAAAAAAATTATTTCAATTTTTGCTTGCGTGTGTGTGTTACTTTCAGCAATGATCGTTCCAATATCCGCAGCAGAAACCAGCGTAACAATTTCGTTCGCTGACAAGGCAAACCGTACCCAAAAAACAGATGAAATACAGGTTTGGCAACAAAACGGTATTACTGTTACTAACAATAGAAACGGCGCTACATCTAAAATAGGTGACTACGCAGCACCAGGCCGTTTTTACAAGGGTACAGAGGTTATCGTTGAATATCCCGGTATGACAAAACTTGTAATCGATGCTTCCGGTATGGATGCGAAGTATTCTGCGTGGGCTTCATCTTTCACCGACAGTAACGCTACAGCATCTGTTAGCAGTGGTGTTACAACAATTACATTCGCTTCACCTGTTGACTCATTCACATTTGCTTCTATGTCCGCACAGGGAAGAGCAAATTCTATGACAGTTTATGCTGATAGTGAAGGCGGCGAAACAACAGATCCTGTTGATCCACCTGTTGATGAACCATCTTTTGATCCTTCCACAGCAACACCTGCAGAAATCGTAGATGCTGCTTATGCACTCGAAGGAAGTGAAACAATTGAAAACGTTACACTTACAGGTGTAATTACAGCAGTTAACACACCTTACAACGCACAGTAT